>NZ_LUHG01000093.1 GCF_001623405.1 Hydrotalea flava
TAATGGTGATAGGCGCTGCCTGCGTATGGGCAATGAAGCAGTGGGGCAGTTCTGAACAGTGCACACAATGCAACATTCCGGTACAACATTCCGGGCAACCTGCTCCTGACCACTATTTTCGGGAGCCGGCCAATAAGTTTAATATTGCTGCCTATTTTTAGTATTGCCGGCAACAGATATATACAAAGCAAATTTTTTTGAATAACCTGTAACTTTTTTTTCACTACCACGTTTCATTTAAAAAGCAGCCTATTACTGTTTATGACTGAAAAAATGTATAACCAATGTGTAAACGAATATGCAGACAATGTATATCGGTTTATATGGAAGAATTTGCGTCATGAAGCAGACGCAAAGGACATAGTTCAGTCTGCCTTCGAGAAACTATGGGTAAACAGAGCGCAGGTGCAGGAAGGAAAAGAAAAATCGTATTTGTTTACCATTGCTTACCACCAAATGATTGACCATATACGCAAAAACAAGCGCATAGATTTGCAGGAAGATTTTAGAGAAGAAGCCATAGGCAACATAAAACAACCCAATGTCCTGGGGCATCAAAATTTAATTGCGGCATTGGAACAATTGAATGAATTGCAAAAAAGTTTGGTGATGTTGAAAGATTATGAAGGGTATAGTTACCAGGAAATAGGTGAGATAACCGGATTGAATGAAAGTCAGGTGAAAGTGTACCTGCACAGAGCCCGTATAACGCTGCGGAATTATTTGGTAAGCCCAGAAAATGTGATGTGATATGATGAAAATTAACCGCAATAATATTGAATCCTGGCTGATGCGCTATGTAGATGGCGAATTATCGGCCATAGAAAAACTGGCGGTAGAAAACTATCTGGTATTGAATCCGGATTTAGCAGCAGAGCTCAAAGCTTTACAACAGGCTAAATTACCACTGGAGGCAGTAGTATATCCTTATAAAACTGCTTTACTGAAACGCCTGAAAACCCATTTTGAGGAAGCAGAACTATTGAATTTTATAGATGGGGAATCAGACAGCTATATAGCCGCTGCTATTCAGGAAGCCATGTTGGATGAGGCAGCATTAGCTGAACAGATAGCGGTATTACAGGCAGCGAAATTACCCGATGAAAAAATAGTGTTTGCTAATAAAGCTACATTATACCGCCACGAGAAAAAACCGGTGGTGGTACTTTGGCAACGGATGATGGTTGCTGCTGTATTGTTGGGAATAGGGCTTCTACTGTGGCAAATCGTTCCGGAACATCCACAACGAATAGAGCGGAGCAATGAAACCGTGGCTTTGCAAAACAATATACCGAATGATGCGGCACGGGTTAAAACAGAAACCTTACCCTTGAAAGTTGCAAATTCAAATGCAAAAGCATTACAGCAAAATACAGCGAAATTGGCCGCTGTAAAAGAAAAAGCAGCAACTCCCAAAACAAAGGCACTGCAAACCATAACCCATAACCCTGCTACCGAAAAAGTTACCACATTAGCAGTAGAGCAGCATGCTTTGCAACCCATAAATGGCGGTACCATAACCGCACCGGCTAACACCATTGCCATATCTGCTAACACCATTGCCGATCAGGCGGTACCTGCAAATGCAATAGCTGCAAAAGCGCCTGAAAATGTGATGGAAAAAAATACAACAGTAGTGGCACAACCGGTGGTGTATAGATTATTGGAAACAGATGATAACAACAATGGTTCTGTTTATATTAATAGTATTCCCGTTAACAAAAACAAAGTAAACGGCATTTTACAAAAAGCAGGTGGTTTATTACATGTGCTACGTTCGCAGGAAACAAGTGTTCAGGAAAAATTAACCGCAACAGCTAAACTACGTTAATACTTAAAATTGAAATGATATGAAGCAATGGATAATTGTAGCAGGTATGCTTTGTGCTGCCGGCAGTATTAGTGCTCAAAACAAAGACAGTGTATTGGTACAGGCAGATAGTATTCTGATAAAATCAGATACCATTCAGGTAGGTAATTTTGTCATTATTCAAAAAAACAAAAATAACCGTACCCCGCAGGAGCAGGCTACTGCACGCCGTAACAAAGTGGTAAGCATCAATTTTGATACCGATCGGCCAATTAATAAAAAGCGTAATGATAATGTAGCAACCAATTGGGGCATATTAGATTTGGGTTTTGCTAACCTGAACGATAATACCAATTATACGACCGCCCAAAGTGCTGGTTATTTAACCACCGTAAATGGTAATCCCGTTACCAAAAACAGTTTTAACCTCAATGCCCGCAAATCATCTAATGTCAACATTTGGTTTTTTATGCAAAAACTCAATGTTACTAAGCATGTGGTTAACTTAAAATATGGATTAGGATTGGAAATGTATAACCTGCGATTCGATAATAATATCAGTTTTAGAAATACACCACAACCCATGGTATTAAATGATAGTATTCCTTTTACAAAAAATAAATTGTATGTGGGCTATTTAACCGTACCCTTTATGGTAAACTTTAATTTAACACCCTCTAAAGACAATGGATTGAGTTTTAGTGCAGGCGTTAGCGCCGGTTATTTAATCAATAGCCGTAACAAGCAAATTAGTGGCGAACGTGGCAAACAAAAATACAGAGGCGATTTTAATTTACAACCCTGGCGTGTAGCGGCCATTGGTGAATTAGGAATTGGCCCCATTCGTTTGTATGGTAGTTATAGCCTGAATAATTTGTATAAAGAAAGTACGGGGTTGGATCAGATACCTTACGCCGTAGGAATTAGGTTCAGCAGATTTTAGTTTTTTTCTCATGTTATATGTAGTTCAAGAAACACTTCTTTTCTAAGAGGTGTTTTTGTTAATAGACACTACAAACGTGAATATTTTTCTAAAATATGACAACAGCGGTGATTCGGCATATTTTTAGAAATATATTGAATAATGAAATTCTGGCAATACCTGTATCCCATTTTGTTTGTTTCGGTGCTTTCTTTTAGTAGTTGGTCTTTTATTCGTCCGGTGGCCAATAAAGATACTTATTACGTAGTGATTAAAAAATCGGATTATAGTTTAACGGTATACAACCGCAATCATGTATGGTTAGCCAAATATCCGGTGGTATTTGGCAGTAAAGATTTGGGCGATAAAATGGTAGCCGGCGACAGGAAAACACCCGAAGGTATTTTTCATATTGTCAGCAAAAAAATACACCCTAAATGGTGCCGGTTTTTGGCATTAGATTATCCGAATGCAGAAAGTTATGAGAAATTTAAAGAACGCAAAGCCAATGGCGTTATATCGCCACATGCAGCAATAGGGGGTGGTATTGGTATACATGGTACCTGGCCGCATGAAGATTTTTCGGTAGATGATTATCAGGCATGGACGGAAGGTTGTATCAGTACCAAAAATGAATACATTATTGAATTATACAATCTGTTACCGATTGGTACAAAAGTGATAATAGAACCTTAGTATTGTTTGTATAAAAAATCACTGACTGTTTTCCCCCATTTAGCCGGTTCATTTTGTAACAGGCTTTGGTGGTGGCTGAGGGCGTATACCACCATTTCTTTATGATGTGATGCAAGGTTTTTAAAAATGGTATTGGTTTCGCTTTGTGTAACTCGTTGGTCCTGCAAGCCCCATTGCAATAAAACAGGGCAATGTACAGCAGTGGCAGCATCTTGTGGTTTAAAATGGAAAGCCCAAAAACCTTGTTCTATACCGCCCCAAAAAGTAAGTGCAGCAGCTAAAGGTTCGGTAGGTAAATGCATGGTACGCAATTTACCTTCAGCAGCTTTTTGTAAATTACCAAAAGGCATTTCCAGAATAATTTTATCGGGGTTTAAGGCATATTGTTGCATGGCCTGTAAAATAGTAGCAGCACCCAATGAAATGCCATATAAAATAACCGGTTGTTGGGTATGTGCTTTTACATAATTGTATGCAGCTTTTACATCGGCTGCCTCTTTGTAACCAACAGTACAAATGGTTCCTGTGCTATTGCCATGCGCCCTGAAATCGATGGCTAAAACTTGGTAGCCCAAGGTGTGAAATGCTTTTTCTTCCGGTATTAAAGCACTTTTATTGCTGCCATGTCCGTGAAACAGAATAATGGTGCCAAGCGCACTATCTTTCGGTATCCACCAGGCTGAAAGTTCCTGACCGTCGGCAGTTGTAAGGGTTATATTTTGGTGAGGAATAGTTAAGGAATCAGCCACCTTGCTTTTGTAAAAAGGCATACCCAATAGCAATGCCTTCCATTTGGCCATACCACTCATTTGGGCAGTAGTAGCCGGTTTTTCTGTTAGCGGAAAAAAATGTGTAAAGTAGTAAGCCTGTGAGGCCATCATTACATTAAACAGAATAAAAAATGCCAGTAAAACATAGCCGGTGGTGCGCTTTAACCATTTAGGCATGGGTAGGTGTTTTAAAAATTTATTCAAGTGCGGCCTGCTGTTAAACCAAGGCTTCTGCACCAAAATAGCGATGCAATACTTTCGGCAATGCAATGCCGTTGTAGTTTTGATTATTTTCCAATAAAGCGGCAACAATTCTGGGCAACGCCAATGCGCTACCGTTTAAAGAGTGTGCCAACTGTGTTTTGCCGGTAGCATCTTTAAACCTGCATTTTAAGCGATTGGTTTGAAAGCTTTCAAAATTGCTCACACTGCTTACCTCTAACCAACGTTGTTGTGCAGCGCTAAATACTTCAAAGTCGTAAGTAAGTGCAGAGGTAAAGCCCATATCGCCACCACACAAACGTAGAATGCGATAAGGCAGTTCTAATAATTGCAATAATTGTTCAACATGGTTTACCATTGCATCGAGTGTTGCATAGCTGTTATCGGGGTGTACAATTTGAATAATTTCTACTTTTTCAAACTGGTGCAGTCGGTTTAAACCGCGCACATCTTTACCAAAACTACCGGCTTCTCTTCTAAAGCAGGGTGAATAGGCTGTCATTTTAATGGGCAGTTCTTCTTCTCTCAAAATGGTATCGCGGTAAATATTGGTTACAGGAACTTCTGCGGTAGGTATTAAGTAAAAATTATCTTCCGTAGCATAATACATCTGCCCTTCTTTATCGGGTAATTGGCCGGTACCATAGGCGCTGGCTTCGTTCACCATAAATGGCGGTATGTATTCGGTGTAGCCGGCAGCGGTGTTTTCATCTAAAAATAACTGTACCAATGCCCTTTGTAGTTTGGCGCCTTTGCCTTTGTATAGTGGAAAGCCACTACCGGTAATTTTGGCGCCGGTTTCAAAATCAATTAAATCGTATTGTTTAATCAGTTCCCAATGGGGTTGGGCATTTTCAGGCAGTTGAGGCATGTGGCCTCCGGTCTTAACAATTTCATTGTCATCGGCAGAGCGGCCGGGTGGTACGATGGCTGCAGGCAGGTTGGGTAGCTGAATAATTTTTTCCTGTAATTTTTTTTCGGTTTCGGTTAAAGCATTGCTAAGTGCGCCCGCTTCTTGTTTCAGGTTGCTAACATTGGCTTTCATGGTCTCAGCGGCTTCTTTTTGCCCCTGTGCCATCAGTTTGCCAATTTCTTTTGCGGCAGCATTAGCTTGTGCCTGTACCGCATCAAACTGAGCTTGTGTTTTACGGCGCAGATCATCTAAAGCAATGATTTCATCTACTAATTCCGGTTGTTTAAACTGTTTCAGCGCTAATCTTTCTTTTACCCATTCCGGATTGTTGCGCAGTACCTGTACCTGTAACATAAATAGCAATTTGCAGCAAATATAGGCGTAGATAAAGAGATAATTTATATGGAAAGAGAAACAGTATTTACCTTTGCCGCATGTTTGTACAAGATGATTTACAACAACGCTGGTGGGCTTTAGAGGCCCGGTTAATGGAGCAGTTTGGAAAAAAACCTGATTTGGAAGCAGTTTTGTTTTTAATTGGTATGCAGGAAACGGGGTTTATTCGCGATAAAATATCGAAAGAACAAAAGCAGGATTTGATGCATGTGGCGGTTTGCACGGTATTGGCACCCGGTGGATATTTTATATTAGAAGGAAAAGATGAAGATGGATGGCCGCATTTTAAACAGTTGAAAGAAATACCGGTGATGGCTTTGCCCGAACAGGAAAATTTTTTAAAAGATTATGTCCTCTTGTATTTTGAACAACCATACTGGGATAAGGAATAGCTTCAAAAAACAAATTACATGAAGCATGTATTGATGATGATAGTTTTGATGCGTTTTGTATCCATGACCTATGCTCAAAAACCGGTAAAAGCAAAAGAACAATATGTATTGTTTACCACACCATACGGCAATATGGTGGCTAAATTGTACAACAATACACCCAATCATCGCGATAATTTTATTAAAAATGTAGCAGCAGGGGCATACGATAGTACCATTTTTCACAGGGTAATTCCCGGATTTATGATACAGGGAGGCGACCCGGCTACCAAAAAATTGGCCGACACATCGGCCATGCAATACACACCTACGCCACCTGATCAGCAAATATTACCGGAGTTTCGGGATGATATCATACATGAACGTGGAGCTTTGGCTGCTGCAAGGGATGGAAACCCCCGAAAAGCCAGTCACGCTTACCAGTTTTATATTGTTCAGGGTAAAACTTTTGATAGTACAGCTTTGGAAACGCATTACCTGCAACGGGTGAAGCCTGCTAATCCTAATTTTCATTATACAAAAGAACAGGCCGAACGCTATGCACGAATAGGCGGCACACCTTACTTAGACCAGCAATACACGATTTTTGGTCAGGTAATCAGTGGCCTGGAAGTAATTGATAAAATTGCTGCGCAGTCAACCGATAAGGCAAACAGACCATTAAAGAACATCAGAATAACCATTACTTTGTTGAATTAATGCAATAAAACCAATTTTTCTAACAATATTTGTAAAAAAATACACTATGAATTTTCCTGCTAATCTTCGTTACACAAAAGACCATGAATGGATACAATTAGAAGGTGATGTGGCCACCGTAGGTATTACCGATTTTGCACAAAGTGAATTAGGTGATATTGTTTATGTGGATATAGCCAATAACCAAACTTTGGATGCTGAGGCAGTTTTTGGTACTGTTGAAGCGGTTAAAACAGTGAGCGATTTGTTTTTACCCGTTGCAGGAACCATTATAGAAGTGAATGCTGCTTTGGAAAAACAACCTGAATTAGTGAATACTGACCCTTATGGAGCGGGGTGGATGATTAAAATGAAAGTAAACAATCCTGCAGATGTGGCCGATTTATTAGAAGCTGCTGCCTACCAACAATTGGTACACTAAAACCAAACCGGTTATTTTGCCGTATATCAGTTACCATCTGCATTAAACACCCAAAATAGCATTGCAAGAAGAAAAAAAATACAGTGAACCTGAACTGGTTATGTTGTTGAAACAACGACAAGAAGCTGCTTTTAGTTATTTGTATGATAACTATTCAGGTGCATTGTATAGCATTATTCAAAATATTGTTACCGACAGTGAGCTGGCAAACGATGTGTTACAGGAAGTGTTTGTAAAAATTTGGAAACAAATAGCACTGTATGATGCGGTGAAAGGGCGCCTGTTTACCTGGATGCTGAATATAGCCCGGAATGCTTCTATTGATATGATTAGAAGCAAAGGGTTTCAAAACAGTCAGCAAAACCGGGAACTGCAGGAAAGCGTATATGAACAAGCGGGTACCACCAGTATTGCAGTAGAGCAAATTGGTTTACGAAAAGTGGTACATCAGCTTAAACCCGAACAAAAGCAGTTGGTAGAACTGGCTTATTTTGAAGGCTATACACAGGATGAAATATCGAAAATGCTGGATATACCTTTGGGTACTGTTAAAACCAGATTGAGAACTGCATTAATACAGTTAAGGCAAATGTTAAAACACCATTGAAATTGGATATACAGGCTTACATAGAAAGTGGGGTAATTGAAAGTTACATATTAGGTTTGGCCACCGAACAGGAAGTTGCCGAACTGGAGCAGTTGCGTAAACAATATCCCGAAATTAATCAGGCACTGGCTGCATTTGAGGCTTCGCTGGAAGCCCAGGCAATGGCCAATGCCAAGCAGCCTCCTGCACATATTAAACAACGGTTGTTTAAAACATTGCATGAGGAATTTGATGATGTGGCTATTACTGCCACCCAACCGCAGGCAGCAACAACATCAGGTAAAGTTGTTTCATTGTTTTGGAATAAATACGCAGCGGCTGCAGCGGTACTATTGATAGTGGCCAGTGCCGGATTAAATATTTATTTCTTTAACAAGGTAGAAAAGTTACAAAGTCAATACCTGGCTTTGGTGAATGAAAGAAATTCATTGGAAGCCGGATTGAATATTTATAAAACAAAGGCTTTAGATATATACAACAGCATGCAGTTAATGAGCGATCCGAATATGTTGAAAGTATCTATGCCCGGTATTAAAGGAAAAGAAAACAATTTGGCCACAGTATTCTGGGATAAACAATCTAAAGAAGTATATCTGTTACCCAATCGTTTGCCACAGGCACCGGAAAATAAACAATATCAATTGTGGGCATTGGTAAATGGTAAACCGGTTGATGCCGGATTACTCAGTGCCGATTGCAATGGATTGTGTAAATTAAAAAATGTTCCCGATGCCCAGGCATTTGCCATTACCCTTGAAAATAAAGGAGGCAGCCCTGCTCCGCATTTAGACCAACTCTATGTTTTTGGAAAAATTTCAGGTTAAATAAATTGCTGGTTTTTATTTACAACTTTCAAGTATAAAAGCGCATCCGTTGGTGCGCTTTTTTCGTATGTAAAGGCATGAGGATAATGATTCCTGCTGATTGCATAGCAGGGGTTTTTCAGATGGAAGGGGAGCTATTTTTATGGCTCCCTTATTTTTGTAAAAAAAATTTTGAAATTAACAAGTTGCTTTACTGTTGCTGCTATTGGCTGGTTTGCCATAACCACCCTTCTTTTATGTTTACCCGGCAATGATTTGCCGAATATTGGCTGGATAGAAAAATGGCATGTGGATAAGCTGATCCACATTACTTTATTTTTTGGAATGGTATTTTTATTTGCAAATACAATTGCTGATTACAGGAAAAGGCGTGTATGGATTGTGTGGATTGTTATTGCGGGTGTGGTGTATGGAATTGCCATGGAGTTTGTACAGAAATATTTTATACCGCATCGTTCATTTGATGTGGATGATATGATAGCAGATGCAGCAGGTTGTTTGCTGGCATGGTTGTGGCAAAGAAAAAAATGGTATGGGGTGATATAAAAAGATTGGCCCCGATGGAAATCGGGGCCGCAACCAAAACTAACTGCTTATGAGAAAATTGACTACTTGCCTAGTTAATATCTTAATTACGAATAACGGTTTAAAAAAGTTTTCAATGAATCGTTAAAATCGTATTTTAATCTTTTGTACTAAATTAATATTCATTCATCACACATTCACAACACAAATGTCAGTAATAAAGACTGAAAGAAATGTCAATGGTTTAACAATAAAATGTTAATGATTTTAGTGACACGATATCGCATTACCTGAAGTGCTGCTAAAATAAGGGCTTAGGTATGGAATTCCCAGATTCATTCCTCTGATAATCAATAAGATAGCCATTACCCCCAATGCATACGGGATGATTTTTTTGAGATAATTACGCGTATGAATATTGATAATAAACCCAAAAAAAGAAAGTAAAGCCATGAAAGGAAGGGTGCCCAAGCCAAAAGCAATCATAAAGCCCCAACCGTTTATTACAGATCCCGCTGCCAATGAACCCGCAATGGCAAAATACACCATACCACAAGGTAACAGGCCATTTAAAATGCCTATGAATAATAAATTTTTTAGTTTTCTTTTTTGTAACAATTTGCCCAAATATTGTTGTATCCAATAGGTAAAACCATCCATCCAGGCAACACGAAAAATATGTTTGCTGAAATAGGGGATACTTACATATAATAGTATCATCAATCCCATACTGATGGAGAAATATTGCTGAAAACCTGCAATGGAAATTATCCTGCCTATAAAACCAAAAACAATACCCATACTGCTATAGGTAATAATGCGGCCAGTATTGTACAGCAAAATACCGGCTATTTTTTTATACAGGTTTTTCTGCGGAAGTGGTAAGGCAAAAGCAATGGGACCACACATGCCTACACAATGAAAGCTACTGAGTAAACCTAAAGTTAATCCGGATATGATAAACGCCCATTGCATTATTGAATATTTACCGGCTGTTCAGAATAATAATCTTTGTTATTTGAAATCCATTTTAATTTCAAAGCATAATTTGTTTTCAATAATGGTTTTTTGGAAAGTATCATTATGCCATTTTCATCTATCTTAATTGGGAACTTTTTATCAAAATCTGCATTGGTTTTACAATAAAACCAGGCTTCTCCATCAGTGGCTGCACCTTTTAATTCTGCCGGAAAAACAATCACAATGGTACTGTCTGTTTGTATCACTTTTACTGCTGAAAGTAAATTGGCATTGTGGGTTCCATCAATTTGTTGTTGAAAGCGCAATTCTTCTTTGTAATAATCGGTGCTTACCAAATCAATTTTGGTGTGCACTGATTTGTACACCAAAAAACCAATTAAAAGCGTAAAGCTTACAAATACTGCGGTAATTTTAAATCCCCAATTCATAAATAATTATTTTAATCGTTTACGGGCCCTAAAAAATTTGTTTTCAATGTTGCAATTTTTTTATGATCAGCCATTAAATCAATTGTGATATGTGATGATCTTTCTTTGATGGCATTTTTAGGTAATGTAATAAAAAATTCACCGGAGCCCTGACCTTCTTTGGGTACCATTACATAGGGTTTCCCAATGATGTCAATTTTGCCATTACCCTGATGCAGTTGTAATTGTAATTGTACGTTTTTGGTTGTTTTATTCACTACTTTTATGTTGTATAAATTAGAGATACTATCCGTTCCTCTTTCCTGGTATAAAATGCCGGGTGTGCGAATGATGGTGGCATCTACATCCTTTCTGGTTGCCAAAATACTACCTAATATGAGTAATACAATAGCGCAAAGTGCAGTATAAAACTTCATTCTCGAGGTATATGTTAAGGGTATACCGTTAGCAATAGAGTTTTCTGAAGCATATCTTATCAATCCTTTTGGTTTGCCAATTTTATCCATTACATTGTCGCAGGCATCTATACAAGCGGTGCAACCTACACATTCCATTTGAACGCCGTTGCGGATATCAATACCTGTAGGACAAACTTTTACACATTGAAAGCAATCGATACAATCGCCTAACTGATCAGTATGTAATTTTTTAGCATTACCCCTGGGTTCACCTCTTTTATAATCGTATGCCACAATCATAGAATTTTTATCGAGCAATACGCTTTGCAGGCGGCCATAAGGACAAACCACTGTGCAGGCCTGTTCTCTGAAAAACGCATATACGCCATAAAATACAGCACTAAAAACCAGAATGGAGGCAAAGCCTACCAGATGTTCAGATACTGGTTCTGTAATAATTTTAATGAGTGCCGGCATACCAATAATATAAGCCAGAAAAAAATTGGCAATGATAAATGAAAGCAAATAAAATACAACATGCTTTAAACCAACTTTAAATATTTTTTTACCGGTCCAGGGTGCATTACTGAGTTGCCTTTGTGCAGGCGCATCACCCAGTATCAGGAATTCAATTTTACGGAACATCATTTCCATAAAATTGGTTTGTGGGCAAGCCCAACCGCAGAAAAGGCGGCCGAATGCAGCCGTAAATAATACCACAAAAAATACGAAAGTAATCATGGTTAATCCGAAGATGAAAAAATCCTGAGGCCAGAAAATTTTGGTAAACAGAATAAATTTTCCTTCGGGTATATTGAACATGAATAGCGGCCTGCTATCTATCTGAATAAAAGGCGTACCAAAGAATACAATAAAATAAAAAACACTTAACCAGGTTCTGATGGAATAAAATTTTCCTTTGGGTTTATAAGCATACACCCATTTGCGTTTCCCTTCCTCATCTACTGTTGCAATTCTGTCGCGAAAACTTTCTGAAAGGGGTTCATTGATATGTTCTACATCTTTACTCATACAAATGGGTATTTTGAATGCTTATTGAATGGCTGCTGCCGATTTTTGGGTTGAATCGGTACCTGATGCAGGCGCAGCACCCTGGTCGGTGCAAAGGGTACCTTGTGGTTCTTTCGGTGTTTTTGGTTTAGTGCCGTGTAAACTTTTTACATAACTGGCAATTTGTTCAATTTGTAAGGGTGAGTAATCATCTTTCCAACTCTTCATACCTTTTTCGGGCCAACCATAGGTAATGCTTTTAAAAATATCTTTAATACTGCATCCGTGTAACCAATAATCATCTGTAAGATTAGGGCCTACTAAGCCGCCGCCATCGGCTAAATGGCAAGCTGCACAGGTGGTGGTAAAAATTTGTTTACCTGCTTCTAAATCGCTGGCATCGGTTAAATATTTTACCGTATTTTCATCTACATTTGCTTTTGATTCTTTTAAATAAGCTTGTTTCTCAGCTTCGGCTTTTGCCAACGAAATTTGTAATTCTTCTTTACTTAACGGAGCACTGTGTAACACATGGTACCGAACTAAATAAATACCGGCAAAAATGATACTGGCATAAAATCCATACAACCACCAGGGTGGAAGTCTGTTATCTAATTCCCGAATTCCATCGTAATCGTGTCCTAAATCAATTTCTGCTT
The DNA here is from genome assembly GCF_001623405.1 of Hydrotalea flava. Classification (GTDB taxonomy): domain Bacteria; phylum Bacteroidota; class Bacteroidia; order Chitinophagales; family Chitinophagaceae; genus Hydrotalea; species Hydrotalea flava. The sequence continues at coordinate 12,675 of NZ_LUHG01000093.1, forward strand.
CTTCTTTTATGGGTTTAAACCGGTTAATATTAGCCCACCAGGTTTTAAAGGCATTGGGTTTATAAACCAACTGTGTGGCAACTTCACCTTCAGCAATGGCTGTGCGTTGTTTGCGTAACAGAAATTTTATATTGTAAATCAGCAATAATAAAATCAGCAATTCTAATAATACCACACCCACCAGGGTAAAATATCCAATCGGTGTTAGTCCGCCGTAATTAGCGGGTGCAACGGTTGTTGTTGGGTTATCAGCTCCAAAAGCATGCAGACTTAGCAGGCTCATTACCCCAATCATCATTAAAACGGAGGTATTATTATTTTTCTTTTTTTCTATGGCTTCTTTTTCTTCCTGTAATTTTATTTTAGCAGCTCCTACCAGTACATTGGCCAATAGTACAATTGCAATTAAAAGAAAGATAATAATCACTACCATCAGTTGTGTAACAGGGAATGAAAGTGAAGAAGGCTGTGGGGGGCCGGCTGCAAATGCACCAACCGGCAATAAAGCCAATATGCTTAACAGCCATTTATTGCTTCTGATTTTGTTGAAATATGCGTTCATTGTTGTTTGTTTTGTTGTTATGAACAATTTTGGCGTTATTAATAGTTGTGATCTTCCTCCAGCGGAATATTGCTAATTTGCTGCATGTTTTTTTTGTCTGCTTTCCATACCCACAATGCCACTCCAATAAAAAACAGGAAGAAGATGATAAACGAGGATAATGCGTAAACATCTACGCCGATAATTTTTTCCAGATAATTGATAAATTTCATCTTAAAGTTTTTTAAGGTTATTGCGCATTCATACTGGTGGATTCACTGTTATTGGTAGCAGATTGTGCTTTAATATCAGTACCCATTCTTTGCAAATAAGCAATCAGCGCTATAATTTCAGCATTGCTGCTGATGTCAATTTTATCTTTCTTCAAAGTTTCTTTGATACTTTTTGCCTGTGCTTCCAAATCTTTATTGGCAATTTTATCATAGCCGGCCGGATAGGGAACACCTAATGTTTGCATGGCTCTTATTTTAGCAGGTGTAATAGCTGTATCAATTTTATTATCGAACAACCATCCATAAGAAGGCATAATAGAACCAGGGCTCATAGAACGGGGATCTAACATGTGATTGAAATGCCAGCTATCGGGGTATTTGCCACCAATACGTGCTAAATCCGGACCAGTACGTTTACTGCCCCACTGAAAGGGATGATCATACACAAATTCTCCTGCCTTACTGTATTCGCCATAGCGGGCTACCTCATCTCTGAAAGGGCGAATCATTTGTGAGTGGCAGAGATAACATCCTTCCCGAACATAAATATCTCTTCCCTGCAATTCAAGCGGGGTATAAGGTTTTACTGAAGCAATGGTTGGAATATTGCTTTTGATTAAAAAAGTTGGAACCATTTCAATAATACCACCAATAGCAACTGCTATTAAACTGAAAATCAACATTTGAATGGGACGGGCTTCAATCCATCTGTGCCAGTATTGTTTGCCATGTGGTTCAATTATTTTTGGTAAAGCAGGTGCTTCAGCCGCTTCATTGGCTACTAATTTGCCGGCCGCAATGGTTTTCCATAAATTATATACCATTAAAAATGCGCCTGCTAAATAAAGTGTTCCGCCAATACTGCGTGTAATGTACATGGGCAGTATATGGGATACTGTTTCTAAAAACTGGTATTTTAAATGTCCATCCGGTGTAAATTGTTTCCACATTAAGGCTTGCGTAAAACCGGCCCAATACAACGGTACCGCATATAACACTATGCCAATGGTGCCAATCCAAAAATGTGTAGTGGCTAATTTTTTAGAATACAATGGTGTATTGAAAATGCGGGGAATTAACCAATACAGTACACCAAAAGTTAAAAATCCGTTCCAACCTAATGCACCAATATGCACGTGTGCAATGGTCCAGTCGGTAAAATGTGAAATTGCATTTACACTTTTTAAACTCAGCATCGGGCCTTCAAAAGTTGCCATACCATAGCAGGTAACAGCCACCACCATGAATTTTAAAACAGGATCTTCCCGTACTTTATCCCAGGCGCCACGCAGGGTGAACAAACCATTCAGCATACCACCCCAACTGGGTAATAGCAGCATGATACTAAATACAGTGCCAAGACTTTGTGCCCAATCAGGAAGTGCGGTGTACAATAAATGGTGCGGGCCAGCCCAGATATACAAAAATATTAAAGCCCAAAAGTGAATGATAGAAAGGCGGTAGCTATAAATTGGCCGGTTGGCTGCTTTGGGCAGAAAATAATACATTATACCCAAGTAAGGGGTGGTTAAAAAAAAGGCAACCGCATTGTGCCCATACCACCATTGTACCAAAGCATCTTGCACACCGGCATACCAACTGTAACTTTTCATGAATGAAAATGGTAATTCAAATGAATTTACAATATGCAGCATGGCAACGGTAACCCAGGTAGCAATAAAAAACCAGATGGCTACGTACAAATGGCTTTCGCGGCGTTTAATAATGGTGCCGAACATGTTGATGCCAAAAATTACCCACACTATGGTTATGGCAATATCTAATGGCCACTCTAATTCGGCATACTCTTTACCGGAAGTATAACCCATTAACAATGTTAAAGCGCCAAATGCAATAATAAGTTGCCATCCCCAGAAGTGAAATTTACTGAGTGCATCACTAAACATTCTGGCTTTACATAAACGCTGCAATGAATAATATACCCCCATAAAAATTCCGTTGCCCACAAATGCAAATATTACTGCATTGGTGTGTACGGGGCGCATTCTTCCGAATGTGGTGTAAGGTAAGCCTAAGTTGGCGGCAGGATAATACAGGTCGATGGCGGCCCATAATCCTGCAAGCATGCCAATAATGCCCCAGAATATGGTGGCATAGGCAAACATTTTTACAATTTTGTTATCGTAGTAAAACTTCTCTAATTGCATAAATGGCTGGTGTTTGTGTTTGAGTAAATGGTTTTATGGGATGGTTTCAATTTTTTGTTCGGTGGTATGATTGTGTTCGTCTACACTTTTGGTTGCTGTTTCGGTAATTGTGGCATCATTAAAAAGGATGCGAATGGGCGGACTGGCCTCATCGTTATACTGCCCACTTTTTACGCTCCATAAGAAGGCTGCCAAAAAAAGGGCTGCAACAGAAATACTGGCGACTAATAACACAACTATTACACTCACAAGGCTTATTTTAATTTGTTTCAAAAGTATTTTGTGCCGGTTCAAGAGAATATGACTTTCATCAAGTGGCCAGATGATTTTTGTCATATTTTAGTTGGAATGTTCATTTTTACGGTTTTTGCTGCCTTATGCATTACAGATGAAGTGATTGCGACGCAACAGGTGATGCCATAAAATACAGAAGCCGGTATCATTGATTCCTCTCCTCATTTTAATCTTAATTTTTTTGCATACAGGTTACTTAAACCATAGGTAATGAATACAATGCTGATGGTACTGGCAGGCATTAATATGGCTGCTATCATGGGTGATAGTATGCCTTGCACTGCAAAATATATTCCGATGATATTGTATAGAATTGAAACGATGAAAGCAGTAATAATAATCCATCGGTTTGCTTTGGCCAACTGAATGAAGGCGGGTAACCGGTGTAATTGAGCTGCATCCAAAATTACATCGCTGGCAGGTGTAAAATTGTTGCTGTTTTCAGAAACGGCAATACCAACGTTGGCTTGTTGTAAAGCACCGGCATCGTTTAGTCCATCACCCACCATCATAACGGTATAGCCTTTACTTTGTAGTTGTTCAATAAACAACAATTTATCATTCGGTTTTTGGTGAAACAGCGTAATGGCATTAAAGCCGAGTAATGATTGCAGATAATTTTTTTCGCCGGCATTATCGCCACTTAATATGGCAAGTGCATATTTATTTTGCAATTGTCTCCTTAAAGTATGTAGTCCGGGCCGGTAGCTGTTTTTAAAAATAAATTTTCCAATCATTGTACCTTCAAGTGAGAAGTATACCGATGATGTATCATCAGCATTTGCTTCCTGTTCAGTGATAAATGTTTTTGCACCAATGGCTATCCATTCATCTTCAACAATGCCTTCAATTCCTTTGCCGGGTATTTCGCGGTAGCCGGTTATTTTAGCACCACTGCTTACTTTTAACCATTGTACAATTGCCTTGCTTAACGGGTGGGTTGATTGTGCCGCTAATGTGGCAATTTTTCTTTTTAAGGATTCCGCAAGTGGCATACCGTTGTATGTAATATTTTCATAACGGCCGGTAGTAAGGGTTCCTGTTTTGTCAAATACAATATAATCTACTTTTGCAATGGTTTCAATAGTAGCTGCATTACGTAGGTAAAAATTATTGCGTCCTAAGCGGCGTAAGATGGTACCATTGGTAAATGTATTGCTTAGCAACAAAGCACAGGGGCAGGCCACAATTAAAACGGCTGTTACTGCCTGCCATAGTTTTGAAACATCGTGCATGTACCAATACAAACCGGCAATGGCTGCAATGGTAAATACAATCCAGGTGAAATAACGACTGAGTGCATCAACAAAAGAATGTTTTGATTTTTGTTCAGCTTCTTTAAAAGTGCTACGGTTCCATAGTTTGGTTAAATAGCTTTGCGCTACTTCTTTTATAACCAGCAACTCTATATTACTGCCTAATTGTTTACCGCCGGCATATATCATTTCGCCCATTTGTTTTTCAACCGGTATGCTTTCACCGGTAACAAAACTGTAATCAATCAACGCTTTACCCTTGGTTAAAATGCCATCTGCCGGTATTAGTTCCTGGTGATGAATGAGTAATGTATCATCTAACTGAATATTGGGCAGGGTAACAATTTCTTCGTTGTTGTTTTTGATGCGTGATACTGCAATGGGGAAATACGCCGTATAATCCCGATCAAAATTGAGCTGTTCGTAGGTTTTATCCTGTAAAATACGGCCTACCAGCATAAAAAAAACAATGCCACTCATGCTGTCTAAATACCCACTGCCTGTATGTGTAAAAATTTCTATCATGCTTCGTATAAAAGTTACCCAAATAGCCAGCACAATAGGCGTATCAATATTCAGGTATTTGTGGCGCAAACTTTTAAAAGCGCTGTTGTAAAATTCTGTTGCTGCATACAATATTACCGGCAAACTGAGTAAAACACTCATGTAACGAAACAGGCCTGCTAAATTTTTTTCTTTATCATCAATTCCCAAATATTCGGGAAAGCTTAATAGCATAATGTTGGCAAAGCAGAAACCGGCCACCCCTAATTTGTAAATTTTTGATTGATTGATGCGTGGTTTTTGTTGCTGTAAATTTTGTAGGCTTATATAAGGCTCATAACCAATGGAAGTGAGTAGTTCAGCTACTTTACGCATGCTTATTTTGGCATGATTAAATACAATATCAGCTTCTTTTCGGGTAAAATTTACTTTGCTGCTAATAATATTTTCATTGAGCCGGTGCAGGTTTTCAATTAACCAAAGGCAACTACTGCAATGCATGTGTGGCAAATAAAATGTAACATGTGTTTGGGTATCATCTTTAAATACGGTAAGGGCTTTCTGTACGGAATCATCGTCTAAAAAAGCAAACTGATTGTGTCGAACTTTAATTTTTTGACTGCTGCCCGGATTGTTGCTAATGGCATAATAATCGCACATGCCGGTTTTGTTCAATATTTCATAAACCGATTTACAACCTTCGCAACAAAAGTTTTTATCGTAAGCCTGAATGGGTTCACTGCCACAATCTTCTCCACAATGATAGCAGGCTGTAGCAACGCCGGTAAATGATTTACTCATGCTTTCTGGTAGTTTTAATGAGATAGGGATATAATTTCTTTCGCTCTAATTCCATCCATGATTGAATTTTTTTCTCTAACAGAAACAGATGATTGATGTAGTTTTTTAAATCGGTATCCCAATCTTTTTTTATCATGTAGTTGTTCACTATTTTACGTTGCTGATGTAATGCTTTGGTGAACAAATCATGCTTTTCCTGCATGGTTTCTAATAAATGTGTATTTAAAATATACTCATCGCATGCAGATTCCTGATTGGATTGTTTTTTTAAATATGGAAAAAAATGTTCCTGTTCGGCCCTGATGTATTGGCCAATTTCTTTGTTAATTTGAAACAGCCTTCGGCTTAGTTGCGGTAAAAGGGTAGAATGGTATTTCCCGGAATGGAGTAATATTTCCAATTGATGTTTTGATTGTTCCAGCATTTCCAATATAATCGGATGATGTTCTACCATAATTAAATTGCACGAACTTTCCAGCGTAAGTGGCCCATCTAACCATTTATTTAAAAAATTCAATCTCATCTTCTTCCCCTTTTAATTGCAAATTATTGTGCAATGCTGAGCGGGAATATGACGTTCCTCAACCGGAAATATGATAGTTATCAGTTTTTATTTCCATTGCCTGCTGATATAGTAGAAGATTAATGCAACACCATTTGTTGAAAGGCGGCTGAGTCGCCATTAAATACATCAAAATCAACTTTTGTTTTAATGCCATTGATATGCCCTTCATTGCTGTGTTGCCAAAACTGCCAGGGTCTTTGAATACGCGGTTGTTGGGGTTCTTTATAATGAGCCACCCATAGTGGGTAATCATCAAATGCTTTACCTAAGTAACTTTCATAAAAACTGGCATAGGTGTAAATGATAGGCTTTACTTTATAAAAATTTTCTATGGTTTGTAGGTAATCTTTCAATCTTTTTTTGAGTTGGGTAGGGTTTACACCATACAATTCTTCTACATCAACCGCAGGCGGTAAATCGCCGGTTTGTAGTTGTACGGTGCGAATAAAATTTTGTGCCTGTTGTGCTCCGTTTTTAGTGGCAATAAAAAAATGATAGGCACCACGGGTAAAGCCAAATTGCTGTAATTGCTGCCAGTTTATTTTAAATTGTTTATCGGCATCCGATAGTCCTTCGGTTGCCTTAATAAACACAAAACCAATGGCAATATGGTCTGATCTGGTATTTTTTACCATGCCCCAGCTAATATTGCTTTGATGTACACTCACATCAATGCCATGTATACTGTAGTTGTCGGGCAGTGGTATGCCAAAATCGGCATCATACGTAAATTCAATGGGGGTGGGGGTGTCTTTTTCCTGTTGTAACAAATATACCAACAGCAGCAGCAGTACCAGGAAAATGCCTGTAAGCATCCATATAACCGGCGATGTTTTTTTCTTTTTTTTCTTAGCCATGCTGCGCAGCGAAATTGAGTTACAAAAATGACATATTCATGGAATCAAAATCAAAATCATTTTTCGAATAGAGGAAGATGTTGAAGATAAACGGCATTTTAACAGGAATGAACTTATTTTTACATTCATTATGCCGTATTTTAATTTAAATGATAGTCTGAATTTAATCAGTAAGTTCACCTTCGCCCGACTGTGGAATGCCGGCAAAGTATGGATTAGTTATCGGATTAGCCGAATGCTGGGAAGGCCTGTTCAATGGGGTTTACCCATTTCTGTTTCGTTTGAGCCTACTACTTCCTGTAACCTGCGTTGCCCTGAATGTCCGAGTGGTATGCGGGAATTTACCCGACCTACCGGCATGCTGGAAAGCAATTTCTTTAAAAAAACAATTGATGAAATTCACAAAGAACTATTGTACCTGATTTTTTATTTTCAGGGAGAACCTTATTTGAATCCTGCTTTTTTAGAGATGGTGCAATATGCACATGATAAGGGTATTTATACTGCTACCTCTACCAATGCCCACTATTTAACCGATGAAAAAGCGAGAAAAACTGTTGAAAGCGGATTAGACAGGCTTATCATTTCTATTGATGGTACTACACAGGATGTGTATGAGCAATACAGGGTAGGAGGTAAATTAGAAAAAGTAATTGAAGGAGCCCGCAATATTGTAAAATGGAAAAAAGCGCTGAACAGTAAAACACCTTTTGTATTTTTTCAGTTTTTAGTGGTGAAGCCGAATGAACATCAGATAGAAGCCATTAAACAATTGGGAAAAGAAGTTGGGGTAGATCAGGTTCGGTTTAAAACCGCACAGGTGTATGATTTTGAAAATGATCCCAATCAGTTAATTCCATCTATTGATAAATACAGCCGTTATAAAAAAGATAAATCGGGTAAACGTGTGGTGAAAAGTGGATTGGGTAATCATTGCTGGAAATTATGGCATGCCAATGTAATTACTTGGGATGGATTGGTGGTGCCTTGTTGTTTTGATAAAGATGCCCAGCACCAGTTGGGTAATTTGGCAACGCAAAGCTTTAAGGAAACCTGGCAAAACAAAAATTATAAGCAATTTAGAAGTGCTATTATGCAAAGCAGGAGAAATATTGATATTTGTGCCAATTGCAGTGAAGGATTAAAGGTTTGGGAAGATTGATAAAGGTTAAAAATAAATTTTATTTATGGAAATTGAGCAGGAAATACCGCAGTTACATTTTCGTAACGAATATCATAAAGCCATTGTAAATATTATTTTTACAGCAAATTGGTTGCAGGAAAAAATCAGGCAGTTTCTAACGCCTGAAGATATTACCGCTCAGCAATACAATATTTTACGTATTGTGCATGCCAGTGCCGTACCCCTTTCTACCTTGCAGATAAGAGCGCAGATGTTGGATAAAATGAGTGACACCAGCAGAATGGTTGACCGCTTGGCGGCTAAAAAATTATTAGAAAAACGGATGGCAACGAATGATAAACGGAAAGTAGCCATTTATTTAACTGCTGAAGGTGTGGGTGTTTTGCACAGAATTGAAGCAAGAATTCATGAGTTAGATGCAATGGTTGCTGCTTTATCGGTAAACGATGCACAATTGCTCAATGGTTTATTAAATGCTATCCGATAAGATTACCTGCATTTTTCAGATATTAATTTTTTTATGTTAATCTTATCTAACCGGTACATATTTCATCTACTTTAAAACAAAAAGTAATAACTAGCATTATCTTCGGTTTTTACAATGAATAAAATAAGCCGGTTTTGAATGGCTTATGAATTTGTAATCTCCCAAAAATGAATCGCCTTATGTATGTAAAGCCGTTAAAGTTATTTTGTTTGCTTTTGATTTGTTTAACAGGAAGTGCACTTTCACTTTGGTCGCAAAAAGCGCCGGTATTTGAAATGCGTGGTGTTTGGGTAGCAACAGTGGTAAATATTGACTGGCCTGCAGAAAAAGGCATGTCGGTTGAAGCACAAAAAGCCGATTTTATTCGTTTGTTAGATATGCAACAACGCAATGGAATGAATGCCGTTTTTGTACAGATACGGCCTGCTGCCGATGCTTTTTATCCTTCCTCATACGAGCCTTGGAGTGAATTTTTAAATGGCAAGCAGGGTTTGCCGCCTACGCCGTATTATGATCCGCTGGAGTTTATGATTGAAGAAACCCATCAACGCGGTATGGAATTTCATGCCTGGTTAAATCCATATCGGGCTGTTTTTAACATTCACACATCCTCTGTATCACCATCTCACATTACTAAAATTCATCCTGAATGGTTTGTAACGTATGGTAATACAAAATATTTCAACCCCGGCCTGCCGGAAGTGCGGCAATTTGTTACCCGGGTAGTTAAAGATATTGTTACCCGTTATAAAGTAGATGGAATACACATGGATGATTATTTTTATCCATATAGAATTGCCGGTAAGGAATTTCCCGATGAAAAAGCATACCGGCAATACGGGAATGGATTGAGTAAGGATGAATGGCGAAGAAGTAACTGCGACAGCATTATTCATGCATTATATCAAACCATTCGTGCCGTGAATCCTTTTGTGAAATTTGGAATCAGCCCGTTTGGTGTTTGGCGAAATAATAGTCAGGATCCGGATGGAAGTAATACCAAAGCCGGACAAACCAATTATGATGATTTATATGCAGATATTTTATTGTGGTTGAAAAAAGGCTGGATTGATTATGTAGCACCACAGTTATACTGGGAGCAAGGGCATAAGTTAGCCGATTTTGATACCCTGCTGGCCTGGTGGAATGCACATACTTATGGCAGAGATTTATATATTGGCCAGGCTATTTACCGTGCCGGAACTAATGCTGCCTGGCGCAACCCTAATGAATTACCCAATCAGTTAAAAGCTATTAGAAGCTATTCTACCACACAAGGCAGTATTTTTTTTAGCAGTAAAAATTTTGAAAGTAATCCCAATGGCTGGTCTGACAGTCTTCGCTATAATTATTATGCATTGCCTGCTATAGTGCCGCCCATGCAGTGGATTGACAGCACAAAACCACCAACACCCATATTCGCAAAAAGTAATGGTAATCTGTTTACGTTACATTATTCCGGTAAACAACCCGTTAAAGCATTTGCGATATTTGCCCTGCCCGAAAATGTTACTGAAAATATAGCTTATGCCACACTGATTAAATTATTGATTGCCGATAAAGAAGTAACTTATGAAAGGTTAGCTTCACTAATACCTGCCAATAACCGTTTATTTGCAGCAGTAGTGAGTGAACATAATGTGCTCAGTAATTGGATTGAGTTGAAATAATTACATGCTATAAAGAAGTGCTATTACTGTTGCGCAAAACTAATTCGTTTTAAAGGAAGATATGTTTTGGGGGTAATTAACAGCGGCACCCTTTCAACAACGGTAGTGGCATTGTCTAAACCAAATGCTTTTTGATCAGACTGTGCCAAATGTTTAATGGCAAAATAGGCATCCATAATAAAACCTTCTTTTACTGAAAGCTCATTTTCTACCGATAGGAAGGTTTCCAGAATAACATAAGTAATATCTGTATGAAAGTTACTTGCATCTAAGTCCTCATATTTATTAATGCTGCAGAGTTCATTGTTTTTTCTCATTTCCTGCATTACCATTTTAACCAATAAATTAATTCGGGGCTGAATTCGGAAACCAAGTTTAAAATTAATTTTAATCACTTTATCGGGCAGTAAATCTGTAACACTATATGCCATTTCATAAGGGTTATCGGCCCTGTCAATGTGCACAAACCAATACACATCAGCACGTTTTGGTTTTCGGTTTAAAATGGAATCAATAATTCTTTTTTCTATATCTCCATCACTATCGGCCTTGGTTAAGTAAACCAAATGAGTGGCATATTTGGGTACTTCTTTATCTGCACTCAGCAATTGCAAAGGGGTTGTGTAGTCTTTTACTTTTAAAAATTGCAAATAACTGTTGGTAATTTTTCGGGCTTTAAACCAAACAAACATGATAAACATCAGGCCAAATTCAAAAAATAAAAACATCCAGCGTTGTTTTATTTTAGCAACATTGGTAATAAAAAACGAAACTTCTACAATTAAAAAAATGGTCATAATTACTGCAATCAGCCAATGGTTCCATTTTTTTACCCGATACATAAACACAAACATAAGGCTGGTAGTCATTAACATCGCTATCACAATAGAAAAGCCATAGGCCGCTTCCATAGCAGAACTATCTTTAAAATACAACATCATGCCCACACAGCCAATCCATAAAATCCAGTTAAGGCTGGGTATATAAATTTGGCCTTTTACGTTGGTCGGATATTTCACGGTAACTCTTGGCCAAAAGTTCATACTTATGGCTTCACTAATTAAAGTAAATGAACCGCTAATTAAAGCCTGACTGGCAATAATGGTAGCAAAAGTGGCCACTATAATTCCTACTAACAAAAACCAATGGGGCATTAATGCATAAAATGGATTGGTGTTACCTAAATATGTTTCTTTTTGAGTTAATAACCAGGCTCCCTGCCCCATATAATTAAAAATCAATGCAATTTTTACAAATATCCAACTCACCTGTATATTTTTTTTACCGCAATGCCCTAAGTCGCTATACAATGCCTCAGCACCTGTTGTACATAAGAATACCGCACCCAACAGCCAGAATCCATGCGGATAATTTATTAATAATTCAATACCATAATAGGGGTTGATGGCGTTGATAATTCCGGGATGATGCCATACCTGTAAAAAACCCAATAAAAAAATCATGCTAAACCATACCAGCATAATAGGGCCAAATGCAAATCCTACCACTTTGGTTCCAAAGCGTTGAAAGAAAAATAAAAGCGAAATAATACCTACTACAATGCCAATGGTAATTGCATTTCCGGGAATGATGGTATTTTGTAAAGAATGAATGCCATTTAAGCCCTCTACAGCTGAAGCTACAGAAATGGGTGGGGTAATAATGCCATCTGCCAATAAAGTGGCTGCGCCAATTATAGCTGGTATGTACAACCATTTTGCATAACGCCTTACCAGAGCAAATAATGAAAAAATGCCACCTTCACCTTTGTTATCAGCCTGAAGGGTTAATAACACATATTTAAAAGTTGTTTGCAGGGTTAAAGTCCATATAATGCAGGAAATACCCCCATAAACTAATTCTTCAGAAATGGGCCTATCACCAATAATTGATCTGAAAACATATAGAGGCGAAGTGCCAATATCTCCATATATAATACCTAATGTAACCAATAATCCGGCAGCAGATAATTGGTGTAAATGCTTTGAACTGTTTGATTCAGTTTTCATGATTTGCTTTAATTGTTATCATTTGGAGGTATAACAGCATCGTTACTGTTACATGCGGAATGTTGCGGTTATATTTTAAGAAAACAGGAGAAAGGTGAATGATGGTAGTAGCCACGTAAAAATATTACGGACAGAAAGTGTAAAGGTTGGGTTGCCATACTGATAAGAATGTGCAAAGTTATAACACATTAATACCCACTATGGATAACAGGTAACCGTATTAAGCAAAATTTAATACGTTAAGGGTAGATTTTTATATCAAAACAACATTAGCAACTGATGTAGATGATTGATGCCATTTTCCAAACAGGGTTTCTACTGCGGTGAATCGATAATTGAAAATTTGTTGCAATTGTTTTTTTACCATAAGGCTGTTGGCAATATCTCCCAAACAACTAAATGGAATTTTGTAGTGAACAATATCCGTCATTTCAACGCCACCGTTAACTGATTTAAAATGGTGTTGGTGATGCCAGAGTGTATAAGGTCCAAAGCGTTGTTCATCCACAAAATATTGTTGTGGCACTACATGTGTAATTTCAGTCATCCAGTATAATGGAATACCCAATATTGGTTTTACCGTATATTCAATAATTTGTCCGGCATACATTTCAGGGCTGTGGTGTTTGCTGATGATTTCAAATCCAAAATGGGCGGGTGTAATGGTTTTTAAATTATCGGGTTTGCTAAAAAAATCCCATGCTGTAGCAATATCTGTAGGAATATATTGAATGGTTTTGATAGAATAAACTTTTGACATCCTGTTATTTTACCGTAATAACAAAATAAAAACGGTAAGGTTCTCAGGGACGATGAAAAACCTTACCGTTATGCGTATTTCTTAAGTTATAGCGCAAAGTGTCCGCGAATGCCAAATACATGCACCGGACCCCTGTCTGTATTATACCCCGGATTGTTCACAAACTGATAATCGAAGGTTAACCAAAAGTTGTTGAACAAATAAGTATTGTAATAAGCTTCAATAATGCCTTCGTGTCCATAATTCAATGCGCCATCACCAATAATAAAACCATAACCTCCGGCAGCCAAAAAATCGCGATGGTCTTTCGAAATGCCATTCAGTACACCTGCAATACCTGCCACATCCGCCGGCCGATGCCAGCGGGTGCCTTTCACAGCCAGCCCAATACTGGCCGACTGATCAATTTCTGTGAATGCCCAGGTGGCATATTTGCCATCATTCCAACCTAATCTGGAAAAAATACCAATATCATCATTCAATGCCTGTTCTGCACTCAGGCCTAATCCAAATTTTTTACCTCCATAAGTATTATTTTCGGCTTCCCCACTAATTACACTTAATAAATAATTATTGTTGTTATTCAATGCATTGATTCCTTGTTGATAAGATGGTGCACGGGTATAGGAATTGGTAATGATAAAACGAACGGCACCGGGTTGACGATTGATGTTGTATTTTTTCTCAATTTCAAGTGTTTCAGAATGCGCTTTAGATAAGCGGTATTCCATTTTATGGGAATTGGCTATCGTTGGAACAGCTACACTGGATAAACGAAATGACCAGTTGTTTTGATACCATTCTGCTACAATGCCATAAGTATAGCCACGTGTGTTGGCAGGATAATCCCATGCACCGTTACCCATTAACGACCAGTTAAAAAATTGTGTTCTGGGGTCGTGACTATAAGTATTGTCATCATAAAAATCGCTGATAGCAAATTTTCCGGCAGTAATGGTGATACGATTATTAGGTACTTTATCGGTCACCTGATTTTCATCATCGGCAACGTTGGTGTATTTGCTATTACCTAGTGCAATATTTTGCTGCAAATAGGCTCTTGCTATAAATAATTGTGGTGCAACATTACCCACCCGATAGGTTTCACCGTTTAATGCGCCGGCAACACCTTGTGAATAACTCAGCCCATTACCTCCCGACATTTCAGGATTAAAATATGCTGCTGCTCCTTTCCATAATTTTCTTCCAAGAAATAAAGTTGTAGTTAAACTGGTGGCACCGGTTTCTACAGCATTGTCTAAACTGTTTTTACCACTATATGCAGCTGAAAAGCCTGAATGGCTCTGTGAAATAACCGTTATCTGAAAATGATGGCTCCAATTGCCGGAGCTATCCATCTGAAAAACAGGTTGTGCATGTATATTAAAGCAAGCAAATAATAGGGTAGAAGTAAATATCCATTTCATGACGTAAAAAATTTGAAAAATGATTGTATTCGATTCATGTTTATTTGTGGTTGTAAAATAGTTTCCCTATCAGGAAAATAATCCATTCATAAAGTAATAGGAAAAATATTTTTTAAACTACAATAATTGATTTAAAGCCATTGGCCAAATTTCCTGATAAACCAGACCTTGATTAATTGGGTTAAAATACAGTAAGTGATTAATATTACAATAAGAAAGGGGAAATATATCCAGGGCAGGGGTTGCATTTTTAGTGCATCTGCCAATGGTGAAAAGGGAATGTAAGTTCCAAGTATCATAATGACCAATGTTAATGTAATAACCGGTACCGTTGCCCAACTTTGTATAAATGGTATTTTGGTTGTTCTAATCATATGAACAATCAATGTTTGTGATAACAGACCTTCTATAAACCAGCCACTTTGGAAAAATGATTGATGTGCCGGACTATTTGCTTTAAAGAAAAAGAATAATAAAGCAAATGTTGCATAATCAAAAATTGAACTGATAGGTCCAATAAAGAACATAAATCTGGCTATTCCACTTGCATCCCATTTTTTGGGTTTTTCCAAATATTCAGCATCCATTTTATCCCATGGAATGGATATTTGCGAAATATCATACAATAAATTTTGCACCAATAACTGAATAGGTAACATGGGTAGGAAAGGCAGGAATGCACTGGCGCCCAGCATACTAAACATATTGCCAAAATTGCTGCTGGCAGTCATTTTAATGTATTTAATGATATTGCCAAATGTTCTTCTTCCATAAATCACCCCTTTTCTAAGTACCATCAAATCTTTTTCCAGCAGAATAATATCTGCACTTTCTTTGGCAATATCCGTAGCCGTATCAACAGAAATACCCACATCGGCATCACGAAGTGCACCGGCATCATTAATGCCATCACCCATGAAGCCAACGGTATGCCCTTTGGCTTGCAATACTTTTACTACCCTGCTTTTTTGTAGTGGACTTAATTTGGCAAAAATGTTAATGTCGTCAATTCTTGCCATCAGTTCATCGTCAGAAATTTTCTCTAACTCATTACCCAGTAAAATATGTTGTACAGTAATGCCTACATCTTTACAAATTTTCTTAGTAACAGTTTCGTTGTCGCCGGTTAATACTTTTAAAGTAATACCTAATTTCTGTAATGCCTCAATGGAAGGTTGTGCAGAGGGTTTTGCCGGATCCAGAAAACCAATAAAACCTGTAATGGTCATGTCTTTTTCATCAGCAACAGAATAGGTAAGTGCTCTGTTATCAAATTCCTTGATGGCTACCAATAAAACCCTTAACCCTTCTTTGTTTAATTTTTTTGAAGTGTTTAAAATGGTTTTACGCATGGCTTCATCAATCGGAATTACTTTATCGTTTTCAATATGTAATTCTTTGTCTTCTCCGGGATCAAAAGCATGTGTGCAAAGGTCTAAAATTTCTTCCACTGCACCTTTGCAGATGAGCAGGTGTTTGCCGTTTTTCTGTTTTAGAATAACAGACATTCTTCTGCGTTGAAAATCAAATGGAATTTCATCCACTTTTGTATATTGTTCTTCAGCTTTCAGATAATCATGTAATTCGGCATGTTCCAGTACAGCAACATCTAACAGGTTTTTTAATCCGGTTTGGTGGAAGCTGTTCAGGTAGGCCCATTTTAATACCTCATCATCATCATCTCCAAATACGTTCAAGTGACGTTCCAACACAATTTTGTCCATAGTTAATGTGCCCGTTTTATCGGTGCATAAAATATCCATGGCGCCAATGTTTTGAATGGCATTCAGGCGTTTTACAATAACTTTCCTCTTACTCATGTTCAACGCACCTTTTGCTAAATTGGCGGTAACAATCATGGGTAGCATTTCGGGGGTTAAACCTACCGCTACGGCAATGGCAAACAGTAAGGCTTCGAGCCAGTTATGCTTTACTACACCATTTAAAATAAAAATGAGCGGAACCATAAACAGCATAAACCGAATTAATAGCCAACTTACACTGTTTACACCTTTATCGAAACTGGTTTCTGCCCTTTTGCCGGTTAGCGATTTACTGATTGAGCCAAAATAAGTTTGGTTGCCTGTGTTCACTACAATAACAGTTGCCGCGCCACTTACCACATTGGTGCCCATAAAACAAATATTCTCTAATTCCAAAGGCGATTTTTGTTCGGCATCTGTAATGCTGATGTCTCTTTTTTCAACAGGTAGCGATTCGCCGGTTAACATAGCCTGACTTACAAATAAGTCTTTAGATGTCCAAACACGGCAATCGGCAGGAATCATATCTCCCGCAGAAAGTAATACCACATCTCCAACAGTTAAATCCTTAATATCCACTTCTTTTTTTCCTTCACCATTACGCAAAACCGTTGCCGTTGTTTTAACCATGCTTTTCAGCTGCTCTGCAGCTTTATTGCTTCTAAATTCCTGCCAAAATCTTAAAAAAGAGCTGAGTAATACCATTACGCCCACAACAGTTACTGTTTTATAATCTCTTTCACCAGGTGCAGCAGTAATAATATCTGTTATAATAGAGATGGCAGCTATTATAATTAATACTCCAATAAATGGATTCAGAAATGCCTCGAGTAGTTGAATGTACCAGGATGGTGCTTTTTCGTGTGAAACCTCATTGAGTCCAAATTCCTGTTCTCTTTCTTCTTTCTCTTCTGTTGAAAGGCCGGTTTCTTTTGTTTTTAATAAAGTAATTACTTCGGGTTTTGAAGCAGTAGCTACCTGTTTTAATTTGGTTACAGAGGCAGATTGAACAGCCTGAGCTGTATTTTCTCCTGAAAAGGAAATATGCTTCACTAATTTAGCTGCTGTTGTTTTTAACATAACGCCCGGATTTTTCCCGTTAAAATTAATTGTGTTTCATGCCGGTAGTAAACAACCCACTGTAATAGCAAAGCTTTACAATAGGTTATAGCAATGCACCACAACTTCGGCTAAAAAGTAGCGTATGACAAAAAAGTGAAAATACAATATGCATGAGTATTGTTTTTAACTGTTAACGACTATTTGCTTCCATAGCCACAGTTAAAAACGTTTGTGCAGCTTAGGAAGAGAATCTTAAATTACTATGGTCCGAACCGGTTTCCATTTGCTTCATAATTAAATTGCGTGCAAAAGTAAGGGTATATCTTATTTCAAAAGCCAATTCAAGCTGTTTTTATTTTATTAAATAAATATTAAAAAGTAGTTACTTTAAACAGGCTTTATATTGCTTGTGGTAATAAATATTTAAGTGCAGTACTTGAATGCAGTACTTTTTAATAAATTTTGTAAACTTGGTTGAATCTTAAAAATTGTAAAATGAAATTATTGATCAAAAATATGGTTTGCGACAGATGTATTAAAGTTGTAGGACAATTGTTGGATGATACCGATATTTCCTATAAAAATATACGGTTGGGTGAAGTAGTAACTATGTATGAACCATCTGAAACACAATTGTCAGCCTTCAGGAAATTACTTTCAGAAAATGGTTTTGAAATATTGGATGACAAGCGCTCTGCACTGGTTGAATCTCTTAAAAACATCATTATTCAACTCATTCAGAAGAATAGTGAAGAGTTCTTTACCCATAAACTATCATCAATATTAGAAGATGCCACAGGATATGACTATCATTTTTTAAGTACATTATTTTCTTCTGTAGAAGGCGTAACCATTGAAAGATATACCATTTTACAGCGAATAGAAAAAGTGAAAGAGCTATTAACCTATGATGAAATGAATTTAAGCGATATTGCTTTTGCAATGGGGTATAGCAGTGTTGCGCATTTATCTGCTCAATTTAAAAAAATGACCGGATTTACGCCAACTGAATTTAAAAAAATTGGAGGACAAAGAAAGCCGCTAGATAATATTATTTGATTCGGAATAATCATCAACCATAATAATCAATACTTTCTTAATGTAATTATTTTGTAAACTAAACTATAAATGTTGTAATACTCAGGCTTTGCTTTGTAAGGAACTTTGTGGTATCAAACATTTATGTATGCAAACAGTTAAGAAAATATTTCCGGTAATTGGTATGAGTTGCGCATCTTGCGCAATTAGCGTAGAATCAATGTTGCAACCTGTTAATGGTGTGGTACATGCCCATGTGAATTATGCTGCACAGCAGGTGATGGTTGAGTATGATGAATCGGTTGTAACACCACAAAAATTAAAGTCTGTTGTTCAATCAATTGGATATGATTTAATGATTGATGAGAAAGGGGATATACATAAAAGTAAACAGCGCGAGGATTTACAGTTTCGTATGCTACAACAAAAAACCTTTTTTGCTTTTCTCTTTTCCATCCCTGTGGTATTAATCAGTATGGTTTTTATGCATGTACCTTATGGCAATTGGATGATGATGTTTTTATCTATTCCTGTTGTTTTTTATTTTGGACGTCAGTTTTTTATCAATGCATTGAAGCAGGCCAGGCATGGAAAAGCAAATATGGATACGTTAGTTGCGCTTAGTACTTTCACTGCTTTTTTATTTAGCACTTTTACAACAATTTTTCCGTCTTTTTGGATTAGCCGCGGATTACCAACACATGTTTATTTTGAGGCATCTGTTGTAATCATTACGTTTATTTTATTAGGGAAGTTGTTGGAAGAAAAAGCAAAATCAAATACTTCTTCCGCACTGAAAAAATTAATGCAATTGCAACCTGATACAGTAACTATTTTTGAAAATGGTGCTGAAAAGCAAATACTGACAGCTGAAGTTGCAATAGGTAATATGGTTGTTGTGAAACCAGGTGAAAAAGTGCCTGTAGATGGCATTGTTACAAAGGGAACTTCTTTTGTTGATGAGAGTATGATTAGCGGAGAATATACACCGGTTGAAAAATATGAAGGTAGCAGTGTGTATGCCGGAACAATCAATCAAAAAGGCCATTTTATATTTAGGGCCGAAAAAGTGGGTGGTGATACAGTATTGGGGCATATTATACAATTGGTGCAGGAGGCACAAGGCAGCAAAGCACCTGTGCAACGATTGGCAGATAAAGTAGCCGGTATTTTCGTTCCGGTTGTAATGGGTATTGCTTTGCTTGCTTTTGCTGTTTGGTTGCTGTTAGGCGGAAATGATGCCTTTTCACATGCTTTACTTGCTTTTGTTACGGTATTAATTATTGCCTGTCCATGTGCATTGGGTTTAGCAACACCAACCGCAATGATGGCAGGTATAGGTAAAGGAGCTGAAAATAATATCCTGATTAAAGATGCTGAAAGCCTTGAAGCAGGCTACAAAGTAAATGCCGTTGTTTTAGATAAAACAGGCACACTCACAGAAGGAAAGCCAACTGTAACAGAAATTGTTTGGAATAAAACCATTGCTGATCGTCATTTGCCTGCTAACATTTTATATGCACTTGAAGCTAAATCCGAGCATCCGCTGGCAGAGGCTGTGCTTAATTATATAAAAAAAGAACAAACTGATAATGATATTCATTTAACCGATTTTCAAAGTATTACAGGCAGGGGTATAACAGCACTTTTTGCCAATAAAATGTGGCTGGTTGGAAACAAACGAATGATAGAGGAACATAAGCTTTCACTCAATAATGAACTGCTTTCATTGGCTGATTCCTGGCAACAATCTGCTAAAACTGTGGTTTATTTTGCCAACGATTTACAGGTGTTGGCTATTATTGGAATAACGGATGAAATTAAACCAACTGCATTAACAGCTATACATACGCTTCATGAAATGGGTATTGAAGTGTATATGCTTACCGGCGATAATCAATCCACTGCCGCAGCAGTAGCAAAATCGGTTGGTATAACGCATTATACAAGTGATGCATTGCCTGCACAAAAAGCAAAATTCATTCAGGATCTTCAGCAACAGGGGAAGATAGTAGCGATGGTAGGTGATGGGATAAATGATAGTCAGGCCTTAGCATTGGCCAATGTTAGTATAGCCATGGGTAGCGGAACCGATATTGCCATGGATGTAGCTAAAATTACCCTTATCACGAAAGATCTAACTGCGTTGCCAAAAGCTTTAGTACTATCAGCAAAAACGGTACGTATAATCCGTGAAAATCTTTTTTGGGCATTCATTTACAACATAATAGGCATTCCTATTGCTGCCGGTATTTTATATCCGGTTAATGGTTTTTTGTTAAATCCTATGATAGCCGGTGCAGCTATGGCATTTAGTTCTGTTTCAGTAGTGTTGAATAGTTTACGTTTAAAAACAATTCGCTTGTAATTTACCTCATTCACATTGCTGTTGCTTCTAAAAATATTGTAAAGTCGTTTAAAAATTTTGTAATGGTTAGCGTATTTATGTTCTCTAATTTTGTTAAAAAATAAAAATAATTTTATGAAATCATTAAAGTTTAAAACAAATATCCAGTACAGTAGTTGTATTGCCAAAGTATCTCCTGTGCTGAATAACGAAAAAAGTATTGAACATTGGGAAGTAGATACAACGAACAAAAATAAAGTTCTTACAGTACAAACCGGTTCGATGGAAGAAAAGGAGATTGTTCAATTGGTTAAGAGTGCCGGATATACTGCTGAGCCACTATCTTAAAATTGGCGAATCACTATTCTATGCTATCTTTATATGCGTAATTACAAATGAAGCAAACTTTTTTAAATACAATCGGTCGTTTTAGTATAAAAATACTATCTACCCTTTTTGTTCATAAAAAAGTAACGGAGTGTTTAAAATAGATTTACTTTTGTGTTGGAAAATTGAAAAATTTATTGTTTTATCCAATCTTTTTTTTTGAAAAAGTTTTTCACCATATTATTATTGTTACTGTATGGCTTGAGTGTTCAGGGTGCCACCATTCATGTACATTATTGCATGGGTAAATGGGCAGGAATTGAGCTGGTGAAAACTTCCGATAATACCAACTGCAGTAATTGTGGCATGCTGCTCAAAAAGAGCAGAAAAGACAAATGCTGTAAAGATGTGCAACAAAAAATACTAGTTAGTCAGGATCAGTCTATTGCCCATTCATTTGTTTTTCAAGCTGCACAACCCGTATTTGTATTGCCAGCACAACTGGTAATGGAAAACTTAGCGCTTTACTTTCCATCACTGTTAATTCAGATTTCCGCAACACATGTACCACCTGATTTATGCAGTGTGCAGCTTTTCATACGGAATCGTATTTTTCTGATATAATATCATTTTCTTACCTGTAGCCCGGACTCCTTGCCTTAGGGTTATTTTGTATGCCTTTGTGTAAAGTGCATTCATTGTATCTTCCTCTCATTTTTATATTTAAAAAATATTGTAGCATGATTGCAAAGATCATCAGTTGGTCGCTGCGGAATCGGTTTGTGGTATCATTGATTGCCATTGGCTTACTCATTCTTGGCATCCTCAACATGAAGAAAAACCCTGTGGATGCTATTCCTGATTTAAGTGAAAATCAGGTTATTGTTTTTACCGAATGGATGGGCCAAAGCCCGCAATTGATAGAAGACCAGATAACTTATCCATTAGTATCTAATCTGCAGGGCATCCCCCGTATCAAAAACATCAGGGGCACTTCCATGTTTGGGATGAGTTTTGTGTATGTAATATTTGATGATGACGTTGATATTTATTGGGCACGTACCCGTGTACTGGAACGATTAAACTATGCCCAACGTTTGTTACCCCAGGGTGTAACCCCTTCACTTGGCCCTGATGGAACGGGTGTTGGCCATATTTTCTGGTATCATCTTAATGCACCAAAAATGGATTTGGGTGAACAGCGGGCACTACAGGATTGGTACATTAAATTTGCTTTGCAAACCGTACCGGGTGTTGCCGAAGTAGCGTCTTTCGGAGGCTTTGAAAAACAATATCAAATTATATTAGACCCTGTAAAGATGCAATTCTACAATGTGTCTATGATGGATGTAATGAATAAAGTAAAAGCTAATAACAATGATGTGGGGGGGCGGAAATTTGAGATGAGCGATATGGCGTATATCATACGGGGATTGGGTTATATAAAAAATAAAGAAGATGTTGAAAATATATCTTTAGCTCAGTACAATGGTATCCCTGTTCGCATTAAAGATATAGGAAGCGTGCAGTTGGGTGGGGATTTGCGTCTGGGTATTTTTGACGAGAATGGCGAGGGAGAAGTGGTGGGTGGTATAGTAGTGATGCGATATGGTGAAAATGCAGATAAAGTAATAAAGGCAATAAAAGCAAAAATAAAAGATGTAGAAAAAGGTTTACCCGAAGGGGTTACATTTAAAACTTCTTATGACAGAAGTGGATTGATAGAAGCCGCCATTGAAACGGTAAAAGGAAAACTGATAGAAGAAATAATCGTGGTTTCCTTGGTAGTTTTGGTTTTTCTTTTTCACTGGCGCAGTGCACTTAGTATCATTATTCAAATTCCCATAACAATTGCCACGAGTTTTATCCTGTTGAATGCATTTGGTATGTCATCCAATTTAATGTCTTTAACGGGCATTGCATTAGCCATTGGCGTTATAGTGGATAATGGAATCATAATGTCTGAAAATAGTTATCGCCAGCTTTCCGAATGGCAAAACAGCAATCACCCTGAAAATAAGTAATAGTATGAATTTCTTTAAAAAATTAAAAGAACGTTCCAACAAAAAAAAATCTTCTTACCGGAAAGTTCCTGAAGACATAAGAATGTCAATCATAGAGCGTGCCTGCAAACAGGTATCGAGAGGGGTATTTTTTTCTACCATTATTATTATTACTTCTTTTCTGCCGGTATTTCTTTTAACAGGGCAGGAAGGTAAATTGTTTCATCCCCTGGCTTATACAAAAACATTTATCCTTGCAGTAGATGCGATATTGGCGATAGCACTGGCGCCGGTACTCATTTCTTTTTTTATGAAGGGGAGGTTTTTACCGGACAATGCTAACCCTGTAAACCGGGTACTTGAAAGAATTTATGAACCTGTTATCAGGGCATGTATCAAAAGAAGGTGGATAACCCTTGGTGCGAATATAGTAGCGCTGGTAATCAGTATCCCTTTGGTGATGGGCCTTGGCCGGGAGTTTATGCCCCCCTTAGATGAAGGTTCACTTTTATTTATGCCCGTAATGATGCCGGATGTTTCTAACTCGGAGGCCAAACGTTTATTGCAGGTACAGGATAAAATTATTAAAAGTGTTCCGGAAGTAGCCCATGTACTGGGTAAAGCCGGCAGAGCCAATACAGCTACAGATAACTCTCCTATCAGCATGGTAGAAACCATTATTATGCTGAAACCAAGAAACGAATGGAGAAAGGGGTTTACCAAAGACAGTATTATCAATGAACTGAATGCAAAGCTTCAGATACCCGGTGTAACCAACGGATGGACACAGCCTATCATCAACCGTATCAATATGCTTTCTACAGGCATCAGAACAGATGTGGGGATTAAAGTATATGGTCAGGACTTAGACACAATTTATGCTTTTGCACAACAAATTAAAAAAGCGTTAGATGGCACCCCTGGTGTAAAAGATTTATATGTAGAACCGATTACCGGGGGAAAATATATTGACATAACTGTAAAACGTGATGAAATCGGAAGATATGGATTAAGTATTGATGATGTAAACACAGTAGTGGAAAGTGCATTGGGTGGTGTCAGGCTTACCACAACCATTGAAGGGCGGCAACGTTTTTCTGTCAATGCACGTTTTGGCCAAAACTTCCGGAATAATATTCAGGCATTAAAAAGGCTGCAGATTCAAACACCCGGTTATGGCCCCATTCCGCTGGAAGCAGTAGCAGATGTAAAAATTACAGAAGGCCCCCCTATGATTAACTCAGAAAATGCCATGCTCAGGGGAACCGTACTTTTTAATGTGAGAGAAAGAGATTTAAGCAGTACTGTTGATGAAGCACAAAAAAGGGTAAGCGCAATGATTGCTAAAATGCCCAAAGGATATTTTCTTGATTGGAGCGGACAATACGAAAATTTAATCCACGGGGAAAAAACATTAAAAATGATTTTGCCGGTTGTGCTGGTTATCATTTTTATGTGTATGTATTTTGCTTTTCATTCCGCACGGGAAGCTTTCTTCAGTCTTATCTCTATTCCTTTTGCTTTAATTGGGGGCGCTTTGATAATTTATTTCTGGCATGTGAATTTATCTGTTGCTGTAGCGGTGGGCTTTATTGCATTGTTTGGTTTAGCAGTAGAAACAGGGATTGTAATGGTTATTTATCTCAATGATGCCATGGACCAATTAATAGCAAAAAAAGGAAACTCAAGTAAAACAATTACCAGAGATGATTTAAGGGAATATGTAATTGCCGGTGCAGCTAAAAGATTAAGGCCAAAGCTGATGACCGTAAGTGTATCCCTATTTGGTTTGGTCCCCATTCTTTGGAGTACAGGTGTAGGAAGTGATGTAATGATTCCTATTGTACTACCTATGATTGGTGGAGTAATTACTTCATCAACACATATACTTTTGGTAACACCATTAATATTTTTAATGCAAAAGGAATATGAGCTAAAAAAGCACGGGAAAATAGAAGTATTGGAAACAAAACATTAAATGTAAAAGTGGTAATGAAAAATGACATATTTAATTTAAAACATGTTTTCATGAAAAAGAAATTTTTTTTTATAACAGGGTTATCGATTTTCATAACTTTCTCAGCCCGGTCTCAAAAAATATTAAACATTAATTCAATCCTTGATTCTATTCAGGCTAGTAATCCATCCATGAAAATGTACGATGCAGAAATACGTTCATTGGATGAAGCCGCCAAAGGTGCTAAAAGTTGGATGGCGCCTGAATTAACTTCCGGTTTTTTTATGACGCCTTATGCGCCAAGATATTGGAAGGCGGCAAACGGGGCGCCAGGTATGGGGCAATATGTAATTGGTGCCCAGCAAATTATTCCTAATCCCAAACGGTTAAAAGCAGACGCTAACTATATGTCATCCATGTCCTCTGTTGAAAAAGAAAAAAAAGGGTATACACTCAATCAGCTATACGCAGAAGCAAAGAAAAATTATTACGAATGGATAGTGATTAAAAAGCAACTGCTGATTTTGGATGATAATGAAAAGCGCCTGAACTACATGATTCAAAGCGCTGAAATACGTTATAAAAACGGGCTGGGAAAAATTAATGCGTATTACAAAGCCAAAGCAGCATTGGCCAATGTACAGAATAGTAGGATTATGCTGGAGAACCAAATAAAACAAAAAAAATACATCCTTAATACATTAATGTACCGAGATAAAACAATTGAGTTTGACATAGATACTGCCTACACTTTAAAAGATTATCAAAACATAGTATTTGATACTACCTTATTTGTAACCAACAGGAGCGATGTAAAAGCCCTTGAAAAGGAAATGTATGTTAACCGGTTAAAACAGGAAACCGAAAGAACAAGGTTGTTGCCTGAATTTGGGGTACGGTTCGAAAACTCTTATGGATGGGCACAGCAGCCATTGCAATTCTCGGCAATGGGTATGGTAAGGTTACCAATGGCAAGATGGTCTTCTAAAATGAATAAAGCCAATATTGAAAGCCTGAAATGGAAAAACGAATCGTTGCAGCAGCAAAAGCAAATGATTTTAAATGAATCTGTAGGCACAGCTTATGGAATGAGGACAGATATCCTCAACAAAAACAAACAAATAAAATTGTACGAAGAAAAAATTTTGCCGGCCTTATACAAAAACTTTAAAACCTATGAATTGGGATATGAACAAAATACAGAAGAACTGTTTGAATTATTTGATGCTTGGGAAACATTAAACATGACACAGTTCGAATACCTCGGGCAGTTGCAACAATTACTGGCTATGCAGGTTGAGCTGGAAAGAATTCTTCAAATACGATAAATTAAAAACATTTATGAGTGGAAAGAAAAATAAAATACAAATTATTATCATGGCTGTAATAGCACTATTAGCTGCTGCTGCCTTACTCTATTTTAAAGTCCTGCATCCTAAAAATGCTATCCATACCCAGCATAGCGGGATGGCTGATATGGGAAACATGGATATGCCTGCAAAAGAAGAAAAGGTTTTGTACACTTGTTCCATGCACCCGCAAATTATTCGTGAGCAGCCGGGCAATTGCCCTATTTGCGGCATGCGGTTGGTAAAAAAAGAAAACGAAAGTAAAAAGATACACGATGTGTCTTTGCATACCCTGTTACTACCAACCAATAGTTACGCTGTTTCTACCATACCTGCCACTACCTTACTCAAGAGTAAAGAACCAATAGAAATAAATGCACTCGGATATACAGCCTACAATACTAAAGAAGTAGGGGCTATATCAGCCAGGATAAGCGGCAGAATTGAAAAATTATATATTCGGTACCGCTATCAGAAAATCAGCAAAGGCCAAAAGATAATGGACATTTATAGCCCTGAGTTACTGACTGCACAGCAGAATCTTTTATTCCTGCTAAAGAACGATCCATCAAATACTTTATTAATTAATGCCGCTAAAGAAAAACTATTATTACTGGGTTTTCCAAGTGAACAATTACAGCAGGTAATAACCACACAACAACCACTGTTTACAGTTTCTGTTTACAGCAATTACAGCGGTCACATTCATGATGCTTTAAATAGTGGGATGAATAATGCAGTTCCGGAAGCCCCGGCTATGAATGAAGCTACCTCAATAACTACGCAGGGGCTTGCCCTTAAAGAAGGGATGTATCTGCAAAAAGGGCAAACAATTTTTGAAGTGTATAACATGGATAAAGTATGGGTGTTGCTTAATATTTACCCATTAGATCAGCCTTTTATTAAAGTGGGTAATAAAGTAAGAATAGTACCGGAAGCAAGGCCCGACAAAGATTTTCGCAGCTTCATTTACTTCATTGAACCCTTCTTCCGCCAGGGAAGTAAAACGGTAACAGCAAGAGTAAATGTTGATAATAATGTTTTACAATTGCCCATAGGCAGCCAGGTAAGGGCAACTATTTATAGTAACCCGGTAAATGCAGAATGGTTACCCCGTGAAGCGGTATTATCACTTGGCCTTGAAAAAGTGGTTTTTGTAAAAAGTGGAAACGGATACAAGGCGCAAAAAATAGAAACAGGAGTAACTTATAAAAATCTGATCCAGGTAACAGGTGGTATTACTCCTGTCGATTCTGTAGCAGCCAATGCGCAGTTTTTAATGGATAGTGAAAGTTTTATAAAAGTTCAGGGTAAGGATTAACTAATGAAAAAAATGAAAAAATGAAAAAAATATTGATAATGGCAGGATTAATACTTTTATCTCTTGCCTGTAAAAATAAAAATGCAAAAAATACTGCCCATGCAGAACATACAAAAGATACAGCCGGCGTGTATTATACCTGCTCTATGCACCCGCAGGTAATGCTGGATAAACCCGGCAACTGCCCTATATGCGGCATGAAACTGATAGAAGTAAAGAAAAGTACAACGCAGGATGACAACGAGGTAAAATTGAATGAGCAGCAAATTCAATTGGGCAATATTTTAACAGATACCATACACAATGGAATGATTGGCGACCAAATGGTTTTGACTGCAACACTAAATGCCGATCAGCAAAAAATTAACGCCGTTAGTGCAAGAGTGATGGGAAGAGTTGAACGGTTATACTTTAAAAATTTGGGCGATTATGTTCATAAGGGCGATAAGTTATATGATTTATACAGTGAAGAACTGAATAATGCCAAACAGGAATACATACTTTCTTTAGAAAAAAAAGAAAATCTTGATAATTCAACAATAGATTTTAACGGATTAGTGCAAAGCGCCAAAAACAAATTAGCGCTATGGGGGTTATCTGAATCGCAAATAAAGGATTTAGCAAGTACAAAAGTCATAAACCCGGTCACAACTTTTTATAGTCCCGTTAGCGGTTATATTACCACCTTAGATATACGCGAAGGGGAATATGTAAATGAAGGCGGTACTATTGTCAGGATTACTAATCTATCATCACTTTGGGCAGAAGCACAGGTTTATATTTCCCAACTGTCGCAGATTGATGTTAATGCAACTGCTCATGTTCAATTTCCTGATTTACCCGACAGGGAAACGACAGGAAAAATTGAATTCACCAATCCGGAAGCTAATCCGCAAACACGTATTACTTTACTGCGGGTAAATGTGGCTAATAGCGATAATCTGCTTAAGCCCGGCATGCCGGCATATGTAATTATAAAGGGGAAACAGGTAAATGCCTTAACATTACCCTCCGATGCAGTACTTCGTACCGGCACTGGTGCATCTGTATGGGTGCAAACCGGCAATCGTTCATTCAAAACCAGAATGGTTGAAATTGGCATGGAAGATGGAGATAGGGTTCAGATAAAATCGGGCCTTCAACCGGGGGATGTTATCGTTATCAGCGGTGCTTATTTATTAAACAGCGAGTATATTTTTAAGAAAGGCGCTAACCCCATGGCCGGGATGAAGATGTAAAACTGTAAATAAGGAAATAGATTTGTCCGTTCGTTTCAATGGGAGTGTAAAATAAATTATGTCAGTTAATAATTTTGAGGTATAATACTGAAAAATAGTTGGTAAAATCGTCTGTAATTCAATACAGAGTTGAATTATAAGGAAGTTTGGTGAAAACACTTTCACCAAACTTTTTTTGTTTATGAAAAAGCTAAAAAAAACGTTGCTGGAGTTGTCAATCTTTGTCGGTAATTGGTTGGGGTAAACAACAGAATAAACAACGATTTAAGTGCAAAAATTGTGGCATTCTATTTAGCAATAATGACAAGTTGCAAACTATTGAAAACCGTTTTATATGGTTCAAAAAATGTATATTAGAAAGGCAAACATACAAAACATTGCAAAGGGGAAGCGGCTTATCAAAAGATACTTTGCAACGCACTTTTATCACTTTTTAGCTCAAGCTCCTTTAACCCCAATAATTCACCACGATAAAATGAAAAAATACTCAAAACAACAAACGAAATTGAATCTTATTTTGGGCATCTGAAAAATCACCTATATTTACATCAAGGGTTAACAAATGAGCATCGAATCAACTTCATCAAATGGTATATATTCTTCAGAAACAAATCCAATCTTTGAGTTTTTTAAGCCATTAAAGCTACCCGATAAATAAAAGAAACTATGTAAAATAGCTTCTTTTATTTATCGTAATGTATCACTTAATTGCTTACAGGTTGCTCTCCAGCAGAACCTACTTCCTCTTTTAGTTGACAAATGCAATTAAAGGATTTTAATCTAAAAAATCACCAACTATTTTTCAGTACATTACCAATTTTGATAGAACAGAGCCTGCAGAGAAGTTCTTGCTAAGGATAGTCGAGCACAATACGTTGGTTTAATAGCTACACCTGTTCACTTCATATTTTGATGATGGCTGCCGCTACCTCCATTCATATTTTGACGATGACCGCCTGACTGCATTTTTTGCCCCTGCATGTTCATCCCATGATTCCCCTGCATTTGTCTTTGCATGATTCCCTGGGACCTGTATTTCCTTCCATTCATATCCATACATTGCCCATCACGCAGATGCAACTGTTTGCCGTTCTTTAAATGGTAAGAGCCATCGGGCTTAATGATCGTGCCGTTTTTCAATGTCATATCATTTTGCATCTGCATTTCCTTTCCATCCATGTTATGCAACATTTTTCCATCCTTCATTACTAAATGTTCGTTCTTCATTACAGCATTTTGCTGTTTTTTTTCTTCTACTTGTTGGCTTTGCGCAACAATAGTACCTGTTAGCATTATTAGCGACATTGATACTAAAAGCATTTTTTTCATATTGTATGTTTTAA
The DNA here is from genome assembly GCF_001623405.1 of Hydrotalea flava. GTDB lineage: Bacteria > Bacteroidota > Bacteroidia > Chitinophagales > Chitinophagaceae > Hydrotalea > Hydrotalea flava. The sequence goes on from NZ_LUHG01000093.1 coordinate 43,139, forward strand.
TGTTAAAGAAATATTTATCCTGTTATTATTTTATTTGCAGTTATTTCAAAATATATAATTGTTTAATGGCTTATTAAAAAAAACAACATCCCTGCCATCATTATTCCCATTCCCATCCCCATTGAAGACATTTTGTGCTTCTTTTCTTTTAAAGTGGGTTTAGAAAATTGGGCAGAATCATTGGTTATTTTATTATTCTCCATATTTTCTCCCGACCTGTCGGGACTCATATTACTCTCATTACTCATGCCCTTCATCATCGGGCACATCATTTTCATCTTATGCTTTTTATGTTTTTTTTCTGATGCTTCATATTTTTTTACTAATTCCATTCCGCATTTCGGGCAGGTGCCGGGTTGCTTGGATTGTATTTCAGGATGCATGGTGCAGGTGTAAATAACAGTACTTCGTTGGGTGGTATCGGCCACACTTTTATTTTGCCCTATTACAGGGACAACTACAAATATAAAAACCGTTAATGCCAGCATCATTAAAATCATTTTTTTTGTTTTCATTGCCGTAAAGTTTAATTATTATTATACTATTATTATACTATTTGTTAAATACGATGAACATATATTTGGGAGTTTATAAAAATTTATAACTTACCCCCAGAGACCAGAAAAAACTATTGGAAAGATCCTCTTTATAAATATTTGGACCATTGGCAATTGTTGCAGCATTAACCGGTATAGCATAAACAGGGTAAAAGGAAAAACGGAATTTATTAAGTGTATAACTAACCAGTAAACTCAGTTCATAATCTAGCATGTAAAAAGAAGCGGCTCCGCCCATACTTCCTCCCATTGTAGAAGAGCCTCCGCCGCCAATCATGTGCCGCCCAAAGCGTAGGTTATTGTTATAATTACTATAATAGTTTTGTGTACCGGCATTCAGAAAAACCGTAGGAGCAATTGCGAGGTTATCGTTGACTGCGTAAAAGATATGGCTTACAGCAGCGTCCAAAATGAAGTCAGTAGTGTTACTAAAATAGGTGCTACCATCAATATATACATCCACTATATCAAAATCATAGTCAATATAGGCGCTCACATTACCTGATAGCTCCGACTTTACAGTATAACTTTTAGTATTAAAAAAATATTTGGTTGCGGAAATACCAGCGCTGAAATTTTTTAAATAGTAATCATAGCCGGTTGATAGCGTAAATAAATCAAACCTGTTTTCCCCGGCAGCTGCCAGGTAAGAAGCTCCACCATTAATAAATAAACCTGATTTATGATAATACCCTACAAATGTAGATAAGTAAGGAGCCACTAAAAAACTCTTGCGCCCTAAAAAAACAATATTATTGTTATAATTGGTACTGGCCAAGCCATAAGATTTTTTCTCATCCGAACTTTTCTTTTTGGTAGAATCTGCGTTGAATTTTTCCTGCGCAATGGATTTTATTGGTGTAATAAAAAGCACCAATAAAAAGGAGGCAAAAAATAGTATGTTTTTCATTTTCATTTCATTTTTATTCATACATCCCGATATATTTCGATCATACCTTTATTCTGCTTAAATCTATTTTGTTTTTTGCCTCCATTGTTTTTTCAACGGAAAAAATATATTAAATATCCTAATCGCCTGTCTGTAGAAATTCCAGGATTTTTTTTGATTCAGTTTCAGTTAGCATTGCCCGCTGTCGCATGTGGCTGCTAATTATGTTCCATTGAGTATTGGTAAAAGCCGAGCTGGGTGGCGAGTTGTGGCACCTCATGCAATTTTGTGCCCAAAGCTGACTGCCGCTTTTGTCAGTTACTTTAGATGATACACAACTGGCAAACACTAAACCCATAGTGATGATAATTGCAAATACAATTATTAATATATTACGTTTCATAATTTTTATTTTTATAAAATGAATTAAAATCCAACTGCAATCTGGATGAAAATTGCATTGTTATTTTTCTCCGACTGATAGGCTGCTTTGAATGCAGTACGCCAGTTAAACCAATAATTAATTCCATAGGTATATTGCCTGATTTCCTGAAGGTCTTTCGCACCTGTAGGAGGATTGAAACCCGCATACCGGAATACTAACTCCGTTTTTTTCAAAAATTTGCTTTGAGACATAGTAGGCCGGTAAGCCGCCTGCGAAAAAAAAGAGGTACGCTTATTATCAAATGTGTACCAAGTTGAACCAGTAGGATCACCAGGATCTAAATAACTGGCATTATCAATATTCGCCTTATTCCATTGCGCTTTAATATCGAGTGTACCTTTAATGATGTCTATCGGATTGATATAAGAAAAGTCTACCGCATACATAGCAGCTTTAACAGACTTATAATTGTAGCTGGTATCCCCTACATTTCCATATCGGTAAGAAAACCCAATTTCAAGGGAAGAATTTTCTATGGGCAATAGACCTACACGACCGCCATACGACAATTTTTTACTTTGTACATCTACATTGCCATAACTAAGTGTGCCTTGTTTAGAGGGTATTGCGGGATCAGTTATTAATGCAGCATTATTACTTACAAAAAAACTATAATTAATTTTCGATGCTCCTATTTGAGCCCCTCCCCGAAAATCAAAACCAATTTCAGATACAGGGCCAAAAGCCAATTCATCTTCACCGTTGGCTAATGGTACCGTTGGTAGTTTATTAATCCAGGAAGGATGCAGCCTGTCCTGAAAAATACCAAAAGGCGCTAAAAACTTTCCGGCCCTGATGGTTAAATATTTATTCACAAAGAAAGAAGCATCTGCATAGCCCAGCTCTATATTTGTGGCATTACCCATAATGGCTGTTTCCATTTCAACCTCCACTAAAATCTTTTCATGCGGTTTCCATAATAATATCGGGGTAAACCCAACATCTGAAAACGTTGACTGATTATTTGAAAACTTACCGTTAAAAGTTGTAAATCCTGATATTAAAAACTTACTGGCTTTTGCAACTTGTGTCTGTGTACTATTTTTTATCAGGCTGTCAATTAACTCCTGGTTATACTGTTGTGCATAAATTTGGGGACTGTTTATCAATCCGCCAATTGCAAACAGGATAATTATTAATTTAGGTTTCATATCGCTATTTTTTTGTTATTAAACTGATTATTTACTGAATGTTCGGATATAATTCAATACTTGCCAGCGTTGTTCATCCGTAAGGGATTTTTTGGTTGATGGCATTGGCTTTCTCCCTTCTTTAATTTTCCAGAAAAGCTCCCCATCTGTCTGATTCTTTACTTTCAGAGTATTGAAACTTTCGGGAGATTTATCAAGTGTAGCGCTGTTCGGTCCATTACCCAATCCCTTTTTGCCATGGCATTCTAAGCATTCCTTTATGTAAATAGCCTTTCCGGCAGCAATAGATGCGGCATTTGCCGGAATGGGGTTCTTTATATTTTTTGCAGATTCCGGCGCCTTCCATTCACTTTGTTGCGGGATGAAAGAAGCTAAAACCAGGCAGACAGCAAAAAAGATGACGCTTATAAAAGCAGATTTTGTTAGTGGCTTGTATTTTAAAATGTTTTTCATGTTTCTTGTTTTAATTTGTTAAATAATTAAGTTGTACTATTCTTTGGTTGCTCTTATGCTGATGCTTTCTTTTCAATTTTAGTTATCTGATAAATTACAAATCCGTAGGTAAACCAAATGCCACCGAAAATGATGCTGAAAGAGATAATTAAAATGATAGGAGCTCTTGGTTCCCATAGTGCACGGGGAAAGGGATTTTTTTCAACAACCAATGGTTCCCCCCATTTTGAAATAGAAGTGGCTTCCACATTTCCATATACTTCATTGTCTATTATTCTTGCCACCAGAACTACATTTCCTTTTTCATCTCCTTTTATTTCTTTGGGAAAATTAAAAGTTGCCATACCCCTGTCATCTGTTGTTACGTTTGCTTCATCACTTAATGGCATTATGCCGAACAACCGTTGAATGCCAAAGTTTACTTCTACATTTGGTATCGGTTTTTCTTTCCCGTTAGCCAGTATCTCTGTTGCAAGAACGGATATCAATTTGGATGAATCCCCTTCAGATAAACTAAGAACCAGCCTGGCATCTTTCACAGAAGCCTGCGCTTCGGCATCTTCATATCCTTTATCATTTTCAATGCGTGCGATAATAGTAACACCTGAAGTATCTGTGGAAATTTCTTTTGGAAAATGGATGCTTGCCTTACCTCCTTCACTGGTTAAAGCTTCCCCTAAAAATGATTTTCCGGCTAATGCGGATGTATAAAAATTGATTTTGACACCCCGCACAAAAACCAGCTTCCCACTATCATTTTTCGTAGATACATTGGCAACAATTGTCCTGTCTCCATCGGCATTTTTATAAAAAGATAGCTCAACCGTGGCTGTCTTTTTTTTATCAAGTTGCTGCTGGTCTCTGGTATACGAAGTACTCCAAATCAAAACAGCAGCTAAAATGAACGTGGCAGATTTAAATACAATTTGATTTTTTAAAGTAAGTTTCATTTTTCTTTATTTTTTTAGTCGGTTATGATGTAGCTACCTGTACGTTTTCTTTCTCATTTTTAATAGCGTTATCAACCTGTTCATACTTTTCTTCAATCTCTCTCCCTTCTTTCACTTCCCAAATAGAAACGATGGGGAAAATTTTAGCAAACAGTGTTATCACCAGGAATATACCTGCTAATGCCCCAAAGGTGATAGACCATTCAACCCAGTTAGGAAAATATTGTGACCATTCTATCGGCACTTTCTGGATGGGTAAGTAAGGATGTAAAAGGGTTGGTATGACGATGATGTATCTTTTTACCCAGGCTCCAATCACGATAATGATACAGACAATGCTTGCCATAACGGGTGTTCGCCCTTTAGGGAAGGCAAGGATTATGGCGGGTACTAATACGGTACCCAATTGAAGTATCCAGAAAACGGAAGAATAACTACCACTAAATAAGTCGTGCAATAAAAATCCTTCTGAGCTTGCCATCTTATAAGCGGGTACTGCATACTCGTTCAAATTAAAGTAGGCATAGATAAGGGTTAGGGCCAGTACTATTTGCCCCATGTAGTTAAACTGCTTTTTGGTGATATATTTTTCCAAATGATACATCCTGCGGAAGGCCGCCATAATAAGCACTACAGCTGCTGAACCGGAATAAAGGGCTCCTGCTACAAAGTAAGGTCCGAAAACGGTGCTGTTCCATCCGGGGCGAAGCGTCATGGCAAATATGTATCCAACTACCGTATGCACGGAAACAGCAATGGGAATAATAATGATGGTCATTACATGCATTCCTTTTTCCAGCCGTTTCCAATTGCCGGGTGTGTCTTGCCATCCTAAGGATAGTTTTCTGTAAATCCATTTTCTTAAGCGGGTAGCATTACCAGACAAGCGGTCGCGGCAAAGAGCAATATCCGGTATCATAGGTAAATACAAAAACAATGAGCTGCCAACAAAGTAAGTTCCGATACAAATAATATCCCATAAGAGAGGGGATTGCAATCTGCCAAAAATTACTAAATTGGGTATCCGGTCAGGACGTCCCATATCAATAATAGGCATGATGCCGCCAAAAAGTAACGACACCCATGTAAGCAGCTCTGCCGAACGGGTTATGGGTCTTCTCCATTCTTTATTGGTGATCCTGAGAATAGCAGATACCAATGTACCGGAGTGGCTTATTCCAATGAAGAATACAAAAGTGGAAATGTAGAGGCCCCACGATACATAATTTCGCATGGCAGTGGTTCCCAAACCAAAATATATTTGCCGGATGTAAATTGCTGCTCCCCATACTACGATGATAAGCAGAAATCCAATCCAAAAACGATTGAGTGGGCTGTACTTTCCTATTGGTTTTAAAAAGTCATTTTCAATACTCTCTACATTATTATTATTTGTAACAGTAGTATGTTCATTTTTCTTTTCCATATAATTTTTTTTACATGTTCATTGACTCATGATTGTGATTTTTCTTTTCGCCTTCTTTATCATTATTCATGTCTGGTTTCGGATACTTCCTGTTTTTTGGGGGCAGATAATAGACCCTGGGTTTTGTTCCTAATTCTTCTAAATACCTGTATGCAGCATTATCTTCCAGTAATTTGCTTAACTGTACAGTTACACCTACACTATTTGTAACAGCATTTTCGTTTTCATCCCCCATGTAAATAGCGCCCATAGGGCAGCCTGTTACACAAGCGGGCAATTTGCCTTCTCTCATTACATGAGGGCAAAAATCACATTTCTCTACAGTACCAACTTTACGGGGAAAACTTTGTTCAGGAGAGTATGGTACCATTTTTTCAGCTGCCGATTCTTCGGGTCTGTCCCAATTAAAAAAGCGGGTAGAATAAGGGCAGGCCACCATGCAAAACCGGCACCCGATACATCTTTCATTATCAATGAGCACAATGCCATCCTGGCGCTTAAATGTTGCATCAACCGGGCAAACCTTGGTACAGGGAGGATTATCACAATGAAAGCATGGTTTTGGGAAATAATAAGGCGCTGATTTTTCATTATCCTGCATCGTGAACACTTTTATCCATTCCCGGTCAGGTGGGGTAAAGTGCATTTTCTGACAGGCTTTGGTACATTCACCACAGCCATCGCATTTAGCCAGGTCAATCACCATCACAAATTTCTTTCCGGGAATTCCTTTTCTCGCTTCAGTATTGCTCACAGGAGGGGCATTGTGTTCATGTTGTAAATGTGTGCTGTTTATCTCTACTAACTTTCCATCCGGCGTAAGCACTTTCACTTTTTCTCCTTGTGTCTCTCCTTTGTCATTACAGGAAACAAAAGAGTTGATTACCGAACCCCCAATAACACCGGCTGTTATAGTTGCCACTGAAGACTTTAAAAACTTTCTACGCTCATTGTCAGGTGTATTTTTTTGCATAAATCAATGATTTAAGAATTTATAGTAAGATTATCAAAATTGGTTTTAGCGCTTCTTCGCTTTTGTTTGTTATCAAATCCGGTTTGTTCAAAATATTGCGCAGCAGTTTTTTCCCCTGTATTTTTTTCGAAACGGGTTGCAGTTTATATTCATCCGGGGATACCCCTGTTTCTTTTCTAAACCGGGTTCTGAATGTTTGCTGCGAACGGTAACCCAAATGCAAAGCAATATCTGCAAGGCATAGCTCTCTTTGTACAATGAGTTCTTTGGCCTTCTCTGTTTTTAAGCGGGTATAATATTTTTCAATAGTTACCCCTGTAACATCAGAAAAAATTTTGCTTAAATAATTATAATTGCAGTGCATCAATTCAGGCAGGTAAGCAGGAAGCCTGGGGTGCTGCTTTCTTTCTTTTGTAACAGCCATATTGAGATATTTGCATAAATGCGAATGTATTTTCACTACAAGTTTGTCTTCCTCTTTATCAGCAATATCAAATCCATATTGATTAAACGCTACCCTGATTGCAGATAAATCATCCTGACCTAAATGCTTAGCAATTACCGCCTCACCTAAAGTCACTGAAAGCGTTTTATACCCCGCCTTTTTTAAAAGGTTCCTAACTGTATCAATGCATCGGTTACAACACATGTATTTAATATAAAAATGAATGGTTTCCATAATCTCTTTCTACTAATTACTCCATGATACTTTTATATATCCGGTTTAGCTTGTACATTTTGTGAAAATCATCATAGCGTATGAGATCTGGATCTGATTTGAAGTTTTCATCCAGCATATCGTGAAAAGCATGATTGTTTGGAAATGTTTTTTTTAGATTTATAATGGTTAAAGGTTGCGGAAGAGAAAATGCCCCTACACTAAAAAAATACGTCGGCGCATATTTTGCAGCTGCTTTAGGCGGATATGAAGGAGGCTGGTAAACATACATAAGTAAGTATTCGCCTGGGTTTAGTATTTTATATTGTTTATTATTTATAAACCTGAATTCTTCACCGTTTGTATTCCTGTAGCCATACGTATCACTTTTTAGCAGCGTGTATGTACTGCCTTTGTGCTTAATGACTATTATCTTATCGTTGAACAAAATATCGTCTTTTATTTTATGCTTTTCATTTTTATAATTAATTGCATACGATAATTTTCTTTCCTGAAAATCCCGGGCGGTTTTATAAATTCCACTGCTGTCTTTTTGTGCAAGAGCAGTTCGGGTAATAGCCAGCAGGCTGATTACCAACATCAGGATAAGATGCTTTTTTTTCATTTCTTTTGATTGTAAGTATGGAGAAATAATTATTGATCTTTTTTTCCACCTTTCCAAAATGCCCTTTTTGGCATAAGGAAGGGATGATAATACCGTTGATAAATAACTGTTTTTTATATGAGAAAGCAGCAATTGAGGAATACGATTCCTCTCAACATCTCAATAGTATCGTGAAATGATAGATGTTTGAAGGAATCATATTCTGAAAGTCCTATTGAGGAGAAATATAGGAGGTTGGGAACAACTTCGGTCAATTTTATTGATAGCAATACCGAAATTTAAACCATCATCAAGAGGAATAAAACAATTATTATATAAAGAAGAAGGCTCAATGTCAAAATATATGCCAGCAACTAATAAAGAGTTAACCTGGGCACCTTTGTGAATATTAACTTTCGTAAAATGCAATTTATCCTTACAACATCCCTTCGGCATATCTTTGGGGTTGCAATTGCATCCTCTGTGCCCACCAAAATTTAAGACTGATATTTTTGTTAAGTGACCCTGGCAATAGTGAGAATTAATAGCAATGCTGAATGCACTGGCTGAGTAAACAAAGAGAAGCAGTATGACTATTATTTTTTTCACCTTATTTACATTTAAGGATGGTGTAAAAGTACTTTTTGAAATTATCCGTAAATATGATTTTTGTCAGTTTTTGTCAGGAATAAATATGATTTTAGTCAGTATGTGAAAGTTTACAACACCAAACGATTACATGGCTCCCTAAAAATGCAAACCCCACAAAGTGTATGGGATAACTGGTATCATAAAAATAACACCCCAACAAAGGGCGAACGGATGTCCCTACATACAGAAGTGAGCCCTTTGTTGGAAAACAGTAAAAATATTACCACTATTAACCAAAAATGTCAAACCTTTACCAATATTTAATCCAAAAATTAGGGGGTTAATGCACAGAATAACATTGACAATAACAAAACAATATTGAAACAACTTGAAAAATCAATCCTTTTAATAGAGTTTAATCAAGAATATTTAAAACGGTTTTTAAGTCAGGGAACATTAACTAAAAAAGATTTGCTGGACTTCTATTCAGGTGAAAATGTGAAAGATAAATACCGTTTAATTGAAAAAGAAATTGATGCATCATAGTATCCAAAACAATATGCATAATAAATAGCATAACATTTGTTTGTTAGCAATGAATTTTAAATGAACATAATTAATGTAAAAATAACTACCTATATGCAACTCAATGAAAATTTTCAAAAAATATACCAACAATTAAATGATGAGCAAAAAAAAGCCGTCAATAAATTGGAAGGCCCTGTTATGGTCATTGCCGGTCCCGGTACCGGTAAAACGCAGATTTTATCGGCACGAATTGGAAAAATTTTGTTGGAAACCGATACACTTCCCGAAAATATTCTTTGCTTAACCTATACTGATGCCGGTGTTGTTGCCATGCGCAAACGCCTCATGAGTTTTATTGGCCCCGATGCTTATAAAGTAAACATTTATACCTTCCATGCTTTCTGCAACGATATTATTCAGGAGAATTTATCGATGTTTGAAAAAACAGCACTCGATCCTATTTCAGATTTGGAATTAACAGCACTGCTAAAACAACTTATTGATGCTTTCCCAAAAAACCATCCACTGAAACGATATAGAGGTGATGTATATTTTGAAATAGAAAACCTGCAGAAATTATTCAGCACCATGAAAAGAGAAGGGTGGACACCTGAATATATCCTTTCTGCTATTGATGCTTATTTGAACGATTTGCCCAATCGTGAAGAATTTATTTATAAAAGAAAAACCGGCCGTAATAATCCGGGCGATTTAAAAGAAAAACAAATACAGGAAGAAAAAGATAAAATGGAAAAACTGCGTGCTGCCGTGCAGGAATTTGACCGTTTTCAGGCAATGATGAAACATAACAACCGCTACGATTTTGATGATATGATTAACTGGGTAATTCAGGCATTTGAACAAAACCCGGGTTTATTGTTAAAATATCAGGAGCAGTTTTTATATATTTTGGTAGATGAATACCAGGATACCAGCGGTACACAAAATAAGCTGGTACAATTGCTCATTAATTATTGGGAAGAACCCAATGTTTTTGTGGTGGGCGATGATGATCAAAGTATTTACCGTTTTCAGGGTGCTAATATCGAAAACATGCTCACGTTTGCACAACAATACCAAAATAGTTTAGCAACCATTGTGCTCACAAAAAATTATCGTTCCATTCAACCTATTTTAAATACAGCTACATCTATTATTAATCGTAATGCAGAGCGTTTGGTAAAGCAAATAGAGGGCCTATCAAAAGAGTTAACTGCCGCTAATGCTAACATTAATGAAATGAAACAATTGCCGGTTGTGCAAGAGTACAATAATCAACACGCAGAAATGATAGGTATTACGCTTCAAATTGAGGCTCTTTTACAACAAGGAATTGCACCCGGAAAGATTGCGGTAATTTATAAAGAACACAAATTTGGAGAAGAACTGGCTAAATATTGCACTGTTAAAAATATTCCTGTTTTTACCAAAAAGCATGTCAATATTTTCACTATTCCTTTAGCAAAAAAAATACTGTTGCTATTAGCGTATTTAGCTGCTGAACACGATGCACCCTATGGGGGCGATGAAATGTTATTTGAAATTTTGCATTTTAACTGGTTTCAAATTCCGCCCATTGAAATTGCAGCACTCTCTGTTGAAGTGGCCGATTTGAAATACACTGCAAAAAAAACATCCATTCGAAAATTATTATACGATAAAGCCAATGCACCGGCCAAAGATTTATTTACTGAATCACTGCTTCTTGCTTTAAAAAAAGTTTCTTTCATCATCGAAAAACTGATTGCTGCTGTACCCAATGTTACCCTGCAACATTTATTTGAAAAAGTAATTTCCGAAACAGGCATTATACAACACATCATGCAACAACCCGATAAGTTTTATGCATTGCAGGTACTCACCGCTTTATTCGATTTTGTGAAAGAAGAAACCCGCCGCAATCCTTTTTTATCACTAAAAGAATTTGTATCTCTCATTCAATTAATGCAAAGCGAAAAAATTCCATTGCCCTTAGTACAGGTGAACGGAAACGATAAAGGCGTTAACTTTTTAACAGCCCACGGTTCTAAAGGGCTGGAGTTTACTTATGTATTTTTTGCAGGTTGTAATGCACCTTTCTGGGAAAAAAAGCGCAAACAAAGTGATGGGTACAGTTTTCCCGATACCCTTTTTGCTTCTACCCCTAAGCATAAAGAGGAAGAAGAATTGCGCCGCTTATTTTATGTAGCAATTACCCGGGCAGAACAATATTTAATGGTAAGCTATGCGGCATTTAAAAATGATGGCAAATACCTTGAACCTTCTATGTTTATTGCCGAAATGATGGAGCACAATGATGTAACCATTGAAAAGAAAACCTTGGATGCGGCCACTATCGCCGATTTTCAGGCGCTTAGTTTTGCCAATACTGCTGCACCTGAAATTGATAAGTTAGAAACCGATGTGATCAATCGCCTGCTCGAAAAATTTGTAATGAATGTTACGGCATTGAATAATTATTTAAAATGTCCGCTGGAGTTTTATTATAAAAATTTAATTCGAATTCCTTCACCTAAAAATGAATCAACCGAATTTGGTTCAGCGGTTCACTATGCACTGGAAAAATTGTTTAAAAAAATGAAGGAAGATCCCAACAACCAATTCCCTCCATTGGAAGAATTTATTTCCGATTTTGAATGGTATATGCACCGCCACCGCGAAAGCTTTACCCAGGAGCAGTTTGAACGTAGATTGGAATATGGCCAACTGGTATTAACCAACTATTATCAGGAAAATATTTTAACCTGGCATAAAATTGTAGTAGTAGAACATACCATCAAAAATATTGTCATCAATGGGGTACCGCTAAAAGGGAAATTAGATAAATTAGAATTTGATGGGAAAGCGGTAAATGTAGTGGATTATAAAACCGGTAATGTTGAAAAAGCACAACCTAAATTGCTGCCGCCAAATACTGACAATCCATTAGGTGGTGACTACTGGCGACAAGCCGTTTTTTATAAAATTCTGGTAGATAACGATGCCACCAAAAATTGGGAAGTGGTTAGTACAGAATTCGATTTTGTTGAGCCTGATAAAAAAAACAATTACATCAAACAAAAACTGGTGATAAAACCCGAAGATGTAACCACCGTAAAACAACAAATTACCACCGTATGGGAAAAAATTCAGGCACACGATTTTTATACTGGCTGCGGCAGTGCCGATTGCCATTGGTGTAATTTTGTAAAAGATAATAACCTGGCCATTGCCTTACACGAGCTGAATGAAGAAGAAATATAGATTTTATCATTCTGTTAATCGGCTTTACCCATTTCTAAGCGTAAGTTTGCGCTTGTCGGTTAACTGCCATTTCGTTGTATAAAACAATAATTACATGCAAAAAATAATTGGATGTTGCTTCATAGCCGCCTTATTCATTCCCTTTATATTTACGGGATGTGCCAATATTATTCCACCGTCTGGCGGCCCAAGAGATACCATTCCACCTCATTTGGTAACCGCCGTACCCAAAGATTCTATGTTGTATTTTAATGCCAATAAAATTCTGCTAACTTTCGATGAATATGTAGATGTAAAAGATGTACAAAAAAATTTAATTGTTTCCCCCAACCCTAAAAGTACCCCCATTATTGAAAATCATTTGAAAAATGTAACCATTAAATTAAAAGATACACTCCATCCCAATACTACCTATTCCATCAATTTTGGAAATGCTATTCGCGATGTAAATGAAGGAAATATTCTTAAAAATTTCATTTATGTATTCTCAACCGGTAATCATTTAGATACGTTTAGTTTCAGAGGCAAAGTATTACTGGCCGAGACCGGAAAAACCGATTCAACCCTTATTGTGGTTTTGTATGAAAATTTGAACGATACGGCCGTGGTAAAAGATGCACCTAAATACTATGCTCGTGTAAATGGTAAAGGCAATTTTGTATTTCATTTTTTACCTGCCAAAACATTTGCGGCCTATGTATTGCCCGATGATTACAGTAAACGTTACGATGATTCTACCAAAATGTTTGCTTTTCTCGATTCAAATATTGCCGTAGGTACGCATACACCTATGGTTACATTCTATTCATTTGAGGCCGCAAAGAAAAAAGAAAAAACAGCTAAAACCAATGCGCCACCTGCTGCTAAACTCAGCAAAAACAAAGAACGGAATGAAGAACAGAAGCGGCTGCGTTTTAGCATTAACTTAGACAATGGTAAACAGGATTTATTAAACCCGGCACTTCAAATTAAATTCAATACACCTTTAGATACGCTCAACACTGCTGCAGTGGAGTTGTTAGATACCTTGTTTAAACCTGTAAAAGGTTATACTGTTCAGTTAGATAGTACCAAAACCATTTGTAGTATTACTTATTCCTGGAAAGAGGCTGAACATTTTATATTGCTGCTTCAAAAAGATGCGGCGGTTGATACCAACCACATTCAATTAGCAAAAGCCGATACTATTCACTTTTCTACTAAAAACGAATCTGATTACGGCTCTTTACGCATCCGTTTCAATCATCTCGATTTGGCTAAACATCCGGTATTACAAATGTTCCAAAACAATACCATCGCTGAATCAATCCCCATTACTTCAAAAGAAATTTTCAGAAAATTATACCGCCCCGGCGATTATGATTTGCGTATTCTTTACGATACCAACCAAAATGGTATTTGGGATACCGGTAATTTTAAAAAACACCTGCAACCTGAAATTGTATTCGATCTCGATAAAAAAATTGTGCTGAAAAATAATTGGGATAATGAGTATGAATTGAATTTGTAAATGCCATTTTTGTTTTTACGCTTCAACAAAATATGTTCCTTACTGCAAAACTTTATCTTTGCGCCATGCAGTTACCTTCCAGTTTATTAGAAAATGCAGTGGCACAATTTGCCAAATTACCCGGCATAGGCAAAAAAACTGCCTTACGTTTAGTATTGCATTTATTAAAACAAAACGAGACAGAGGTAACCGTTTTTGCCGATACCATTGCCAAAATGCGCCGCGAAATAAAATTTTGCCAACGCTGCTTCAATATCAGTGATGGCGATATTTGCAGTATTTGTGCCAATTCTATGCGGAACGCCGGGGTTATATGTGTAGTAGAAAATATTCGCGATGTAATAGCTATTGAAACCACACAACAGTTTAACGGAACATATCATGTGTTAGGCGGCATTATATCGCCGTTAGATGGGGTTGGCCCCGATCAGCTTACCATACAGCCATTGGTGCACCGCTTAGAAACCGAACATACCGAAGAGTTGATTTTTGCACTAAACCCCACCATTCAGGGCGATACCACCATTTATTATATCCAAAAAAAAATACAGCACCTACCCTGTAAAATTACTACCATTGCCCGTGGCATTGCTTTTGGCGGCGAGTTGGAATATGCCGATGAAATGACTTTGGCCCGCAGCTTAGCCAATCGCTTACCCATACAACAATATGTTAAAGGTTAGCTGACGGTAGTACAATAATTTTTTTTAAAATTTACAGCTCATTATTTTTAGGCAATTACACTGTTGCTAGCATATTGGTACAACATTTAGGTCATCTGTTGGTTATATATAAAAAAATAATGTAATTAAAAAAATTTCAAAAATTGAATACGCACATGAAAAAAACATTGAAATATTTTTTAATTCTGGTAGTAGTAGTAGCCATTGCTGCTACCGGTTTTGTAGTGTATGTGTATAATAAACCACACAGAAATGTTGCTAAAGAAAAAGCAGTGACCCTTACTGCAGAACAATTATATCATGCGTTTAAAGACAATGAGCAACAGGCCAATCAGCTATATTTAGATAAAGTCATTGAATTAACAGGTCGAATTGCACAAATTGCTACCAATCAGCAAGGCCAAACCGTTATCGACTTCAATACCGCCGATTCAATGGTAACCATTAATTGTACCTTTAAAAATAAGCCTCCTAATATTAAAGTTGGCGATTCTGTTCACTTTAAGGGCATTTGTACCGGCTATATCCCCGATATGAATGTGGTAATGAACAATGGCATTTTAGTAGAATAGATGTTTCAATCAATTACAGCCATCTACAAACAATGCATAAAATAGTATAAATCATCACTTCATGTATACTAAACTTTCCCTTCTATTCCTTTTCTGTGTTTTAAGTATTGCCGGTCTTCAGGCGCAAAAATCGTTTGTTACCCGTAACGGGCAAATTAGTTTTGTAGCCACCAATGATGATGATGTAAGTGCTGTGAATAATGAAGTAGCCAGCCGTATCACTACTAACGGACAAATCACTTTTAGTCTGTTAATCAAAAGTTTCTTTTTCCAATATGCCGAAATGCAGGATCATTTCAACAGCGATTATCTGCAAAGCAATACCTATCCGCGTTCCGATTTTAAAGGCAATATCACCAATATCCAATCCGTTAATTTTTCGAAAAACGGAATATATCCTGTTACCGTACAGGGTAATTTAACCCTGCATGGCATTACAAAACCCATCACCGTTCCCGGCACCATCGAAGTGGCAAACAATAAAATTATTGCCAAAGCCAGGTTTACATTGCTTTTGAGCGATTTTAACATTCATGCCGACAGGGTAGCCAAAAAAGTAGCCATTCAATTCAATTGCACCTATCAATAATCTGTTGCTGCTAACACCCGTTTGTATTTTTTCCCGCTTACTTATCTTAACTTTGCAGCAATTCAGGTGGATTTGTTTATTGTTCGGCCTGTGCAAATTGAACTAATAAACGGTAAAAGCTGCTGCATTTTCTTCACAGTAACTCAATCGTTCAACAGTTCAAAATTTTTATGTTACCGGCTGCAGTAAGGCTATTGAACTGCCGTTGCGTCGCACACTGCATCGTTCAAAACACCGCTCAGCCAAACCGCTCCGCAACAAACATTCCACCATCGAAGTAAAGTTTGTTATGAAATGGCATGTGCACAGCACGCAAAACTTTATAAAAATATTTATCCGGGTATCAAAAAAACAGATGCAAAAATGAAATCAATTAAAGACTGTTTACAAAAACGCATTCTCATCATCGATGGGGCAATGGGAACCATGATACAACGGCACCAATTGCAGGAAGCCGATTACCGCGGCGAAAGATTTAAAGACTGGCCGGTAGATGTGAAGGGAAATAATGATTTGTTGTGTATTACCCAACCCGAGATTATTAAAAACATTCATCGGCAATATTTAGAAGCCGGTGCAGATATTATTGAAACCAATACGTTCAGCAGTACGGCCATTGCAATGGCGGATTATAAAATGGAAGCCCTGGCTTATGAATTAAATGTTGCAGCCGCACAATGTGCCCGTTTTGTAGCCGATGATTTTACTGCTAAAAACCCCGATAAACCGCGCTTTGTTGCCGGTGCCATGGGGCCGCTGAACAAAACACTCAGCCTTTCGCCCGATGTTAATAATCCAGGTTTTCGTGCTGTTACCTTTGATGAGGTAATGCAAGCCTACTACGAACAGGTAAAAGGTTTGGTACATGGCGGCGTAGATGTATTGCTGATTGAAACCATTTTCGATACCCTGAATGCCAAAGCGGCCATATTTGCCATTAAAAAATATTTTCGCGACCATCAGCAACCGGAACTGCCCATTATGATCAGCGGTACCATTACCGATGCCAGCGGCCGCACTTTAAGCGGACAAACACTCGAGGCGTTTTATACCTCAGTAATGCATGCACAACCCTTAAGTGTGGGTTTAAATTGTGCACTGGGCGCAGCAGAAATGCGCAGCCATATTGAGGAGTTATCGCAAATTGCTGCCGCATACACCTCTGCCTACCCT
>NZ_LUHG01000047.1 GCF_001623405.1 Hydrotalea flava
GGCTAATGGTGCATTAGATGTATTTACCTACCTGCAGGGGCAGGTAGCCGGCTTACAAATTAATTATGGCGGTGGTACCCCCACTTTAACCTGGCGCGGCAGCACACCCGATTTATATCTGGATGAAAGCCCGGCACAACCCGATATGATACAAAGCCTACCCATTACAGATATTGCCTACATCAAAGTATTTCGCCCACCCTTCTTTGGCTCGATGGGTGGAGGTAGTGGTGGCGCCATTGCCATTTATACCAAACGAGGTAATGACAGTAAACGCAATAACAACGCCAATACACCGGGGTTAGACAATACCATATTAGGCGGTTATACTAAGTTTAAACAATTCTTCAGTCCTGATTACGACAAATCGAATGATGCGTTTGGCAATGATGTAAGAAGCACCCTGTATTGGAACCCTTATGTATTAACCAATAAGAAAAGTCCACAGGTGAAATTGGATTTTTATAATAACGATATCAGTAAAAAACTAAAAATGATAATTGAAGGTTTTAATGCCGATGGTAAATTAACGCATATAGAAAAATTATTGCAATAGAAAATACAAACTGATGATAACGCTATAGCATTGCTGTAATAGTAATGCTATTTTTTTATTCCCCTTTATGTAATATGAATACCATCCACAGCATTCCCGCCACCACCAGCCATCCGGCTATTTGTAACCATAATGCATGTTGGTAGTTACGGGTAATTCGGGATTTGCCGGCAGCCAACAATATAATAATAAGTGCCAGCGGCAAAATAAAACCATTCATGGTGCCGGCCATTACCAATACTTTTACCGGTTGCCCCACCCATTCAAATATGCCGGCCGACAATACAATAAAACCCGATACCCAAATTTTTTGATGCGCTTCAATAACTGGATGAAATGTTTTGATGAATGAAATGGCCGTAAAGGAAGCCCCAATAACCGATGTAATGGAAGCAGCCCACATAACCATCCCAAAAAAGAAATAACCCAAATGGCCGGCAGCCATTTTAAATACTGATGCCGCAGGATTGGTAGGCTCTATTAACTTGCCCTGCACCACCACACCCAATGCGGCTAAAAACAAAACAAAGCGCATAATACCGGTTATCACAATACCAGAAACTGCGCCCTTATTTACTTTTTTAATATTATCAATACCGGTAATACCTCCCTCTAATAAACGATGCGCACCCGCAAAAGAAATATAACCACCTACCGTGCCACCTACAATGGTAATAATCGCCAGTGCACTCACCTTGGCGGGCCATACCATTTGCATCAAAGCCTCTGCAACAGGCGGATGGGCTACAAAGGCTACATAACAGGTTAATACAATCATCAATATGCCCATGTATTTGGTAAATACATCCATGGCACGGCCTGCATCTTTTTGCCAAAAAATAAACAAAGCAATAGCGGCACTAATGGCTGCACCAATGGGGGTAGGTAAGCCCGTACATACCTGTAAACCTAACCCTGCACCGGCAATGTTACCGGTATTAAATGCTATGCCGCCCAATACAATCATGGCGGCCAATACATAACCCAATCCGGGCAATAATTCATTGGCCAGATCTTGTGCCCGCAGGCGGCTCATGGTAATCATGCGCCAGATATTGAGCTGTACGGCAATGTCTATTATAATAGTAATTACAATTACAAAGGCAAAAGCCGCACCCAGTTGTTTGGTAAATACGGTGGTTTGTGTTAAAAATCCCGGCCCTATGGCCGATGTTGCCATTAAAAAAGCCGCACCAATAATGGCTGTACTTGTTTTAGAGGGTTTGGATGCCAATATTTTTTTGTTTGAGTGTATAATAAATGGTTTTAGCAAAATCTACTGCATGTGCCCCGTCGCCATGCAAGCAAAGCGTATCGGCGGCAATGAATATTTTATTTCCCGAAAGGGTTGTTACCTGCCTGTTTTGTATCATTGTTAATACTTGCTGCAAAGCCACCTCCGTTGTTTCAATGAGTGCCTGAGGTGCTGAACGCGGTGTTAATTGGCAGTTATCCTGATAGGTTCTATCAGCAAATACCTCTGATGCCGTTTGTAAGCCCTTTGCTTTACAGGCGTTTATGAAACAACTGCCGCTGAGTGCATACACCCATAAATGCGGATATAAATGATGCAAAATGTTGGCTACTCTTTCTGCAAACGCAGCATCGGCCGATACCATGTTATACAATGCCCCATGCAGTTTTATATGATGCAGGGTTGCACCCATTGCTTCGCAAATTTGCTGTAATGCTTCTATTTGCTGTTGTAACAATACCAATAAGTCCGGTTCGGTTAACGGTATGGGCTTTCTGCCAAAATTGGCTTTGTCGTTAAAGCCGGGATGGGCACCAATGGCAACCCCATACTGCAAACACAATGCTACCGTTTTGCGCATGGTAGCAGCATCGCCGGCATGAAATCCGCAGGCTATATTGGCACTGGAAATATAGGGCATCAGCAGGGCATCGGTATTCATACCTTCGCCCAAATCGCAATTCAGATCAATAGATAGCATAGGCTGTAAATAATTCGTTTAGTTTATTTTGTGTGGCATACTGCAATTGCAGTAAATATAGGTGTTGCTGCTGCATGAGTTGGTGTGCATACTTCAGGGTTACTGTTTGAAACCTCAGTATTTGATGCGGCCTTACCTGTGCCAGCGTAGGAATAGCAGCACTGCATACCGTTGCCGGAATGGGATAACCTCCGGTAGTTTGATGACCCGATAACAACACAATACACTGTCCGTTCGGTAGTAATTGTATGGTGCCGTTGGTAACGGCAGTAGATAATACCGTGAATGGCGGGTTGAGTAAAATAGGCTCACTTTGCAGGTAATAGCCCATTCGGTTACTATTGGACTGAACGATATAATTGTTGTTGAGAAACTGTTGTTGTGCCTCCGGCGATAATGCCTTCCAGTTTCTGCTTGCTATAACAGGAATTGCATCAGGGTTCAAATACAATTGTTTTGCATCGGCCTGAATGTGAAAAACATATACATCCTTTCCCTCCAATAAAGCGCTGTAATCTGTTGCATCTTGTAAAAGCAATTCATCGTGCTTTTTCAGGTAACGACCCTTATACCCTCCGCTTCCGGCCAGGGTATTGGTACTATAACTTCCCATCCATGGCTCTAATACAAAGCCGCCATTTACGGCTAAATAACACCAGGCACCCGCCTTTACCTGTCTGAATTGCAACACACAATTTTTCTGAATAATGAAAGGCGTATTCAAGGGTACGGGCACATCATTTACCCATGCAGAAAAATCGGCACCACTGAGCGCTACTAAAGCCTGTTGTTCAAACAACAGAACGGGGGCCGGAAAACTCATTTCAATTACCGGGCATTCCATGGCATTGTTCACCAAAATATTAGCTACTGCTGCGGCCGTTTTATCCATAGCACCATCGGGATTAATGCCGAGATGTTGCCATCCATATCGGCCGGTATCCTGAATAGAATCGGCTATTCCCTGTTTAATGACAACTACAGACACGTGTTTTTATTTTGTTTCAATGAATAATAAGTTGACAAATCAATGGGTACAAATTGTACCCGGTTGCCGGGTTGCAGTAGTGCAGGTTGTTTTCTGTTTTGCTGAAACATGGCTTCGGGTGTTTGGCCAATAATATGCCAGCCTCCCGGCGATTGAAAAGGATATATGCCAGTTTGCCGACCTGCAATGCCCACACTACCTGCGGCCACCTGTGTGGCTGGTTGCGCTTTACGGGGCATTGCCAAACTTTCAGGAACAGTGCCCATATAGGCAAATCCGGGTAAAAACCCCAACATAAACACCTGGTATATTTCACTGCTGTGCAATTGAATCAACTTTTCTTCTGTTATATTTTTTGCAGCACAAAATGCCTGTAAATCAGGTGCAACTTCCGCATGATAACATACCGGAATTTGTATAATGGGCTGTTCAGCTACAGGCCTGTTTGTACAGTTTACCAATATTGCTTCCACATACTTTCTTACATAATCATCTATGTTTTCTACTCCCTGTTTCCATAAAATCACCGGATTGTATATGATAGTGATATTGCTGTATGCAGGAATCACATCCCGGATAAAATCTTTTTTTTCATGTTGAAAGCATTGGAACAGGGCCTGCACCTTGTTATTAATGTTTACATCGATGGTATTACCCCAGTCAATAGAAATAGCCGTATCACTTAACGGGAAAATCCGGTAGGCAGAAGGGGGATGCATGTTGAAAGCAATTTAGGGAGGGTTAAGGTACAAAGAAAATGGGTGCGCAAAAAGGAATGATAAAATTAAATTGTCTATACATCCATAACATAACAACTATTGCAATAATACGTACATTTGCACACCTAACCGACTCCGTAGCTCAGTTGGTAGAGCTACTGACTCTTAATCAGTAGGTCCAGGGTTCGAGTCCCTGCGGGGTCACCATATGGGACAAGTCAAAATTCAAACGACTTGTCCTATTTTTTTTGGGCTTTAATTCCTTGTCGATTAGGAAATAATGTTGATGATTTCATTCAATCTTTTGGTTCGATGTTGGCAACCGTGGAATATGATATTTTCAGGGAACATCGAACCAACTACTTTTCGCTTTAGCTCTACTGAACCATCTCTATAAAATGTATCAAGCTGTGCAATGTTGCTGAACGCCTTATCCCATAAAGGCTCAACCGTTGTTTGAAAAGTCACGGCAGCTTTCAGCTTTGCCTCCAGACGATTAATCTTTCCCTCACATTCAGATTTGATAGCCCGATAATCATCACCTTCTATATCGCCGCATAAAAGCAATTCTCTTGCTTTTACAAGCCGGTTGTTCACTTCCTGCAACTGTAACTTCAACTTTTTCTTTTCATCTCTGTCGCCACGTTCCTTTGACGCCCCGGGCTTGGCGATGTGGCGGAATTTGAAAAACCGTCAGCCGGGAACGATTGCTGAATAAATATACAAAAGTTTAAAATACAACGAATAGCTGATAGAATGTCGCCTGGCCGAACTATGGCTGATAACTAACTGAAGCTGAGTGGCTGCGTTACAGTCCGCCGACATAGCGCCCAAGCCTTTTGTTGTGTGTAGTGCGGTCTACTCGTTCAACAATAATTCAATTTCAGCCTGCAAAATTGGAAGATGACGAATTACAATACTCCAAATTATGTCGTCTGAAACAGCGTCATAACCGTGGATGATTCTATTTCTTGTGTCCACAATCTTTCTGGAATTTGTAATTACAATTGTTTCATCTTTTTTTAAAATTCTACTTAGGGCTTCACCAATTATTTCGATATTTCTTTCAACAGCACGCTTTGTCCGCAAATCGTTTTGATACTTTTCAAATTCCTTTGTACTGTCATTCAGGAAACTTTCGATTTCCATGATGGCGTTCAAAATATCATATAGCCATGATTTTATATCATTGTCCATAAATAAGCTGTCTTTGTTGAAAAACAGATTGTCTGAAATATGGGTTTTTTATCGCTTTTTCCTCCAGTAGGTCAACGTGTCTTTTAAAAATATCTTGTAGCGAAAATTTAAAGTCAAAATAATTGTCCGCATAATCTTCCACCCCAATGTTTGAAAAGTCCACAATTAGGTCAATGTCACTTTCGTTATTGAAGCTATTCGTCAATACTGAACCAAAAGCATACAAGCTTTTAACCTTATGCGTTTCACAAAGTTTAATAATGTCTGGCGTATATGTTTCAAGTCTATTCATTTGAAAAAATGGAATAAGTCAAAGTTACGCATATTTAATCGAATCAATAATCGTCCGTCAATTTTCTAGAATTGGATGTGTCGCATTCTGACTAACGTAAGACATAGTTGTTAAAAATTAGTAGTTACTATTCCCAAGTCTTCGCTAGTTATTTCAAATTTACCGATTTGCTTTTTCATTTTTTTGATTAGCCCCATTTTTCTTTTCTGAT
>NZ_LUHG01000003.1 GCF_001623405.1 Hydrotalea flava
ATTGGCGATAAGTATAATCGCCTGTTAAATACTCGGCTATGATAGCCTCTTTGTTAATCTCTCTTTTTTGCATATTTTGTCCAAAATTAATTTACGAATAATCGTAAACCTATTTCAGGACAAGACACTCCATCATGATCAACCCAATTTGTTGCCAGAATTTATCTGGTTCGGAAGGTATCAAACTTGGTACTGCATAATTCTTTCCTATAACACACTTTTCTTTAGCACAATCATTCAAATTTACATTGCTTTTAATGACTCTGTTCATGGTGGGCTCGTAGCGGATATAACCAAACTTATGCAGATTAATCATACATCATGTTAAGTGTATGCATAGAATTAATGTTTGTAGTCTTTATCACGTTATCCCTATCAATTGAAATTGGGTTCTCAGCGTTATTCAAATTCCATTGCTGCAGCAATACCATGTTCAACTTCTATGGGTTATGCCTATTCTTGCATCCGGACCGTCTGTTTTATAAAAATCAGAAAGAAGAGGGGAAAGCCTATGATTAGTCATACTTTAAACACTTTTTAAAGTAGTAGATTATAAAAAAATAAAGTGATTATTCAAATTTATCAATCCATTTTTCAGTATTGAGCAATCACTGAGATCTACTTTGCAAGTTTGACATTAGCCAGAATGTTATGGAGAAGATTGCAAAAGCTGGTTAAATTAAAAATTAGAAAGCGGCAAAAATTTTCTGCCGCTTTTCTCAAATTATGTGTGGATAAACCTTACAGCTTTACTCCAAACGATATAAAGAAAGTTCTTCCATCCGCCGGTAAAGCACCAGGCCCCGGATAGCCACCAGCGCGGCGGGTAAAATATATTTCATCAAATAAATTGTTCATCCCAGCTTTTAAATTCAGCCCCTTGTTGAACTTGTATGTAGCAGTTAAGTCAACCACAGTGTAAGCTGGTATTAAGCCTGTATTGCCATTTGCAGTTGGTGTAATTGTATTATTTGCATCACTATAGGTTTCACTAACACTGCTCACCTGCGCTGTCAACAAAAATCCTTTATACCCACCAGTTATGCCGCCACGGAAAATATTAGCTGGTGCATTTTCAACTTTTTTGCCTTTGGTATTAGCGTCCTTGTGGTCGCCGCTGTATTTAGCATTTGTATACCCATACGAACCGAAAATTATTAAATCGGTGTGCTGGTTTTTGCCAAAAGCCCTTACAGGATTAAATTCAAAATATCCCTCAAAACCTTTACTTGTACTTGCTCCTACATTTGTTATTAATCTATAAGTAGCTCCCGTTGGTGTAATGGTACCAACCCGATTGTTATACTGTAGATAAAATCCGCTTACATCAAATTGCAGAAAGTTCTTCAGCTTGCCCCGGTAGCCCAAATCAATATTATATCCTTTCGCATCTTTCAAATCAGGGTCAACAACATCAGTCGTTGGGGGAGCCTGCAGATTGGCAAACTGAATAGGCCGATATGCCTGTGAAATATTCCCATAAATTTCCGTTGTTTTTGTAACATGGTATTCTGTGCCTACTCCTGCTAACAGGAAACTGCGGCTTCGGGTGATATTTTGCAAAATAATTTCTGCACCGCCGGAATTGTATCCATTGCGACCAGATGATGAACCTTCCAGCCACTCATACCGTATACCAGGAATAATTAAGAATTTATCTGTAAGGCGAAATATATTTTCGACAAAAGCGGCTGCATTCCTGGAACTAAATTCTATATCTCTTGGATAATTTCCTGTAATGCTTATATTATATTCTGTACCAGTAGTTCCTTTGCCATCTGCCAGACGCTTTGTGGTTCCCATATATAAGCGAATGCCACCGGATAATGTATTATTCATTTTTCCTAAACGATAATTCGTGATGATGCGGCTTTCTAAACCATAGTTCCTGTATTTGTCAAGATTAACTACCCTGTTGTTGTAAGTAAGTGTAGCTGGATTAATGCTGTCCTTTATAGTGATCGATTGCAAAAAACCTACACTGTTTCTGTTGCCGATAGTGCCAAATAATTTTGTGTTCCATCTTGTATTCTCGTTGAACTGATAATTGGCGATTAGCGCCGGAGTTGTCCAGGTAATATCAAACCAGTTTCTGCTTCGGAAACTTTGTTGAGCATCCTGCTCAATTTGTACATCTGTTAAACCACCCGGCTGCTGGCTGCGGATTTTTGAGCGCATTATTTCTGCTGTTAGTGAAAACTTTTCAGTGAAATTGTAGGTTATACTTCCGTAACCTGCATTAGAATAATAGCGACTGTTTTGTCTCCAACCATCTCCATTGCGATGGTCAAAGAAGGTATAGTAGTGAACTTTTCCTTTCTTTCCACCAATTGCATTATAGCTGTTAAAAAGTCCATAGCTCCCAATAGTCTGCTGCGTTTCAAACTCAAAAGGTTTGCTTATATCACTTCCATTTCGGAGAATATAATTCACCAAACCGCCAAACTGAGGTCCATATTGCAAAGAAGCCTGACCTCTTACAATTTCTATTCTTTGCACAGCCTGCAATTGAGGATTGTAATATGCTTCAGGGTAACCGAAAGGGTCCGCAGCTATATCATAACCGTTTTGCCTTACATTGAACTCCCAACTGCGGTTTGGACTTAATCCCCTTGCTGCAATACCAATTTGAATACCACTTGGGTCACTTTCCCATATATGGATTCCGGGGACTTTTGCCAGCACCTGGCGCATATTATTTGTTGCTACGTTTCCCTGCACATTGTCGAGCACAATCAGTGCATTCTTTTTTCCAGCATAAATATTGGTGCCAACAATTTCCGGCATTTGTTGATAGTCGCTCTTGCTGTTTCTGCCAACTACCGTTATATTCGGTAAGCTTTTTAAATGTGCTGTGTCGTTATTTTCTTTTTTCGATTGGGCATTGGACATGTTCAATACCAACAACATTAAACCTGATACTATATTTCTTTTATTCATGAGTGTGATTTTGATTCTGCAAATGTGCTGTACAACCTAAAATACCGTTTTTGTAAAAAGGAAATACAGTTATGCAATGCGGAAAAATTAAATGATTCAGGATATTAGCGAATGTTCAGGTAACACACTCATCTGGAAGTTATATATTGAAAATTAGTTTTATTGGATGACCTTTAGCTTGGTCTATTTTAGCATCTATTCAAAAGTTTCTAAAATGCATAACGTTAGGTGAGTATCGAGGAAAATGCAACGTAGTTTATAAATGTTTAAGGAGGAGTTATTTAACTTTAAAATAGATAAAGGAGAACCAAAGTTTTTTAAATGCGGGTTTGATGGTCTCTCATCCCGTACGCAATAAATGCCTTGTAAATGTATTATTTACGAGGCATTTTTGTTTTTGAGATGAAATGATTTTAGCTAAAAATAATGGAGGGTATGATTTTGCTCAACAAATCATGATACTCGACTAAAAAAATGTTGATTTAAGATTGATGAATTATTGGTGTTGTATACTATCCTTTTTTTGCTGTGCTTTTTCCATATTTTTTCGGGAAATTTCTTCTAAAATTTTTTCCTTCCTGTTACCTTTTTCATCTAAAATGGGTGCAGGTAAATCGGATTGATTTTTATCGAAAATGATATTTTGAAATGGATTGTTTACATAAACCCAATAACCGTTTACCCATCTAAACCCTTCATAATCGCCATAAGGAATTAAGTTATAGGCATTTTTTTCATCGGGCGATTCACTTACCAGCCGGCTAAAAATAATGGCATGGTATTTTGCATCGTAATTCATGCGTACGCCTGCATCTTTTTTATATTCTAAGTAAAACCGAAAAGCAGGTTGCGGTGGTTTAATGCCATCTGCAGGATATTTAAAATAATTGCCACCAAACTGTGGCAGACCATCGGGTTTAAATGTTAATACTTCTATCCATTTCTTCTCACTGCGTGCATTGTTTTCATCTAATCCTAACAGTGTATAATATTTTTTATTTTTATACGTAGTAAGGATAATTTTATAATATATGGCACCAATCCAGTTATTGTTGGTGCGTATGGAATCAATAGGCGATTTGGTAAATTCGGAAGCATCGAATAAAGGGAATAATTTTAAACTGCCATCTGCAGTGCGCATTTGAATGGCCCCTCTTTGCCGGTAATAAGAATAATCTTTCATTACCTGCCAGGTAAATATTCTGAAGCTGCTATCCGGCGCATATAGTTTGGAAATGTTTTGAACCGAATCGAAAGGATAATAAAATGAGTATGGTGTTTTTAATGCTTTTACAAAATTTCGTATAAATGCACTATCGGCCTGAAAACGTTCTAACCAGTCGTTGGCATATACAATATTATGCGCATCTTTTTGCAGCAGGGGTTCTATTTTTTGAATGGCTTGAATAGAAGTTGTCGGCATTTTCTGCGTGAAGGAAAAGAAGGGTAGAAGCATTAAAAATGTGATAACAGTAATGCGCATGTTGATGAAATATGCCTCTAAGATACAACACCGTTCCTGCTTATTGATTTTAATGCAAAAATGAGCGTAAATTTTATGCTTTTGTTAAAGCCTTTGTTGCATGGTATAAATCATCAAATCTTGCATCAACGAGTGGATGCGGAAATGGGATTTCAGGATTGGTGGTTGCAACAAAAATAGTATACATACCTGTATTTTTGCCAAATGCCATATCTGATAATTTATTGCCAATCATGATGCTTTTCGAAAAATCTATGTCAGAAAAATCTTCCTTTGCCTGAAATGCCATGCCGGGAGCAGGTTTTCGGTTGGGCGAATCATCCGATAAATCAGGACAAAAATAAATTTTATCTATCCTTCCGCCCCTTTCCTGTATTTCCCGCAACATATTTGTATGAATGGTATGAAGACCATCTACCGTTAACAAGCCTTTCCCAATACATTTTTGGTTGGTTACCACCACAATTCTTTTAAACAAAGGGTTCAATAATGCCAAAGATTCTTTTACACCCGGTAAAAAATGAAATTCTTGCCACGACAATACATAATCTTCTTTTTTTTCGGCATTGATTACACCATCTCTGTCTAAAAATAAAGTCCATTCCTGGTTAATGTCCGGTAAATTATTCATTCAAACTGTATTTAAGGTTGCCGATTGTTAACTGAGTTCAGCTTGTGCTTTTAAATAATCATCCGGAATGCCAATATCAATAAAATATTCATCCTGCACATAGCCAAACAACTCTCTATTGCCGGTTTTTTGTTCCAGATAATCTTTTTCAAAAGAAAATTTTTCAGGCAATTTGTTGGATAAAAATTGGGTTACATTCAATAAATATACACCCCCGTTTATCAGGCCTTTTTCTGTATATTTTTTTTCATGAAAAGCAATAATTTCACTGTTTTCATTGATGCTAACGGCTCCGTATCTATCAAAGTGTTCCATTGGTTTTAAACAAAGGCTGCAACCTGCTTTTTTGTTAAGATGGAACTGCCTAAATGTTGCATAATGCATGGTGTAAAGGGTATCTCCGTTAGTAACTAAAACATTTTCTGAATGTACAGCGGAACAGGCAAGTTGAATAGCGCCACCGGTACCTAAAGGTTCCTGCTCTGTTACAATGGTATAGCTTTCTGTTAACAGATGTTGTTGCAGGTATTCCGTAAAATATTGGTGTTTGTAGCCCAAAGAAAAAATAAACCTGTCAATACCCTGTTGCTGTAAATGGGCTATGATGTATGCAATAAATGGTTTGCCGTTTACCGGAGCCATGCATTTGGGCAAATCGGGTACAGCGCTTTTTAAGCGGGTACCTATGCCCCCTGCAAGTATAATGGCTTCATTCATGTTGTGCTTCTAAAATGATTGTGTTAAACCGGTTGCTTGTTTATAAAACCGGTGTTCTGCAATATTACCGGTGTAATAGTGAATGTAATGGGCGGTTGTTTTATGTAAACAAATTCGCTTCTACCATTTCACAAATAATATGACCCAGCATAATATGGCTTTCCTGAATGCGTGGTGTATCGGTTGAAGGCACATTGAATAAAATATCGCTACAATCTTTCATTTTACCGCCGGTGCTGCCGGTAAAGCCAATAGTTATCATTTGGTTGGCTTTTGCGGCTTCAAATGCTTTTAAAATATTGGGTGAATTGCCCGATGTACTTAAACCTATCAATACATCACCCGGTAATCCGGTGCCCTCAATAATTCGGGCATAAATTACATCATAACTATAATCGTTGGCAACAGCAGTAAGGTATGAGGTATTGCAGTGCAGGGCTTCAGACGGTAATGCTTTTCTGTTTTTATAAAAACGGCCTGAAAATTCTGCTGCTAAATGTTGTGCATCGGCAGCGCTACCTCCGTTACCACAAAACAAAACTTTGTTGCCATTTGTAAAGGCATTGGTAATAAGCTGAATGGCTTGCTCTAATTGTTGCAGCATATTGGCATCCTGCAATATGGCTTGTTTTACTTGAATAGAGGCGCTGATAATTTCTTTAAATCTGTTTTGCATAATACAATTTTTTACTGAACTGTCCAGGTGGTTAGTCCATGTTGTGTAAACTGATAGGGTTTTACAATTCCGCCAAAATTATTCAATACATCAATAACTTTATAACGGGTATTATTGGGGCAATAAAAAGTCATGAATCCACCACCGCCGGCACCACTAATTTTTCCGCCGGTAGCGCCCGCCTGTCGGGCAGACAGATAAATATCTTCAATAAAAGAGTTGGAGATATTGTGTGCCATTTTTCTTTTTTCCTGAAAACCAAAATCCAATATTTCTCCAATTTCATGTAAGCGGCCTTTTAATAAAGCCTCCTTCATCATTTTAGATTGTTCTTTCAATTGATGCATGGCTTCAATACTTTTTTCATTTTTGGCATGCACATTTTTTTGTTGCTCTTTAATAATATCTGCCGATTCTCTGCTGGTTTGCGTGTAATACAATACCAGATTATGTTCTAATTCATTCAAATACTCCTGTTTAATGCGTAAGGGATTTACAATTACTTTATCTGAAGCATAAAATTCCATGAAATTAACGCCGCCAAAAGTAGCGGCATATTGGTCTTGTTTGCCACCTGCCAATTTTAAATCGTTCCGTTCAATGTCATAAGCATAATGGGCAATATCATAATCGCCTAAGGGTAATTTCAGCATTTCTACAA
Organism: Hydrotalea flava; assembly: GCF_001623405.1. Classification (GTDB taxonomy): domain Bacteria; phylum Bacteroidota; class Bacteroidia; order Chitinophagales; family Chitinophagaceae; genus Hydrotalea; species Hydrotalea flava. The sequence continues at coordinate 7,109 of NZ_LUHG01000003.1, forward strand.
ATGCACCTAAAATAGCAACCACAAGGGTAGAGGAGGTGCCCAAACCACTGCCGGCGGGTACATCAACAAAAGTGGACAATTTAAAACCGGTAAGCGGCAGCCCGTAATCTTTTTGAATTCTGTTGTAAACGCCTTTGGCTAAATCTAATTGCCCGTCAATGGGTAATTGCGGCATCCATTCAAAACGTTGTTCTTCCCTTCTGTCTATGGCTTCTATAATAATACCATTTTCCTGAATGGGTTCAATAGATGCATAGGCATACAATGAAATGGTAGCATTTAAAATAGCACCACCAAATTCATCGCTGTAAGGGCTTACATCGGTACCACCTCCGGCAAGGCCTAAGCGTAAGGGAGTTTTACTTCTGTATATCATACCATTGAATGCTATGGGTATAAAAAATTAATTTTTTGATAATTGCAGCAGGGCATTGCTTAACTGAGCCCAACTGTATTTTTTCTTTTCTTCACGAAGTTGCGGTAAAAAATAAGATTCTCCTAATGTATACAGTTGAATAATACCTGCTGCAATGGCTTCCGGGTTGGGTTCCGTAATAATTCCTGCTTTTAAATGGGGTACCAAATCGGGTAAGCCGCCCACATTGGTTACCAGCATAGGTTTTTCAAAATGATAGGCCAATGGGGTAACGCCACTTTGGGTAGCATTTTTATAAGGTTGTATAACAAAATCTGCAGCACTTAAATAATATTTTACTTCGCTATCCGGAATAAATGCTGTTCGCAGATACAACTGCGGTTGTAATGCTAAGTTTTGAATGATGGCATCATATTTTTGGCTATCTTCATAAAATTCGCCGGCAATCAGCAGTTTAATATTGGCTTGTTGAATGGCAGGTTCATGCATAGCTTGCAATAATATATCAAGCCCTTTATAAGCCCTGATAAAACCAAAGAACAAAACAATTTTTTCATGTTCAGGTAAATGAAGATGCACTCTGGCCTCATTTGTAGGAACAATACTTCCAAAATTATCGTATAGTGGATGCACTACCTTTACCGCAGGCTTTTGTGTAAACTGTTTTAAATCCTGCAAAACTTTATCGCTCATGGTTACAAATCCATCTATGGCTTTGGTAAAATAACGGGTAAAAGCAGTATCACCCGGCCTTTTTTCATGTGGAATTACATTATCAGCAATACAAATAATTTTAGTGTACTTGTTAAAGCGAACGATGCGTAAAATTGTACCCAAACAAGGGCCCATGAAAGGAAGCCAGTAGCGCACAACAATTAATTTGGGGCGTATTTTTTTTAATGTCAATCCAACATAAATCCAATTAAAAGGGTTGATAGAATTAATGCAAACTTTTATAGAAATGTTTTTTGGCTGGGGTTCTGTGGAGTATTGTGTGGTGCCTGGAAATAAAAAAGAAGGATATTGTAATGCAAAAGTGTAAATAGACGTATCAAAACCTTCCTCCATAAACTGACGTGCCAGCCGTTCATTAAATGAAGCCAGCCCTCCGCGTAAAGGATGTGCAGGCCCTATGATGATTACTGATGCTGACATGCGATTAGATGCGAATTTTATCTTCTATTAAATAAACATTTCTTTCTGATGCATTGCGGGCAATCAGTTCGCCAATAAAACCGGCTAAAAATAATTGCATGCCAATGACCATTGAAGTAAGTGCAATATAAAATGAAGGACGATTGGTTAATGAAAAATCGGCTTCCATAAATTTTGCAATGATTAAATAGATGCTGCTAATGAAACCAATACTAAAAAACAAAGTGCCCCATAATCCAAAAAAATGCATAGGTTTTTTTCCAAAACGGCTTACAAAACTAATAGTAGCCAGATCAAGAAAGCCATTGATGAATCTTTCCCATCCAAATTTTGAAACACCATATTTACGGGGTTGGTGGGCCACTACTTTTTCCGTTATTTTTCTAAAGCCCGCCCATTTGGCAATGACCGGAATATAACGGTGCATTTCGCCGTACACTTCAATACTTTTTACTACCTTTTTTTTATAGGCTTTTAAACCACAATTAAAATCGTGTAAAGGAATACCGCTGCTCCATCGGGCTGCTGCATTAAATATTTTAGATGGAATATTTTTGGTAAGTGTATTGTCGTATCTTTTTTTCTTCCATCCACTCACTAAATCAAACCCATCCTGCACAATTAATTGCCGAAGTTCGGGAATTTCATCGGGCGAGTCTTGTAAATCAGCATCCATGGTAATAATTACATCACCTTGTGCAGCTTTAAAACCCTCATTCAGCGCAGCGCTTTTTCCATAATTCCGTTGAAATTTAATGCCCTTGATATTTGTATTGGCGACTGATAAGTTCATAATTACTTCCCAGCTATTATCGGTACTGCCATCATCTACCAAAATAATTTCATAGCGGTATTCATTTTCCGTTGCCACTTTATCAATCCACCGGCATAGTTCCGGTAATGATTCTGCTTCATTCAGTATGGGTATTACAATTGATATGTCCATTGTATGTTTATTCAGTAGTGGTTGTTCGATATTGTTTAGGTACTGCCACAGCTGCCAATAATGCACCCGCACCCCCGGCCAATAAAAATAATATTAATACACCTGCTAATTGTGTATTCATCCAAATTTGTTTAGCCCGGTTTACATCGTCCGGTAAATTAGTAATTGGTTCTCCATGTTGCTTAGCTGCTTCCTGCAATAAACCAATTTGATGGTCAACATAATGTGGAAACAAATAATGCATGGATATAAAATTGTATACAAAAAATAATGCAGTAGCAACGGCCACTGTTTTAAAGCCGTGGCTTAAAATCAATGAAAAACCTTTTACTCCTTTTGTTTGGTGGTTAAATAACCAGGTACTGATGAAGGCTGCAACAATAAATACCGATAAAATAATAAAGCCATACCAGGGCAGATAAATAAGTTCTGTTATCTGGCCAATGGCATTGAGCAGCATGATAAGCACAGCGATGATAATGCCTTTTTTAATATGTGATGTATATGAAACCTCCATACTTCAACTGATTAATTCAAGTGAAATTGATTTTTGTGAACAATGCCATAAACTTTTCCTGTAAGCGGTATATTGAAAAAGGGGCTATTGGCCGATTTACTTTGATTGTGCTGTGTAGTGAATACACTTCCATCTTTTGTATTGAATAAAGTAAGTTCTGCAACATTGCCCGGCATGATAGCTGCATTGGGTAAATGAAAAATACTGCGTGCACGATTACCCAGCCAATCTGCCAACAAAGCCGCATTGGTATTAGGGAATAAACTGTTTATAACGGTATAGGCTGTTTGTAGCCCAATGATGCCTGGTTTAGCATATTCAAACTCACAAACTTTTCTGTCGGTTTCCAATGGTAGATGATGCGTGCTGATACAATCAATTGTTCCCTTCAATAAGCCTTCGCGTAAAGCCAGCATATCGGTTTTTGTGCGCAATGGGGGATTCACTTTTAAATGGGTATCATAATCTTTTAAGTCTTCATCACAAAAAAATAAGTGATGCGGTGTTACGGAACAGGTAACATTTAATCCTTTTTGTTTTGCAGCGGCAATTAAATCTATTGAAGCTTTAGTACTAATACCCGTAAAATGAATGGCAGAGCCGGTATATTGCACCAGATCAATATCTCTGGCAATTATCAGGGTTTCTGCTATGGCAGGTTTGCCTGGAAGCCCTAAGCGGGTAGAAACAACACCTTCATGCATCAATCCGTGTGGTGCTATGGCCACATCTTCCGGTATCTGAATAATAATACCATTAAAAGCTTTAATGTATTGCAGCGCTTTTACCATGAGGCCTGAAGATTGTATGGGCAACAAGCCATCTGAAAAAGCCAAAGCTCCGGTTTGTTGCATATCGTACATTTCAGCCAATTCTTTTCCTTCTATATTTTTACTCACAGCACCCAAAGGATGAATAGTTATAGGGGTGGAATGCGATGCTTGCATTAAATAATCAACCTGTGTTTTATTTTGAATACAGGGAGTGGTGTTTGGTAAGGAAGCTACTCGAGTAAATCCGCCTGCTGCTGCGGCCGCTGCACCGGAATGGATGGTTTCGCGATGTTCTAAGCCTGGGTCGCAAAAATGAACGAAAGGGTCTATCCAGCCTTGCGATACCGAACAATTGGGTAATGCAATGACCTGATCTGCTTCCTGATGCAGGTTGGGTGCAATGGCAATAATTTTTCCATTTTCAATAAAAATATCCTGAATGGTACCATTGTAAGAGCTGCTATTATCTGCGATGGCAACCTGTTTTAAAAGAATTTTCATGGATTGCTGATAAAATTTTCTGCAATATAACCTGAAAAATTCTTTTGTTCCTATATTTGCCGCCACTTGGGGAAGAAACCCAATCAGTTCGGGTGGTGGCGCAGCCCGGTAGCGCACTTGCATGGGGTGCAAGGGGTCGCTGGTTCGAATCCAGTCCACCCGACTTTATTACTCAAAAGGCAATCTTGCAAAAGGTTGTCTTTTTTATTTTTGGCAGTAATACAATGGTGTTGGGCAATGGCGGAGAATAGGGTATTTATTATGGAGGTTCGAACTGTGTTATTTTTTTATCGTACACCATTCCATCAGGGAATATGAGATATTGCAACTTTTTCTTTTCCAAATATTTTGCTGTAATCCACATCTGGTTTATGTTTTTAGCAATTTTCAATCCCTTTTCAATAGCTTTTTCAAGGTTCAAACTCATGTTTTGGTTTTGTTCCAATTCCTCGCTTAATTTTCTAATAGCATTGGTATATTTTTGAGAAAACTTCTGGTATTGTTCTTTTGAAATTTCATTGATTACCAAACGTTCTTCCAGCATTTCTAATTGATGTTCAAGTTGTTTTGATGATAGCTACAATTGTATAAGTAATGATGGCGATATAGGTTTGAGTTTTAACCGCATTTGCAGAAGCATTCGTTGATCACAGAGCACCCCATTTGCTTTATCAGGTTTTTCAGAAGAGACTCTTGTAAATTTAAGATTAGCTTTTGCACGGATTACAAAAAATACATCATCCTTATCAATAGTTGATAAGCGATTAAAACCAATGTAGCCACAGTCTATGATATAATACCTACCTGTTTCAAAGGTGAGAAAATCTAATCCATTTACATCATGAACACTTGCTGGCGTGATATGCATGAAGATATGAATAGCAGTTTTTATATCAAGTAATGTGTGCAATTTAACTGCACCTTTTGCTCTTCTAAAAGTTGCCCAACAAAAAACATTTAGCCAAAGATCAATGGTAGTAGAATCAAAAACGTAAACATTCCCCTTAATTGACAAATTAAAATCAGTAGAAGAGATACATATTTTCTGAGCTTCTGCAATCATTTCAAAAATTTGGTAATTTTGTTTCTCGTTTGCTTCGGATAGATTTGATCTGGAAATACTTCTGCCAAATCCTAAATGATAGTGCTTTGTTTTATGTGCAGTTAATCAAACAAGTAGATCACGCAGGCTATTGCGATTACTTAATTGTCCAAAAATCATGCACATTAACTGGTTCCAACAAGTAAAATGCTTGACCCATTTATCTCCTTGGAAAGAGTTAACACAACGATCAAAAATTCGAGCAGGAAGAAATGTGACAATTTGAGAAAAAACATATTTGCCCTGATTCATAAACAAACTGATTTACAGTAAGTTATGAAATGAGCCATTTCAAATCGTCACCGACTTAATTTCCCATGAAACATATTTATACCAAGACTTTCAAAGAACTAATAAATATTTTTACCGGACACTAATGAATTTTGATTATAATTTTGTCAGACAATAGTGATTATTTACCAATTTTTGTTCCTTCTTTAATCCCCTCGCTGCCTTTTAACAACACCCTATCACCTGATTTTATATCGCCGAATATTTCTACCAGGCTATCTTTTACAGCACCCATTTGCACAGGAATTCTTTTAGCGTTGTTATTTTCATTTTTTATCACAAACACACCTGTTTGTGCCTGCACCACACTGCTGGCAGGCACCCACAGTGTAGGCTGTGGCCGCATGAGCTGAATTTTTAC
>NZ_LUHG01000113.1 GCF_001623405.1 Hydrotalea flava
TTAAGCAGTGGTGGTTAATAACCCCGTGCGTCATTCTGGTTAAAATGTACAACTCCATTTACTTGGAGAGTTTATGAATTCAGTGGTGGCTCGCCTGTGGCGAAGACCCCGTTCAGAATAATTGATAAATCCTTAGGTACATTTTCTTAGAGCCTTTTTTTAACTGCAAAATTTTTACTATGGCAAAAATGGAAATGGACATTGTCAATCCGCACTGTGCCGGCATTGACATAGGCAGCCGCTCTCACTTTGTAGCAGTAGGACAAGGAGAAAAAGATGTGCAGGAGTTTGGTGTGTATGCTGATGATCTGGTTAGCATCTGCAATCATTTAAAACAGCACAACATCACACATGTTGCAATGGAAAGCACAGGAAGCTACTGGCAAAACCTGTATGTAGAACTGGCACGAGCTGGCTTTGATGTTACCCTTTGCAATGGAAAGTTTACTAAAAACATTAAAGGGAAAAAGACAGATGTAAAAGATGCACGCTGGATACAAAAACTTCACAGCATTGGCTTATTAACTGGTAGTTTCCTGCCTGATGAAACAACTGAAACACTTAGAACCTACTGCAGGCAAAGAACCAACTGGATTGGGCAAAGCGTGGAAGCTACACACAAGATGCAGAAGTATCTGAAGCTGCTCAACTTTAGACTAGATGTAGTAGTGAAAGATGTATGCGGACTTACGGGGCTTGCTATTATAGAAGACATCTGCAAAGGCAATTTAAACCCTGTTGAGCTGGCAAAACACAGACACTTTAACTGCCGCAAATCGGAAGAAGAGATTGCAAAAGCGCTGAAGGGCAACAACAGAAAAGATTATCTATTTGGACTAAAGCAGGAATTTGAAAGCTACCAGTTCATTCAAAAAAAGATAACAGAATGTGACGCACAAATCAATAAGTTTCTCAGACAGCAAATCAATACCAATCCTTCAAAAAAAAACTTTCCACCACAGTAAAAACGCATAAGCGGCAAAATAAAAATGCCATCAAAGGCATAGATTTGAACCAGGCTGCCTTTCAATATTTTGAAGGCGTGGATTTGATGCAGATTGAAGGCGTAAGTCATGCCACCATTTTAAGCATCATGAGTGAAATAGGACCTGATGGATTTACAAAGTTTGAAACATCCAAACAATTTACCTCCTGGCTAAGGCTTGCACCCAACAATAAGA
>NZ_LUHG01000107.1 GCF_001623405.1 Hydrotalea flava
CCTGAACACAGCGTGTATGTGCGCCTGCAAGAGCATGCGGTATTTCGGCAATGGATACAGGCACTGCAGCCGGTGGCAGATTATATTGCCGGTAACGGATTTCCTGCTGTGCAAATGGCTATACACCCCCGTTTGTCCATTGCTGTAGGTTTACCGCCGCAGGTATACCATAAAGCTATGGCACATTATTCCCGGCAACTTTTTTATGCTGCTTTTACGGCAACACAATGGGTGTTAATGAAAGAGCAGCCCGCATTTCCTTATAGCCGGCAATTGTGTAAGTTTCATTTAGTATAATGCTGTTACACCGGCTGTAGCAATTTGTGGTACCGCCATTGGCGGGATTGCGTCGCAATCACTTCATCGTTCCAAACATTGGGCAGCAGGGCATTTCGTATCGTATCATCATTCCATTAATCATTACAGCATGTTTACTCCGTTAGCTGAATTACCGGCATGTGCCACCCAACCCATACCCCATAACGCTGCAGCCGCTACTACCATGTATGCTATTGTTGATTGTAATAGTTTTTATTGTAGTTGCGAACGATTGTTCAGGCCCGATTTATGGAACCGGCCGGTAGTGGTACTCAGTAACAATGATGGCTGCATTATTAGCCGTACCGACGAAGCCAAGCGCCTGGGTATAGAAATGGCCGGCCCTTATTTTAAAGCCAAACCATTGATAGAAAAACATGGGGTAGCTACTTTTTCCTCGAACTATAATTTATATGGCGATATGAGCCAACGGGTAATGGATACCCTGCGGCACTTGGTAGGCCCACAACATACCGAAGTATATTCGGTAGATGAGGCTTTTTTAGATGTTTCTCAGTTAGGCACAGCAGGTTATGACCATTTGGCCCGGCATATACGGCAAACGGTAGAGCGATGGACGGGTATTTCAGTATCGGTAGGCATTGCACCCACTAAAGTACTGAGTAAAATGGCCAACGATATTGCCAAGAAAAACAAACAAGCTACCCAATGCGTGTATGTATTAGATACGCCACAAGCTATACAGCAGGCATTAGCACAAACACCGGTAGGCGAATTATGGGGGGTGGGGCATCGTTATGCTGAAAAATTAAACAGTTGGGGTATTTACGATGCCCTGCAGCTAAGCCGTATGCCTGAAAGCTGGGCCCGAAAACATCTCGGCGGGGTAGTGGGGGTGCGATTAATGAAAGAACTGAATGGCGAACCAGCTATTGGTTTAGGCGATGAACTGGTTACTAAAAAAATGATTGCTACTACTCGTATGTTTGGAAAGTCAGTTACCAGCTTGCAGCAAATAAAAGAGGCGGTGGCTATTTATATATCCCGCGCTGCTGAAAAGTTGCGGCGACAAAAAAGTGTGGCATCGGTTATTACCGTATTGATGGTGTATAAAGCCGATCAGTTGCCCGGTGAGCATTTTAGGCATGGCCCTTCGGTAAGTGCCTCTGTAATATTGTCCAATGCAACAGCCAATACCCATGAGTTAATAAAACCTGCTTTGCAAATAGCCGAACAATTATACCAAACGGGCCGAATTTATAAAAAAGCAGGTGTGTTACTCAGTGGTATTATTCCCGCCAATGCGCCGCAGGGCAATTTATTTGTGCCCAAAGCCAATGATGCCAATGGGCACCTAATGGAAATATTGGATAACATCAATTTTAGCATGCGGAATGATGTATTGCGTTTTGCGGCCGGTTCCACCGGCCGCAACTGGAAAATGCGGCAGGAACTGCGCAGCCCCCGCTATACCGCCCGTTGGAAAGAATTGCCTGAGGTGCACTAAGGCTAAGCCCGCCGCAACCAATTAAATACCCATTCCTTTACTTAAATGTACATTCAATACTGCTTCGATACATATTCGATACATGTTCGACTCAACAGCGTTGCGCAACGCTGTTGATAGGGAGTTGCTTGGGTAAAGGGTGGGTATTGGGTAGATGAGGTTTAAAAAAAGTTTAAAAACAATTTTTCTTTTATTAAAAATATGTTATTTTTGATATAACTAAAACCAATTTACTATGAAAGCATTGATTACCCCGCTCACAGCACTGCGAAACACGCATGTAGTGAAACAAGTTATTACTATAGCTTGTAAATGTTGTAACCATTTTTCTATTTTTAGTTTTTTTATCATGATTAGTTTATTGTTTGGTTGCCGTAAATACGACAGTTTGCCCAATATTAAAAGCCTCCATTATGCGCAATTACAACAACATTTTTTTAATACCAGTACTACAACGGATGTTGCCATAAAAAAATTAGCCGCCGATATTAGCCGGCAGGATAGTATTTATAAATTTTTACCGGCATTTGTAAAGAAAAATGGGATACCGAGATGGGATAAAGTAATATATAGTACGAATCAATCTGTATCAGGCAGGCAGTTATCTACGTATGGCGTTAA
>NZ_LUHG01000013.1 GCF_001623405.1 Hydrotalea flava
TCCATACACCGCCGGGAGTCGCATCGCTTACGGTTAAACTGCTGCCTGCACAAACTTGTCCGCCTTTGGTATCAATGGGTTGTACAGTCGGTAAGGGATTCACAGTGATGGGTGCACTTACACTGGTGCTACAGCCACTGCCATTGGTAACGGTATACGTAATGGTAGTAGTGCCTGCGGCAATGGCGGTGATTTTCCCACTGTTATCAATCGTAGCAACACTTGTATTGCTGCTGCTCCATACACCACCGGGAGTCGCATCGCTTACGGTTAAACTGCTGCCTGCACAAACTTGTCCGCCTTTGGTATCAATGGGTTGTACAGTCGGTAAGGGATTCACGGTAACGGTAACGGATTGACTGGCAATCCCACATTTGTTTTGAAGGGTATAGGTAATGGTAGTAGTACCCGGCTGGAGTATGGTTACCGCGCCGGTGATACTATCAATGGTTGCCACTTGTGTATTACTACTCATCCAAACACCACCTACGGAAGTTGTATTGACGGTTAAAGTATTTCCCATACAAACCGCATTTGCAGATGCTTGAATAGGATTGACTACCGGCTTAGCCTGAACCAATATATTTCTTGTTACAGTTTGTCCGCATGCATTCGTATAACTTAAAGTGGTTGTTCCTGCAGCAATTGCAGTTACAATGCCTGCCTGACTAACAGTGGCTACTCCTGTATTAGATGAACTCCAGGTTCCGCCGGGTACCGGATTTACAAATGTTGCAGTAGAGCCGGCACAAAGTGTATCTGCCCCACCACTAATGGGCATAGTAGAACGGATATATAAAATCTGTGTGCTACTGCAGGTAATACCATTTACGGTATAGGCTACCGTAACCGTATCAACAGAATTATTATCAAATTTAATTTGTGGATAACGACTGGTATTGGAAGTGCCGGCTAAAAATTTCGCACCGCCACCGGTTACTGTCCATAAATAGGTTCCGGAACTACTTCCATAAATGGGCATATTGGGGGCATCACTAAATTTAATAGTGCCATTGTTACAATCGGCGACTGCCGGGGGCATTTGCACACTGTTTACGGTAAATGATTTATTTACACTATTACTGCAACCAAACTGGTTGGTCATGGTGTAAGTAATGGTGGTACTGCCAGCACTAATGGCAGTTACTTTCCCGGTATTATCAACAGTTGCCACAGCGGTATTACTACTGATCCAGTTACCGCCTTTTGTGGTGGTAGTTAATTGAACAGTAGTACCTGCACATGTTCCGGAATCACCTGTAATAGGAGCAATAACTGGCAAAGGGTTAACGGTAACATTGGTTTGTGCAGTATTACTGCACCCATAGTTATCGGTAAGTGTTAGCAGATAACTACCACTTGCTGCAGTGGTAACATTGGCAATAGAGGGATTCGCTAAGGTTGAGGTAAATCCATTCGGACCATTCCACCAATATGAGTAAGTATTAGAATTATTATTTTTTGATTTATCATTGTCATCGTTGTCATTGTTATTCTTTTTACTATTATTTACAAAATTGTTATTCCCATTAACTGTTGAAGAAAGAAAAAGTGTATTCCCGGCACACAAAGGGCTATTGGACTGAACACTTACTATAGGAATGGGATGAACAGATAATTGTATACTATTGGAAGCTGTAATACAAGATGCACTATTTAAACTGGCTGCATTAGGGCCAACCAATACCCTATATAAACCACCATCTGATAATTGCACATTATTAATGGTAAGACTGTTGGTATTTACCGGCACACCAATATTATTCCAGGTAGTACCATTATCCGTACTCTTTTGCCATTGATAAGCAGGTGCTGTGAAAGGATTGTTGACCAATGAAGCCACTATATTGGCTGTACTACCCACACAAACCGAATTAGCTGTTGTAATATTGGCCGTTACATTGGGGGTACAGGCAGTAAACAAAATATCATCCAATGCCAAATCATTACCACATTGTGCACCGCCTCCATAATAATCCACCATTTCTAAAACCAACGTATTCATTCCAGCAGGTAATGCAAACTGAAAGCCGTATTGGTTCCAGTTTAACGGACCGGCTGTGGGAGACAAGGGCAAATTACCGGTTGTTACGGTACCTAAAATATTCCCATTCAAATCCTTTACATTAAAAATTACCCTGGCATAAACCAGTCCTGATCCACAAACTGTTTGCGTATTTGGAGAATTAACGTTGGCTAACCAGGCAGAAAAGTTAAAAACAGAGCCATCACATAAGTTGCTGACGGTATCTCTGAAATAAATGGAATTATTACCTCCGGCATTCACTAAAAACATATTACCATTGGTATTACCGGTGTGGTCGCCCCCCTTTGCCCAGTCGCTTTTATTGGCATTTTGTACAAATGGAGTAATAATATAATTTCCATCGGTACCTACATTTCCATAAGTATAATTGGTTGAACCGGGGGCAGCTTTTGAAGTAGCAGTTGGAGAACTTGCAGTTCCAAAATCCTGAATAAACACAGGCTTTAAAGCTGCGCTGTTGCATAAGCCACTGGTTTGTGATTGTACCTGGGTAAATCCTGCAAGTGTGGCAAATACCCATAGCATTATGCGTGTGGTATTCTTCATAGAAAATTGGAATTGCAACACTAATATACAACCGTCTTTTAACGAAAGTTTATCATTTCTATATTTTAATCAAAGTGTATGTAAATGGCTACAAGTCATGTAAATATTGTACTACAAGTTTCAGTCTGCGTTTTATTTTATTTATTTGCAGAACCGGAAATCATCAAACCAAACCACATGTGGTACTCATTAGGTAAGTTTATTATTAAGTATAGAATTGTATTGTTATTTGTATTGTTGTTAGTAATTGGCTTTATGGGCTGGCAGGCTTCAAAAGTGCAGTTGAGTTATGATTTTACCAAAGCCATTCCCACCAATAACCAAAAGTATAAGGAATATGAAGCATTTTTAAAAACTTTTGGCAGTGATGGTGGTGTAATGGTGATTGGTATACAAGACAGTGCTTTTTATACCCCAAAACTTTTTAATGCAGCAACCAACTTAGGCAAAGCATTAAAAACCATTCCGGCAGTACAAAATGTTTTGAGCGTTCCCGACGCCTTTAATCTTGTAAAAGACAGTGTCACGGAAGCCTTAGTTCCAAAAAAAATATTTCATTATCCTTATACCACACAAGATGCCTTAACAAAGGATGAAAACCAATTCAACAATCTGCCATTTTATCGCAATCTGTTGTATAATCCGGAAACCCATGCTTATTTAATGGCCGTTACGCTGAATAATGATTCCGTTAACAGCAAGGCCCGCACGTTTTTAATTCAGCGCATACAGAATAAGGTAGATGCCTTTCAACAACAAACCGGTATTGCAACACATTTAAGTGGATTACCATATATTAGAACCATCATCAGCAACCGCATTAAACAGGAGATGAACTGGTTTATTTATGGTTCATTTTTGCTTTCTGCCATTACATTATTCCTGTTCTTCCGCTCATTGAGCACAACTATTATGAGTTTACTGGTAGTTGGCTTCGGGGTGATTACTACACTCGGCACCATGGTTTTAATAGGTTATAAAATCACCTTATTAACAGCTTTAATCCCTTCTTTAATTGTTGTAATTGGCATACCCAATTGTATTTACTTTCTTAATAAATACCATTTGGCCTTTAGAGATACAGGCGATAAGGAAAAGGCACTGATTCAAATGGTTGGCCGTATGGGCATTGTTACCCTATTCTGCAATCTGGCTGCCGCCATTGGATTTGCTGTTTTTGCGCTTACCAAAAGTCAGTTGTTGAAAGAGTTTGGCGTGGTTTCCGGTATTAATATCATGGCCTTGTTCTTTATTTCTTTGGTTTTCATTCCTATTATACTCAGTTTTTTACCCGCACCACAAGCCAAACATGTGCGCTATTTAGATAATAAAATTTTAGAAAAAATATTGGTAGGAATTGAACGTTGGGCGCTTTACCATTCCCGTTGGGTATATGCCGTAACCATTGCAGTTACTTTGTTTGCCATTGCAGGCATCTTCCGGTTAAAAAGTGAAAGTTATATTGTGGATGACCTTCCTAAAAAAGATAAAATATACACCGACCTGAAATGGTTTGAAAATAATTTTAAAGGTATTATGCCCTTGGAAATTATTGTAGATACCAAAAAGAAAATGGGTTTAGTCCGCTCTACCCGGCCATTGCAAAAAATAGATGCATTCTCGCAGTACATTGCCCAAAACCCGGCCACCGCCAAGCCACTGTCTATTGTGCAGGGATTGAAATTTGCCAAGCAGGCTTATTTTGATGGCGATAGCGCCAGTTATACCGTTCCTTATGAAAGTGATATGATTTTTTTGGCTCCTTATTTAAGGGCAAAGACTGATACCCATAACAAAACCGGTTTCAGTAAACTGATGAACAGTTTTATGGATTCCGAAAAAGAGAAAGCAAGGATTAGTGTGAATATGAAAGATGTAGGCAGTATTGCATTACAACAACTCATTCACCAATTCCAACAAAAGGCGGATCAAATTTTTGATACGACCAATTATACCATCACTTTTACAGGCAGCAGTGTTACTTTTTTAGAAGGCTCCAGCTTTATTATCAATGGTTTAAAAGACAGTATTTTCTGGGCATTTTTATTAATAGCCCTTGCCATGTTTATCCTCTTTAAATCCTTGCGCATTTTAATCTGCTCTTTAATTCCCAATCTCATTCCATTGGTCATTACAGCCGGACTAATGGGGTGGCTGAATATTACCATCAAACCCTCTACCGTTTTGGTTTTCAGTGTAGCATTGGGCATTGTAATTGATGTTACCATTCGCTTTTTGGTGAATTTTAAACAAGAGTTACCCCATTATAATTTTCAGGTAAAACAAACCATTGTACAAACCATTCGATACACCGGTGTAAGTATTATTTATACCTCGCTGGTATTAATTGCAGGCTTTGTAATTTTTTGTTTCAGCAATTTTGGCGGCACGCAGGTATTGGGCTGGTTAACTTCCTTTACATTGGTAATGGGTACCCTTACCAATTTAATTTTATTGCCGGTACTTTTAATTAGTGTGGCAAAAAAAGACCAGAAAAAGAAGGAAGTAAATCCTTGCTAAGAAAATATTTTTCGCCCATTACAAGATTTAAAGTATAGTGTAATCATCAGTTGAATCAATTATTGCATAAGATTGGTTCAATAAAATGCATCCCGAAATGGATGAAACAGCACATGTATTGAAAATGAAATTTTCACTAAAGTATTTTATACTTTTTGGAGATTATACATTGAGAAGGGTGACAGGTAATGAATATTACTTACAAAACAATTTTTATTACACTAAATAAAATACAGAAATTTATACCACCATACAGTTGCCACGCATTACCCACAAACATTTGTAAAATGCATGACCATCACCATCACTCGCATCACCATTCCAATACCATCAGTAACCTGAATAGGGCTTTTAGGATTGGCATTGTTTTGAATACCTTATTTGTAATAGTGGAAGCAGTCAGCGGTTTCTATTATCACTCTATGGCATTGCTGTCGGATGCCGGACATAACCTGAGTGATGTAGCCGGTTTGTTTTTGGCCATGCTGGCCTATCGATTAGCGCAATCGAAACCCACAGCAACCTTTACGTATGGATATCGGAAATCTACGGTATTGGTATCGCTCATCAATGCCGTTATATTATTGATTGCAGTGGCAACTATTATTTGGCAAAGCATTACCCGTTTTAAAACCCCTGAAATTATTAATGGAGAAAATATGGCATTGGTGGCAGGCATTGGTATTGTGATCAATGCAACTACTGCACTGTTATTTTTAAAAGGAAAAGAAACAGACTTGAACATTAAAGGGGCTTATTTGCACATGGCTGCAGATGCTTTGGTTTCATTGGGTGTGGTCATTGCAGGTATATTGATTCAATATACTGGTTGGTATTGGCTCGATGCAGCTATTGGTATTGTGATTGCCATTGTTGTTTTATTCAGTACTATTAATTTATTGAAAGACAGTTTCAATTTATCGATCGATGCAGTACCCAAAGGCATTCATTTGGCCAATGTTCAAAAAACAATAGAATCCGTTCCCGGCGTTTTAAGTGTACATCACTTACATGTATGGGCCATCAGTACTACCTACAATGCATTAACGGCACATATTGTAGTGGCAGATTCTGCCAGCATTGCTACCATCACCACTATAAAAGAAGCCATCCGGCACGAACTGGAACATGCAAATATTCAACACAGCACATTGGAATTTGAAATGGATTGTGAAAATTGTAAAGAAGAAATTTAAAAAATAAAAAACAAATACCATGGAAGCACATTATTATCAGGTAGATGTGAACTGGAATTCAGAACGCAAAGGTATCATGTGTTCACCCGAACTAAACAAAGAAGCCGGCAGTTGTATTGAAGTGGCTACCCCACCCGATTTCCCAAAAGGCATGCCCGGCATTTGGTCGCCTGAACATTTGTTTACGGCAGCCGTAAGCAGTTGCTTAATGACTACTTTCTTGGCCATCGCTGAAAATTCAAAATTAACCTATACAGGTTTCAGTTGCCGGTCAAAAGGAAAATTAGAACAGGTAGATGGTAAATTTATGATGAGTGAAGTGGTATTAGAACCCACAGTAACCATTACCGATGAAAAAGACCGGGAAAGAGCAGAAAGGGTACTTCAAAAATCAGAGGCTGCTTGTTTAATTTCTAATTCCGTGAAATCAAAAATTACCATGATGCCTACTATCCTTGTTCAAGCCACAAATGCATAAATTTTGTTGCCACGAATGCACGAATATTTATTCACCCCACCATTCGTGTGCATTAGCATAATTCGTGGCTACCCCCTAATATATGTGGTAATAAAAGCTACATAGCAAAGAAGTAACCTATCAACTGGCAGGCAATGCCCAATAACAAGCCGGCATATACTTCCTGTGTGGTATGGTCGCTAACAATTAAGCGACTGGTGGCTACCATTCCGGTGAGTAAGGCTGTAATGCTGATGGCCAAACCCATGGGCGTTTGGTAAAAAAAAGAAAGTAATATCATGGCGGCTAATAAACTTCCCATGGCAATACCATGCAAACTAATTTTAATGAAATTATTAATCACCAATCCGATAGAGGTAGAAATGAAAATGCCAAAATAAAAATACTGTAACGCTTCCGGCTGGTTGGTCATGTTTTTACTGAGGTAATACATCCACCAGTAAAAAAACATGGTAATCATATACGGTGCAATACGCTCTTTTGCAGTTCGCAAATAAATACTGGATGCGAATTTTAATTTATACAATAAAAACACAGCAAATGCCGGGAAGAAAGCTGTCATCCAAAATACACTAAACACTTTTAGCTTTAACTGATATACTGTTATATCGGTAAATAAAAATGGAAAGCGATATACCAAATACAGAAAAAAGTAGGTAGGTATAAACAAGGGATGGAATAAATAAGATAAAACTTTAGCCGGAAATACCAGCCATAAACTTTTTACCGGAGTACTTAATTTTTCCTGAATATTTTCTGCTATCATATTATAATTATAATTGTTTACGCAAACGGGCTACCGGTACGTTTAATTGTTCCCGATATTTAGCAACGGTACGCCTGGCAATATTATAACCTTTCTGGTTCAGCAGATCAGTTAATTGTTCATCGCTCAGTGGTTTGCGCTTGTCTTCTCCTTCAATCAAATCACTCAATATCTTTTTCACTTCACGGGTACTTACTTCTTCACCGCTATCGGTACTTAAACTTTCACTGAAAAAATATTTCAACCGGTAGGTGCCAAATTCTGTTTGCACAAATTTACTGTTGGCTACCCTGCTAACAGTGGATATATCGAGGCCGGTTTTCTCAGCTATATCTTTTAAAATCATGGGCTTTAAATTGGTTTCATCGCCCGTTAAAAAAAAATCTTTCTGGTGGTTCATAATTGCTTCCATGGTTACCGCCAGGGTTTGCTGCCTTTGTTTAATCATGTCAATAAACCATTTGGCCGCATCTATTTTTTGTTTAATAAACAATATCGCTTCTTTTTGGCGCTTATCTTTTTTACTACCACGTTCATATTCCCGCATCATTTCGCGGTAGGTATCACTAATGCGTAAATCCGGTGCATTTTTATTGTTCAGGCTCAGCTCTAACCTGCCTGCATTGTTAAAAATAAAAAAGTCGGGAATAATATAACTGTCAACCTTATTCATTTCACCGGCATCGCCGCCGGGTTTAGGGTTTAATTTAATAATCTGCTGTATCACTTCTTTCAATGCTTCATCAGTTAAATTCATCCCCCGCTGAATTTTTTCGTAATGCTTTTTGGTAAACTCATCAAAATATTTTTTTAAAATTTCAATGGCTAACGTAACCGACTTGCCGTCATTCTTTTTTCTTTCCAATTGCAACAGCAAACACTCCTGTAAATCGCGGGCTGCCACACCGGGCGGATCAAATTGCTGTATTTTTTTAATCAGTTCTTCCACTTCTTTTTCAGTAGTTGTAATGTTTTGCCTGAAAGCCAAATCATCTACTATTGACGAAAGTTCACGCCGCAAATAGCCATCGTCATCCAAACTGCCAATAATTTGTTCGGCAATCTTATAATCTTTTTCATCTAAATGCAGCAACCCTAATTGCTGTACCAATAATTCATAAAAACTGGTTTCACTTTTAATGGGTATTACTTTGCCATCATCCATTTCAGGATAGTTTTCATCCTTCATTTTATAGTCGGCAATTTCACCATCTTCATCCGCCACATATTCACTCAAATCCAAATTTTCATATTCATCCTCACTCCCGTCTTTTTCAAAATCTTCTTCATTGCTGCTGTCAAACTCATCCTCCAGTTCCGGTTCCATCCCTTCTTCATGTTCATTTTCTTCCATTTCAAGCGCAGGATTTTCTTCTAACTCTTCTTTAATCCTGTCTTCCAAATAGGCTGTAGGCACCTGCAACAATTTCATCAACTGAATTTGCTGGGGCGATAATTTTTGTAATAATTTTTGATGTAAACCCTGACTTAATGCCATAATCTTTTTTTCTTCCTCTAATAATTTTTATTTTATGTTACCGGCGCCTGCACTACTATTTTACACCGGTTGCGTTGCACACTACAAAGTTCTGTTCGCTATTCGGCTCAACAGAAATTGCAGCATCCACAATAACGCTGTAAATTTACGAACAATGCACCCATCATGGCTACGAAACTATCCGGTTTAATAATCAATTTTTTAATAACCAATTTCATGTTATTTGGCAGCATACATATATGTGCACAAGCACCTGCAACCCTTACCACAACTACATATACAGACAGTACGGCTACAACAATACCCTTCCGCCTTCAGCCCAATAACTATACCCGGCATTTGCCTTTTTTTTGCCGTGAAGAATGGAAATTTGAGCAAAAAACAAAATTACCCCTCAAGTTTCGTTTAGGCAGTGTACCCTATGTAGATCGATTAGAAGGCAAACTTCATTAATCCATTCCAAGGTTAAAATTGAATGCGAATATGATTGGCTTTCGCTTGTTTTTCTATTTCTGTTTTGATAGATTGAATAATCGGCACATCAAAACCCGGCTGCAAATCAATCGTAGCAACTTCGCCTAATGTAGGCTGTAGGGTTATTTTATTGGCTTCTATTTGAATGGTCTGTAAGTTTTGCCAGTTTATTTTTTCAGGAGCCGCAAAGAATGGGTAATTCCACGCAATGCCATTTGCATCTACTGTAATAAAATAACGTGGCGTTTTAGTACTTCGTAAGCGTAATATACAGTATGCAATCAATAGTAGTGCATACAGCATAGTAAAGAGGCTGCTTTTTTGACGGCTGTTTACATATACCGCTAACTGAAATGCTAAAAAACCAATATTCAGTACAATAATGGCATACAATAATTTACGTTGCCAGCCGGGCATTACACTGCCTTTAAATGGAAATTGGGGCATATTGATAATTTAAGCATTCACCTGATGTTGTTGTAAAACCTTTTCAATAGCCGCTACCATTTTCTGCCCTTTTTCGGCAATTTGTTCGGGTGTCCATAACATGCTGATAGCAGTAGAAATACAACGGCCCATCACGGCATCGCTGGCAGAAAAATCCTGCATTTTGATGTGTTGCAATGCCTTTTGTTGTGCTTCATTCAGTGGATTTAATGCAGCTACATTTTTTAAATGATGCCATTTGCGTACATAATGCCAGTTATTATCGAACCAGTAAAAATTACCGGCCAATATGCCTTGGGTTTTCATTTCGGCTACCACGGCCTTGGTAATGGCTTCCGTAGGTAAAAACCAACTGAGGAAAGAGCAGCTATCGCCCGAAGGATCAGGCACCTGCCTAAACTGAATGGCAGTTACTTTTTCTAAAATGCTTTTTAATTGTGCGTGGTTACTGCGTTGTATAGCTAAGAAGCGCGATAATTTTTTGATCTGCGCTAAGCCAACGGCAGCATGCAATTCACTAATGCGGAAATTATAACCTAAGTAAGGATGTTCATCGGCACCACGGTCTACCCCTTTATGATCATGCCCATGATCGGTATAACCGTCGCATTTTTCATAAATGGTAGCATCATTGGTCATTACCACACCACCTTCAGCACAGGTAATTGTTTTTACAAAATCGAACGAAAAAGTACCTGCATGGCCAATGGTACCTAAGGCTTTACCTTTATAAGTACCACCAATGCTTTGGCAGGCATCTTCCAATAAAATGAGTTGGTGTTTTTTACAAATTTGTTGTAATGCTTCTAAATCGGCCATACTGCCGCACATGTGCACGGGCATTACACATTTGGTTGCCGGGGTAATAGCGGCTTCTACTGCTTGCGGGTTTAGGGTAAGGGTTTCATCCACATCTACCAACACCGGAATGGCGCCTACACTCAATACCGCTTCAAAACTGGCCACAAAAGTAAAAGCGGGCATAATTACCTCATCGCCTGCCCCTATACCCAATGCTGCCATGGCGGTAGTTAAGGCTGCAGTACCACTGCTGGTTAATTGTGCATAACCGCATTCAAAGGTTTGGGTAATGGCTGTTTCCAACTCCTTTGCTTTCCAAATTCCTTTTCTCGGGCCATCAAATCCATACCGCATCAGGATACCTGTTTCCAGTACCTCATTCACTTCTTTTCTTTCTTCTTCCCCAAATAATTCAAAACCGGGCATATACAAATTTTTAAAGATGAGTCAATTGTTGGGGGCAAAGGTAGAAAAATATTGCGGGATGGAATATTTTGTAGAAAAGAGGCCTTTCTGCAATATCAAAAGCTTAACATTTTATGCGAAGACAAAAGATTCCTTTCCTTAATACAATAACAAAAGAACAACCATCCTAAAGAGCAATAACTCAGTATGTTGATCTGTTTTATAGATATTTTTGGTGAACAAGGTGTGTAGTAAAATATAATCCTTAATGAAGAAAACAGTACACTATCCCTTAAGTGTTCATTTCTATCCTTAAACCGTTTCCACCTCACCTGCAGAATAAATAATTGACTATTCTAAAAAAAATTACTATTTTAACAACTCTCCTCAATTTGGCAATACACTATTTACAGGCACAAACAACACTGCATCTGCCACTGTAATCCCATCAGACATTTTGGTAGAAATTTCTACATATCCATTTTTCCCGTGCGACAATACATAAGTTCCCAATGCTACCCATTCTCCCGAAGTCTGGCCTTCTACTTGTATATCAGATGCTTTCACAATTATTTCTTTTTTTGTTTTACCATCAAAAACAACAATAGACGTTTTTGATGTTGCCTTAGACAATTTTGGGAAATAAGCATATACATTATATTTCCCATTTTTAATAATGTATGGAGTAAATTGCACTGATTTTATTGAGCTGCTTTTTCCATCATCTGTAAACATAGAAGCACCATAACAGTCATTTCGTTGTGTTGCCCAATTTCCGTTTACGGTTACATGTGCTATATCATCATTATCTATCAAAATCTCAGGAGTACTATTATTTGCCAAGGGATTGGTTATAAGAATTTGCTGCAATTTTTTTACATCAATTTGTTGAACAAATTTTTTACTTTCAATAGCCAACACAGCAGCAACAGCAGCAGATTGACCTAAAACCATAAACACTGGCTCCATTCGGATAGAGCCATAAGCAATATGAGTGGCCGACAAACAAACCGGCACCAATAGATTTTTACATTCATTAGATTTGGGAATAATAGAACGATAAGATATTGGGTAAGGGCCAAAGCCACCAATCTGTACATCTCCTTCATTTTTAACCATGCCATTTACAACAATCCGTTCGCAATTGTGCGAGTCCATAGTGTATGCAGCCATTCCAATACCATCACTAACTACTTCTTTAGCTTCGCAATTGGCTTGTGTCATTACATATTCGCCTATCATTCGTCTTGATTCACGTACATACATTTGCGGCGACCAGTTTCCATTGTCGGTATATTCATCTTTGGGGTACCCCCATTGCAACATCAACTTTCTTAAATATTCAGGCATTCGTTTATCGCGCCCAATAAAGTACAGCAAGCCCTTTACATATTCTTCATGCAGTTGCCGGATATTTCTCCGTGTTGCAAAATCGGCTTCAGGGTAGTTGTAATTCATGCCAATCATATCGGTTGAGAAAGGGCCGTTATTATTAATGTCTGTTTTATTGTTCGGTATAATGTCGAACTTCAGAAATGATCCTAAATCTTTTGCAGGTTTTTTCTCAAGATAACGAAGTAGTAATTCATATCGTGATGAGTCATAATTATGTGGCCTAGTTATTTCAAGAAGGTTAGTTGGATTATTAGTAAGGCAAACCCTGAAAGTATAGGACTGTATTTTTTTATCGCCACTGCCCTGAGGCTGCAAAGGCTCGCTGCTTATTCCCCACAACAATCCACTGAAAGGATTACCGGGCACTTTATAGGGATCCACCCCATTAGGAAACTGGTGCTTATCTCTTAACTGCACACCATTGTAGGTTTCGTGAAACAAATTATTTGCTTCCCGCCCTATAAAATAAGATACACCAGCCTTTGCCATAAGGTCACCTTCGTACGAACAATCAATAAACATTTTTGCTTTGACGATATGATAAGACGTGTTGCCAGGTTTATCTGAATTTTCAATAATTATCTGTTTAATCAACCCATCCTCTTTTTTTACAAATACTAAACGATGCTGATATAGCACTTTCACATTAGCTGCTTTGATGTAACCGAGAAAAGTTTGCTCTGCTACATGTGGCTCAAAAACCCATTGTTCAAATTTCCCATAATGCTGTCCAATGCGACGATAAAAATCCCTTGATAAGCCGGTGATAGCATATTTATTTCCAATATCGGTATATCCTAATCCACCGGATGTTAATCCACCTAAATGTTTTCCCGGTTCAATCAGCAAAACTGATTTACCTAATTTCTTTGCTGTGTAGGCTGCTATCACCCCGCCGGAAGTTCCTCCATAGACACACACATCTACCTTTGTTACCAACTGGGCTGTTGCAGTTTTACACACAAAGGAGGCAGAAAGCAATAATAAAAAAAAATGCCGTTGAATAAGCCAATGATTCATGATAATAATTTTTTGAGATAAGAAGGATAGTTATGATCGCCTTTGTCACCTAAGGTAATGCTGTCACCAAAGCATACAATTTTTTTTCGGGGAAACGGATGATTAATAATGCTCTCATATACCGCCAACCCTACAACACGGTAGCCATCGGGTGTGGGATGAAGGCCATCCGTAGTGTTACTATTGGCTTCATTTTTTATTAAGCTGGATTTAAAAATTCTGCAATCTTTGCTTTTTTAAAAAGTTTGTTTGATGCAGCTTACAACAAACGAATATATTATATCAATAATAGTATGCAGTTTTTTCTAAAATCAGAGGCATTTATTTTATGATATTTAGTTATAATATACATTAACTGACTATCATTACTTTAATCAGGCATTAATATTCCTTTTGAAACTACAAAAAAGAAAATTTTGTTTGGTATGAAAGGGTGTAATGTGGTCTTCTGTGATACAACGAATTTTATCGAAGCCATTTTGAAGTTCAGCGGTTAACGCTGCTTCGCTGTATTGTTTAATTGGCAGGCCACTACATTTTTCCGGACCCTTATCAGAGAAAGTACCAATTGTCATATAACCTGACACTGAAGTTCTTGCTGTTTCTAAATATCTGGCAACCTGCTCAGCGGTCGTTAAAAAATGAAAAGTTGCTCTGTCGTGCCATATATCAAAAGTTGTATCCGGCTTAAATGCAGTAATATCGCTCACTACCCAATTAATTTTTTGCGCCTTATCGCCCAAACGTTTCTTTGCTTTTTCAAGTGCCTGAGCAGATATATCCAATACCGTAATATTTTCAAAACCTTCTTCTAACAAATAATCTACCAAATTACTGTCGCCACCGCCAATATCAATCATTTTTGCCGTTTTAGGCACACCAAACGAATGTATAAAATCAAGTGATGTTTTGGGCACTTCCTGTGTCCAGCTAACCTCATGAGGTTGCTTTGTTTGGTATACTGTATCCCAGTGTTTTTGAATAGATTGTTCCATACTGCAAACTTTAGGATATTAATTTACACGTTTTGTGAGAAAAGTTACAGATAAAACTTGTAAATACAAGTAGCACCAACAGCATCCGAATAGAGGGCTTGTGTCATTGCTTTTTATACAAACAACCGCTTCTAAAGTACTATCATCCTGAACTTATATTGTTATACCATTATCACCATTCCCTGTTCATTCCTATTAGGGGCAGGTGCACTTTCATATATAGTAGTTGCAATGGCTTCAGGTTTTGTCCATGTAGAAAAATCGGCATCCGGCATATCTGCCCTATTTTGAGGTGTATCTATAATGTTGGGTACAATTACAGAAACTAATACATCCGTTCCTTTTGCTTCAGCCTGCATTATTTCGGCCAACCGAAACAACAATGATTTAGATAAACCATAAGCCGTAACATCCTTTGCTTGGGTTGTATTTAACCCTGCTTTTGAACCTATAAAAAAAAGATGTCCGTGTTTTTGCTGCATCATTTGTAAAAAAACAGGCCTTGCCATATTATATGCAGTTTCAAAATTTAACTGCATCTGTTGCTGAATAGCTTTTATATCGGTGGTTGCAATAGTACCCATTGCAAAACCACCTGTTGTTAGTACCGCCACATCAATACTGCTATTGCTTTGTGCAATATGCTGTACGCTTTCGCTACAAGCGGCTTCATTCAATAAATCTAATTCCATTGGTGTAATATTCGGCTGAAGTGTGGCATCGTTTCCGCGTATTTTGTGTACGAATGCATACACATTGTAAGCATTTGCGGCAAATTGTTGAACCACTGCTTTTCCCAAATTACCCGCAGCACCGGTTACCAACACTGTTTTAGATGGCATAACTTTTTCCTTTCAAATATAGGTATAGTTTTGTTGCAATGGTTTCATTTAAGTTGAGAATATTGCGAAAATGCAACATGAATGTCCATTCTTATTTAATATAATATTTTTTTGTAGTTTGTTTGTAAGCTCCTCCAAAAATAGTACGTTTTATAAGTAGACAAAAAATGTATAACTTTAAAACGTTTAATAATAAAAAAAAGTACATTCAGGCCCCCCAACCAATTGCCAGTATTTTAAAAGAGTTCAATCAAGGCAAATCAGCAGAAAAAATCAACCGTGAGCACGGGGTTCGTAATGCCCACAATATCGAATTTAAATACATACAACCCGGTAAACCTACCCAGAATACCTATGTTGAATGGTTTAATACAACATACCGGACCTGTATTTTAGATGCTTATTGGTTTGATACAATTGATGAAGTAAGAGAACTAACCCAGGTATGGGTTCACGATTACAATACTACAGGGCCTCATGATGCGCCGGGTGGCATGTAGCCAACAATGTATAGAGAAAAAAATCAACCATCTATTGGGCTTCGCTTCACTACGCCCAATAGATTGCACTAACACAATTGACATGAAAAATTATGCTACTTTTGAACTGTACTAAAAATGGGGGCCTACACAAGCTCTCCGCTTGCTTTGTACTCCATAACAACACCCCGACAAATCCATTGATAATCTAATTGCCCGGTTCCGTACAACAGAGGCGTTCATGTCTTGCCCTTCGGGCAACACGAACGCCTAGTTATTGTGGGCAGTGGTCATTTCAACGGCTTTGTTTCCATTTTTTTGATTAACCAGCCTTGTTCGGTAGCCCAAATCCAATTCGCTTTATATTCACCTTTAACCGTTACAGTGTCATTGTCAGGAGTTATTACAACTTGTCGATATTTACCAATTTGAATACTTGAATTACCAACTATTGTTATGGAATCTGTGGTTGAAGATTGGCTTAAGACTTTATAATTTTTAAAAGTCGCCAAAAAATTCCTGATGGAGTCCCGGCCATGCGCCATTTGTCCCAAATCTCCATCCTTGGCGTATAACATTGCGATGGAATCTTCGTTCATCTTCTGGATAAGTTGGTCATACTTTTGCATGGATAGTTCAATCTCTTTTCTGTCGTGCAATTTGGTGCCGCAAGATGAAAACAGGAATAAAGTCAATGCAAATTGTCCCAGTTTGGCAAATTTTAGATTTAACATGGTCACAATATTTTCAGTTTTTAATTTTGGTTGAGATGCCATTGCCCACAGCGGACAGGGCTCTATGCAGTGCCGGTATTCATTGAATGTTCAGCACGGTACCACTGCCGATTTGAAAAACTGAAGTTGAAGTTAACAACAAAAAGCTAAATAGAAATTCGTCAGCCGGATATTAGCTGATAGCGATATGCAGCTCATTGTTACTACGTCTGCCAGCATAGCATAAAACCCCCTGTTATGTGTTCTCCCTTCGTCTCGGTACTTCAAACTTTTTGTCTGTGTCCGCCGTGGCAGGGTGTGTCCCGGAAGCTTGGGAACAAGGCAGGCTACTTTGCAAGGTTAGGTTTTGTGTGTCTGCTTTGTGTACCTTGCAAAATGTGCCTGACTTGGTGCGTTGGCGATTCACTCATCCCAAAAAGCAATGATGTTTATCTTCTTCAACAAGTTTAGTAAATTCTTGTAAATTATTCACAGTTGGCTTTGGTGAATAGCTATGCCATTTCAAGTCTGCTCTCATCCAAAACACTTTCCAGTTATTTTTAGCTTTTACAAATGTTGTCTTTGCAAACGGATGTTCAAGAATTATCTCTGGCTTATTCCATTGTGGTCTGATTTCAAAAATAATGATGCTCTGGTCTTCAATTTTATATCCAATATCCAATTGGTTTCTTAAATGTTCTGGCGGTCTTTTCCTTGAAATGAAATTTTCCATCACTTCAATAACATCTAATGTCTGTAAAATGTCAATTGCCATATTTAATTAATTAAATTTTGTGTAAGCTCCCTCAAAAATAGTACGTTTTATAAGTAGACAAAAAATGTAACTTTAAAACGTTTAATGATGAAAAAAAGTACATTCAGGCCCCAAACAATTGCCAGTATTTTAAAAGAGTATAATCAAGGCCAATCAGCATAAAAAAACAACCGTGAACACGGAGTTAGTAATGCCCATAATATCGAATTTAAATACATACAACCCGGTAAACCCACCCAGAATGCCTATGTAGAACGGTTTAATAAAACATACCGGACCTGTATTTTAGATGCTTATTGGTTTGATACAATTGATGAAGTAAGAGAACTAACCCAGGTATGGGTTCACGATTACAATACTACACGGCCGCATGATGCGCCGGGTGGCATGTCGCCAAAAAAGTATAGAGAAAAAAATCAACCATCTATTGGGCTTCGCTTCACTACGCCCAATAGATTGCACTAACACAATTGACATGAAAAATTATGCTACTTTTGAACTGTACTAAAAATGGGGAGCCTACACACCTTCTGATTTAGCGATTCGCAAGTCCAATAAAGGGTCATAACCATTTTGAGTAAAGGACAAGGTTGAAACGCTTGGAAAAAGTTGTCCTAAATTAGTCGCTTTTGAAAGTCTTTTAGCTAATGCTTCCAATTTTCATTTGATATGCACTTCAATAATCTTGCTTGTGTCAATTCCTAAAATGTCAACCACTTTAACCATCACTTTATATTTGCCTGCTTGCTTGTATTCATACGTAATGCTAGTAAATTCAAGGTTAGGATTTTTCTTGGTGCGGAAACTTTGCCACTCATTTTCAAACAGGTAATTGCCTGTCCATTGTTCTTCGGTTTCGCCAGAATCGTTTTTGATTTTTATGATTTCCTTTTTGTCTTCGTAGTTGAAGTCAATTGCCCAATAGTCAATCCAGTCGTGCCAGTCTTTGGTTAGAATGGTTTTGGTGATGATTCCGTTTTTATCTTTTTCTACTTTGATAATCTGGCCATCTTCAATCACCACTTGACTACCAGCACGCATACTTTGTTGCAGCTCTTCAATGTCATCTTGTGTATAGTGCGTTACAAAATCCGTAAGTTCTATTGTGATAGATTTTCCTTTAATTTTTTCTTTGGTGTTTAAATAGGCCACATCAAAGAATTTTACTTGTCCTTTCTCAACGGCTCTCTTGTCAAACACATCTTTGGGAATGTATTTCAAGGTAATGGAAACGCCTTTTTCTTTGAGTTCCTGAATGAACTGGGGTGTTAAGCCCATTTCAAACTCAAAGCCCAACACATCTACCTGGGTATAAAGATTTTTGCGGCATTCTTGAAAAATATCAATCAATCTGCTTTGTGTAACCGGAACATCCAAGGGCCCAACGTGTACAAACCTACCCGCTTTTTGACCGTGCAGGGTGCTATGACCGGCAATTCGTTTGGCTTTGTAGGCTTCCAAAATCAAATCCACATACAAATCTTCTTTGGCTTTGCGTTTGCCGTTGGTAAGGTCGTCCATAAAAAACTGCCTTTCATACTTGCCAAGGTTGAGAATTTCAAATGCCCTGAAATCTTTACCACTTGCCTGTAATTCGCGCTGCACACCAATTAAACGCTTACGTGCCGTATGAATGGAAAAACGACCTAAATCTGTGGTAATCCATTTTCTGCCTAATTTTTCTGCTACAGCAGCGGTAGTTCCACTGCCACAAAAAAAGTCGGCTACCAAATCTCCTTCGTTGCTGCTAGCTTTGATAATGCGTTCTAGAAGGGCTTCGGGTTTTTGGGTGGCATAGCCTGTTCTTATTTCTGACTGAGAATTTTCATGGGATATGTCAGACCAAACATCATCCATGTAATATCCATCAGCTTCATCTAGAAAGTGTTTAATTCTAAGTTTCCCATTTCCTGTGATATAAATTCTTTCTTCTTTTCTTAAACGCTCTATAGTTTCTTCTGTAGTTGCGGTTCCAATCTTTTCATCCTTGAAGAATCTTCCTTTTTCGTCTACTTTGTTAAAACGCTCTCTAAGATATTCCTTGGTATATGGTATTTTCTGCGGATTATAATTAACCTTATCTGATTTTGAAAAATAAAGAATATCGTCATGACTTCTGCCAAGGCTTGTTTGTCCTTTAAATCCAGAAGGTGTCATACTACGCCAGATTATGTGACCACGAAAGTTATCTTCTCCAAAGACATCCATTAAAATCAATCTGAGAAAACCCACTACCCGCCAATCACAATGCACATAAATACTGCCATCTTCCGCCAATAGGTTATGCATCAGTTTAAGTCTTTCATACATCATTGACAAGTATGATGAAATGCCTTTACCCCAAGTATCCCTGTAGGCAATTTCTTCAATAATACTTTGTTTCTTTTCTGCTTTTTCGCCATTGATTTCGATATTAAAACCAAAGTCAGCACCTACGGCAAAAGGTGGGTCAATGTAAATGAGTTTTAATCCTCCTTCTTTTTCTATTTCCTCCCGCATAGGGCCATTGGCCAATGAAGAAAGTATCAATTTGTTGTCGCCCCAAATCAGTTTGTTGGTCCAGCCTTTGAGTTGACGGCCACGGGTGTCAAACAGTTCAAACATGTCGCCTTGCTTTTTTGCTTCTTTGCGTGGCTCGTCAATGTGTTCGATGCTGTGAAAAGGCAATGCAATATTGGTTACTTCTTCTTTTCTTCCGTTCCAGAACAAGAAAACATCTTCTTCATCAGCAAAAAGTTTGTAAATGAATTCCTTTGGCAATTTTTCACCTGCCTTTATCAGTTCAATGATTCGGTTTTTATCCGTATCGTTCAAATTCATGTGTTTGCTTTTTTGGTTTATTTATGCGCCATTATAGACTTTTTGCTGTTTATTTCACCTGCATCGGCCTATAATAACTGTTTGATTTTCAATTATTTGTTTATTTATGCGCCATTTTTTTAAAGACTTTTGTTAAAAAAAGGCATTTATTTCACCTATTTTGGACTATAAGGTATCTGATATGCGGTTTTGCCTATCACCGTTTCTAAACGCTTCTTTTCAATAAACTGACTTTCTCTCATTTTACTTCGAAGATTTGGAAAAGGTCTGCAAAAGACTTCAGGTTGTTCTTCACTTCATCCCATTTTTCCTGCTTTACATATACAGGATGGTAGGTGTATTCGCTTTGAGCATGGTTGATATCGTTGCACCAGGTTGCCAAGCGTTTAATTTTTAGCAAGTCGTCTAAATCTTCCCTTCCTTTGGTTTCAAGAATGAAAAATGTATTGGCGCCTGTTTTCACGAAAAAGTCAGGAAAATATTCCCGAATGTTTCCGTCCTGGGCTTGATATTCAATTTTAAAATTGATGCCGCCTTCGCCCATGGTGTTTTTGGCATAGGCAATAACATCTGAAAAACGATTTTCAAGAAACGATGCCACTTCCAGTTCAAACGCATTGTCGCCTATGATTTTATTGAATACCGATTTTTTCGGAACAAGGAAAGGTTGATTTTCTGCAACCTTTGGTTTGGTAAGCTTTAGCGAAATATAGTTTTTTACTTCTGCTGTTCCTTTGTCGCTTATGGTTAATGCATCAATCGCCTTTTTGAACGTAGTTCGCAAAATTTCCTTTGGTTTTACTTCCGAAAGATTTCTGAGTGTTTGTGGGTCGCTCAATTCAACTTCATTGGTGAAAAGTTGATATTTAATAAAACTTTCAACCTTTGGATAAAGGATGTTAAAACCGCTTACCAATCGGCTATCTTTTAATATGGACGAAGTGAAAAACCCAATTACATTTCGGTAATCAGGAACATTGTCTTTGAAAACTGTTTTGTGAGATAGATTGCCTTCAATGTCATTAAATACAATCTCTTTCAATTCATCTGAACTAAATTTTTTAAGGGTTACTTTTTCGTTTTGGAATTTACTTACATCAATGAGTTCCAAATTTTTGAACTCACGATAAATTCTTGGACTCATTTGTGGAATGGGAATATCCAGTTTATCCAAATCCTTATCGGGGTTTTCTTTGTCCACTTCCACAATAACAGGCGCTTTTCCTTTGGTGCCTTTACCCATTGGGCTGTATTGGAATTCAACACCTTCGGTTTTCAGTTCTTCTACAAACTCCAAAAACTTAGGAGTTCCAACAATCACCAATTTTTCGGGTGTGTCAAGCGAAAACATTTTTCTCAAACCACGACCGATGGTTTGTTCGGGAAGGATTTTAGAATCCGCACCATAGGGGCGAAGCCCTACTATGGTGGTTACATTTCTTACATCCCAACCTTCACGAAGCATCAAAACCGAAACAACGGCTTTGTAAGGCGAATGGTCTTTATCAATTTCATCTGCTGCTTTGCGTAATTTCTCTAATTCCTCTTTGTCTTTTTTACTGTTTGCTGATTCTTTGATTTCTCCCGATGTATTGGTGTGAATTGTCAGCACCGAATTTTTCATTTTCGGGTAATTGGCTTCCAAAAAAGCGGCGGCTTGGTCGGCTTCTTTGGTGTTCATTGTCATTATGAACAAAATTGGAGTTTTATGATTTTTCAGTTCTTCATATTGCTGTTCCCATTCCAAATAACCCAAATGAATATAGTCACGGTATCGTTCTACAAAATCATTACTGTCTTTTTCCTGAATTTTTTGTCTTGATGCTTCGTCTGGTAAAACAGGTGATTT
This sequence comes from Hydrotalea flava, assembly GCF_001623405.1. Taxonomy (GTDB): domain Bacteria; phylum Bacteroidota; class Bacteroidia; order Chitinophagales; family Chitinophagaceae; genus Hydrotalea; species Hydrotalea flava. The sequence goes on from NZ_LUHG01000013.1 coordinate 22,067, forward strand.
TACAACATGGTGTTTTATGGATTCTACCAAGGGGTAATCGCAAATAGTTTGAACAAAAATGGCTCCGTTGTTATGTCTTGGTGTTGCGGTATAGTCTGCTTGCAAACTGATACCGTTTCCGGTCTTCAGTTTGATTTTATTGTTTATGTCTTCAATGCTCGTAAACCAAGCCAATGAACTGTCGTGAATGTGATGGGCTTCATCATTCAGCACAACCAGATTTTTAATTTTATCGCTTCTTAAAACTTTACCAAGGTCTAATCCCTTTGACGTGTCAGCGTCAGGTTTAGGTTTTACACCTAAGAAAGTTGTTTCAAAACTCTGTTCAGGTTCTTGATTGAAAAATACTCGGTGAATGTTGGTCAGGAAAATGTTTCCAGATTCTGTTATGGGTTTCAAGTCGTCTTGAATATGAAGCGTTAATTGAAAATCGTTTTTCCAGTCTTTGTCGTCAAAGCCATTGTCGGGAATAAAAGGCTCGTCAAAAAACATTTTAAGTCCGTCAAAATCTTTTCTCAAACGATTTAAAACAATGATGTTCGGGGCAATTACCAAAAAATCTTTTGAGAGGGTGCTGTCGGCTTCATAAAGTTTATGGAAATAAGACCAAACTAAAGTCAAGCCCATCACTTTTGTCTTACCTGCACCGGTCGCCATTTTCACCACATAGCGAGTCCAGTTTTCGTCAAACATTCCTGTGCTGATGCGCCCTGATGAATCAAACTTCATCAATTCATATTTGTCTTTGGCGTTGGCTATTTCATACAGATATACGATTGATTCAATGGCTTCACGTTGAGAAAAGAAAAAACGAAACTTCGTCTGCCCGATTAAATGCTCTTGATTAAACCAAAAATTCAAGAGTGATTTTGTCGTGTCGGATGCACCTGCATAATTTTCGTCACGCCAATTTGCCACTGCAAGTCTTATTTTATAAACCAATGGCGGTAACAGCTTTTCATAGGCGTTTTGAGAAGCGTCCATTTGGCTTTGTGACGGTGCCCACCTTTCGTTGGGTGGTAATATTTTAAATGGGTCTGATAGCTTCATCTACTAATTTTTTTCATTCATTGTCGGTCGTAAAGTTAGTTTTTTAAACCCTGTTATTGTCAAAAGTTGCACTCAAATTTTCCAATGTCCACTGGTCGGGTGGTGGGTGAGCTTGGGTGCGGTTGGGCAAATTATCTTTCATTTTTTCTGTTCGTTTATTGTCTGTCGTGTTGTCTTTTAGGGTGAGTGCCAACGTTCAGGGCTTTATGCAGGTTGGGTATTAGTATTCCGTCTGCCGAAAACCGCTGCTCAATTTATTAATAAATGTTAATGATAAGAACTACTGTTTGGTATTGTTTGTCAAGCTAGATATGAAGCTGGGATTTGCTAATAGTTGAAGTTAACAACGTCCAGCCCAACTTGCATAAAACCCAATGTTGTATGTAGTTTTTGTCCAACCATAAATTAAAGAAACTATGATACAAGTAAAAGAACTTATTGTTACAGACTTGTCAAGAAAAGGTACTGGCAAAGATGTTACAAGTCCAATTAGAACAGTCCTTGAAGTCTATACAAAAAATGGTGAGTTGTTAGCTTACCACGATAGTCAAGGCAATTATTCTGTTGAGGATTTGATTTCCTTTTCAAAATTTTGTCTGTCAAACAAAGAACTGTCAATTGATGAAGCGTTGAAAAAATGGAAAGCAAATTAACTGTCTCTTTTTTCAATGCCGTTTCTAATATTTTCAGGGATATGCTTTTCGTAATACTCTTTAACTTTTTTAGGTTGGCTAATAAGCATTTCACAAATAATATTTACAAACCCAAATAAAGCGTATGCAATTTCAATATTATCATTCAAATCAATCGTTCCAGGATGTACAGCATTGTTACCAACAACCCGAACGCTGTCAAGTGCTTGTTGCATTGTCTCAGGCAAACCTTTTTTTACAAGGTTCTTTATATCGTCATTTATATTCTTACCATTTTCTCCTAAGTGTATGCAAAGTTTCTGTACAGCAAGTCGCAATAAAGCTGCTGCACCTCTTGGAGAAATATTTACAATATCTTTTGCTTCATTGTAGTCATTTTTTATATCTTCTGGTAAGTCAGGGTTTGCCATTTCAACATTCCCTGTCAAAGGATAAACCATTTTGTTGTTTATCCATAAAGAAATTTGTTTACAATGTCCACACTTGGCGGTCATTGTCTGTTGTAAAACATATTGTGTATTGCCGTGACCACCGCTTGGTAAAAGTCCTTGATAGTGGCAGTGAATATTGGCAGACCAAGTTTGTTCAGCTAAAACCCCGCAGTGGGGGCAATGAAAAGATGTTTGTCCGATTGCAGGCTGGATGTGTTTCATTGTTTACGAAATGTCTGTTTAAAATTACATACAACTCGCCAATATACAAATCTTTACCCTCCTGTCCCATTCAATTATAAACATATTTTTTTGCTGATTTTCACTGCGTTAAGCCCTTTTTGCAACATACATATATTTTTATTCCTGTTTCATAAAGCCAACTTAGCAATTGGTTCCGGTACCCACTGTTTTTCATTTATCCATGCACATGCAGTATGCAGCTTCCCTACCCTTTCGCAATTGGCTGCGGGGCTTGTATTTTTTAATATTTATTCAACGAAATGTACACATTATTTTTAATTTAAAAACAAATTTTTCCATCAAAACATGTAAGTAGTTGGGCTCGCAGCTTACCACCCTGCTTACCTCCTTCCACCCTGCTTCGACCCTGCTTCGAGTCAACAGCGTTGCGCAACGCTGTAAATAGGGAGATGGTTGATAGTTGGTACGCAGTAAAACTTCTATCAACAAAAAACAATTTTTTACTGATTCAGCTTTTGCCGCACAACGCCAATACAGCAAATGGCTGAAAATGGCTTCACTGGTTGCCAGTGCCATTTACCGCCAATGGAAACCCCAAAAAGGCCTGCAACAACGCATGACGGGCCTGCTCATGAAATGGATGAAACAAGGCGCTACCCTTGCTGAAGTTGCACAACGTGTGCTGCAACTGTTTTTTCCTGCTACCACAACAGCAATGCCTGCCGCTATTGGCTTAAACCGGATGCACCATTTTAATGCAGTCAATACCAACAAACCGCTGCGCAGCCCGCAAAGCGGCTACATTCCTTTGCGTATTTAAATCAACAGGAAAAAGTATTGTGCTATATGCCTTACCTTCCATGAGTATTTGTGTAACAATTTCCTGCTAACTTGCAACAGCAATATTGCCCAATTGTAGCTTATCGCTTATGCAACCTATTCTCATTTATTGTTATGATGCCTATTGCGGCTGGTGCTATGGTTTTAGTCCGGTTTTAAAAAAAGTAACCGCTCAGTTTTCTGAATATTTTTCCGTTGAAGTGCTTAGCGGTGGCATGGTATTGCCCGAACAACCCACCCCAATTGCCGCAACTGCACAATATATTCAACAGGCTTATACTACTGTTGAAAAAACAACGGGTATTCGCTTTGGCGAAGATTATCTCTGGCATATTTTTCATCCGGAGCTGAGCGACTGGTTTCCGCACTCTGAGAAACCGGCCATTGCACTCTGTATTTTTAAAGAATATTTCCCGGATCAACAATTGGCTTTTGCAAGTGATTTGCAATATGCTTTACACTATGAAGGGAGGGATTTAACAGATAATGAAGCATATCGACACCTGCTTCACAAATACCATTTGCCCATTGATACATTTTACGAAAAATTACACAGTGAATCATATAAAGAAAAAGCTTATTATGAATTTGCGCTCTGCAAACAATTACAGGTAACGGGATTTCCGGCCGTATTGCTGCAGGCATCGGATTCTAAATTTTATCTGTTGGCCAAAGGCTATACCAACGAGGAAACCTTAACCACCCGCATTCAAAATGTGCTGAAGGAATTGAAGTTGATGCCTTAAAAACAATTCATCTAAAAAACAGTAATTAAATCAATCAAATTGATTGGCGGCAGGGCTGCAAAGCCGCTAAAAGAGGAATGAGTATCATGTAAAAGAACATTTTATGGGCCAATCCGTTTCTTAACAAATAAATGATTAATTTTATAACGAAATGCGAAGAAAAATGAAAAAAACAAGAAAATATCGGAGGGACTTTTTGTTCTCAACACCTTCTTTCTTAGTAGGTGCCGGGAGTGTATTCAATATTGCCGGCAATTACTTTAATTTCAATTATTCTTCTTCTGACATTGACGCTGATTCAAAAGCCCTACTTTCTGATTGGGGTATTATAGGTCAGGATATTCAAATAGCCAAAGAAAAACTCGAAAAGGAGTTAACACCTTTAAATGAAAAATAATGAGTGACGAACTCAAAGAACATAATTTTAACGATAAGGTGGATAATAATAAAGAATTTAATACCCCTGATGGCATCATAATTCCCAAAAAATTAAAACCAATTCTTTCTGATCCTGAAATATCAAATGAAAAAAAGAAAACAATTATTAAAGCAATCATTAGTATTACATTTCGAAGTGATTCATCTTTCAGTGGCCCTATTCCTCCTCCCGAAATTTTAAAAGGTTATAATGAAGTTGTTAAGAATGGAGGAGAGAGAATTGTTGCAATGGCTGAAAAACAATCTAACCATAGAATGCAATTAGATGATTATGTAATAAGAGAAGAATTAAAGCAAAGCAGGATGGGGCAAATATTTGGGTTTAATTGGAATGGGACTTGCAGCAACACTTGCAATTCTTTGACATGAAACCATTGCGGGAATATTTGGAATAACGACGATAATAGGCCTGGTAACAGTTTTTGTATTAGGTAAAAAAACACAACAAAAAGAACTTTCAGACAAAGTAAATGAATCGCATTACAACCATCTATTGCAAAAGAAAGAGTGACTGATTGTCTGCTAAGACAACAACAGTTGAGTGCTACATAACACATCAGTTTTTAAAATGAACTTTTGTGCCGAAATTTGCTGCATCTCGCAATACCATCATCGTTAACTTTCTTAATAGATGAGGAAGAAAATAACTGTTGGATGTTGTTGCATCAATTAATGTACTTGTTTACCTGCATTTTAAACCATAAACCACATACACATGAAAAAAATTTACCTTCTGCCCTTTTTACTGTTATTGTTCAGTATGGGGGCTATTGCACAGCCTGTACCCCCTGCTGAGGTTACAGATACCACTGCAATACCCAAACCTGTTGTAGCCATTACACACCACAGTATTGTAATAGGCGGTAAACCCGTGAATTATACCGCTACAGCAGGTACCCTTATTTTAAACAACGAAAAAGGTGAACCAATTGCTGATTTTGGTTTTGTGGCTTATACCAAAGAGGGTGTAAGCGATCTTAGTACCCGTCCGGTTTTATTTGGATATAACGGTGGACCGGGGTCTTCCTCACTCTGGTTACACATGGGCGCATTGGGCCCACGCCGCGTAGCCGTAAACGATTTATCGGCTCCTACGCCGCCTCCTTATAAAGTAGAAGACAACCATAATTCTATCTTAGATGTAACCGATATTGTAATGATTGACCCGATAGGCACCGGTTTTAGTCATGCTATTGGTAAAGCCAACAACAAAGATTTTTGGGGAGTGGATCAGGACTTACGTTCCATCAGCAATTTTATTAAAGCATACATTACAGAATACGATCGGTGGAATTCGCCCAAATATTTATTAGGCGAAAGTTATGGTACCATGCGTTCGGCTGGTGTGGTAAATTACCTGCAGGAACGGTTAGGCATTGCCGTTAATGGTGTGATATTGGTATCTTCCGTTTTAGACCTGCGCCAGCTAACTTTTGGGCCGGGCGATGATATTTCATATGTAATGTATTTACCCACTTATGCTGCCACTGCTTATTTCCATCATAAATTACCCAATCAGCCCGCTAATTTACCCGCTTTCTTGGAAGAGGTTACCAACTATGCCAAAGGAGCCTATACCACAGCATTGATGCTGGGCGATAAAATAGATGCAGCCACTAAAAATGCCGTGGCTGAAAAATTAGCCGCTTATACCGGATTGAGTAAAGACTATCTTTTAAAAGCCAACCTAAGGGTAACGGAGCCACAGTTTACACAGGAATTATTGCGTAATCAGCACCTTACGGTGGGCAGGTTAGATAGTCGCTTTACCGGTATTAATCAAAATTTATTAGCCGAAAATGCTAAGTTTGACCCACAAAGTACCGCCATTACACCGGCATATACCGCTACTTTTTTAAATTACCTGTACAGTGAGCTGAAGGTGAATAAAACCATGTATTACCATATTTCTGCTTATAATGCAGAAGGATTTAAATGGGATTGGCAGCGCAAAGGCGGCCTTTGGGGCGAAGGAGTTTACCCGCCTTCTACCGCACCAGATTTGGCCAATGCCATGAGCAAAAATCCCAATTTGAAAGTTCTGGTATACAATGGATATTATGATTTGGCTACGCCTTTTTTTGGTACTGAATATACCATGGACCACCTGGGATTGGAACCGGCTATCCAAAAAAATATTATCATGAAATATTTTGATGCCGGACACATGATGTATGTGCACCCGGCTTCATTGGTTACTTTTAAGAAAGATATTGTAGATTTTATAAACAATACCAACCCATAAACAAGTTAGCTATCAGTTTTGTAACCGGTAAACGAGAGGTATCGTTCACCGGTTTTTTTATATACCTACACAAGGAATAGCTTACCTTCAACGTTATTATAAAAAATAAAAACAACATGGCCAAATACTGGTTACCCGAGCCCGAAATACATGATTTTCCTGCAGCGATCGATTATCTGGAATTATTGTTTCCGTTACCAGAAGCCAAACAATATGTAGCCGAACTGCAAAAAGCTAAAACCATTCACAAAAAAGCAAAAGATATTTTAAGGGCTGCACAATTGCCTTTATTGCCTGCCGATAATTTGCACGTGAATGAAAACATCAAAAAAGTAAAAAAGGGAAAAAAACTTTCACCTATTTTATTGGTACGTGGTGTACAAAAATTAATGATTGCCGATGGATACCACCGGCTTTGCGCCATTTATTATTTATCAGAAGATTTGGAAATACCCTGTCGTTTAGTATAACCCGTACTGAATATTTAATGTGCTGGCGGATTATCTTTCCAATGCCATAAATGCAAACAGGCATACGTACGATAAGGCCGCCAACGTTCCGCAATTTTTACCAACTTTTCACGCTGTGTTTTTTTATCCATTTCGGGTATTTTATAAATGGCCTGCATAGCTTGTTGAATACCTAAGTCATCTATGGGCAATACATCTTCTCTGCCTAAGGTAAACATCAGTAACATTTCTACCGTCCAGCGCCCTACACCTTTTATTTGGGTTAAATAACGAATTACCGTTTCATCATCCATTTTATTCAACTTCTCTGGCTCTATGCCATTATTCAACGCAAATTGGGCTACGTTATGTACATAATTGGCTTTGGCATGCGATAAACCAATACTGCGCAATTGCTCGTAAGGGGTATGCAGAATGTCGGCCGGAGCAGGAATGGCAGGATATAAAGCCAGAAATCTGTTTTTAATAACAGCGGCTACTTTAACTGACAATTGCTGGCCAATAATAGCATTACACAATTGCAGGTACACCTGATTTCGTGGCTGTAGGCAAAAGGGTTGATGATGACGGATAACGGCAGCCAGCTTCTTGTCTTTTTGTAAATGTGTGATGTACGACATGCTATTTTGAATTGAATACAAACAACACCAAGAATAGCAAGTTAATACAATTGTTCAGAAAACAGTACTGCCATACATCATTGCAAATGACCTATGAAACACAATTTGTATGCATGAAGCATACCTGCCTATTTTGCTATCAACAGGCCGATATTGCTGCACAAAATCAGAAAATGGTAAAGAAGGTAACGGGATATTGGCATAGCTACCACCGTAGTATTGTTGGGTACTTAACAAATATCAAAATAAATAATAGCATTCAAAAGCGACATAAAATGTATTAATTTGCTGCAACAATCCTGTAGCTGAACAGGCAGTCAGCAAACCTTTATGTTAAAAAATATATTGGCCTTTATTAAAACCAAACCGGCACTGGCAGTGGGTTTTTTATTTGCCACTTCCAGTTTAATTTTTGGAATTTGGGTAGCTTCCATTCCCGGCATTAAAGCCCGTATGGGTTTTAGTGATGGCAGCCTCGGGCTTTCTTTGTTGTTATCGCCTTTAGGAGCCATCACCGGCATGCTGATTTCTACCCGTATTTTCAGTAAAATACCGGTGGGCAAGTGGATGGTAGGTGGCTATATTACCATGGCCTGTATTATGATTGCGCAAATTAATTCGGTGAACAGAACCATGTTTTGGATATGCCTGTATTGTTACGGGTTAACCAGTTTTTTAAATGGCGTATCAAGTAATGCCACGGTGAATTTATTAGAGAAAAAATACAACCGCTTATTCATGAGTACCTGTCATGGTATGTATAGTTTAGGCGGGGCGGTAAGCGCCGGTATTGCGGCCTTGCTATTTTTGGTGCATGTACCACCCGGCATTCAAATTGTGCTGGTGGTATTATTCATTGTTACAGTGATTCTTTCTAACAAAGCACAATTGCTCAGCAATACTGATATCATTCATTCCCGTTCAGAAGTAAAATTACCTTCCTTAACCATATTGGGTATTTCATTTATTTGCATGGTGAGTTTTATGGCAGAAGGTTGTGTAGCCGACTGGAGTGCCATTTATTTTAAAGAAGTATTGCATGCACCCAAAGCATTGCTCAGTTTGGGTTATGCCGGTTTTTCGGTTGCCATGACTTTTGGCAGACTAAATGGCGATACATTGATTACCAAATTAGGCAGTAAAAATATGGTGGTATATGGTGCTCTATTGGCAGCCTGCGGATTTTTAGTGGTAGTAACCGCACCTGTAGCACTGGTGGCCATAGTAGGTTATATTATGGTAGGCTTAGGCAGTTGTTGTATTGTGCCTATTTTATTCAGGGCATCGGCCAATATACCCGGCGTAACAACGGTGGAGGGCTTTGCGATGGTAACTACAGGCGGATTGGTAGGATTTTTAACCGGACCATCGGTAATTGGATTTATATCAGAGAAAGCCGGACTTTCAAAAGGTTTATCTTTATTGATATTAATGTGCAGCTTATCGGCTTATGTAGCCTACTGCAATCCTTTTATACAAAATAAGCAGCCTCTAACGGTAGACTCCTTACCTTATGATGAGCAATTGTATTAAATTATATAAAACCTATTTTTATTTTTTGCAAATACAATTGGCTTGTTTTAGATTGGCTGCCGTATTAACGCTACAACATCCCGTTGCACCCGAAAGGCTTAGTATGGATAACCTTTTCCAAAAAAAGTTTGTCAGCAATCCGGCGGAGTGAAGTATGATGAAAACAATAGCAAAAAAAATTACTCTCCTTTTTCATCTTCGTAACACCCACTTTCAAAAGTCAATCCAGTAAATCAATACTTTCAGCGGAAGGTTTAAAAAAGTGCGAAAAACAGGAAAAGGAACACCCTGTTTTGAATTGATCTGAAGTTAAATTAGTACATTTAAATACCAATTCACACCCATGCAAATTACTGCTACCATACACCGGGAAAAATACAGCACCACATTAGAAACGCCATCAGGAACATTTATGGCCGATGAGCATTTGGATGTAGGCGGCACTCAAAAAGGAATGAATCCTCACGAGTTACTGTTATCCAGTTTGGCAACCTGCACTGCCATTACTTTGAGAATGTATGCCGACAGAAAAGAATGGCCGTTAAACTGTATTCGGGTACATGTGAATATAACCTCAGAAGCCGAACCGGAAAAAGGTACACAAATAGAAAGAACCATTCAATTCACCGGCACATTAACAAAAGAACAGGAAGAACGATTATTGTATATTGCCAATCGCTGCCCAATTCATAAAATTTTATCAGGTAGTATACAAATTCATACCAATATAAACCAAACACAATGAATAAAGAAACGATGACCAAAAAATATTCTAATGGCGAAATCACCATTGTCTGGAAGCCGGGCGTATGCATTCATTCAGGCATTTGCGTACGCGGATTACCACTTGTTTTTAATACGGAGCTGAAACCATGGATTAATATACAGGCAGCCACTACTGCACAATTAATACAGCAGGTAAACCAATGCCCGTCAGGTGCTTTATCTTATTACAATAATGATGCAGAAGATGAAAACTCAGTTGAAATAAAAGCTGAAACGAAATTAGAGGCAATACCTGACGGACCCTTATTGGTGTATGGAAATGTACACATTACAGATGCTTTTGGCCATGAAACAAGAAAGAATAAAGTAACAGCATTTTGCAGATGCGGTCAATCGGGTAATAAACCCTTTTGCGATGGTTCACATAAAAAAGCCGGATTTAAAGATGGGAAACCTACAGTATGAATACAAATAAACGAAAAGAATAACTTTCACCTATCAAACATTAATCAGCCACAACACTCTGTAATAAGGGTGCATGCTTTATTTCAATATTTTTTACGTTATATAAAACAGCAGCAGGTATACCCTTGGCTACCGGCGCTTTCAATCCGTCTATTTCAATCCCATTTACATCATTACAATACATTACAGGCCTTTCATCATTTGCGATTGTTTCAAATTGTATATCACTCAACGTTAAATCCTGCACATGCCGAACAAACAAGCCGTAAGCCGGCGTTTTTCCGAGCAAAAATGGTTCAGGATAACCTTTGGCTAATTCAGGAAACGAACGCAAACCATCAGCCTTTGTACCACCACCTTGGTATTGTACCGTAATATGCCTCAATTGAATATTTTGAATGGCATAGCCCGGCACACCGGTGATTTGTATACCACTTAAAGCATCGGCATTCAGTACATGTATATTACTGATATAAATATTTTTAACGCTCCCCTCTTTAGTCGTTGCCAGCGGCCCTCTGTTTCTGCTACCTAACGTAATATAAATAGGGTAATGCCGAACATCTTCCATTACAATATTATCTACAATAATGTTATTCATTTCTCCGCCATCTACTTCCTCTAAGGCCAAGCCATTGCAACTTTTGAATATACAATTAGACACCACACAATTTCGAAAACCTCCGTTCGACTCTGTTCCAAACTTAATGCGGCCACCTGACCATCCAACTTCCGAAGAAATTCTGGTACCATCTAATAATGTTCCCTCCCGGTAAGCAGATACTTCACAATTTGTAATGAGTAAATTCTCTGTAACAACAGGTTTATTAAGAGCATATGAACTTTTTGGACAGATAGCATCATCATTGGGGCTGTTTACTTTACAATTACTGACGATACTGTTGCTGCAACCATCTAAATCAATGCCATCGCGGTTTGTATCAATCAATAAATTATCTAAGGTTACCAAATCGCATCCGGTAACCAATATGGCAAAATGGCCGCCATGAAATATGGTAATATCTCTTATCACAATATGCCTGCAATTTTTTAGCGCAATAGCCTTATCGCCTGTTTCAATGGCTCCACCCCAAACAGTTCCATCTTTCTCCTTATCTTTATTCGTCAGCCCACTCCCGTTAATCATTCCCGGTCCGGTAATACTAATATCATGCAAATCTTCACCCCATATTAAACTGTTATGGAAAAAAGTATGGCCACCATCCTGAAATTGTGGAAAGGGAAATACCTCAGCAGTGTCATAGGCATGCATTTCAGGTGGTGCGCCTGTAATTACCGCACCTGCATCTAAATATAAGTGGATATTGCTTTTTAAATGAATACTGCCGCATAAATAATTGCCAGCCGGAAAAAACACAGTTCCACCCCCCGCATTGGCACAGGCAATAATAGCCTTATTTATGGCACTATGATTCAAATGTTTCCCATCGCCTGTTGCACCATAATTTTTCACATTGTAAACTACATCTGATTTATCAGTTGATTTAGCTTGCCCTGTAGTAGACAAGAGCAATGAAAACCCTAATAAAAAAAATACTATTATTTTTATTATTTTTTGCATATCAATTTATTTTAGGGTGGTGATAACGCTGGTTAATAATGAATTTGTCATGCAGCAAATACACAGATACTGCAAGTTATCGGTCTGTTTACTTTTGTGAATAAATGTATTTACTATGAATAAAGATACAGACTAATACCTTTTATTACTAGCTGAAATTTTGGCTTGTATCAATTTTACCACATTAGTCAGCTCGCTGAAATCTAATCTTTGTTCAGGTGCATGAGAATTATGCCACGATTAGATTAACCTATGAGTGGAGAATTGAATATTAACGAAACACTTTTCCGTTAGTATCTACTGCTTTTATAACATACAGTACTTTTATATTTTTTTTAAAAAACTGTCGATAATCTGTAATTTAAATTATCCTTCCTTATCTATTTGCCAAACAAAAGTTATGTTTTGTTTGCCCTTCTTAAATGTGTTTATATATAATTAGCTACTGCTGATTCTAAACCTTTTACAGGAATTGTTTTATAGTAAAATATATTCAGAAATAAAATGTTTTCTGAATTAACAGGTTGGCTTTGGGTTTTTATAAACCATACTGTGCAACAAAAAAAACAAAAAATTAATTTATTTTTTATGTTTCTAATCGAAGCAGGTATTTGAATAAAGCGTACACCGCAACATCACCATTATCAATAAAAAATTTGAAGTTGAAAAATAATTAACTTACAGGAGCCTCTAAGAAGAATACCATATATTGAAACTTAAGACAATAACTTAAATGCAAGCATGCAGTTATGGTAATTTTATAAAAAGTATCTATCTTATACAACAAAAGTTTTAATGTGAAACAAAAATATTTTTGGGCAACATCACATGCACCCCAACATTACCATCTACCAGTTCTGTTATAGCTACATCAGCAGCCACACTGCATAACATATAGGCATCTGCCTCTGAAAGTTTTTTTGTTTCCATTAAATAATGTATCATTTGCCAAACTGCAATATGTGTGGCGGCATTCAAATCACGGTCACAGCCCATGGTAATTATATGGGTGGCAGATTCGGCTCTGGGCCATTGTAAACTTTTGCCTTTATGCACTATAAAATGTAGCTTACCAATGAGAGAAGTTTCAATTGCCGTAATATCTACTTCACCATCGCCCTGAGCGGCGTGGCCATCCCCAATTTCAAATAAAGCACCTTTTACGAATACCGGTAAATAAAGTGAGGTGCCTGCTACCAATTCTTTGTTATCTAAATTTCCGCCATGAATCCATGGTGGGGCACTATTCCATCTACCCGCTTTTTCAGGTGGTGCAACACCCATACTGCCAAAAAAGGGATGTAAAGGAATTTCAATTCCATCCGCAAAATGACCTAACATTTTCTCCCGGTCTAGATGAATGATTTTTGTTTTACGGTCAAATATTTCATCCGACAAAAAACCGCTTTGCCCTATACCATTGTAGCCATAATCAATAGGCAAATCAATACTGTCAATATGCACCTCTAATACATCGCCAGGCGCTGCTTCTTCTACAAATATAGGCCCCGTCAATACATGCCCACCTGGCCCGCGATTTTTTACAGCCTGTACAGCAATTAATTCCTTTTCTATTTGATTAGCAGGCACACCTGCTTTTATAAGATGTTCGGGATTTGAAGTTAGTACAGTTCGTATCCTTACATAATCCCCAGACCGGATGTGTAAAACTGGGGGCATTTCAGACCAGTAACTTCCCCAAACAACTGTTGAATCGGTAGGATTCAGTATAAAAGGATTTTGCACCGTTCCTTGCTGCTGGGCATAAGTAAACCCCGATATAAAAATAAAAAATAAGGATACCCGAATTTTACTTTTTGAAGAAGCATACATATTGGATAATTAAATTCATTTCATTAATAATTACAATCATCTGCAAGTTAACCAATATACACTGTTCCCAAGTCACAAAACTACTGATTCATTTACTTTGATTATTATTATCGCTAATATTGTTGTTCAGCCAATTAAAATAGTGTAAAAAAAACTGGCATACTTCTAAAAAAAATTTGAAAATTAAGAAACATTTTCAGTATGCTTTTGTATTACTGGTCTTAAACATTTTTGAAACTACTGAAAAAATTTCCGGTAGTTTATTGAATGAAGATCAACAACCCATGCTTACCATTACCATAGGAAAATATATTCACAGCAATAATTAGCTGCATGATTAAAGTTTTAATAAAGTACAGTTCGCCCTAATTTAGCAGATTCTCTGGCTTTATCCAGAATTTTAACGACCATCAAATTATTTTCTAAAGAATATAAACCATAAGGCGCAATGGTTATGTTTTTTCTGAGTACGGCATATAGATACGCATAGGGGTTAGTAAACACCTGAATATCTTTTGATGTAATGATTTTTTCTTTTTCCTCCTGTTTTTCATTTTTGCGGAAACGCATTTTTTCAGCATTTACCGAAATAATATAGCCTTTATCCCCGTATACTTCCATATCTTTTCGACTAAATGGCCAATCCCAGGAGGCCATAATAATGGCCTGTGCGGTTGCATAATTAATGATGATAGTTGCATCATCATCAACCTTTGGATAAATATCAGGTTTAAATTGGCGGGTAACTGCCTGTATAGAAATGGGTTGCGCACCATGCATCATCCGGGTAATCAGGTTTGCACCATAACATCCAAAATCGATAATTGCGCCACCTCCGTTTTCAATGGGGTTGGTTAACCATGTAAAGAATGCTTTCGGTACCCCTATTTCTTTCGGGCCCTGATGACCATCATGAAAAACAACTTTCCGGATATGCCCAACATAACTACTATCCCGCAATAATTCAAATGTTTTTTCAGTGGAAGGATACCAGGATGTTTCATAATTGGTTAAAAGAAATATATGATATTGTTGTGCCAATTTTTGCATTGCAACTGCATCCTTATAATTTGTTGCTAATGGCTTTTCAACCATTACATGTATTCCTCTCGGAGCACAGGCCTGTACTACTTTTAAATGATCAAAGATAGAACCATAAGCCAGAACAGCCTCTGGTTTCAGCTCATCCAGAGCAATACCCAGATTAGTATAAAATAAACTGCTATCTAAATGATACTGTTCAATGGCTTGTTTAATTAATTGCAGATCTGGTTCATAGATACCAATTACATTAACATCTTTTCTGTGGATATTATCTAAAATCCATGCCACATGGCCATGACTGATTCCAGCCACTACTACACTAACGGGTATATTTTTTATATCATTCTTTTTTTGAGCCAAAACAGCAGGAAGAATGATACAATGAAAACAAAATAAAATAACCCATTTTTTCACTGGTGCTAACATAATTATCTGGTTTTATAATTTTTTAAAAAAATAATGATAAAAACGGAATTATAATGATTCAAAAAGATATCACACTTACTATTGCAAATTTCAAAATTTTTGCTTTTAAAAAAGATGCTGTTATTTTATATTTATACATACCTTTATTGAGATCAATCTCAATTCACCTTTTCCGAAAATATAAATATTCTTACAATCTATATTTAATTTTTTAAAAAATTATTCAAACAAATCGGCTATGCGATTGCTCACTCTTCTAATTGGCAGTATTTTGGCGCCCTTCTTTTGTGAAGCACAAAATAACAATGCACTTTTACAGGCACATATAAACAAATTTATAAATGCCGAGAAATATACTATCGAAGTAGCATCTGAAATGCCCGATTCTTTATATAACTTCAGGCCGGTAAGTACTGAAATGACCTTTAAACAACAACTGATTCATTTGGGTAAAAATATTATTTGGCTTTGCACAAAGTATTTAAATGAACAACCAAATTTACCTGCATTTTCCAACAATATAGTAGCAGAAGCGATGAATAAAGACCAAACTATAGACTTTGTAAAAAAATCCTATGAATATGGTATATTATCATTCAAACAACTGGATACAACCAGTTTACTAAAAAAATTTAATTGGTCAGGTACACAATTAAATAAAATCCAATTCCTTAATTTAATAGAAGATCATCAAACACACCACAGAGCCGAATTACTTGTTTATCTTAGGTTAAATAATATTAAACCACCTGAATATATTGGCTGGTAAATGAATTTAAATAATTTAATTTTCTCCAATATTCGTAATTAAAAATTACAGGTGGGTTGCTAATAGGCACTTAGGTTTCATTTGATTACCATCAGCTATATTACCGGCTAGGCTAAGTATATTCTATTGAATTTTCAGAAAATGTCAACATGTATTATTGCAGTATAAGCTGTACAACGAATTGCACCTTAAAATTTCTTTTTTTATATAGTTTCGCTTCTTTACATTCGGTATTCTATAATATTCGTTAAAAAATTATTGCTTTTAAATTTTATTACATGTTGAACTGGTTGACTGCCTTTTATTTATACCCACCGATAGCTTCAACCTTTTTATGCGCTAACCACACTGCTGTTGTACTTTCATTAAACCAAATTATAATTTATATAATATATTTTTTAATTTATAAAAAATATAAATTTCAGTTAGGTACAATAAAATAAATCATTAATAAAATTTTATGAATAAAAAATTAATTTTATGGTCGGTTACAGTAGGCTTGGGCGGATTATTGTTTGGTATGGATGTAGCCGTTATATCGGGAGCCGAGCAGGCCATACAACAACTTTGGCAACTGAGTAATTGGATGCATGGAACCGCTATTGCGATGGCATTGTATGGTACCGCATTTGGAGCGGCGCTGGGTAATATTCCTGCTAATAAAATAGGTCGAAAAAAATCTTTGTTTTGGATTGGCATTTTGTTTTTAATTACCGCTGTAGGTGCAGCCGTTTCTACCAACGTATATGCATTTATGATTTTCCGTTTTATAAGCGGACTAAGTATTGGTGCTTCATCGGTAGTGGCACCGGTTTATATTTCTGAAATAGCACCCGCTAAATACCGGGGCCGCATGGTTATTTCTTTTCAATTAAATGTAGTAGCAGGGATTTTGATTGCTTATTTTTCAAATTATTTATTACAGGGCTTCGATGGAAAAAACGACTGGCGCTGGATGCTGGGTGTAGTGGCCATTCCTTCAGCTGCTTTTTCAATACTCATGCTCTTTACCCCTGAAACACCCCGTTGGTTGGTATTGTATAAAAAAGATGATGCAGCAGCCAGAAAAGTGTTGGCTTTAACAGAAGATACAACCGACCACTTAATTGAACGCATTAAAAATTCAGTAAGTTCTAATAAAGAAAAACTTTTTCAGAAAAAAAATACACATTTGTTAATGCTCGCTTTTTTGATTGCATTTTTTAACCAGCTCTCGGGCATTAATGCCATTATTTATTTTGCACCTAAAGTATTTGAAATGGCCGGCATTGGCCGCAGCGCCGCTTTATTTTCAACAGTAGGCATTGGTGTGGTGAATTTAATTTTTACCATTATTGGCTGGTCGCTGATTGATAAGTTTGGACGTAGAACCCTTATGTTTATAGGTTCCTTCGGTTATATCATTTCCTTATCGCTGATTGCAATTTCATTTAACAACACCGACCATAGTATGATTGTTTACTATGTATTTCTATTTATTGCAGCACATGCAGTTGGCCAGGGTGCTGTAATCTGGGTATTCCTGTCTGAACTTTTTCCCAATGCCATTCGGGCCAGTGGTACTTCATTTGGCTGTTTAACGCATTGGACTTTTGCTGCATTGGTAGCACAGGTATTTCCCTTTTTCGCAGCAACCGTATCGGGCACCCTCATTTTTGGTTTCTTTGCTTTTATGATGGTATTACAATTGTTGTATGTATGGAAAATGATGCCCGAAACAAAAGGCATTGCATTGGAAAATATGGAAAGTACGGTGATACTGCATTAAACCATTTTTAACAGCAGCAAATACAACAACCGAAACTTTACAGTGTGTGGATGAAAGCAACCAGCGTATCGATTAACACACCACTAACAGGAAGTTGTGGACTATTATAGGCAGCAATATTGGTATTTCTATCGCCTGTAACCATTTTAAAAATATGATTCATATGGGGAATCATTACCAATTTTGCTTGCTCACTTGCCTTTGCCAATAATTGTGCATCGGCTTCACTTACCTGAATATCATGAGTGCCTTGAACAATCAATACCGGAATATGATTAAGTTGCTGTATAGCGATAGCAGGATTATACCGAAACCAGGATATTAAGTAAGGTTGTACAGATGGTCTAAACAAGCTATAGAGTAAAGGGTTAGCGTATTGTAAGGTTTTACCCATTTCTAAGGTATCAATATCGGCATAAATCAGGTTTCGTATGGTTTCCGGCTGATTAGCCAACTGTTCTTTCAATATTGTACCGGCAGGTTTGCCGGTACCGGCTATCGACACAAATGCATCAGCGTTATGCTTTGCCGCTAACATGCCAATCAGGGAACCTTCACTATGCCCTATTACAATTACTTTTGAAAAACGGGTATCTTTTTTTAGCAGCTGAAGCCATGCTTTAGCATCTTTCACATAATCTTCAAAACGAAGGTCGGTTTCATTTTTTCCGGCCTCCCTACTGGCACCAATACCTCTTTTATCGTATCGCACAGCGGCAATACCATGTACAGAAAGGCTATCAGCCAACATCTTTAAACTTTCATTTTTCATCATGGCACTATTCCCATTTCGGTCTGTTGGGCCCGACCCGGCAATAATTAATGCAACTGGCATAGGGTAACGCAAATCGGGAATAGTTAAAGTACCTTCAATATTCCCGGTAGGTGTTTTTAATTCAATGGGTGTTTCATGAAAAAGTGTATCGGAACCCTTATTTGCAAATGCGAATAATTGTATGCCACACAAAAAAAAGGAACAGATTAACCTGATCATATTATTGCTTTCAAATTTAATTTTGAAAATAAAACAGTTTACATGGGTATAGAATATAGATACAAGCTTAAACACCATTCGCTCATTCATGTAAGTTTTTACCATAGGCATCTAACAATTGTATGGTATGTTGCAAACTTCCTGCATCATATCCATCTAAATGTCCGGGAATAACAAAGGCAGGTTTTGGAAATTGCTGTATGGTTTTTTGCATTGATATTTTCCAGGCTTGCACATTGGCATCTGACAAATTACCCAAATTATTTGTTTCGGTACTTTTAATAAAACATCTGCCATATAAAATTTTTTCATTCGGAAACCAAATCACAATATTATCACTACTATGTCCTTCCCCCGGATAAAAAGTCTGGAACTCATAATTACCTATTTTAAAAAGAGTATCTTTTGTAAACACGTATCTGGAAATACCTTCATGGTTTTGCTTGCATAAATATTGCGTTGCTTTTGAGCTGTAAGTGGCAATTCCTTTTCTTGCATAATAATTTAATCCAATGGTTCGGTCGCTATGAAAATGAGTAGCAATGCACAAAACCACTTTTTGATGATGGCGTTGCAGAATACTATCTAACAAAGGTTGCAATTGTGTGGTATCCCATGGGGTATCCAATAATACAACCCCTCTTTCGGTTACTACATACATACCATTGGCAGGGTAGGGTGTACCATTTACCTTTCCATAAGTTGTAAAAATATAAAAGTTACCTTTCAAATGCCAGAACGAAAGCAGCAGATGGGTAGATTGTGCATAATTTGGATTCAATGTAATACATACCAATAATGTAATCAAGCCACGCTGCAATATTGTTTTCATTTTATGTAATGCTTTTTGAAGCGAAACATTGGTGCATATCTTAATAATTTTAGCCCAAATAATAAGTTTAATTTTTACTTCAACTATATTTACATTCTATTGTTGATCCAATTTCAATATGCTTTGTAGTAGTATATTGGCTCCTTTAGAAATTGCATCAGGTGTGGAATATTCTTTGGGAGAATGGCTAATTCCTCCTACACTTGGAATAAAAATCATTCCTGCCGGTGCCAATAATGCCATCTCTTGTGCATCATGTCCGGCACCACTGGGCATTACTTTATAAGTATATCCTAATTGTGTAGCAGAAGCTTGAATGATATCCTGAATTCGACGGTTCATTAAAGCCGGTGCCGACGAAATGTGAAGGTTATTAAACTTAATACGAGTACCGGTTTCGGTTGCAATACTATCTGCCCGTACTTCAATGGCTTTGAACATATCCCAAATCATTTTTTCATCCAGATCTCGTAGTTCAAGGCTCATAACAGCTTTACCAGGAATTACATTTGGGGCACCAGGTTCAACAGCTATTTTACCTACATTACACACTTGCCTTCCTGGTAAGGCTTTGACTACCTCATTTATAGCAACAATTAATTTTGCAGCTGCCAGCAAAGCATCCTGCCGGTGTAGCATTGGTGTAGTACCTGCATGGTTTGCAAATCCGTTAATAGTAACTTCCCATTCTTCAATACCAACAATTCCCTCTACTATACCAATGTCTTTTTTTTCATTTTCCAGAAAATTTCCTTGTTCAATATGCAGCTCCAGATACGCTGCAAGACTCCCTTTAGGCTTTTTGGCCTCAACCAGTTTATCCGGATTACCACCAATAGCACGAATACCTTCAGCAATTGTTAATCCACTGGAGCTTATTTCATGCAGTGCTGTTTGATTTAGATTACCTGCCATAGCATGACTGCCTATTACTCCTCCTTCTTCATCTGTAAAATCAATTACCTGTAAGGGGTGTTGCGTTAAAATATGATGTTCCTGCAATACTTGTATCACTTCAATAGCACTTATTACACCTACTACTCCATCGTAATTACCGCCATGTGGTACCATATCGGTATGAGAACCCATTGCGATAGGCAATAATATTGAATCCCGACCGGCTCTGCTGCCAACAATATTACCTGCTGCATCAATGTGCACCGTTAAACCTGCTTTTTTCATAAGTTCGTAAATAAAAGCCCGCCCTTTTATATCGCCTTTGCTAAAAGCTACACGGTTACCTCTACCCATACTATCTCTGCCAAATTTTGATAATTCAAGAATATGTTGTTCTATTCTTTGCTTGTTTACCTTTAAATCAGGTTCATTAACCAGATGTTGAGCCAAAACATCTACATTTATCAGTATAGCTATTGTAAAAAATAATGACAGCCGATTATATTTTTGCATTGTATAATTGGTAATGAATATTAGAAAACTGCATTAGCGCAAGCTACAATTTACTCTTTTTTATCCGGAAATTAAAAAATAAATGCTTTAACCACGTAATTTATTATGAACTGAAGCATTATAATTTATCGGCTAACAATTCAGGTAATTTATTTACCGAATAAATCCATTTTTATAATAGAATCGATTTAAATACATGCTTTTGTAATTAATTGAAGATTTGTACCACATCTGCTATTAAAAAAAGTACTTCCTATTGCAGGAATGAAAATTTTTTTACTCTTTTGTTATAATGCATACCATTTCAAAACATTTATAAAATCTTATTTACACTATTCAGCATCCCAAAATAGTTTGTGGTAAATTAATCCAAATACTACAATTTAAAAACTTTAGTCAAAATTGTATCCTATAAACATTTATTTTTCAAAAAAAAGATAAAAAAGCAACCTTTTTTTAAATAATTACGTAAGTAATGAAATAACAATGCTGAGATAGTAATAACCCCGGTTAAATGCCTGAAATATATTATATAATTTATATATATTTCTTATATTTTTGATGTAAAACAAACATATACATTGATTCTGTAACAAAAATTGGAAATATGAAAGCTATTACAAATAAAAAGAGAGCTATTTATATCAGCATAGTCATTATACTATTGGTTACTTCAATGTATGCTTTGTATTTATACAATAAACCACACCAAGGAGTAGAAAATGAAATCCCGGTATTAATTACTACAGCTACTAATTTTTATCAGCTGTATTCTGAAAATGAAGGCGCAGGTGATAAGAAATTTTCGGGCAAAGTGATTGAACTTAATGGTACAGTAGACAATGTTGAGTTAAGCGACAGTACTTTTAGTTTGCATCTTAATGCCGGAACTGCATTGGGTGGTATTAATTGTAGTATGTATTTTCCAAAAAATAAACAAATAGAGCCTCCGAAAATTGGATCAATGATACTTATCAAGGGAAGATGTACAGGGTATTTGATGGATGTTAATTTAGTTGATTGTATAATAGAAAAAAAATAATAGTCATTACTTACTATAAAAAATAACAAAATGAAAATTAAATTATTATTATGTTTCATTCTCCTGCTTTCGTCGTTGTTATTTATTGCAAGTTGTACCAAACAAAGTGAAGACCATCTTGTATCACCTTCAACACTATCCTGCGATACCACCAATGTACAATATAGTACTACTATTGTGGCTATACTAAGTGCCAACTGTTATCGTTGCCATGGGGCTATAACAAACGGAGGAAGTGGGGGTATCATTCTGGAGGGTTATCTTAATTTAAAAAAATGGGCCGATAATGGTTATTTGGTTGGAAATATAACACATGCGCCGGGTTATATTCCGATGCCTTTCGACGGAGGTAAATTGTCTGATTGCGATATTAACAAAATAAAAGCATGGATAAATCAGGGCACAAAAAATAATTAATATTTAAAGATATTTATATGAAAAAGATATTGCTATTAATATTCATATGCCAGGTGTTTTTAACAGTACATAGCCAGGTATACCTGACTAGAACAGGATTTATTGGCTTTTATTCTAAAACACCATTTGAAGATATCAGGGCCGAAAACAACCAGGTATATGCCGCTATTGATACACGTAATAAAGATATTGCCTTTGTTTTACTGATGAAAGGTTTTGTCTTTACAAAAGAATTGATGCAGGAACATTTCAATGAAAACTATGCTGAAACAGACAAGTTTCCTAAAGCCAATTTTATTGGAAAATTTTCAGGTAATGCCGATTTCTCAAAGGATGGCGTTTACCCGGTTACTGTAAATGGCAATCTTACAATTCATGGAATAAGCCACAATATACAAATACCCGCAACCCTGCAAATGAAAGCGGGTAAGCTTACAGGGCATGCACAATTCTACATAAAACCTGAAGAATTTAATATCCGCATCCCTTCTATAGTAAGAAATAAGATTGAAGAAAAAATGAATATAATAGTTGATATTTCCTGTACACCAAAATAAATAATAATATGAATATAAGTAAAATTTTCCTGTTTATTTTTTTGTTCAGCATTTGTAAAAATTTACAAGCACAGGACACAACATTTTTGTCGATGTTAAACGACTCGGTAGCTGCGCATGCAAAAACTACTTATGTTACCGGAACTTTCAAAGGCAACCATATAGTAAATATGCAAACGGTAGAATCGCCGGCTAAAGGTGCTATGTATTTTCTTATCATGCACAGGTTTGGCGCATTAAACAGTGGGGCTTATAATTTATTTGGATTGGATAATGCAACACTTCGTCTGGGTTTTGACTATGGGATTACTGACCTTCTTTCTGTGGGTGTTGGTAGAACTTCATTAGATAAAGCTTTTGATGGTTACATAAAATATAAATTTTTAAGACAAACCGATGGCAGCAATAAAAATCCGGTAACCGCAGATCTACTGTTGGGGATATCGAACTACACCCAACGTTACCCTGATAAACCCTATTTAGATGCCAGCTATCGTACGGTATATAATGCACAATTGTTAGTAGCAAGAAAATTTAACAAATTTTCATTACAAATAGTACCCACTTTCCTCCATTATAATTTAGTACCTACGGCGCAGGATGCAAATAACATCTTTGCACTTGGCTTGGGGGGGCGAATAAAACTAACTAACAGAATGAGTATTACAAGCGAATACACTTATCTACCACCAAATCAAGTGGTATCTATGACTGTATATAATTCGCTTTCTTTTGCGTGGGAAATAGAAACCGGAGGGCATGTTTTTCAACTGGTATTCTCTAACTCGCAGGGAATGACAGAACCTTACTACATTACCCGCACTAACGGGAGCTGGGCAAATGGAGACATTTATTTTGGATTTAATATTTCAAGAAATTTCAATATAACAAAACATGCAAAATTAAAATAACGTATATTTTCTACAACCAGATTCCAACACCTAAGCGCAATTGTATAAAAGGCGAAAAAGCTATTAATAATATTTTCACCTTTTCACCAAGTAGTACAACCTTTTAACCTTTTGATTACTTACATCAAAAAAATACAAACATCTTAGTTTAATAGACAACGAACTGATTATTCTGTTATTAAAAGCAGGATGAATGTATAATAAGCTACTATTTAAATTGGTGTACCTCATACCACAATATGTACAAATTAAACCAGAATAGGGCAAGGCAAAACTCCGGTAGAATATTTAGCAAGTATTGCACAACGTAAAACGGTTATTCGGCATCAAAAAACGCCTTACAAGTTTTTTCAGGTTAGTTATGAAAAGTTATACTTTGCAACAATTGATAATAGATTAAGAGCGCCCTGAATGAATGCACATAAAAGTTAAAGAGAGTTAAAAAGGTACTCAAAAAAATTTACCGGTTCAAAGTAATGAAACCAATATCGGCACAAAATATTTGGTTATAAAAACTATTGCATGGCATACCCCCAAACAAACTTCTTTAACTTTTGCTAAGCAACCATTGCCCATATAAAAGACAGGGCAATAATGGAAAAGTTGTACAATAAAAAAAGAACAGTGGCAGCCCCTGCATGCAGCAAGCACCAAATTAACGCATTGAAGATATAGAATATATATACAAAATTAGGCATACAAAGTTGCATACATGTAAAAAGCTATCGCAATAACCGCTTAAATAAACGGAATTTGAAGCGAAACTGTTGCAAATTAAAAGTGAGGGCAAGCGTAAAACATATTTTTGGATGTATGACCCATAATATGACCCGGATGTATTTGCAATACAGCAACTTTACAACAAACACAACCGGCATAAACATAATGAAACTTACCTACTACAACCTGTTCAGGCTGATTTAGTTAAACGACGTAGTAGAAAATCGGGAGAAGCAGTGTGTCAGATCCTTAACAGGAGCACATAAAAGCAAAAAAGAGATGAAAGCACCATTTTAGAAATAATAAGTCAGCCAATTTTATCAACGAAAATCATCAAAAAATTACCCGAAATTAAAATCAGTTTTGAAAAACAGGGTTATTAGCGATGCCATGAAGTAATGAATTGCAGCAGTATTTTTAAAATATATAAATGTTTTTTTTAAATAAACCATTCATTACTACCTATTTATTTAATAGCTGTAACTTTCCCAAAATCTACATTGAATACTACACCTGGCTGAATTCCTAAGCCATTACTTGCAACATTATTTATTTTTCCGCTCAGATTAAAAATACCAAGTTCAGGAATAATACCAATTACTGAATTTAGGTTAGTAGATAAACCAATACTGCCCCCAATTACGTTAACATAATTATTATCATTACCTCCCTCAGCACTTGGTATAACTGTTTGTAAAAGCCTACTATTAAATGTAATAGAAGTAATGCTATTTAATTGCCGGGTTATGGAGAATGCTACTCCGGGTGACTAAGCTGATTTATGATTATTTAATATTTTCAAATAGGCATAACCGCCTCCGGCAATTACTGCAATTTGGTATGGCGCAGTAGCATTGGTTAATCGTAGCTTTGCATCTATAGCACTGCTTAAAGTTGGGCCTATGGTTGACCACGGTAATGGAACAGTACAAAGTCTGTAACCGATATCTAAATTCTTCGAAATTCCTAAACGCAACCCTGCGTGTGCTAAAAAAGGTGTGAAATTAGTGGTTGCCGGATTTTTAATGAATGTTACCTGGCCACCTGTACCACTGATAAAAACAAAATCTTTGGGTTGTACTGTAGCAGCGGTACCAAAATTTAACACCCATTGCGCATGTGCTTCTACCACTATGCAGCATAAAATTAAAATCAACAAATTTTTATTCACTGTTATATTATTTATTTTTCATTCTTATTTTTACCTATGAAGGTAGGTAAACATAAATGTATAACAGGGATAAAAAACGTTTATAATTACTAAGTAATAAAATAAACAACTAAATAATTGTCTATACTATTTGCCCTAATTTAGTTTGAGCAGTTATATATATAACAAAATGATACCGAATAATGGTAAAGCAACTAATTGCTAATCTTTTGCGGGTGTAATCACAATATTCCGAAATTCAATAGGTCCATGATCGCCCTGAAAATAAATAGGGCCTGGATTTTCTTCCTTACTATCTAATGCGCCTCCGGTAATGCCGGGTATTTCGCGATTACAAATTACTTTTACGCCATTGGCCACCACTGTTACCATTCTTCCCACCAAAGTAATATCAAACGACTGCCACTCGCCGGGCGATTTGGCCACCATTTCGCTCGGTGCAATAAACCCGTAAATAGCACTGAATAAACCTACAGCGGGTTCTTTGCCTTTACTGTCTATTATCTGCACTTCATACCTTCCGCGCAAATACACGCCGCTATTGCTTTCTGCCGGATAACGAAATTCAACATGCAGTTTAAAATCTTTAAATACTCTATCGCTTACTAAGTTAGCACCCGAATGCGGACTTTTCAATACGCCATTTTCCACTACCCATTGGTTTTTACCCATGGCATGCCAGCCACTCAGGTCTTTCCCGTTAAAAAGTTGAATGGGTTTTCCCCAAACAAAGGGTTTATCCCGATGCAAACTGGGCGCACGATGAGCAGTCCAGGTAAAATTTTCTCCTTCACTGCTTACCCCTGTTCCTACCAAACTATCGCCCTGTAAAGTACCTTCTATGGATAAATATTTATCAGATGGCTCCCATTGTGGCGGAATGGCAAAATGCATGGTATTGTTTTCAAAAAACACTTCCGAAATAGGGCGGGCACTACCGCCGGGGCCCACAAACTGCCCCACTAAGGTTTTAAATCCTGAATGGTATACGCCCAGCCAGGAAGGCAATGCCTTACCGTTAACTTGTAATACCATATCCCATTTACCTTCTAATGGAGAACCTTCCGGTGGCATTACCTGTGCATGCGTTACTATTTGCATACAAAACAACAAAATGGTTAAAAAGGAGTACTTTTTCATAAGTGTGTTGGTTAATGAAGTTTGGAATACAACAGGCAATAGCCCAAATGGCCTATGGCTGCAAACTAACATGAAATTACAGTTTTTGAAGCAGTTAGAAAAAGATTCGTGATTAAAACTATTTACTTATGTTAACGTAATATCTTTTACATGCGCATACTTTCAGAAACCCAAAGCCAACTTTGAATTACATTAAAATATGAAGCAATGAAATTACAATTCCTTTTGTTCCCCGAGGGTTAGATGTACAACAAGAAAATATTACAATTTGAACCGTAAGTGTCAATACCTTCTATGCCACTATTGATCACCTGCAAGGCATTACAGCACAAAATAAAAAAACAACTTTTACAAGATTAATTTTTTTGAACGATATGATGGAATTGCAGGGGTGTGAGGGCGGAGCAATTTTTAGATGAATATTGTTACCGGTACCAGCAAGCTACTAAAAAACTACGGCGTAGGCACAGCCTTACGCCGAGTGGCTTCTTTTACTATTTGTAACTTGCAAACTATGCCGAGTATGGGGTTAGATGTACAACAAGAAAATATTACAATTTGAACCGTCAGTATCAATACCTTCTATGCCACTATTGTTCACCTGCAAGGCATTACAGCACAAAATAAAAAAGCAACCTTTTACAAGATTGATTTTTTTGAACGATATGATGGCAGTGCCGGGGTTGTGAGGGCTGAGCAATTTTTGGATGAATGTTGTTACCGGTACCAGCAAGCTACCAAAAAACTACGGCGTAGGCACAGCCATACGCCGAGTGTGGTTTTATTGTTTTGATGTTGATATACTAAGCTGAGAGGGGTTTTTGGTAGGAATTAGAGGATATGATACAACCAAAATAATAAAGCCAATCTTTTGCAAGATTACCTGTTGAAAGTTTTGAGTGGCGGGTATAGATGATTGGGATAGTTGCTAAAAGCTACCAAAAAATTACAGCCTAGGCACAACTTTTCCCTCCTCTGGCGGTGCCATACGCCAAGGGAAAATCTTGATATTGGATAAACTACGCTGAGGCAAGGGCAACAACATTACGGATCAGGATATTGCTGATATGTGGATTCATGAATCATTTGCCAATTATGCCGAAGCATTGTATGTGGAATGTCAGTACGGTAAACAGGCCGGGGAGGATTATGTCATTGGCTGCAGGCGTCTCATCAGAAATGATCGTCCCATTATCGGACATTATGGTGTGAATGATGAAGGATCAGAGGATATGTATTACAAAGGGGGTAATATGCTGAATATGATCAGACATATAATCGGGAACGACTCACTTTGGCGTGCTATTTTAAGAGGATTGAATCAAACCTTCTGGCATCAGACGGTTACATCCCGGCAGATTGAACAATACATCATCCAAAAAAGCAAAAGTGATCTGCAGCCTGTGTTTGATCAATATTTGCGTACCACACAGATTCCTGAACTGGAATATGTATTCAGGAATGATACACTATGGTATCGCTGGACAAATGTAATTCCGGATTTTCACATGCCAGTAAGGGTTTTTACTGGCAATCATCCGCTCGTATTGCATGCCACAACCAACTGGCAGCAGATCACATTACCGGTAAGTGGAGTGGATGTATTAAAGATTGACAGAAACTTTTATGTAAATAGCAGAAAGCTTACCCAAATGTAAACAGAAATATCTGTTTCATTTAATCCCGCTGAACCAGTGCTGTGCATTCCTCCCAATCACAGGTATGGGTTTCATGCTGCCGTTAATGGCTGCAATCAATCCCATGAGCCAGAGAATCAGCAATCCGATGTAGAGAAATATCATCAATACACCTATTATCCAACCCAGTACAGGAATAAGAACCAACATCATTTGTGCAATCCAGATGCAGATTCCTATGATATACAATCCAATCGTCTGCCTGAGGTGAAATGCGCCCAGTTCCGATTTTTCATTATTATGCATGACGTAGGCGATTACCCATCCGATGATAGTCAGGTAACTCAGGACGGATACCATTTTTCCGTTTTCGGAAGTAGTACTCTGGGTGGAATGTGTCTGTTCCATGGAATATTATTTTAAAGTTAACAATACATGCTCCTGATATATTATATTTCATGTGCTTGTGTAATGCCATGCAGCGTGTTATCACTTATGCATCAGATAAACAATATTATCTCCAAATTGTTGTATGAAGAATTATTCCATCCTTTTTATTTTGAATGAGCTGCTTACTTTGTAGAGATGAGTTGGTAAAGATTCTACTTCATTACCATTATCAGTCAATATACCCGAAAATGTACCGACCAGGAAGTCGCCGTTTTTTTTCGGATAACTTGTTACAATAACCTGCCCCTGCTTACCAATCAAGACAATATTATTGTCAACGTTGAGGTCTATTCTCGCATTTTTTTTAGGATCCTCATTTTTATTTGAAAAAACAAATGTTCCTGTGCCTGATGGAGTAATGCGAATATTCATAGTGAGGAAGAATGATTTGTTACCTGTTACCGCATCTCCTGAAAAGCCAAAATCGGTATAGCCTTCATCTGATGCCTCGCTAAACCCCAACGGGGAGCCGTTTTCCATCGAGAAAGTGAACTCGCCTGCAGGAACAGCAAGGTCGTTGGGCTGCTCCGGCTGGATGGTTAACACCACTTTTCCCATATCTAATGATGGTTGGGCATTCACGGAAAAATAAGTGAGCAATGATAAAATGTAAACGACTGATAATATTCTTCTTTTCATAGCAATAAAATTTATAGTTTGTAATTTATTTTCCCATCATGCTGTTGATATCGTTCCAATTTATTTTATTGATCACATCCTTAACCTTATCTGGTCTTCCTTCTATGTGTGCACACAAATTCTGCAATACATCACACTTGATTGATTTTACACCATTCAGTGTGGCGGCGGAAGAGGTAAAAGGTTTTTCAAACATGGGCTGCCAGTTGTTGTAGGAATCTTTGGGTTGGTAATTGCCAAACAGAATAGTTGCAACGGACGCAGGGCTATTGAAAAAATAGCCTTTGTAAGTAAGCTCATAGGCATGACGATCGGGAGGCTCCTTATTTATCAGCAGCCCGGCATAGAAAGCCCCCGGCACCTGTAGGGTAGATTGAGGAATGAGTGAATGTTGTCCGCCATCTTCCATGCCTGTTGTCACATGGTAGGGATTAATACCGAAGTGAACTAACACGATTGTTCCTTCGGTGAATGCTGTGGTATTCTTCAGATCTTCTTTTTGCAGAGCATCCATATCCTGCTCATTTACACTTTTTTCCATCCGGTGTATCCATTCTTCTTTCCATTGCCGCCATAGCATCAGAGAATCTTTATTTACCACTATGATGAAGGCGAGATGATCTTCAGTTGGTGGTCTTTTTTCATAGGGGGTAGCTTCCCAGTTCGCATAGCTGATAAAAATAAAAGGTGGTCCATCATTATATTCATCGGTTAACTGATATACCAGCCATCCATTTTGTTTGGCTGTTTTTTGTAAAAAATCAGTAATCTCATTGCGCATTTTTCTTTGAAAGGCAAGGCCTTGTTCAATAGCGCCGTTTCCTTTTCGAACTTCCCATTCGTCGGCCTGTGAAATGGATGTTGCATTAGGACATGGCGCCGACCAGTAGTTGCAAGGATAGCTCTGGCTGTTTGCACTATGTGCAATAAAAATAAAAATGAATACAAGAAAAGTTGACATGAAATCTTTCATACAAGTTTTATTTAGCGGTAGCCGTTTTCAAAATAGGCACATTAGATAAAAGGTATTTCAGATGTATATATTCTGTTTTTTTGATTTTGATAACCCGTTTTTTTTATTTTAATTTTTCTACTTTAATTGTGATACTTCCCTGTAAAGCACCATTAATATCATTTTCCTGAAAAATATTTAGTGGCGTTTCAGATTGATTATTAAACGT
Source organism: Hydrotalea flava (assembly GCF_001623405.1). Lineage (GTDB taxonomy): Bacteria > Bacteroidota > Bacteroidia > Chitinophagales > Chitinophagaceae > Hydrotalea > Hydrotalea flava. The sequence continues at coordinate 53,011 of NZ_LUHG01000013.1, forward strand.
ACCGGTAAACTGAAGAAAATTTCCCATAATAGAAGGGTTATCCTTCATGGGAGGAAGACCATAAGCTGATGGATTGAATTGGGTTCCTCTCATACCTTCCACAAAGGCGCTGTCTGCTTTTGAATGTTGCAATGGCGAGTTACTCATTTTTGTAAATAAATCCCCCCTGCCACGTTCTTCCATGATTTTTTGCAGTTTCAGCATATCTGATTTTCCCTGTGCAGTATGCCAGTAGTTCGCATCTTTAGCATGTGCTTTTATTTGTTCCACTTCAGCCAATTCTTGGTATTCTTTTGTTTTGCTTTTTTTGGCAACATTCTTTTCAATATCATAAAAAAGGTTTTGAACAAGATGAGAAGTAAATCCTGGTAAATCCACAACTCCATCTTTAACCCTGTAAGGTTCACTGCTAATCCATCCGTTTTCAGAAGGAGAAAATGTATCGAAAGCAATTTTAGCTGGTGTTGTTCCTTTCTTATAAATGTTGCCAATATTCAACGTAAACGGGATGGTATAGTCGTATTTGCCAATAAGTTTCATGTGCCTTGTAGATGCAGATAGTACATGCACAGGCATATTTCGTGTACCATCCACTGCTTTCAATTGAAATGTTCCATCCGCATAGGAAATTAATTTTGTAATCACTTCTCCACTCAGTTGCCAATGCAATCCATCTGCTCCGGTAATATTCACATTCATGGTTAGTTTATATTTCTCGTCTTCCACCTGTATTTTTAATTCATCATTACCACATTTCAACACATGATAACCTGATTTGCCATTGACTGCCGTATAAGTAAAATCAGGAAAAACAGTTGTTTCACCTTCATTTTTTGCAGTAAAAATTAAAACAGCTTCGCCGGAACTGTTCGTTTTTACGTTGGGATTATTGATGATACCAACTTTGGGTGTGCCTAGTCTTATATTCAATTGCTGGTTCGGTACTGGTTTTTCATCAGCACAATCAAAAATTTTGATATGCACATTTGTAGTTTCACCAATTTTTAAATTAGTTTTATCCGCAGTGGCTTTGAATTTTAGCCCAATCCATTTTTTGCCTCCAGATTCATCTCGTACTTTCTTTTGATAATCCCGAAGTTTATCCAACGTCGGCGAATATGAAGCTATAGCCTGATCAATCAAATAGTCTACTTTACCAAGGTCAGTTGTTGATTGAGTTATTGTTGTGACTATAGTATGCGTGTAGGCATCGTAAATTTTTACAGAAACAGTGTAAGTATAATTAGGACTATTGCCGCTTCTTGAAACTTCACAATAACTGGTAAAATCAATATCCCCTTCCGGACCACCACCGTTGTCCGGAGGCAATTCGTAGGTTTTAATTTTTTGGGCACCAGGACTAAAACCTTGATACACTTTGAATTCATCGGATTGTTGCTTTAAGTAAGCATTGTCAAGCCAGTCTCCGGAGTTTTCTGCTTCAATGTATTTGCCGCCTTCAACTACATTCACGGGGCTATCCGAACGAAAATTCATTTTAGTATCGTACACATAAAGCTTTATTGGAGGACATTTACATTTGTCCTGTGCTATTAAATGAAGGTTTAAAAACCCTAAAATAAAAACCGTAACAAGCCTTTTTAAGAGCATTGGAATATGGATTATTAAAAGAAATCTAATTCGTAAGGAACTCATTACATTTTCACAAACTCCACTCTTCTGTTATTGGCTCTTCCTTCAGGCGTGTCGTTGGTGTCCATAGGTTTGGTATCGCCGAAGCCTTTGGTGGTAAGGCGTGAGGCATCAATGCCCATGCTTACCAGTTGCGCTTTTACTGCATCAGCTCTTTGCTGTGACAAAGTCATGTTATGAGCCGAATTGCCCGTGTTATCGGTATGCCCGTCAATTTCATATTTAAGTGAAGGATTTTTTTGCAGTACGTTGAATATTTGGTTGATGGTACCCATGCTTTCGGGTTTGATGGTGGCTTTATCTATATCAAATAATATCCCATGGGTTACAATTTTGGCATCGGTAGTGGCTGTTTTGTAAATATCAATTCCTCCTGCAGCTATGCGAATGTTTTTGATATAGGTATCTTCATAACCGTTTAAGTTAAAAGTAACATTATTAGGTTTTCCTGTGAGGTTGTTTACATTGATAACGCGGTACTGATCCACATACACTTTGCCCACATTCTTATTCACGGCAATCGCAATATGATGCCAGGTATTGGGCTTTTTCAATATCTCGTTTAATTCTGCAGGGTAATCGGAACTTAAAGTCCACATTACATCACCATCCTGAAACTGGATGCCCGGAGTAATGCCCTCACCACCGGAGTAATATACACGATGGCCAAAATCAATATTCATGTGATTCAGACCCCATTTCGGGTTTTTATAGTCAAATTCTACCGTAAATTGTTCAGGCATGTATTGTTGATTGGTCATGCGGGGCGTAAAGGTGATGGTAGGTCCTGCAATGGTTCGGATGACATTTTCACTATCTATATTTTGTATATCCATTTGCCCTTCAATCAGCGTAAACTGGGAAGGTATTTCACCGGCTTGTTCATCGGTGAGGTTGGATTGAAAAATAATTTTATCACCTGGTACAAAATCGTAATTCTTATATGATTTTAACGTCGGTGCACCTAAAACACCATCCGAAGAAGCGGAAGAAGCATTATTGTCAGTCGATACATTCCTAGAATTACCATTTGAATTAAAAGTTTTGTTATCTTTTTTCAGGGCATCTTTGCTTTTGTCAATAGCTTTATCGGTGGCATCACCGACATCTTTTATTAGATGATCCTCAGCTGTTTGTTGCACTTTGTCTTTTAATTTTTTAAGCAATTGTGCCTGCGTAAGCTGACCATAGACAAGGAACATTAATATTAGCAATAAGCATTTTGACCACTGTGATAAACTTTTCATAACCTTTGGCTTTAAATATTTTTAGCATCACAAAAGAATCTTATTTCGGAATAAATCCCTATCGGATAAATGGATGATTTTTATCCCGCTGTCTATCCTATTTATTGTTTGGGAAATAGCTTAAGATATATTATTACTTAATAATTTATCGCTATTGGTATTTTCTATAAGGGAATATGGAAGATCTATAAAAAGAGATTTTCAAAGAAGCCTTGATATGAACCTCGTTTTTACTGTTTCGATGTAAAACCAAAAAAATTAATTTTCATAATGAGTCAAGCAGTATTAAACTCATGATGGGCGATACCTTTTAGGTGGGTCGTTATTTGGATAAAAGTAATAAGCTATCTGTTTTTTAAGGTCTTTGCCACAGCTTCTGCTTTTGAATTTACATGTAGCTTTTCGTAAATATGCTGAATATGGGTTCGGACCGTACTGATGCTGATAAAATATTTTTCCGCCAATTTTTTATAACTCAGTCCATCCACCAGGGAATTTAAAATTTCATTCTCTCTAGTCGTAAGCTGAAAATCTTCTTTATTAATGGCTGGCCCGTGCTGAAAAGACTGAATGACTTTTCTTGCAATACTGGCGCTTATGGGTGCTCCTCCCTGGTACAGCGAAAGGACAGCTTCTGTAATTTCTTCAGGTGAAGACTTTTTGAGCAGATAGCCTGATGCGCCTGCCTTGATGGCTTCAAATATTTTCTCATCATCATCAAATACCGTAAACATCAAAACCTGTATTTCCGGAAAATTATCCTTGACGGTCCTTACTCCTTCGATACCTGAAATATTCGGCAAGCCAATATCCATCAGGACGATATCGGGCCTCGTCTTCCGGAATTCGCTGACAACATTCATTAAGTTAGAAAGAGAAGTGACACATCCCATTCCTTCAGTTGTTTCAAAAAGTTGGCTGAGGGATTTCCGGAGCGTATTATTATCTTCTATTATGGCTACCTTTATCATAAATTACAAATATGAGAAAAACAGCTGAATAGTAATATCATATATTTATTTGATTTTTATGATAAGGGTAATTTGTGTTCCCATATTCATTGTTGACTTTATAAGAAGGTCTGCATTCATTTCTCCGGCTCTTTTCTTCATCCCTGCCAGCCCGTTCCCCTGCGATGCCAGGTTGGTGTCAAAACCTTTTCCATTGTCCCTTATCAAAATGGTAAGCAGGGAGGCACGGTACGAAACTTGAACGTACGCTTCTGTACAACCTGAATATTTGACCATATTATTAATAGCTTCTTTCATAATAAGGTAGAGGTGCCGTCGGTACTCCATCATGACATGAACCTGTTTTATATTTTCATCTATATCAATGGTATAATTAATTCCTTTTGCCTCAAACATCCTGGCCGCAAAACTTCTTATCCTTACAAACAGACTTTCAAGCGAATCATTCCTCGGGTTAATACTCCATACAATATCGTCCATTGTATCCATCAGCGAAACAGAATTATATTTTATTTCTCTTATCATTTCTTGCCATTCATCATTTTCCCGATTGCGTAGAGCCATATCGCTTAATATAGATATGGAACTTAATGTTGAACCAATATCGTCGTGCAAATCAAGTGAAATCTTATTTCTTAATGTTTCTATTTTCATTAGTTGATTGATACGATACCTATACAATGAATAAAAGAATGTACCAATAAGACAAATTAAAAAACTCAAAAACCACCAGGTACGCCAGAATGGAGGCTGGATACTAAATTGCAATTGCAGTATTTTCTCAGCATATACTCCATTCAAGTTGGCTCCTTTGAGTAGTAAAGTATAATCTCCCGGTGAAAGACTGGCAAACTCAACCTGCCCGATCTTGCCTACTGAATGCCATTCCTTATCCATTCCCTGTAACTGGTAAAAATATTGGTTATTCAGAGGACTATTTAAATCTGTAACTGCCCATTTGAAAACAAGATTGTGGGTAGAATATTTAAAATTCATCCGTTCTGAAAGATTGAATACGTAAGGTTGGTTATCTGCAATGGCTTCTGTTAATTGAATTTGCGGGGCATTTTCGATAGATGCCAACATTTTTACAGGAGAAAAAGAAAACAAATATCGCGGGCTTCCAAAAACAATAGTACCGTTTTTAAGGCAAAGCAAAGTACCGTCGAGATTATTGTCGGGCAATCCATCAGCGACCGTGAAATGCCAGGAGGTTTTCTTTTTTAAATTATAGGCTATCAATCCGTCCTGAGTTGCCAGCCACAGATTCCCAGCGCTGTCAATAGTCAAAGAGGTGATAGGTTTGTCGATTTGCCTGGAGAAATCAATTATTTGGAGCCAGGGACTGTCAACATTCCACTTTAATAAAGAGGATTCTACAAACGAATAACCATATCCTTGATCATATATGATTTGCGAAATGGAAGTTTGCTGACCAAGTTGTTTGACGAAAGGTTTTGAAAACTGGTGTGTATTGCTATCATACAATACGATTCCCTCATCATAGTCACTCATCCAAATATTTCCATGTTTATCCTCAAAAGCATCTGAAATGACCAACGGTTTGGGCACATTGTATTCCGAAATGAAATGATTAAATATTTTTTGAGGCTGCCTGCATGCAGCATCAGTCATCCATATTCCATGCCTCCAGGGAAATAACCACCAGGTTCCCTTTGAATCTTTTAGCAGGTCGGTAATGAAATTCAAGGTATTGAAAGGATTTTTATTCTCCTTCAACCGGTGAAATCGTACAGTATGTGTGAGTACATTGACATCGGCTACTCCCTGTGAAGTGCCGCATCTGAGTGTATTGGCGCCATAGGGCTTTATCATCAGGCAGGAAACCTCTTTGGATGGTAATGAGTTTCCAATTCGGGCTGTTTCATTCAGATGCTCATCAAAGGCGGTAAGAAAATATTGATTGCTACCACCTACCCATATCTTATGATTCCATTCCAGCAGAGAAACCCCCTGGACTGTAATTGGATTAGAAAATGGATGATACTGTATAAAATTCCTTGAAAGCTGATAAAAGTAAATTCCTTGATTAGTACCTATCCATAGCCGGTTGTGATCAGATGTGTAAAGCACCTTGACATTAACTTCCTCAATTGGTTTCTCCGTTGAAGATATAAATTTATTTTCTCGGATATTAAACCATAACGAATTGCCACCCATCATGATACACCAGGAACTATCGTCCTGCCTGGTTTCAGCCATACTAATAATAGGGGCATTTTTACCAAATGGTAATTGATAGGTTATGACTTTCTTTGAAACGGGATCAAATTCTTTCAAGCCGTTATTCCAGGTTCCTATCCATATTTTACCGGTATGGTCTATCACAAAATTAGTAAGCAGTTTTGGATAAAACGGGTCATTGGTTTGGCTAACCTCTTGTCGGAATTGTTGTGTCTTTTCATCATAACTCCATAATCCATTGAAAGTACTTAACCATAACAGCCCTTTTTTATCAAAACTCATATGGGTGATACGATTGTTGAGCACTTTCTCATAATTATTCCCCGGCAACGTTAGCAAAGTCATCTGCTTCTTCCCCTTTTGGTAACAGAACAATCCGGAAGAAGTAGCAGCGAAGATGTTATCATTCGGAGCAACCGCTATGTGGGTTATGATGTCATTCTTAGTTTTATCTCCTTCTGGCAAAGGAATAAGCGTGAATTTTCTGAGTACCGGATTAAAAGAGTGTAATCCATGATTGGTACCCACGCATAACAGACCTTGGTGGTCTTCAGCGATACAATTAATACTATTATCTGTAATGGCATGAACATCGCTCGGATTCTTCTTAAATACTGTAATAGTGGACCCATCCATAAGGTTAAGACCAGCGGAAGTGCCTATCCACATAAACCCCTTTCGATCTTGGTAAATACATTGTACATTATTATCACTCAGTCCATTTTCCTCATCTATTTTTTGCAGAGAGGGACGAAACATCACTTGCGCAGAAAGGATGCTATTGTTTAAAAAATATAGCAGTGCAATTAAAAATATTCTTTTTAAACCTGAGCTACACATATACGATGTAGAGAGTTTAGGTTTTTAATTAACGCGAATTTGAGTCTGTTTTTCAGACAGACATTTATATTTTATCACTATTGTCCGACTAAATTTAGTGTATAAAACCTAAAAGGGCAGTTCCGGAGAACAGCCCTAATTAGTTAAGTTTGAGTTACTACGCTAAAACGTTAACTAATGCATGAAGATAAAAAATTTGTCGGACAGCCGGTAATGTCGCAGATATTGGAAATAATACTCAGTTCTTTGATAAATAAAGCAAACAGAAAACATCAGGCTAACCGGTATTATAAGAGGTTGCCATTACGTATTCATGTTGTAAGCTTGTTATATGGTGTACTTAGTTATTGTAATGGTCTTCGTGAACTATACGAGGGATTACTGGCTTGCGAAGGCAAATTGCTACACCTGGGTTTTGATAATGCTCCTGCCCGAAGCACTTTATCAGATGCCAATACGAGGCGGAGTTACCAGGTTTTTGAAACAATCTATGAAGGATTGCTCAGGCAGTACCATAATTTTATCGCGGACAGCCGGTTGAAAGGGTTAAGTATCAGAAATTTGAAAGTAATTGATAGTAGTACAATTCAATTGTTCAGCGAGATTTTACGTGGTGTTGGTCGTAACAAATTGGATGGAGCAAGAAAGAAGGGGGGCTTTAAGGTTCATGCAATGATGGATGCCTTCAGTGGCGTTACAGAATTTGTACGAATGACGGAAGCCAGAGAGCATGATCGTAAATTTCTCTATCATCTGAAACTGCCTGCAGGTAGTTGGCTGGTATTTGACAAGGCCTATAGCTGTAATTGCTACTACTTAATCTGACAACCGGTTAAATTTAGAGCAGGTTTTTTTAAGGCATATGCGATAAAAATTATTGGTTAAAAGCGGTTGGGTTTTGAGCAACCGCTTTATTATTTTCATCGGTCAGAATATTCCTGGCAGGTTGCTCCTCAGCAGAGCCTGCTTCCGCTTCTTCTGACATGCTAAAGTTAGCGTCTTTTTCCAAGAGTTCATCGATACGTTTTTCTTTGGCTAAATGCACACTGTCAATAAAAGTTTGCATGGGCGTTTTGCCATAGCAGTATTTACCTGAGTGTGTCCGCTCTTCATTGTAGTGTCTTAGCCATTGGTCAAGATCCTGCTGCATTTGATCTACGGAGGTGTATATTTTTTTTCTGAACGCTACTGCATAAAATTCTTCCTGAATGGTGCGATGAAAACGTTCACAGATACCATTGGTTTGAGGGCTGCGGGCTTTCGTTTTTGAGTGTTCTATTCCTTCGATTTGAAGATACAATTCATACTCATGATACTCCGGCTTGCCACAGAATTCGGTTCCACGATCAGTTAAAATCCGCAGCAGTGGCAGTTGTTTAT
>NZ_LUHG01000115.1 GCF_001623405.1 Hydrotalea flava
GTACTGAATTTAGTGGCTATGCTGATGGTGTGGTTGTGGGTGAACATCCTTTAGGTCCTTTTACGCCACAATCTGATCCGCTTTCATTTAAACCCGGAGGTTTTGCCCGTGGTGCCGGTCATGGCAGCACTTTTCAGGATGCATGGAATAACTGGTGGCATGTTTCAACCATGGTTATTAGTGTTAAAAACAATTTTGAAAGAAGGTTGGGAATATGGCCTGCCGGTTTTGATAAAGATGATGTGATGTATTGTAACACTTCATTTGGCGATTATCCACATTATTTACCCAATGTAATTAAAAATAGTAACCATGCTACTTTAAACGGTAGTGGCTTTACGGGATGGATGTTGCTGAATTACAACAAACCTGTTCAGGTATCTTCAACATTGGGTGCGTTTGAGCCGAATAATGCTGTAGATGAAAATATTAAAACTTACTGGAGTGCGGCTACAGGCAATAAGGGTGAATGGATTCAAACAGATTTGGGAGCATTGGATTTAGTATTTGCTATTCAGATTAATTATGCTGATCAGGATGTAGATAGTAATTTTTTGGGTAAACAATCAGGCACTTTTCATCAATATAAATTGTATCAGTCTGCGGATGGTAAAAACTGGTCAATATTAGTAGATAAATCTACTAACCAAACCGATATTCCGCATGAATATGTAGAGTTGCCTCGTCCGGTTAAAACTCGCTACATTAAATTAGAAAACATACATATGCCTACGGGAAAATTTGCCATTAGTGGATTGCGTGTTTTTGGAAAAGGAATGGGTAGTGTTCCCGATTCTGTTAAAAACTTTATTGTTTTACGAACAGAAAAAGACAAGCGGAGTGCCTGGCTGAAATGGCAAACCGTTAATAATGCCTATGCATATAATATTTATTTTGGAACACAGCCTGATAAGCTTTACAATTCAATTATGGTATATAACCAAAATGAGTATTGGTACAAAGGAATGGATAAAAAAAAGTCTTACTATTTTTCTATTGAAGCCATCAACGAAAATGGTATTTCAAAAGCAACAAAGCCTGTTCTTGTAAAATAAATCTGCTTAACCTAAATAAAACAGTATGAAAAAAACTTATTTATTATTGACTGCTTTAATTGTGTTCAGTTATACCGCCATTGCACAAGCTGTACCTGCTGCTGCTAAAATGAATCAATTCATTGATCAATTAATGCAAAAAATGACCCTAGATGAAAAAATAGGTCAGCTAAATTTATTAACCCCCGGAGGTGGTATTCCCACCGGCGCTGTTGTTAGCACCGATGTAGAAGCTAAAATTAAAAACGGACAGGTGGGTGGTTTATTTGGTGTAATTGGCGCTGAAAAAGTATTGCAGGCACAACGGCTTGCAGTTGAAAAATCTAGATTACATATTCCTTTAATATTTGGTTCTGACGTAATTCACGGACATAAAACAACTTTTCCCATTCCATTAGGACTGGCTTGTAGTTGGGATACTATTTTGATTAAACAAACAGCCCGTGCCGCTGCTGAAGAAGCTACTGCCGATGGATTAAGCTGGGCATTTTCTCCAATGGTAGATATTTGCCGCGATCCCCGCTGGGGCCGCATTGCTGAAGGTGCAGGCGAAGACCCTTTTTTAGGTAGTGCCATTGCCGCTGCGATGGTTCGCGGATATCAAAGCAATAATCTTCGGCAGGATAACACCGTTATGGCTTGTGTGAAACATTTTGCATTATATGGCGCTGCTGAAGGGGGCCGCGATTACAATACAGTTGACATGAGTAGGATAAGAATGTACAATGACTATTTGCCGCCCTATAAAGCAGCTATTGATGCCGGTGCAGGTAGTGTGATGAGTTCATTCAATGTAATTGATGATATTCCGGCAACGGGTAACCGTTGGTTGTTAACTGATTTATTACGCAATCAATGGAATTTTAATGGGTTTGTAGTAAGCGACTATACTTCTGTGAATGAAATGGAAGCACATGGGTTGGGTAACTTGCAACAGGTATCTGCATTGGCTTTAAAAGCCGGATTAGATATGGATATGGTGGGTGAGGGATTTTTAACCACACTAAAAAAATCATTGCAGGAGGGGAAAATAACGATGCGTGACATCAATAATGCTTGCAGAAGAGTGCTGGAAGCCAAATACAAACTGGGTTTATTTGAAAATCCATATCGGAATGTTTCTACTGAAAGAGCCGCCACTACTATTTTATCGCCCGATAAACTGGCGCTGTCAAGAAAAGCAGCAGCCAAAGCATGTGTGCTGCTAAAAAATGATAAAACGATTTTGCCTTTACAACATACCGGTACCATTGCCTTGGTTGGTCCTTTGGCTGATAGCCGAAGAAATATGCTGGGCACCTGGAGTGTTTCCGGTGACTGGCATCATGCAGTTACTTTGAAGGAAGGAATGGAAAATGTGGCCGGCCAACAGGTGAAAATTGTTTATGCCAAAGGCGCTAATATTTCAGATGATAGCCTCTTCAATAAAAAAGTGAATGTATTTGGACCTGAAATTGAAATGGGGCCTGCTACTTCTGATGTGATGATTCAGGAAGCGGTAGCCGCAGCATTACAGGCCGATGTGGTAGTGGCTGCATTAGGCGAAGCAGCCGATATGTCCGGAGAATCATCCAGCAGGGCAGATATTGGTTTACCTGAAAGCCCGCAACGCTTGTTAACTGCTTTGGTGCATACCGG
>NZ_LUHG01000116.1 GCF_001623405.1 Hydrotalea flava
AATGATAATAAAAATAAAATTATTTTTTAATGTTTATGTGATGGGCATAAAAAAGCCGCCTTAGTAGCTACTAAGACGGCTTTTGGATAAATACGGCAGCTACCTACTCTCCCAGGGACAAGGCCCAAGTACCATCGGCCATGAGGGACTTAACTTCTCTGTTCGGAATGGGAAGAGGTGAACACCCTCGGTATAACCACCATAAACTCTTTAATAAGTTAACATATTGGGAAGTGCTTGTGTAAATAAAAAAAATAAAGCTTACGGGTAATTAGTACTACTCGACTTTGCTGTTACCAGCTGTACATCTGTAGCCTATCAACGTCATCGTCTCTGACGACCCTTAAAAGTAAACTCATCTTGTGGAAGGTTTCACGCTTAGATGCTTTCAGCGTTTATCCTGGCTGTACATAGCTACTCAGCATTGCACCTGGCGGCACAACTGATACACCAGCGGTACATGCAACCCGGTCCTCTCGTACTAAGGTCACGTCCACTCAATTTACTAACGCCCACCACAGATAGGGACCGAACTGTCTTGCGACGTTCTGAACCCAGTTCACGTGCCACTTTAATCGGCGAACAGCCGAACCCTTGGGACCTTCTCCAGCCCCAGGATGTGACGAACCGACATCGAGGTGCCAAACCTTACCGTCGATATGAGCTCTTGGGTAAGATCAGCCTGTTATCCCCGGAGTACCTTTTATCCTTTGAGCGATGGCCCTTCCATGCAGAACCACCGGATCACTTTAGCCTGCTTTCGCACCTGCTCGGCTTGTCTGCCTCACAGTCAAGCACCCTTCTACTAATGCGCTCTACGTACGATTACCAACCGTACTGAGGGTACCTTTGCGAGCCTCCGTTACTTTTTAGGAGGCGACCACCCCAGTCAAACTACCCACCATGCAATGTCTCCCGCCTCAGGCGGGATTAGGTTCTAAGCAACAAAAGGTTGGTATTTCAACGTTGACTCCATAATGCCTGGCGACACTACTTCATAGTCTCCCAACTATCCTACACATTTGTTGCTCAAAATCAATGCAAAGTTGTAGTGAAGGTTCACGGGGTCTTTCCGTCCCGTGGCGGGTAACCGGCATCTTCACCGATACTACAATTTCACCGGGCTCGTGGAGGAGACAGTGTTCAACTCATTAGACCATTCGTGCAGGTCGGAACTTACCCGACAAGGAATTTCGCTACCTTAGGACCGTTATAGTTACGGCCGCCGTTTACCGGGGCTTCAGTCAAGAGCTTCGTCTTACAACTAACCCCCTTCCTTAACCTTCCGGCACCGGGCAGGTATCAGGCTCTATACGTCATCTTACGATTTTGCAGGGCCCTGTGTTTTTGTTAAACAGTTGGTTGAACCATTTTACTGAGACCTCGCCTTAGGCGAGGTACGCTTTATCCCGAAGTTACAGCGTCAATTTGCCTAGTTCCTTCTCCACGGCTCACCCGAGCGCCTTAGAATACTCATCCCGTCTACCTGTGTCGGTTTGCGGTACTGGCTGCTATACTCGCTTTTCTTGGCAGCAATTTTATGGTTTCGATTCCTCCGAAGATTCCTCTCAGGCGAACATCCGTCTGTTCGCAACCACCACGTCACTGCGTCACTTTCATTGTATAGCAGGTGCGGGATTATTAACCCGCTTTCCATCAGATTCCCCTTTCGGGTGCTCCTAAGGTCCAGACTAACCCTGATCCGATTAACGTTGATCAGGAAACCTTAGACTTTCGGCGAAGGAGTTTTTCACTCCTTTTATCGTTACTTATGCCTACATTTTCTTTTGAAACCGCTCCAACATGGCTCACGCCACACCTTCAACGCCGGTTTCAATGCTCCCCTACCATCTCGCCTTAGGCGAAATTTAGAACTTCGGCTCGTAGTTTGATGCCCGATTATTTTCCGTGCAAGACCTCTCGACCAGTGAGCTGTTACGCACTCTTTAAATGAATTGCTGCTTCCAAGCAAACATCCTGGCTGTTATTGAAGTCTCACCTCGTTTGTTCAACTTAACTACGTATTGGGGGCCTTAGTTGCTAATCTGGGTTATTTCCCTCTCGGCCACGGACCTTAGCGCCCGCAGCCTCACTCCCAGAGATATTTACTAGCATTCGGAGTTTGTCAGGGTTTGGTAGGCGATGAAACCCCCTAGCCCAATCAGTAGCTCTACCTCTAGTAAACTTCTATATCTGAGGCTGTTCCTAAAAACATTTCGGGGAGAACGAGCTATCTCTCAGTTTGATTGGCCTTTCACCCCTATCCACAAGTCATCCCAAAGCTTTTCAACGCTAACGGGTTCGGTCCTCCATTCCGTGTTACCGGAACTTCAACCTGCTCATGGATAGATCACAAAGTTTCGCGTCTGCCCCAACTGACTATTCGCCCTATTCGGACTCGCTTTCGCTACGGCTCCGTTATTCAAGAACTTAACCTCGCCAGTTAGGTGCAACTCGTAGGCTCATTATGCAAAAGGCACGCCGTCATCTCGTCTAAAACAAGACTCCGACCGCTTGTAGGCGCACGGTTTCAGGTACTATTTCACTCCCCTATTCGGGGTACTTTTCACCTTTCCCTTACGGTACTGGTTCACTATCGGTGTCTGAGGAGTATTTAGCCTTACCAGATGGTGCTGGCTGGTTCATGCAGGATTCCTCCGGTCCCGCACTACTCAGGATACTACGCGTCCTTATCATTGTACGCCTACAGGGCTTTCACCTGCTATGGCTTATCTTTCCAGATAATTCAGCTTCTTGATAATTTCTAAATGTAGTCCTACAACCCCGCAAAAGCTCGCTCCTGCGGTTTGGGCTCTTCCCTTTTCGCTCGCCACTACTTAGGGAATCACTATTGTTTTCTTTTCCTCTCCCTACTTAGATGTTTCAGTTCAGGAGGTTGGCTCTCTTTCGAGTACTATACCTTCAGTATAGTGGGTTGTCCCATTCGGAGACCCGGGGATATTGCGCTTGTGTGCAGCTCCCCCCGGCTTTTCGCAGCTTACCACGTCCTTCTTCGCCTCTCAGACCCAAGGCATCCACCATGCGCCCTTATTCGCTTTAAAAATCTTTCCATATACCCCTTTGCATACAGGCGTATACGACTATTTACTACAATTTTACTTTCCCAATATGTCAAAGACCTTTGATAAACTTAGTTGCACTTTGTTTATCCTTCGTTGATGTGTTGGACTTGAACCAAGCGAACAGCCGCTACCCTGTTCACACCTCTTTTCTCTGCTTAAAAAAACTAATCGCCTCGCATTTCTTCCTTTCTACTTCTCCCTTTTCTTTTTTTTCTCTCCCTTCTCTATCCGCTCCTCTCTCGCTTTTTGTTTACTGTGGAGGATATCGGAGTCGAACCGATGACCCTCTGCGTGCAAGGCAGATGCTCTAGCCAACTGAGCTAACCCCCCAAGGGTTATTTTCTTATCGCTTCTTTTAAGTAGACCCGACCAGAGTTGAACTGGTGACCTCTACATTATCAGTGTAGCGCTCTAACCAACTGAGCTACGGGTCTGAACGGGCCAACTTCTTCTCTATTTATTTTAATGGAAAGAACTACTCTGTTTTCTTTGTTTAAAAATTGAAAGTATCAGAAGCAACAGTTTAAAATTCTTAGCTAAGCTCTAAAAGGAGGTATTCCAGCCGCACCTTCCGGTACGGCTACCTTGTTACGACTTAGCCCCAGTCACCAGTTTTACCCTAGGCAGCTCCTTGCGGTTACCGACTTTAGGTACACCCGGCTCCCATGGCTTGACGGGCGGTGTGTGCAAGGTCCGGGAACGTATTCACCGTATCATTGCTGATATACGATTACTAGCGATTCCAGCTTCATGGAGTCGAGTTGCAGACTCCAATCTGAACTGAGAGAAGGTTTTTGGGATTGGCTTCACATCACTGTGTCGCTGCCCTTTGTCCTCCCCATTGTAGCACGTGTGTAGCCCTGGGCATAAAGGCCATGATGACTTGACATCATCCCCTCCTTCCTCACGCCTTACGGCGGCAGTTTCAGTAGAGTTCCCAGCTTTACCTGTTGGCAACTACTGATAGGGGTTGCGCTCGTTGCGGGACTTAACCCAACACCTCACGGCACGAGCTGACGACAGCCATGCAGCACCTTACGATCTGTGTATTGCTACAAAGTGAGCTTTCACCCACCGTCAAACCGCATTCTAGCCCAGGTAAGGTTCCTCGCGTATCATCGAATTAAACCACATGCTCCACCGCTTGTGCGGACCCCCGCCAATTCCTTTGAGTTTCAACCTTGCGGTCGTACTTCCCAGGTGGATTACTTAATGCTTTCGCTCAGACACTAACTGTGTATCGCTAATGTCGAGTAATCATCGTTTAGGGCGTGGACTACCAGGGTATCTAATCCTGTTTGATCCCCACGCTTTCGTGCCTCAGCGTCAATATTTGCGTAGCAAGCTGCCTTCGCAATCGGTGTTCTATGTCATCTCTAAGCATTTCACCGCTACATGACATATTCCGCTTACCTCCACAATATTCAAGATATATAGTATCAATGGCAGTTCCGAAGTTAAGCTCCGGTATTTCACCACTGACTTACATACCCGCCTACGCACCCTTTAAACCCAGTGAATCCGGATAACGCTTGCACCCTCCGTATTACCGCGGCTGCTGGCACGGAGTTAGCCGGTGCTTATTCATAGGGTACCGTCAAATATCCTAAAAAAAATAACTTTCTTCCCCTATAAAAGAAGTTTACAACCCAGAGGGCAGTCATCCTTCACGCGGCATGGCTGGATCAGACTTGCGTCCATTGTCCAATATTCCTTACTGCTGCCTCCCGTAGGAGTCGGGCCCGTGTCTCAGTGCCCGTGTGGCTGATCATGCTCTCACATCAGCTACTGATCGCAGGCTTGGTGGGCCTCTACCCCGCCAACTACCTAATCAGACGCACACCCATCAATAAGCGGCCGAAGCCTTTGATAATAATCAGATGCCTGACCATTATAATATGGGGTATTAATCCAAATTTCTCTGGGCTATCCCCCTCTCACCGGAAGGTTGTGTACGTGTTCCGCACCCGTTTGCCGGTCGCCACCCATATATTGCTATATCGTGCTGCCCCTCGACTTGCATGTATTAAGCCTGCCGCTAGCGTTCATCCTGAGCCAGGATCAAACTCTCCATTGTAAATAGATTGTCTAATCTGACTTAACTTTCTCTCAAAAATTAACGTCCGATCTTTGTTCTGTTCTTTTCTCTTTCGCTAAAAATCTTACCCAATATCTCTATTAAGTACTGTTGCTTCCAATATTTCAAAGAACTTTATTCTAACCCTTTATTATTTATCGCTATCTCACCCCCCTATTCCCAACTATCTTACCCCTCTTCTTATCCCGCATATCCCCTCTCTCACTTCCCCTCTATCGTTATTGGGGTTGCAAAAGTAATAACCCTACTCTTCCCTACCAAACTTTTTTAAACCTTTTTTTGAAAAAAAA
>NZ_LUHG01000004.1 GCF_001623405.1 Hydrotalea flava
TATAAATTGAAAAGTTCAGTTTTTAATGAAGCGTTGTCAAACAAGTTTATCAGTAAGGAGCAAAAAATTAGCGCATTGAAGTCCTGCTATGAATTTGAACCTGCTTGTGTCTCAAGTTGCATGTAACGCCCCGGGCTTGGCGATGTGGCGGAATTTGAAAAACCGTCAGCCGGGAACGATTGCTGAATAAATATACAAAAGTTTAAAATACAACGAACAGCCCGATAGAACGTCGCCTGCCCAAACTACAGCTGATAGATAACTACAGCCGAACTACTGCGTTACAGTCCGCCGACATAGTGCCCAAGCCCATGTTGTAGGCAGCCAAAGTCGCACTAAACAAACAGAAAGTTTAAAACAATTAAAGATTGATGTATCTGAAGGTCGTGTCTGGGTGCAAATAAGAAATGTTGGTGTCGCTTTTGACAAAGCAAACTTTATTCGTCTGATTGAGCAAAGTGAAAGCTACCAATTCGCAACGTCTTTAAGGGAACAGTAGCTTTAATTTTTGAAGTATTTGCTCTTGGATTACAGTCGGCACTTGGTGGTGAAAAGCATAACCGATGTCTGGCGGCGAAGATTTATAGCCGATAGCCATAAATGTTTTGTCTCTATAAATGTCTTTTTCAAATTCGTCAGGATATGTGTCAGCAAGTTCGGTTAGAAACTGGTCAAACTGCCGCCACTTGTCTTTGTCTTGATTGAAAGAATGTTCGTAGTCAAAAGTCATGTCGTGTAATGTTATACTTGATAAATATGAAGTTTCAACCGATAAATACTTTGTCAACTAAAAGCAAGTGTCTACCAGTTAGAGGCGTTGTCCTTTGTCTGCCAAAACTGGAAACGGATTTTGTTTATTGGTTGCCTACAACGGACAGGTATTGCTGTCAGGTGGGGAATTGATGATTGTCCAGCTTGGAACAAAAGCCGATTGAAAAACTAAAGTACAAGATAAAATTCAAAAGCCAAATTGGAAAACGTCCAGCCTGGACTGAA
>NZ_LUHG01000066.1 GCF_001623405.1 Hydrotalea flava
TCCCTCCGCTCACCCACCCTTCCCCGCAGTATCTACCCTACTCAGTAGCTTATTAGTAGTAGCAACATACGCAAAGACATTTACGTTGTTATATGTTGGTGGGGGATGCTGCGGTGTTGGAGAACGGATTCACGCTTCGGAAACCGCAGCGTCCCTCCATTTTTGCTAGTGATGCTATCCCCACTCCCATGCGCATTTCTACTCCCTTTCCTAATTCCCCTCCTAACCGGAGTAGACACTGCGGGGAAAAAGGGGGGAAGCTTGTGGGGGATGCTGCGGTGTTAGAGAACGGATTCACGCTTCGTAAGCCGCAGCGTCCCTCCGCTCACCCAACCCTTCCCCGCAGTATCTACCCTTGGCAATAGCTTTTTTGTATTCGAAATTCCCGCAAAGGCATTTACGTTTGATGATGTTGGTGGGGGATGCTGCGGTTATCCTCACGTAAATTAAAATTACAACCTAATTCATCGTCGCTTATTCATCAACAATCTTGCTCTAATAAATCTGATAACGTCATATAATGTGTAACAGGATATCTACTACTTTCTATTCCTAAATAAAAAGCTGCAGAACTATGTTTATAATCTTCGGGCCTTTCCACTAACGGTATTTTCCTTCGACAAGGATTTTCATGTATATAATTGAGTTTTTGCCAAAAAAAGTAATCACTTTCACATGATTTTCTATCAAATGAAGGTTCAAATACCTGATATTTAGTTTTGTCGGATTGACAAGCTAACTGTCTTAATATATCTTCTTTTTGGTTATCCCTTAACCATTTTATGATAGCATATGCCATCAATCGCTTTGCATCACCAACAACTAATTCAATTGGTTTTTTTGAATTTCTGAAATGTATAATCGAATGAACATGATTAGGCATGATTACATAACCTAAAATAAAATGTCCTTTCGCCTTCAAATAATCAAACCATTGATAAACCCTATCATAACCATCTATTATTTCAAATAATGGTAACCAGTTTTTGCAAGTGAAGGTGATAAAATAAGTGCCATCGGAGTCTATCATTTTTTTTCTAATAGACATAAAAAGAAGTTTACAGGATTAAGATTTAGATGAAATTTATATGCTATACTTTGAATTCTGTCTCATCCTTTTATTTATCTTTTCCTACCTCAGATTGATCCGCAGCGTCCCTCCACTCACCCACCCTTCCCCGCAGTATCTACCCTACTCAGTAGCTTATTAGTAGTAGCAACATACGCAAAGACATTTACGTTGTTATATGTTGGTGGGGGATGCTGCGGTTTTTGAAAACGGATTCACGCTTCGTAAGCCGCAGCGTCCCTCCATTTTTGCTAGTGATGCTATCCCCACTCCCATGCGCATTACTACTCCCTATCCTAAGTCCGCTCCTAACCGGAGTAGACACTGCGGGAAAAAAAGGGGGGAAGCTTGTGGGGGATGCTGCGGTGTTAGAGAACGGGTTCACGCTTCGTAAGCCGCAGCGTCCCTCCGCTTTTGCTAGTGATGCTACCCAAACATCTATAC
>NZ_LUHG01000031.1 GCF_001623405.1 Hydrotalea flava
GCTATAGTTCCAGCTTGACCTGCATTGCTGACCGATAGAATTAACAATGAGCAATTAATTATAAATTTGGCTACAGTTCCAAGCAGACGAATATCTACGATCCCGCCTGCGCAAAGCAGTAGCCGTTAGCTGCAATGGTCGACAGACATCAACGCGGTTTGTTCAGTCTTCGGCTGACTGTCCGCTTTAGCTTTTTAATGTTGCTATGTTTTTGTTTTCAGCTGTTTAATGTCTTGTCCTGAAATAGGTTTACGATTATTCGTAAATTAATTTTGGACAAAATATGCAAAAAAGAGAGATTAACAAAGAGGCTATCATAGCCGAGTATTTAACAGGCGATTATACTTATCGCCAAT
>NZ_LUHG01000002.1 GCF_001623405.1 Hydrotalea flava
GTGCATTATACCGTGCCGGTGCATCCTTTGAACCGTCAGGGGATGGCCAATGCGGAGCTGGTGGGGGGTAACCTTTCTATTATTGCCCACTTAATAGGCAGTAAAGACAATTTAGATACCCAGGGTAAAATATTACTGATAGAAGATGTGGGAGAATATTTATATCATATAGATAGAATGTTGGTTCAATTAAACCGGGCCGGTATGTTACAGTCGCTCGCCGGTTTATTGGTAGGCGGCTTTACCGAACTAAAAGATACTACCATACCCTTTGGTAAAACCGTGGAGGAAATTGTACGGGAACATGCGGCTGAATATACCTTTCCTGTGGCTTTTCATTTTCCGGTAAGCCATGGTGAACCTAACCTGGCTGTTAAATTGGGGGTAAAGCATCAACTAATGGTTACAGAAAAAGAAGTGGTGTTGCGGGAGGAATAATTCGGTTTTTGGTTTTTATACATTGGGTAAGACCCCAAGCCTTTACAAGTATTGATGAACCATATTGCTATCCTCCTCAACCTAAATGGAAGTTGCGGATGAGTTTTAGGAATTCCGGGGATGCAGTTTTGGCATGGTGGTTACTGGTATCAAAATGCCGGTTTTTTACATACCCCGATTTTTGTTGGCAATTAGTCAGCACGCTTTTATATTAACCTTTTGCGCACTTTGTGCATTTGCGGTTTAAAAATTGCCGGCGGCCAAGTACGCCAGGCAACACCAGAAAAAAGCCTTTGCGTACTTTGCGTGAAATACCCTGCAAAAAAATAGGTACATGCCCCTCTACAGCGGCTGATCAATATCATACCATCGTCATCAATAAATCAATAGCTTTGTAAGGTATATATACCAATATGTATTTAAAAATAACCGTTTGTATTGCTTTTGTATTATTAGTGGCTTGTAGGCCAAAAAAAGGCAGTATCTATCCCCAACAAAAAAACATAACAGAGGCAGTATATGCTTCCGGAATGGTAAAATCAGACCGGCAATATGAGGCATTTGCCACCGTTACCGGATTAATTGATACCATTTATGTAACCGAAGGGGAACTGGTAAAAAAAGGGCAGCCCATTTTGCATATTCTTAATACGGCCACCCGTTTAAATACCGAAAATGTAGCTTTAGCGGCAGCCAATGCATCGGTAGCAGCCAATGCTGCCCGTTTAAATGAGGCAAAGATTAGCATTGCCACTGCCAAAGCACAGTTAGACAATGCCACTACGTTGTTACAACGCCAACGCAATTTGTGGGCACAACAAATTGGTACAAAAAACGATTTAGACCAGCGCGAACTGGCCTATACCAATGCCCTGCATGCCTGGCAGGCAGCACAATTGCAA
>NZ_LUHG01000070.1 GCF_001623405.1 Hydrotalea flava
GCTCCGTACTGCGTGCGGGCCCGTTTAGGGTAAATACCGCATGGAGGGTATCGGGGCAATACACCGTAATCATGGCCACATCATCGGCCTTGGCTTTGCCCGTATTGCTGTTATCGGTCCATAGCAGGTTTACCTTTCCGGTGGTGCCGGCAAGTGAGCGGGGGTTTTGGGCATTGGGTAAATCGCCCCGGCTCAGCAGCAGCATATTGTATTGCAGGCTAATGGTGGGATAAATGCCCGTAGTGCCGTTTTTGAGGTTATAACTCAGGGCGGCATTCAGCGCCGTTTGCTTTTGGGCGGCTTTCTGAAAGCCTGCCTGTACCATCCCTTTTACGCTTTGTAAAAAGCCCGTCATCAGGGTAAAGCGTAGTTGTTGGTCTAATTGCGCCAGGCTGGCTTGTCCTTTTTTGGTGCCGGGCTTACTGCGGATATAATCAATACCCCGCCAGTTACTGCCCACAATGGTACCTACTTTGCCATTTACCGGGCCTAAGATACCTTTAGTGATTCTTGCCATAGTTGTTGTTGTTGAATAATGAATAATGACCGGCCTCTCCGCGGCTGAGGCTTCGGCGTTACGGCTGCTAAACTATACCCGTTGTATGCCGGTTTCCTGTACCTGCTGTACCGGTACAGGGGTACAATCGGCTCGTGATAAGGCGTTGCTGTTTTAAAAAAATAAGCACTCCCCGTTTTTTCTAACAATAGCTCTTGTAAAAAAATCAGGTTCTATTCTCATAAAGCTCCTACCGTTAGGTAGTGAGGGGGGCGGTATGCTGTGCTGGGCGGGTGGGGGGTAGTATTACTTTGTTAGGCATGCTGTTCCCAATTTTTGTTTCGGTATGCTTCGGCAAAACCCATCCCAAACCCATACTGCTTTGGCACGCTGCAAATTGGTATCGAACATGTATCGAATTGGTATCGAAGCAGGGTGCGGGCAGTGCAAGCCGGGTATTGGCCCCAAATCCTACAATGTTGCGGTTGCTGCTTTATTCCTTACCCTGTTGGCTCCTGTTTGTGTTTGCACAAAGCAGTGTATAGCAGGGTATTTGCAAAAAATAGGCAACACCACCACAAAAAGGGAGGGGGTGATACTGCGGCTTACAGAGCAGGAAGCGAAAATATGGTGCGGTTTTGTGCTATCATGTGCCACAAAAGCCACGGCACCCTTTTACTTCATCAGTTCAACGGTCATACCAGAAAACAGGCAAGGGTGCAGGCACTGCGGCGAAAGCGCAGAATAAAAACCTTGTAAACACTGTATGCAACAACTACCACAAAAAACCCGGAAAGGGGCACCATATTTGTTTATTATGGCAATCATAAACGCCGGGCATAAATTTAAAACAAACATAATTTATCTACGCTTTGTTCCAGCATCTGAAAAACCATATATTTGTTGCATATTCTGCTGAAAGCCTGCTTTCATGCATGGATAGCTTCTCTTTGTGGGTAATTTTAAAAAAAGTGACTGTGAGTCACCAGGCGAAGCTGTCGGTATCCATAATGTAAAAACAGGATCATTACCCATTATTCGGTTTCCCATTATTTCAACTAAATTGATGCACCTCATATGCAAAAATCAACTTTTATCGTGGCAGTCCTGCTAGCGGCAGGGTGGATGATGGCCTGTAACCCCACCAGGCGGCTCGACCGCAACTATAACCTCTTTCAGCGCAATTTAGATAGTGTAGTGGTTACTCCCCTCCAAAATCCTGTTATTCAGCCCAACGATCAATTGAATATTACGGTGTACAGTGC
>NZ_LUHG01000049.1 GCF_001623405.1 Hydrotalea flava
GCGAGAACCCGTTCTCTAACACCGCAGCATCCCCCACCAACATCGTCCAACGTAAATGTCTTTGCGTATGTTGCTACTACTAATAAGCTACTGAGTAGGGTAGATACTGCGGGGAAGGGTTGGGTGCGCGGAGGGACGCTGCGGCTCTAACACCGCAGCATCCCCCACCAACATATAACAACGTAAATGTCTTTGCGTATGTTGCTACTACTAATAAGCTACTGAGTAGGGTAGATACTGCGGGGAAGGGTTGGGTGTGCGGAGGGACGCTGCGGCTTCCAACACCGCAGCATCCCCCACAAGCTCCCATCTACGTAATTGCCTTTGCGTGAATGGCGAATACAAAAAAGCTATTGCCAAGGGTAGATACTGCGGAGAAGAGGTGGGTGAGCGGAGGGGTTTGCGCAGCGTTAAGCAACAATAGTTGCCGGGCTGTAGGGGGAGTGATTCACAAGTCTTCGATTTTTTATGTTGCGAAAGCTAGGCTTTAGACTTTTTTGTTGTAGCGAAGTAAATCCCGGAGTAGCCTTGATTAGCAGGGAAATGTGTTGATGATATTTTTGTCCTGCTGAATGCCCTATCCATAAATGTTGACTAAAACAATTTTTCGATTGGGCATTTAGGGAGCCTGCCTTCCACACTACTCCCACCCCTATCATCTCAAAACACCCATTTATTCAAACAATTTGTTGAACCCCATGCACGAAGAACAAATAGAATGGACTGAAATCATTGAACCAAAAGCGCATCTCTTCGATCTTAAACTCAAAGAAGTATGGCGCTACCGCGACTTATTGGTGATGCTGGTACGCCGCGATTTTGTAGCCACCTACAAACAAACCATCCTGGGGCCTATCTGGTTTTTTATCCAACCCCTGCTTACCACCATCACCTATATGCTCATCTTTGGCAATATTGCCAAAATATCTACCGATGGCCTACCCATGGCGGTATTTTATATGGCCGGCATCACCATCTGGAACTATTATGCCGATAGCCTCAATAAAACCGCTACGGTATTTAAAGACAATGCCACCATTTTCGGGAAAGTATATTTTCCCCGCCTCATTATGCCCTTGTCAATTGTAGTGTCCAACTTAGTGCGCTTGGGTATACAACTGAGTTTATTCATCCTGATATGGGGTTATTACTTCTTTGCCGGTGCAGCCCTGCATCCCAATTCCTATTTGTTGCTGGTGCCGGTGGTGATTGTGCTAATGGCTTTGCAAGCTTTGGGATTGGGTATGATGATTAGTGCGCTGACCACCAAGTACCGCGATCTGGTATTCCTGCTCACTTTTGGGGTACAGTTGTTGATGTATGCCACACCGGTCATTTATCCCATGAGTGCTTTACCTGCCAAGTATGCCACCCTCATCCGTGCCAATCCGCTTTCCGAGCCGGTAGAGTTATTCCGCTATGCTTTTACCGGTTCCGGGCAAATTAGTTGGGGTGCTTTTGGCTATAGTGTGGCCAGTACCTTGGTGTTGCTTACCTTAGGCACCCTTATTTTTAACCGGGTAGAACGCCGTTTTATGGATACCGTGTAAGTACGCCAAGAAAGTGAATGCAGGCAGTTCTAAAACGCAAAGCAGCGTGCTGCTGCGGTTTATGGCGCAGTAAGGCTTTCAATCAGTGTTTACCTGAAGGCAGCTTGTGCGCTGCAGCCGTTTACACCACTTGGTTGTTGCACCCCGGCCTCATTCGGTGCCCGTTCAGCCAATGAAGATGGGGGCATTAGCGGGAAGGGTTGTTACCCCCAATGGGTAAAGGTTGATTGTAGGTAAATTTTACAGCAGTTTGTTGTTGTACCGCTGTTGTAACTTGGTTCCCGGTAGCCCGTAGTCGTCATTTTTAGGCAAAAGCGGATGGAGCCTTGATTTTTTTGTCACTGTTTGTATCCAAACAAAAAGTGAAATAAAGATGATTAGCAGTAAAACATTTTTTTGCTTCTGCAAGCGATAGTCCGTTGCGGGCTCATGCAACATTACCCTATCGATTGGTGGGGCGCCAACTGATAGAACCGTTACCGCCACAGCCAAAAAGCCATTAATTTTACCCCATGCAACCTGTTATACAAGTAGAACAAGTAAGTAAGCAATACCGATTGGGCGAAGTAGGCACCGGCACCCTGAGCCACGACCTGAAGCGCTGGTGGTACCGTGCCCGGGGTAAGGAAGACCCTTATGCCCGTATTGGCGAGGTAAACGACCGCAGCAGCAAAGGCAGCAGCGATTATGTATGGGCATTACAACACATTGGATT
>NZ_LUHG01000051.1 GCF_001623405.1 Hydrotalea flava
CTCTTGCAGGCGCACATACACGCTGTGTTCAGGCACACCACTATAATTGTTGAGGGTAAAGGGCAGGGCCTGCTGCATACCCGCAATACGATGCAGGTAGCGCAACAGGGTATCTTCCAACGCCTCATGCGCTTTAAAACTGGCAATGGTTAAGCGCGGTGCACTGCACACATAACCATATTGAGCGGTAAAAAATACCTGTTGTTGTAGCAGCATTTGGGTAATAAAATCGGGCAATACAACGGCTAAACTGTACTGATACACGGTTTGTTGAAGGGTACCTGCCGGTGCTACAGGTAAATAAACTGCATCCATAAAACAATTTTTTTTATACCAACAAATTTAGTGTAAAATTGCTAAATTTTTTAGTTAATAGCAAAATATTTTTTATGATAGATAATATTGCCTACACGCCTGCCTACCGGGGCAGTAAAGATTTTACCCAACACCAGATATCTACTGCCAATGCCAACGGATTTGGTGCTGCTGCCGATGATTATATGGAACGGGGTATTGACCTGAATGAAGAGTTAATTATGAACAAGCCGGCTACCTTTTTTTTTCGCATGAACGGTGATGCCATGACGGAGGCCGGCATTAGTAGTGGCGATGTATTAATTGTTGACCGAAGTGTAGCCATAGCCTCGGGTAAAATAATTGTATCGGTAATGAACGGTGAGCTATTAGTGCGAAGATTACAGTTAAGCTTTAACCGTGCCACGCTGTTAGCCGAAAATAGCCGCTATGCTCCCATTGAAATTACCGAATTTAGTGAGCAATATATATGGGGCGTGGTAACCTGCGTAATACATGTATTAGAGCCGGGTTTATTATCGGGTGGTGTTATCAGCAAAACCAATGGCAAGGGCGCTAAAGGTATTCGGTATTAATGGTGTAACCGGCTACAATACTACTATGTAACTGTGGTTGCGTCGCACACTTGTACTGCAACAACACAGCACAGCTCATTCAACTACTAACGTACATACGTTGGCGTAAGCAACTGCCAATACAAATAAGTCTATTGCATCAATCATTCAAACCAACAACATGAACAACAATAATCATCACCATCCCAACCTGCAACCTACCCCTGCAGTAAAAGATGCGGCCATACAATACCTAAAAGGCAGAGGTGCTCAAATAAACACGCCCAACCATTTTTTAAAAAACACAACAGAACGGTTACATATAGAAGCAATAGATGATTGGGAAACTACGGCAAATGCTACACAATATATCATAACACAAGCAACAAGCATTGTAAACAAAGTAGATAGCCCCGATGTAGGTATGTTGTACAGCATGAATCCGTACCAGGGCTGTGAACATGGCTGTATATACTGCTATGCCCGCAATGTGCATGAATATTGGGGATACAGCGCCGGCCTTGATTTTGAAAGCAACATACTGGTAAAACAAAATGCCCCGGAGTTATTGCGTAAATTTTTAATGAAAAGCAGTTGGCAATGCCAGCCTATTTCGCTAAGCGGTAATACCGATTGCTACCAGCCGGCAGAAAGAAAATTTAAACTTACCCGGCAATTATTACAAGTTTGCCAAGCCTTTAACCAGCCGGTGGGTATTATTACCAAAAATGCAGGCATATTGCGCGATGTAGATATTATACAGGCCATGGCGGCTAAAAATTTAGTGAGTGTTTTGGTAAGCATTACATCGCTCAACGAACAGCTGAGAAGTGTAATGGAACCCCGCTCAACTACTTCCT
>NZ_LUHG01000096.1 GCF_001623405.1 Hydrotalea flava
TGCCCATCATCAGGCAAAACAAACTATCTATCTGATTTTTTAAAAAATTAGCCTTTGTAGTGAGCCGATTGACAAGTATCACTGCTGATTATCAATGTGTTAGGTTGAAATGGTGTCAAACTCAAGAGCAGTGCCGGTGTATGCAAGAATAGTATTTCCCTTAACAATGCTTTCCCTTATTTGATAAGGCATTGTTAACTTTAATTTATTTTTTCATCTATTCTTATTTTGCTCACTAAATTTTTATACCTTACAACACATCTTTGTGTTGCGTAATGATAATGACATTATTTTTTCTTCTTCAATAACAATTCTATTCATATGGAGCAAAAACTACAAAATCAGGTAGCTATTATTACAGGAGCCAATAGTGGTATAGGGGCAGGTGTATCGGCTGCATTAGCCGATGCAGGTGCAACCGTGGTAATTAACTATCCCTTTCCTGCATTACAACCCGCTGCCGAAGCGGTTTTAAAAAACATTACCAATCAGGGCGGAAAGGGTATGATATATTGTTGTGATGTTAGTAAAGAAGATCAGGTACAACAAATGTTTGCAGATACCGTTCGTCAGTTGGGTACCGTTGATATATTGGTAAACAATGCCGGTATACAAAAAGATGCTCCGTTTGAGGAGATGACTTTAGACCAATGGAATTTAGTGTTGGGTATTAATTTAACAGGACAATTTTTATGTGCCCGTGAAGCCATTCGTGAATTTTTACGCCGTGGTATTGATACTTCAAAAAGTGCAGCAGCAGGAAAAATTATTTGTATGAGCAGCGTACACGAAGTA
This sequence comes from Hydrotalea flava, assembly GCF_001623405.1. Lineage (GTDB taxonomy): Bacteria > Bacteroidota > Bacteroidia > Chitinophagales > Chitinophagaceae > Hydrotalea > Hydrotalea flava. Next base: position 796 of record NZ_LUHG01000096.1, read on the forward strand.
ATACCCTGGGCAGGCCACGCCAATTATGCAACCAGCAAAGGAGGCATAATGATGCTAATGAAAAGTATAGCACAGGAATTTGCACCTAAAAAAATACGTATCAACAGTATTTGTCCGGGTGCCATTCAAACACCCATTAATAAAGCTGCCTGGGATACTCCTGAAGCATTACAAAACCTGTTAACCCTAATTCCTTACCAGCGCATTGGCGAGCCCGATGATATTGGTAAAGCTGCAGTATGGTTAGCCAGCGATGACAGTGATTATGTTACCGGCACCTCTTTGTTTGTAGATGGCGGGATGACCTTATACCCCGGCTTTTCTACCAATGGATAATTTTTTACACCTTACTAAAAAATGATAACATGAGTGCTGAACAGGAACGACTGAAAGATAAAAAATGGAAACATTGGGGACCTTATCTTTCAAACCGGCAATGGGGTACCGTTCGTGAAGATTATAGCGCCAATGGCGATGCATGGAATTATATTTCGCACGATATGGCACGCAGTAAAGCGTATCGCTGGGGCGAAGAGGGCATTGCTGGAATTTCTGATGTACAACAATTGTTTTGTTTTTCATTAGGTTTATGGAATACGAAAGATGCGATATTAAAAGAGCGTTTCTTCGGATTAACCAATCAGGAAGGCAATCATGGTGAAGATGTAAAAGAGTTGTATTATTTTTTAGATGCTACCCCATCGCATAGTTATATGAAAATGCTGTACAAATATCCGCAAGCTGCATTTCCTTATGAACAACTCATTAACGAAAACAAACAAAGAACCCGGAATGACCCGGAATTTGAGTTAATAGATACCGGAATATTGAATAACAATGCCTATTTCGATGTTTTTGTGGAGTATGCCAAAGCCGATGTGGATGATATCTTGATTCAAATTACGATTCATAATCGTAATACAGAAGATGCACCACTACATATATTGCCCACTCTCTGGTATAGAAATACCTGGTGTTGGGGCTACGATACCTATAAACCGCAACTCATTTCATCGAATAATGAAGAAATCATTATTGACCATCATCAATTACCTAACTATAAACTGCACATTGAACAAAAAACGAATATTCTTTTCTGCGATAACGAAACCAATGTTGAAAGGTTGTATGGTGTGCCCAATACACAGCATTTTACCAAAGATGGTATTCACCGCTATATTGTGGAAGGTAATGAAAAAGCAGTAAACATCAATGGCTCCGGAACCAAGGCTGCATTGCATTACAATACCAACATCAAAGCAGGGGAAAGTTATACCATAAAATTGCGGTTGGAAGCCCACCAAAACAATTGGCCATTCCAGGATTTTGATGCTATTTTTAAACAGCGGGTTCAGGAAGCCAATGATTTTTACAATGAATTGCAACAAGCCATTACAAACGATGAAGAAAAATTAATACAACGGCAGGCCTTTGCCGGAATGATTTGGAATAAACAATTTTATTATTACGATATTCCGCAATGGTTAAATGGCGATCCGGCCGAACCTCCGCCACCCGCCGAACGGTTAAAAGGCCGGAATGCAGATTGGAAACATTTAAACAATGCTGATATTATTTCTATGCCCGACACATGGGAGTACCCTTGGTTTGCCTCTTGGGACTTGGCTTTTCATACCATCCCTTTTGCTATGATTGATGCCGGTTTTGCTAAGCAACAATTAGAGCTGCTTACCAAAGAATGGTACATGAAACCGAATGGCCAGTTTCCGGCTTATGAATGGAATTTCAGCGATGTAAATCCGCCCGTACATGCCTGGGCTACCTGGCGGGTGTATACTATTGATCAGCGCAATAACAATGGCAAAGGCGATATAGCTTTTCTGGAAACCGTTTTTCATAAACTGCTGCTCAATTTTACCTGGTGGGTAAACCGAAAAGATAAACAAGGCAATAATATTTTTGAAGGAGGATTTTTGGGGCTGGATAATATTGGGGTTTTTGACAGGAGCGCTCCTTTACCTACCGGTGGTTATATAGAACAGGCCGATGGTACCAGCTGGATGGCCATGTATTCTTTATGTATGTTGCGTATTTCTTTGGAATTGGCATTGCACAATCCGGTGTATGAGGATATGGCTACCAAATTTTTTGAACACTTCCTGTACATTGCCGCGGCAATGGATAATATAGGCGATGAACAAAATGGTTTATGGGATGATACCGACCAGTTTTTTTATGATGCGCTGCATTTACCAAATGGACAAAACATTCAACTGAAAGTGCGCAGTATGGTCGGTATTATTCCTTTGTTTGCCGTGGAAGTATTAGATCATGCCACTTTAGAAGCCCTGCCTGGTTTTGCCAAACGGTTAGAATGGTTTTTGAACTACCGCCCCGATTTAGCTGCACTGGTTTCACGCTGGCAGGATAAGAGTGCCGATGAAAAACACCTGCTCTCTTTACTCCGTGGCCATAGAATGAAAAAGATACTTGAAAAAATGCTCGATGAAACCGAATTTTTAAGTCCTTATGGCATTCGGGCGGTTTCAAAATATCATGAACAGCATCCCTATATATTTGATGTAAGCGGAAAACGCTTTGAAGTGAAATACACACCTGCAGAATCTACCAGCGGTTTGTATGGCGGCAACAGCAACTGGCGTGGTCCGGTTTGGATGCCATTAAATTTTTTAATTATAGAAAGTTTACAACGCTTTCATTTTTATTATGGCGATGATTTTAAAGTGGAATGCCCCAAAGGCAGTGGTCAGTTTGTTTCGCTGGATGCGGTAGCCGATCAATTATCGCAACGTTTAAAGCAATTGTTTCTGCCCGACCAAAATGGCCACCGGCCTTATATTGGTGAAAATGTACTGTTGCAAAATGATACGAATTTTAAAAACTTAATTTTATTCAATGAGTATTTTAATGGAGATAATGGCAAAGGTTTGGGTGCCTCGCATCAAACCGGTTGGACCGGCCTGATTGCGAAATTAATTCAACCCAAACGCCCTTTGCTATCCTAAATTCGAATAGATGGCTGCATAAAAAGTACAATGTAATTGCAGTTAAAGCAGTATCGTTTATTGCTATGAGGGCACCTGTTGCTTCAAATAGGATTTATTGTTTCTTCCGCAATGTGATTGCAATGGCTTTTTCTACCAATGCATCCATTATCTGGTAGCCGGCCAAGGTAGGGTGCACCCCATCTAATGTATATTTTTTATCCAAACCTTTTTCTGCATCTACCATCGGGGTATAAAAATCAACATAAGTCAGGTGTTTTGCTGCCGCATACGCCTGAATCATTGTATTCAAAGCAATCACCTTATCAGCCGGATAAATGCTTTCCCGCCAGGGAAAATGGTTGGCCGGTAAAGCGGCACACAGTATTACTTTAATATGATGTACGCCGGCTAATTCGGCCATGGTGGCAATATTGCCCATGGTGGTGGCAAGTGTAATGGGGCCTGTGTTTTCAGCAATATCATTAATGCCGGCTAAAATAACCACCACTGCCGGATGCAGATCAATCACATCTTGCCGGAAACGCAATAACATTTGCGGCGTGGTTTGTCCGCTAATACCCCGGTCAATATAATTAAGATGGGTTGCAAAGAAGCCACTGTCTCTTACTTTCCAAAACTCGGTAATGGAATTGCCCATAAAAACTACCCTGTCTTTTTCCGCCGGCGCTTCTTGCAGCAAGGCATTTTCCGCCGCATATTTTTGTAAGTTAGGCCAGTCTTGTACTTGGGAGTTTTTCTGGCTAAATACAAGGGTTTGTGCCAGTACAAAAACAATGAGTAAAGGATATTTCATGTGTTTATTTTTAAATGATAGAACAATAACCGGCACCTTACAGCAATCAACATCCATTCGCTGCTGTCATATTCCATATTCCTTAGCTTGCTTTTTCAAATGTAGGCAAGTAAAATGGGTAATCACAAATCATCAATAGGAAGCGGATATTTTTTGATATTGCTCAATGCCAGGGCAGGTAGCAAATCCGAACCTGCTTCGACCCATGTTCGACTCAACAGTGTTGCGCAACGCTGTATATAGGTACAGGCATCGAAGCAGGTAACTGTTTGATAGGTATTATTTGTATTTGATTTTGTAACCCAAAATGATAGCAGAAAATAAAAGGGTAATAGCATTGGCAATGGTAACCGGCAGGCTATGGCTCAGCAATCCATAAATTAGCCAGCATAAAGTGCCAAATGTAAATAAGGCATACATGCCCAATGATATACCCGATGTGTTTTTGGTTTGAATGGTTTTAATAGCCTGCGGAATAAAAGAGGCTGTTGTGCCAAATGCGGCTATAAGGCCAATGATGGTAATATAATTCATGCCGGTATTTTTAAGCAATGTACACTAAAAAATACAGGCAAGAAAGGTTTAATGAATACCTGCATATAACTCAAATACGCATCCATTACAACTGCTGCCAGGCTTCCAAAACCTGAGCCGTGTGGTTTTTAGTATCCGGCTTATCGATAATGCCTGCAATATTGCCCAACTCATCAATTAAAAAAGTTGTGCGTTGTATACCCATGTATTCCCTTCCCATAAATTTTTTCAATCCCCAAACACCGTATTTTTCAGCAATGCTATGATCGGTATCGGCAATCAAGGGAAAAGGCAAGTCGAATTTTTCTTCAAATTTTTTGTGGCTTTTTACATCATCGGGACTTACGCCAATTACAGCATAGCCTTTTTGAAGCAGTTCGGTGTAATGGTCGCGTAAATTACAAGCTTGTGCAGTGCATCCTGGTGTATTATCTTTCGGATAAAAATACAGCACTACTTTTTTACCTTTAAAATCATTCAACGAAATAGGGTTGCCGTTTTGGTCAACACCTTTTAATGCCGGAGCTTTTTTACCAATGGTTACCTGTGTCATACCTGTTTATTTGTTTGTGATATTAATACATTTTTGGGGTGAATTGTTGCAGTTGGGGCAAATTATTTTTGTAGGCAGTAAAAACGTAAGGCAACAACAGGCACATTTTTATAGGATGAAAAATGAAATAGCTCATTTCTAATAAAATTTAAACCACAGCTTTGGCCGAATGCCCTTACATTTGCGCAATTTGTTTTTACCATGCCAAAAGATACCACCATTCAATCTGTTTTAATTATTGGTTCAGGTCCCATCATTATTGGTCAGGCCTGCGAATTTGATTACTCCGGCTCACAAGCTGCCCGAAGTTTAAGGGAAGAGGGCATAAGAGTAGTGCTGATAAACAGCAATCCCGCTACAATTATGACCGATCCTATGATGGCCGATAAAGTGTACCTGTTGCCACTTACGGTAGAAAGTATTGAGCAAATTTTATCTGAAAACCAAATTGATGCGGTACTACCCACTATGGGCGGACAAACTGCACTGAATTTGTGCAAGGAAGCCGAAGAATTGGGTGTGTGGGAAAAATTTGGTGTACGGTTAATTGGGGTAGATGTAGCCGCCATTGATACAGCCGAAGACCGCGAAAAATTCAGGCAGTTAATGGGTAAAATTGGCATTAAAGTAGCTCCCAGCCATGTAGCCAACAGCTTTTTAGAAGGGAAAGAGTTTGCACAACAAATTGGTTTCCCCTTAGTTATCCGCCCTTCATTTACACTCGGCGGCACCGGCGGCAGTTTTGTACATTCCAAAGATGAGTTAGATGCGGCTTTAGAACGTGGCCTGAAAGCTTCGCCCATACACGAAGTTTTGGTAGAAAAAGCAGTATTGGGCTGGAAGGAATATGAATTAGAATTGTTACGCGATAAGAACGATAATGTAGTGATTATTTGTACAGTAGAAAACGTTGACCCCATGGGGGTGCATACCGGCGACTCCATCACAGTAGCTCCAGCCATGACCCTCAGCGATACGGCTTTTCAGGATATGCGCAATCAGGCTATGTTAATGATGCGCAGTTTGGGTAATTTTGCCGGTGGCTGTAATGTGCAGTTCGCCCTTAATCCGCAAAATGAAGAACTGATTGCGGTAGAAATTAACCCAAGAGTGAGCCGATCTTCTGCTTTGGCTTCAAAAGCTACCGGTTATCCCATTGCAAAAATTGCAGCCAAATTAGCCATTGGTTATACATTAGATGAACTCAAAAATCAAATTACACAAACCACTTCTGCCTATTTTGAGCCGGCATTAGATTATGTAATTGTAAAAATACCCCGTTGGAATTTCGATAAATTTAAAGGCGCTAATGACACATTGGGCTTGCAAATGAAAAGTGTGGGTGAAGTAATGGCCATTGGTCGCAGTTTTAATGAAGCCATCCAAAAAGCTTGTCAGAGTTTAGAAAATGAAGCCGTTGGTTTGGGCTATTATGGCAAAAGCTTAATGAAGAGCGATGAGATAGTGGAATATATTAAAACGCCAAAATGGGATCGAATTTTTAGAATTAAAGATGCTTTAATGCAGGGCGTTACCGTTAAAACCATAGCACAGGCAACCGGTATTGACCGTTGGTTTATTTACCAGATAGCTGAAATATGTAAAATAGAAAAAGAACTCAGTAATTATAATTTAGAATCTTTGCCGGATGAATTATTACGCAAAGCGAAAATAGAAGGTTTTAGTGATGCCCAAATTGCTAAAATTTTACAGGGCAATACCCATGATGAAGCAGTGTATGAAAAAAGAAAAGCACTCGGGATTACCAGAAGTTATAAAATGGTAGATACCTGCAGCGCAGAATTTGAAGCCAAAACCCCCTATTTCTATTCTACTTTTGAACGCTGATACGTTTATATTTCCTTAAAATTTGCTATATATACAAGGTTACTTCTGCCGAAGTGGCCTTTTTTGTTGTTTTAGTAGGAACTTCGTACTTTAAATAACAGGTTTGTTGTTATATCCTTTCTATGAGTGCATCTTCACAAGTTTTTCAAACCACCAATACAACCCGCTGGCAAAGGTTTAAATGGCTGGGCAGGTTATTGTTGTTTATTCTAATCATATTTGGACTTATATTTTCTATAGCAGTTCATGTAATCAGTAAACAAAATCCTACCATTCCTTTAGAAGGCCGGGCGGTAAAAAAAGTGCTTGCAGGCGATGTTCCTGCCTATCGGCAAAGTAATCTGGCAAAAAAATACCGGGGTTTTCGTTCTATGATCAATGTAAAATGGGCAGCAGGCCGGGGCTGTGGCCAGGCAGATACGGTATTGAATTTATCTAAAAACAACGATTTTAGCGATAGTTTGGGTATACGGGCTGCTTTTTTTGTAAACTGGGATGCGCAGTCTTATTTCTCGCTTAAAAAAAATATTTCCAAACTAAACCTGGTATTGCCCGAATGGCTGTTCATTGATCCCAAAGCCGATACCCTTTTTTCGGTAATGGAACCACGGGTATTGGAATTAATCAAAACCTCCGGTGTTAAGGTAATGCCCATGCTTTCCAACAATTACAATGGGGTATTTACCGGTAAGGCACTGCACAGAATTTTAAATGACCCTGCTAAATCAGACAGGCTGGTTCAGGATGTAGCACGCTTTCTGGTAAAAAATAATTTAGCAGGTATTAATGTGGATTTTGAAGATTTGAATGAAAAAAATAATGATGTATTAACCAATTTTGAAAAAAAATTATATACCACGCTGCACGATTTGAACTTGCTGATTACACAAAATGTTTCGCCTTTTAATGAAGATTATGATTATGCTCAATTAGCTAAGTACAATGATTATATTTTTTTAATGGCCTATGATGAGTTTAATGATGGTACGAAGCCCGGTCCTATCTGTTCTCAAAAATGGATAGAATCTGCGGTAGATGATTTGGCAAAAAAAGTAGATCCTTCTAAAATAGTTTTAAACCTTGCTGCATTTGGTTACGACTGGACTAAAAAAGGCAAAACCATCCCCGTTACCTATCAGGAAGCGTTGGCCACTGCAAGAGAAAGTGATGCTACCATTGATTATAACAACGATACCTATAATTTGAATTACAGTTATTATGATGATAAAAATGTAATTCATGAAGTGTATTTTACAGATGCAGCTACCAATTTTAATTCCCTTCGTTTTGCTACGGAATATGGACTGGCCGGAACTGCGCTCTGGCGTCTTGGTAGTGAAGACAGCCGGGTTTGGGAATTTTATAATAAGCCCATGAATAAGGCTGCGTTGCATAATTTCGATTTTAAAGCATTGACAGATGTTCCCTCAATGGCTACGCCCGATTTTATTGGGCAGGGCGAAATATTGGATATGCTGTCAACACCAACGGATGGGCATATTACACCCGAAATTGATTCTTCGGCAATGCTCATCAGTGAAGAACAGTATGACAAACTCCCTTCAACTTATGTAGTAAAAAAATACGGACAGTCATCTGATAAAAAATTGGTATTAACGTATGATGATGGTCCCGATGCAAAATATACACCTGAAATTTTAGATACGCTGGCCTATTACCATGTACCTGCCTCCTTTTTTATGATTGGCATTAATATGGAAAATAATATTCCATTGGTAAAAAGAGTATTCAGAGAAGGCCACGAAATTGGTAACCATACTTTCACCCACCCCAATATGGCCGAGGTAAGCAAAAAAAGAGCTTATCTTGAAATGGATGCTACGCGGCTGTTATTAGAGTGTATTACCGGACATAGTACCATTTTATTTCGGGCACCTTATAATGCCGACAGTGATCCGGAAAAATATGAAGAAATGGTACCGGTGGCTTTAAGCCGAACCAGGCATTACATTACTGTAGGCGAAAGTGTTGATCCGGAAGACTGGGAGCAGGGCGAAATTCCTCACTTTAATGCCGATACTATTTTTAACAGAGTGGTTTCTATTTATAATCAGCACCTCGCTAACGGAGACAGCTCTAACATTATATTATTGCATGATGCCGGTGGCGATAGAAGGGCTACCGTAAAAGCAACGGGTATGATTATCCGCTACTTTCAAAATAAGGGATATACCTTTACTACCATTGCCGATTTATTGCATAAAACACATGCCGATTTAATGCCCCGTGTACCCAACGGAAGCGGCTATCGGTTAATTCAATTCAATTATTTCCTGGCCGAAACAGGTTTTATAGTTGGGCAGATATTGTACGTGTTATTTCTCACCTTTATGGTATTGGGAGCCCTTCGGTTACTGATATTACTGGTACTAACCTTGCTGGAAAAACGCAAAGAAAAAAAACTTCCTGCAGTACTTACATATTTTCCCAAAGTATCTATTATTGTACCGGCTTATAATGAGGAAGTAAATGCCGTTAGCTCGCTGCAAAATTTGTTGCGTTGCACCTATCCTCACTTCGATATTGTATTTGTAGATGATGGCAGTGCAGACACTACTTACGAAAAAGTGAAAGCAGCATTTCAGAATAATGAAAAATTAAAAATATTTACCAAACCTAATGGTGGTAAAGCTTCTGCTTTAAACTTTGGTATTGCACATACACAATCAGATTATGTAGTTTGTATTGATGCCGATACCAAATTATTGCCCGATGCTGTAGAAAAATTAATGCAGCATTTCACCAATCCGTCAGTTGGTGCTGTTGCAGGTTCAGTAAAAGTGGGCAATACCATTAATTTATTAACCAAATGGCAAAGTATTGAATACATTACCAGTCAGAATTTCGATAGGCGGGCTTTTGCTTACGCAAATGCTGTAACCGTTGTTCCGGGTGCCATTGGAGCATTCAGAAAAAAAGCTATTGATGAAGCAGGTGGATTTACAACCGATACCCTTGCTGAAGATTGTGATTTAACGATTCGTATTTTGCGTGCAGGATATATTGTTGAAAACGAATCTAAAGCAATCGCATTAACCGAAGCGCCTGAATCAGTGAAAGAGTTTTCCAAACAACGTTTCCGCTGGACTTTTGGTGTAATGCAAACATTCTGGAAACATAAAGATGCTTTGTTCAATGTTCAATACAAAGGCTTGGGTTGGATTGCATTGCCCGATATTTTGGTGTTTAAATACATTATCCCGTTATTTTCACCCTTAGGCGATTTGTTTATGTTATTGGGCCTGTTTACCGAAAACCGGGGAAAAATAGGGGTGTATTACCTGATATTTTTATTGGTGGATGCACTCATTGCAGTCATGGCTTTTGCATTCGAAAAAGAAAGTCCTGCTAAACTGTTGTGGATTATTCCGCAGCGATTGGTGTATCGTTGGTTAATGCTCGTTATTTTATTCCGCGCCTTCAAGCGGGCATTAAAAGGCGAATTGCAACATTGGGGTGTATTGAAAAGAACAGGAAACGTAAAAGATATAACACTGGCAGATGCTACCTAATTAGCCGCAAAGCAGGTTGGAAACGTTACTAATTTTTTCATTTTACTGCTTGCTACAATTACATTAACTTGCAAACCACTTTATAACAGGCATAAGCTGAAGAAAAATTGATGCAATTTAATTTTTTAAAGCTTCGTAAAACAACTGATCAATGAAATTGAAAGACATCCAGGTTCAGAATGAAAAAGAAACACGAGCTGGTTTTGGTGAAGGCATCTATGAAGCCGGTAAAGCCAACGATAAAATTGTAGTATTAACTGCCGATTTAGCCGGTTCCATGAAAATAGCACCTTTCATCAAAGAGTTTCCGGAACGCTTTGTGCAATGTGGTATAGCCGAAGCTAATATGATTGGTATTGCAGCCGGATTAACCATTGGCGGTAAAATTCCTTACACTACTACTTTTGCCAATTTCAGTACCGGAAGGGTATATGATCAGATTAGACAGAGTGTAGCCTACAGTAATAAAAATGTAAAAATATGTGCTTCACACGCCGGGTTAACCCTGGGTGAAGATGGCGCCACACACCAAATATTAGAAGATATTGGGTTAATGAAAATGTTGCCGGGTATGACGGTGATTGTACCCTGCGATTTTAATCAAACAAAGGCCGCAACCAAAGCCATTGCAGATTATGAGGGGCCGGTTTATTTAAGATTTGGCCGCCCTAAATGGCCCAATTTTACCAAAGCAGATGGCAGTGATTTTGTGATTGGTAAAGCACAGGTATTAAGTGAAGGTGCCGATGTTTCTATTTTTGCCTGTGGCCATATGGTTTGGAAAGCTATTGAAGCAGGCCGAATGCTGGAAGAAAAAGGGATTAGTGTTGAATTGATGAATATACACACTATTAAACCTTTGGATGAAGCGGTCGTATTGCAATCTATTACCAAAACAAAATGTGCCGTAACAGTAGAAGAGCACAATATTATTGGCGGCTTGGGCGATTCCATTGCACAGGTGGCTGCCAAACATTTACCTATTCCTATTGAATATGTAGGCACCAAAGATACTTTTGGCGAAAGTGGTACACCCATGGAATTATTGCAGAAATATGGTTTAGATGCCCCGCATATTTTTGCTGCGGTTGAAAAAGTATTGCAACGCAAAAATGGTTAATCAATCCTATTGTTTAAAATATACAAAGCCTTCAACAACAAATGAAGGCTTTTTTGTATGCTTTAGTTAAAGAATGATAGCGTTTTTGGTGCATATACTTCTATTCAATTCATTATCTGCTCAACGAATCAATTTCAAAATCGCCGGCCTGATGTATAAAATGATAATGTTCATAAATATTTCATACTTGAATATTTACAAGAGCAGGAAGTATGCCTTTTTTATAAAAGAGCGTCAATTTTTTGGGCCAGGGTATGGTCTTTTTCAGTTACCACATCACCCGCATCATGGGTATTGAGCCAAATTTCAACCGTGTTCCAAACATTCGTCCATCGTGGATGGTGGTTCATTTTTTCGGCTTCAATAGCCACCCGTACCATAAAAGCAAATGCTTCAGAAAAATCGGCAAATTGAAATTTTCTGTATAAATAATTGTTGCTTTCCTGCCACATAATTGTAGGTCTATTAGATTAAATAATCAGGTTGCTGATATTTTTAATTTGCTCCTGTGGTATTTCCAATACTAACTGCACATTGCCTATTTTTTTGATGCTATCCATCATACGGTTGCATCTTTCATCATCTATTCTGTCGCCTTTCATTAACCATATAAAATCCAAATGCTTTAGTTCAGGTAATAAAGCTTCTCCGTCGCACTGGTTATGGTATAAATAATGCACTAAGCTGCTTTCATGTTGGGCAGATATGTAAAGATTGAAATGATAGGCTCTGTTTTTTTTGTGCATTTCAATAGGTGCATCTGTATATAAAAAAAAATTAAAGCCTAAAAAGTTATTCAGCATCCAGATAAAATAATAATTCTTTACCGGCGCCATGATGCCCAGTATTCTGGTATCATCAAAAAAATCATGATTCAACTGGCTGATATCTAACTTCTGTTTTATCATGGCCATATTAATAGATGTTTTTTTGTGTTACAGTTTACTGTTATTGTTTACCCGTATTGCCAGAATATGTGTTTGTATATCTTGTATCATTTGCTGTATTACCAACGTTTTTTCTGAAGTGCTATTGGTTAAACTTTGTTTTGTGAACAAATATTGTATGCCGGGTATAATGGTGAATGGGTATTCGGCGCTTTTTTCAGTTGTAGTGATTTCATCAGGTTCGCCAATAGGAATATTTAAATGCCTGCTGTAATAGCCGTTATTGGTTGTTTGTGCAGTTGTAGTACTATCAATAGCTGCAGTATTTATTTCAATTGCATATTGCCAATGCATATTGCCAGTGATAGTGGCTGTTTGTAATAATCCGGTTTTGGCCAATGTATAATGCTGGTAGGGCTGATACACCATTACATAATTCAGCCTATTTTGCTTTTTAAGTACATCTGTCAGGCTTAGCATAGTAGCCAATCCTTCAATCGGTTGCTGTGTATACAGCAACAACGTACTGTCTGCATGGTGGTTAATGAATGCAACATAATTTACAGAACGAAATGTTTTGGGTTGTATGTGAACAGAAACGTCAATACCTATTGTATTCACTTCAGCTGCATTGCATTTTTTCCATCCTGATGGGGTAATATAAACAATAGGAATGGGCAGTACTGAATCTTTTTTAAAAGCTTTAAATGCAACTGCATCTTGCAAAGTGGGGTCAGTGTTGTAAAACAATAAAGCAGTAGCCCCTTTTGCAACAGCTCGTTTTGATTCACTAATGCAATATTCCGTGCAATCAAACTGTTGATCACCGGCATGTTCACTGATAATATCTGCCAAATTTCTGAACCAGGGCGCTCCATTTTCATTCAATGCAGGTGCAGCTGAACCGCTAATGTGCCTATTTGAACTGTAATGCAGTGGAAAAAAATCAGTGCCGGCTTGTAACTGCACCCCATTTAAGGAGAGATAGGTATTGGGGTTTTGATAATCATTCCCCTCGTGAATGGAAAAGCTATCTGTAAAGGTACTGTTATGCAAGGGGGTTGCGCCTTTCTGCTCCATAAAAGCTTGAAAATATCCGGCTATACTTTGCGGTTCTATTGCATGCAATTGCATTAAATGATGCATCACTTCAGCTTTCAATTGAGCCGCAGCCGCTTTTTCTTCTTTTAATTTCTTTCTTTTGGATTGTGCCTGAGTAGCCAACGGAAAAAAAAGTATCCCTGCCAGCATTACACAAACAAGTGGCGGTGTTTTTTCAAAAGACCATGTGAGTAATTTTCCCAAAATCGTTGAATAGTTTTGAAGGTGACAGGATGCTTTCAGATAAAATCGTATACAAAAGTAACAGGCATCAGCAATTTGTGTACTAAGGTGTATAAATATTCTTTTCCCAACCTCGAAACAGCATAGCTTTGGCTACCGTTAATTTTGCTTACTTATACATGCACGTGAAGCAACAACAATTATTACGTATCGCTTTAGTAGGAAATCCAAACAGTGGAAAAACCTCTTTGTTTAATGCATTAACCGGCTTAAACCAAAAGGTAGGTAATTTTCCGGGGGTAACGGTTGATAAAAAAACCGGGATATTGGATATTGACGGGTCATTAAAGGCTGAATTGATTGATTTGCCGGGCACTTATTCATTGTATCCAAGAAGGGCAGATGAATGGGTGGCCTATAAAGTGCTCATGAATGCTGATGTAGATTTGAATGCAGATATTATTGTGCTGGTAGCCGATGCCAGTAATTTAAAACGAAATTTTCTATTCTGTTCACAAATCATCGATTTAAAAAGGCCGGTGGTAGTGGCATTAACCATGAACGATCTGGCAGCCAAAAAAGGAATTAAAATTGATGTGGCAGGCATTGAAGCTGATTTGGGTGTGCCTGTTGTGCCTGTTAATCCAAGAAAAAATAAGGGGCTGGCACATTTACGAAAAGTAATTGGAATGGTAGCCAAACAGCAATACTCTATTCCATCCCGCGATTTTATAGATAATAAAAACGTTGCCAGCAATGCTATTGAATCTGTACAACAGTTGTTTCCACAGTTAAGTGATTATGCGGCCATCCATTTTTTAATTAATCACGAAAATTTCCCTTTACCGCAGCACCTGCAGGAAGCAATAGAAGATATTGAACAAAAAAACAATTTTAATCCTACCAAAACACAGGCAGAAGAAATTTTAAAACGATACCAGCGCATCAAACAAATACTGCAAAAAAATGTGGTAGAGCCCGATCCGTTAGAGCAAAAGTTATTTACCAATCATTTAGACAATATTCTTTTGCATCGGGTTTGGGGCTATTTAATTTTACTAATTGTACTGTTTCTTCTGTTTCAAAGTATATTTTGGCTGGCTCGTTACCCAATGGATGGAATTGAATGGTCATTCACTCAATTGAGTCATTATTTAAGTAATACATTGCCGGATGCATGGTGGAGTAATTTATTGATTAATGGAATAGTGGCAGGGATGAGCGGAATTATGGTATTCATTCCACAAATCATGATTTTATTTGGATTAATTACCATTTTGGAAGATTCCGGCTATATGGCGCGAATTAGTTTTTTGAGTGATAAGTTAATGCGGAAGGTTGGTTTGAATGGGAAAAGTGTAATGCCCATGATTAGCGGATTTGCCTGCGCGGTTCCTGCAATCATGAGTACGCGGAACATTGAAAATAAAAAAGAAAGGCTCTTAACCATTATGGTTACCCCGTTAATGAGTTGCAGTGCCCGCTTGCCGGTGTATACCATTTTAATTTCGCTGGTTATAAAAAATACTTATTATTTCGGATTCCTCAGTTTACAAGGCTTAGTAATGATGGGGTTATACCTGCTGGGTTTGGTAATGGCCTTAATTGTAAGTGCTGTATTGAAAGGCTTTATTAAGATGAATGAAAAAAGCTTTTTTATTTTGGAATTGCCTATTTACAGGGCACCCCGTTGGAAAAATGTTGGCATTACTATGGTTGAAAAAGCAAAGATTTTTGTGCGGGATGCCGGAAAAGTAATTATGATCATCAGCTTGTTGCTCTGGTTCTTAAGTGCTTATGGTCCGGGTAAACAAATGCAACAGTTGGATGCACAATATACCACTTTAATACAACAGCAACCACAGCAGGAGGCAGCACTGCAAAGAGAGCTGGCTTCACTAAAATTACAACATTCCTATGCCGGAATTTTGGGTAAAACCATTGAGCCTGTTATCCGCCCTTTGGGTTTTGATTGGAAAATTGGCATTGCTTTAATTACCTCTTTTGCGGCACGGGAGGTTTTTGTGGGAACAATGGCCACTTTGTATTCAGTAGAAGAAGGGAAAGAAGATGTTTCACTGCGTGAAAAAATGCAGCAGGCTAAGTATTCAGATGGCAGTAAAGTGTACACATTGCCTGCAGGAATATCATTAATGGTTTTTTATGTACTGGCAATGCAGTGCATGAGCACACTGGCTGTTGTAAAACGTGAAACCCGCAGTTGGAAATGGCCGGTTATTCAGTTTGTATACATGACGGGACTGGCCTATATGATGAGTTTCATTGTTTACCACATTTTTTAATGATAATAATCCCACAATAGTTTAGAAATCTTTCGGGTTAATTCCCAGGCTTCATTATTGGATTCCCAGCTTTGGTCGCTATTATGGTTGGTGCAAATACAAAAAATATAGCTTGCTTTTTTGCCATTCACAAATAGTACTTCACTTCGGCTGGCATCTACGGCGCCATTCTTACTGGCCACAAACACATCGGCAGGTATTTGCGAAATTGCTTCTTCATCCCAATAATTTCTTCCCAGCAAACGCAACATTTTTGCATCGTAAGGCTGCCCCAATAAATGGCCGGCAACCATTCGTTCCATAATATTGGCCATTTCATAAGGGGTGGTTTGCCCCCACCCATATGCATTTCTATTTGCTTCTCTTCCGGCGGTTCGGCTGTTCACCCTGGTTTGTTGGTAACCCAAGCTATCCATTAGTGCATTAATACGGGTTCCCCCTCCTGCAATTTGCTGTAGCCAAAGGCTGGCGGTATTATCGCTGAGAGAAAGCATTAATAACATGAGCTTACTCAGTTCAATTTTTTCATTCGATTTAAATGAAGCCAGCATATCTACACCCGGATAAACTAAAGAATCCGAATAGGTGAAGGGTTGGTGATAAGCCAATTCTCCAGATTTCATTTTATCCATCAGCATTATCATAATTGGAATTTTAACCATACTGGCCGTAGGAAAAACAGTATCTGCAAGAATTTGTACCACTTTGTTTTGATGAAGATCATGTACATAAATGCCCACTTGCCCATGAAAGCCATTCATTATTTGCGCAATTTGCCTGGTTAGTTTTTTATCGGTTTTTTGTGCCGATATTGTATGAACTACCCCCAATATAAGCAGCAGGAAGAGTAGCACAGATTTGATATGCATGCATGAAAATATTGTACGGATTGGGGAAATGGTAAGTCGGTATAGCTTGCCGACCAATAAATGGTTGGTTGCCTTCATGTTGGAAGAATTAAAGTGAATGGTATTGTTTTCGGGTAAATAAATGTACAGTATTAAGCGTATGCTCCAAAAAAAGGAACGGCCAGATAAAAATATCAGCCGTTCTATACTATTCACCCTGCCTGAAAATAAAAATGAATTGGTACAGGCTTCCCTTTTTTAATTTAAAACCAATATTTAAAGCCCCTTAAGAAAACTGCTACTTGTATTACAATACAAAAAGGATGTTCCCGTTTTTATAACAGAAACATCCTTTTAATACAATAATTGGTAAACATGGTTATAGGATATTGCATGGTTTAAATGGATATTGAATCTGATGTAAAACTAAACTATGTAGCTTACCGCTCCAATAGAAGTATCTGTTGATTTTTTGTAGGAATATAACGACAAGCCAATTCCGTTGAAACATAAAAAAAGCCGGATTGAATTCCGGCTCAGTTGAAATAAAATGTTTGTATTACTTTGCTTTTGCATAGTGTTCGGCTACTTTTTGCCAGTTCACCACATTCCAGAATGCTGATAAATATTCGGCTCTGCGGTTTTGGTATTTTAAATAATAGGCATGTTCCCATACATCTACGCCCAGAATAGGTTGTCCTTTAACTTCTGCCACATCCATTAATGGGTTGTCTTGATTAGGGGTAGATGAAATTTCCAATTTGCTATCTTTTACAATTAACCATGCCCATCCGCTGCCAAAACGTGTCATTCCTGCATTGGCAAATTTTTCTTTAAATGCATCAAATGAGCCAAATGCAGCATCAATGGCTTTGGCCAAATCGCCTGTAGGTGTTCCGACGGCTTTGGGTGCTAAAATTTCCCAGAAAAAACTATGATTCCAGTGTCCGCCGCCATTGTTGCGAACTGCCGGAGAAATTGTTCCAGCAGCCGCAAGAAGTGCTTCTATACTCTTTCCCTCATGAGGGGTACCAATAATAGCCTTATTTAAATTATCTATATAGGCTTGGTGGTGTTTGTCGTGATGAAAATGCATAGTTGCAGTATCAATAAATGGCTCTAAAGCATCATATGCATAAGGTAATGCAGGTAGTGTAAATAACATAATTAAACTATTTAATAGGTGAACAATTTGATTGGATTTCAAAATTAACCAATAATCCCCGTTATTATTTAAATTTTGTGTTAAGGGTTAATCTTTTTAAATTGTAGCCTTCTTTATTTTCTTATTTCGATAATGAAAGCCATATGAAAAAAAACAAAATGATTGCCTCCCGAAGATCTTTTATTGAAAAAATATCTAAGGGCGCTGCCGCTGCTGCTTTATTGCCCTCTGTAGGTAGTTGGGCAGCCACTAACCGTACCGCCTTGCTGCCGGTTCGGAAATACAGTGCAAACGATAATATTCAAATTGCGCTCATTGGAGCAGGGGGTATGGGTACAGCCGATGCCAATACTGCTATTACCGTTCCGGGTATTAAACTGATTGCAGCCTGCGATTTATATGACGGGCGCTTAGCAGATGCCAAAAAACATTATGGTAATGATATTTTTACAACACGTGATTATCGTGAAATTATTAATCGTAAAGATGTGGATGCTGTAATTGTAGCCACTCCCGATCATTGGCATAAAGCCATATCCGTTGATGCCATGAATAAAGGCAAACATGTATACTGCGAAAAACCAATGGTGCATGATGTAACAGAAGGCCATGCTGTTGTAGCTGCTCAAAATGCCAATAAAGTGGTGTTTCAGGTGGGTAGCCAGGGTATGAGCTCGCTGGGTAATGAAAAAGCAAAGGAATTATTGGCGGCAGGGGCAATTGGGCAATTAAATTATGCGGAGGGTTTTTGGGCCCGTAATTCACCCTTTGGTGCCTGGCAGTACGATATTCCTGCCGATGCTTCGATGAAAACGGTTGACTGGAAAACTTTTTTACACAATTATCCCGATATACCGTTTGATCCTAAAAGGTTTTTCCGCTGGCGTTGTTACCGTGATTACGGCACCGGCGTTTCAGGCGATTTGTTTGTGCACTTGTTTTCCAGTCTTCATTTTATTGCCAATTCTATAGGCCCCACCAAAGTAATGGCAACCGGCGGATTAAGGTATTGGAAAGATGGTCGTGAAGTACCCGATATACTTTTGGGTATGTTCGATTATCCGGAAACAGCATCTCATCCGGCTTTTAACCTATCGCTTCGGGTAAATTTTGTAGACGGCACTGCCGATAATACTTATTTGCGTATGGTAGGTAATGAAGGTTCTATGATTGTAGAATGGGATAAAGTAACCCTTACCACCAATAAAAGTTATGCCGCTGCTGATGATCCATTATTAAAAACAAAATTAAATGGAAGTAATATTGCCGGATACGACCGCAAGAAAATGCTGCCGCCCGATTCCATTGTTTATAAAGCTGAAGAAGGATATAAAGGCGCTCATTTCGATCATTTCTATAATTTCTTTCAGGACATTAGAAATGGCACCACTTCCCGGGAAGATGCATTATTTGGTTACAGGGCTGCGGCACCTGCATTGCTATGCAACGATAGCTATTTTAAGCAAACCACCATGCGCTGGAATCCGGAACAATTAACGGTTGTGTCATAAAAATAATCTTATGCAATAAAAATTAAGCTTTCATACGC
The DNA here is from genome assembly GCF_001623405.1 of Hydrotalea flava. Classification (GTDB taxonomy): domain Bacteria; phylum Bacteroidota; class Bacteroidia; order Chitinophagales; family Chitinophagaceae; genus Hydrotalea; species Hydrotalea flava. The sequence goes on from NZ_LUHG01000096.1 coordinate 20,203, forward strand.
TACTGTTACTGACCATCAGTCTGTTGGGTTTCATCCCCTACCAAACAAAGGATAATACCTTAACTGCCAAAGAAAAAAAACAGGGGTGGCAACTCCTGTTTATGGGTAATAATTCAGGTGATTGGTGTACCTATCAAAATATGCCTTCCAATAGCTGGAAGGTTCAAAATGGAATTTTGCACTGTAAAAACACCTATACCGATAAATTGGATAAACGAGCCGATTTAATTACCGATAAGCAATACGATAATTTTGAATTGTCTGTTGATTGGAAAATTTCTCCTGCCTGCAACAGCGGCATTATGTATCACGTAACTGAAGCCTACGATGCTGCCTATCTTTCCGGTCCCGAATACCAGATTATAGATGATGAAGAGTTCCCTGAGAAGTTAGAAGAATGGCAAAAAACTGGTGCCGACTATGCTATGCATACTACCCATATTCGCCCCACAAAACCCGTGGGCCAATGGAACCACACCGTGATTATTTTTAACAAAGGCCATGTGGAGCATTGGCTGAATGGTGTAAAAGTACTTTCATTTGAAGCCTGGACACCCGAATGGGAACAATTGAAGAAAGAAGGAAAATGGAAGGATGCCGCTGGTTATGGAATGGCTAAAACGGGTTCCATTGCTTTACAAGACCATGGCAGTGTGGCTAGGTTTAAAAACATAAAAATCAGGCCATTATAATTTCACTAAAGCAAACAAATAATGGTTGCCTGCTGAATAGATGGCCTTATTTAAAAAAGTAGTTTTTATTTCGTTGATTGAAAATATATAACGGTAAGCAATTTGTGTAATACGCTTTTTGCTTACCTTTTTTTCTTTTTTGAAAGTGCAGAAATTTTTTTTCTGAACTCAACATTTTTTTTAATTGCTTTTGTTTGCCCTAAAACTCAATACTGTACTGCATTACGCCAAATTACGGCTTACCGTTTTTAATTGAAACAGTTTCTCTTTTTAATTTTTTTTCAAAAAAAGGTTTAAAAAAGTTTGGTAGGGAAGAGTAGGGTTATTACTTTTGCAACCCCAATAACGATAGAGGGGAAGTGAGAGAGGGGATATGCGGGATAAGAAGAGGGGTAAGATAG
>NZ_LUHG01000084.1 GCF_001623405.1 Hydrotalea flava
TATCAATTATTCTGAACGGGGTCTTCGCCACAGGCGAGCCACCACTGAATTCATAAACTCTCCAAGTAAATGGAGTTGTACATTTTAACCAGAATGACGCACGGGGTTATTAACCACCACTGCTTAAATCGGTCTCACATAGAGCTGTCATTGCAAAATTCGGGGTGTTGCAGTAAAGTCGTTAGCTAGGGAATTTATTTTCTGTCGAAAAAGGGGGAATGACGCATAACGGACAGGTATTGCTGCAGGTGGGAAATTCATTGAACGTCCAGCCTGGAACCGCTGCCCAGTAAAGAAATAAAAGTACAAGTTAACAACTAAAAGTCCAACAGAATTCCGTCCGCTGAAACCGCTGCTGATAGCGAACTACAGCCGAAGATAACAACGTCCAGCCCCACTTGCAGCAATACCCCTGTTGTGTGCTGTTTTGTCTTTCGTTCTCTTAGTCTATTAGTCGTCTATGATAATTTATTTGTCCAAGGTGATAAGTCAAGTGTGTCGCCAAATGAATAAGCATGTAGCCTATTGAAGTTTTATTTTCAAAAACTAAAATAGGAAATTCATTTTCCAATTGTTCAGTAGTTAATTTATCAAGTGAAGATTCTACTATTATTTTTGTTTCTTCAATTTTTTTAATCAACTCCGCCTTAGAAATATCTTTCAAAGAAAATTCAAGTTCTCTATCTCGTATATAATTTGTTTTGCCAATTTCTGCACCAATATAAGTGTTTAGATTTCCGATTAAATGCAAACAAAGGTTTCCTGCTGAATTTGCAATTTGGTTTTCCACTTTCCACAAGTTATCGTCATGTTTATATAATTCGATTTCAGTTTTTAGTTTACTTAAATCCCTGCCGAATAATGCTTTTAATGTTTCAATTACCATTTTCTTAATTTTTTAATTCTCCTTCAAACATAGTTACAGCCTCTCCATAAATAAAAACTTTATCGTCTTGTAATTCAGTATTCATCTTTCCTGTCCTTTGTGAGGATTGAAAAGCATTTAGTTTATTTTTATTTAATTTCAAAGCCCAATACTTTGTCAAAAAAGTTTGTATTCCACCTGTAACTGGGTCTTCATTTGTTCCTGCCCAAGGCCAAAAATATCTGTAATGAAAATCAAAGTCGCTGTTGCCCGATTGTGCAGTTACTAATACGCCATTTATTCCATCATACGAATTTATTAACGAAGGAAAGTCTGGTCGTAATTCAGCTAACTTTTTTGTGTCTTTGATTTCCAATAAAATTATTTTATTGTTTGGGCTGTACCTTTTATTTTGGACTTCTCCTATTCCAAGAGCATTCAACATACTTTTTGGTACTTCTATTTCTTCGGTTTCGTAAACAGGAAATTGCATTTTTATTTTATTTCCTGATTTCTCAATAGGTAGTTCAACATTATTGATGTTTTTGAAAATAATTTGGTTCAAACTTGTTGTGTCAAAAATAATTTTGGAAGATGCTAACGTTGCATGTCCGCACAATGGGATTTCCATTTTCGGGGTAAAAAATCTAATGCTATAAAAGTTATCAGTTAGGTGTTTTATAAATGCAGTTTCTGAAAACCCAATTTCAGTTGCAATGTTCTGCATTACTGTATTGTCTAAATTATTTTCAACAATACAAACTGCTGCTGGGTTTCCTTTAAATTTTTCATTCGTAAATGAGTCTACAAAATACGTCTTCATAGTTTAAATTATTAGTCTCGGTGTCTTCCCGTAAAATAGCACACAACGCCCCAGGCTTGGCGATGTGGCGGAATTTGAAAAACCGTCAGCCGGGAACGATTGCTGAATAAATATACAAAAGTTTAAAATAAAAATCTGCAGTTGCGTTATGGTCGTCTTGCCGGAACTACAGCTGATAGATGACTACAGCCGAACTACTGCGTTACAGTCCGCCGACATAGTGCCAAGCCCATGTTAGCTGCTTTGGGAGTTGTGAAACAAGCCAACATAATCTTGTGCAATAACCCTGAAAAAATGGTTGCTGAAAAAAACTTGTGCGCCGGATCTACCGCATTTTAAAATCAAAACAAAGTGTCAAAAGTAAAAAAGCAAAAACTTTGCGTCAGTGTACCGCAGCACAGCCTGCTGAATCCTGTCGTGCGTGGGGTCAACAAAATGCTTAATAAAAAACGAGTCCACATAATTGAAATGTCCTGCTGCAAATAAAAAAAAGTCAACCCATATATAACCGGCAACC
>NZ_LUHG01000078.1 GCF_001623405.1 Hydrotalea flava
CTTATAAACACTTCTGAAAGATAAAAAATTACGCTGGGACACCCAAGACACCAAAAATAAAATAAACAAATAATTGATAATCAATAACTTAGAAAAATATCTATTTAATGGCGAGGAAAACAGGAGGGCAAATTGTAGAAACCGGCAATCACCACAGTTTAGTGGCTATGAAAGGATTATATTATGCCATGTGGCGCCAGCAAATTGGCGAACGCAAACTAAATACCGCATTTGCTGTTTAAATTTTTTTTTCACTTATTTCTAATTGAAAACATAAAGGCCCCTCCGTAATAGAGTGGGCCTTATTTCTACCAAAACCTAACCAACTTAACTGCTTTTCTTTAAATTATAACTCAGCGGGAAATCTATTTTCAAGGATACATTTCTTCCCATATTGTAAATACCATGTTCTCTGGGGTTATCATTTGGGCCGGGATTTTTATAATCACCATAAAAATATTTCAATCGGCTTAAATGATCCCAATAAGCCAGATTAAACAGATTATTACCCATTACATATACATTAAACAGTACATCTCCTTTTTTATTGGTAATACTTCCTCCAAAACCTGCATTAAACAAACTGTAACCCGGAGTTGGTGTTTCGGTTCCGTAAGCACTGAAAACATTATTTTGGCTGGCATAATATTCCAACTGCACTTTTACAAAAGCATTCTTAATACCCGATTTTGCCAAATTAAAATTATATCGCAATTCAGAAGTTCCGTGCACAGGCGGAATAAATGGAAGATATTTTTCTGAATCAGCAACAACCTTTCCATCTGTACCTTTATTAATGGCATTTACAACAGATACACTGTTTTCAAAATGCAAAGGTTTAATGGGATGCAGATCTACACTAAACTCTCCGCCCCACAAATTTGCTTTGGATGCAACAAATTTAAATGTCTGATTACCCTGAACCAAAACGGAGTCCTGGCCATTGGTGCCCAATAATTTCTGATTATAGATATAGTTATTGATGGTATTATTGAATACACTTAACTGAATAACGGCGTATTTTGAAGAATACACCCAACCAATATCCTGCTGTAAACTAAACTCGGGCTTTAACTGATCGCTGCCAATTTGATAAATGTTTGTGCCGGGGTGCACGCCATTGGCTGATAGTTCGGCTATATTGGGCGCCCGGTAGCCTCTGGCAAGATTTACTTTCACCGAAAACTTTTCAGAAAAATTATAGGTTGCGCCTATGCTTCCGGAAAATCCGGAAAAATTATGTTTATAATTTGAAAATATTTTTTGTGCACCAATTGTATCTGCACCATATACCGGCATATCAAAACCTGTAACAGGATTTGCATTAGTGAACAATTTTTGATTATCAAATGTTCTGCCATCTATTCTTGCACCTCCGGCAATATCTAACCTACCAAATGTTTTCTTACCCAGAATAAAACCTCCGATATCGAATTGATGGTAATTGGGTATCACAAATTCGGTACCGTTAGTAACGGTATTGTTCTGGTACATTCCATTTATACCTGCGGTGATATCCCAATTGTCTAAAGAAGGAAAATGATATTTTACATCGTAAGTGTAGGTCTGCAATTGCAAATCCAGTCCTGGTACTGTAAATAATTCAGGATGGCTATATTCCCTGCGCCTGCTGTTTTGAAAACCGATGTTTAAATCTAACCTGCTTTCGCCCAAAATAAAATTATTGCTCCAATATATACGGGCATGTTGCACATGTTGGTGTAATTTTTCAATGGCATAACTATTTAAATCATGGTTAGAAACAATTGGCCGTACCGTATCAATTTCAGTAATTTGTCTGGTAAACTTCCAAGTGGCACTATCGCGGCTTCCATCGGGTATTTCCTGCAAGTCATCAAACAAAACTAAATTCAAATGTGAGTAACCCCATTTACGATGCAGACCCAATGAAGCATTTGCATCAGTTTCGCGAAAAGCCGTTCCAAACACTCTGCCATCTACTTTGTTTTGGTAATCCACCGCTTGTTTGTGCGAAACACGAGCCATCCATTCAAAACCATTCTTAGTGGCCCCTAACATGGCTGAACCACCAAAAAACTTATTGTTGGTTTGGTAATTCAACAAAACCTCTCCAATCATTTTTCCTTCGGGTGCAGGTTGTGTAGGAATAAGATTGACCACGCCGGCAAGCGCATCTGAACCATATGATAAACTGGCAGGACCTTTTATTACTTCAACCCTGTCAACACTAAACTGATCTATTTCAATACCATGTTCATCGCCCCATTGCTGGCCTTCTTGCCGCACTCCATCATATAAGGTTAAAATTCTATTGTACCCCAATCCTCTGATAATAGGTTTTGAAACATTGGGTCCGGTAGTAACAGTTCTTACACCAGGTATTTTTGCTATTGCATCAATAGCATTGGTGGCACTATTACTGAGCAGGTAACTATGATTAATGGTTACAATAGGTACCGGGCTTCTTTTAATTTGTGTTGCTTTTGAAGTACCCGTTACTACTACTTCGCCAATTTCAGTAGCACTTTCCAGCAAACTGAAATTAGCCGTTACAGTTCCTTTCAATGCAACATTTTTTGTAGCAGTTGCATAACCTACATATTTTACTTCTATCAAAAAATTACCAACTGGCAAGCCCTTTATTTGATATTCACCTTTATCATCTGTAATAACACCCAATTTTAAATCAGGAATACTTACTGTGGCGCCAACTAATGGTTTTTGCGTTTGTGCGTCTAATACTTTTCCATGTAAAACCACCTGCTCCAAATCTTCATTCCCATCCCATGCAATTGCAAATTGTGGTAATAAAATAAGTAAAATACTATATAATGGCAAAGCCAGTAATAACTTTTTCAACATAAAATTACATTAGTTAAATAATTAAATTACAACCAGATGAAGTTATTGACGGCAGAAGGAGGCCCGCGTGTTGCAAAAGTGTGATGGCCTGATGAAAATGTATTTTTAGATAAAATGGTAGTTGCATTGATAAAACTAACCGGCAGGGTAATTATTACATTTATTTGTTCGCCCATAAAAGGCAATACCACCACCATATTATTTACATCGCAATTATAACCAACTGCATGAATAACAGGCCCATTTTTAGGTATTGCAACACTGGCAGGTATATCGGTATGTTGTGCCAACCAATAATGCAGCCATTGTTTGGGCATTATAGCCAACAACATCACCAACAAAAGAAAAGCTGCGGTAAAGGATTGTATGTTTTCCCTATTTTTCAAATAATTTTTGTTACAGTGTTGCAAATGTAACTTTCTACTCAGAAATTACAAGCTATAGCAGCTTGAATTTTGAAAAAAAATGATAAACGGTTAAATACGATGTGCCGCTCAAAAGAAAAAAATTGCACAAGAGCAGCATTTAAAATTTCAAAATGTCCTATATTTAAGGGTAACTATTTATCCCGTAATGACTGAACAGGCAATAATAACTGGATGTATGTACAATGACCCCATTGCACAGCGTGAGTTGTATAACAGATATAGCCCTAAAATGCTATCGGTGTGTTATCGGTTTGCACATAACAGACAGGATGCGGAAGATATGTTACAAGAAGGTTTTATAAAAGTGTTTACACAAATGAATACTTTTCAAAACCGTGGTGCATTTGAAGGCTGGATTAGAAGAATTATGGTACACACCTGCATTAATTTTTTAAAAAAGAATAAAAAATTTAATGAAAGTGTAGAATTGTCGCAGGCAACACATTTGCATACCAAAGATGAAACCATCCCTTCCATATTGCAGGGAAAACAAATTATAGAATGTATCAGACTTTTACCTGTGGGATACAGAACCGTATTAAACTTATATGCCTTAGAAGGCTTTAGCCATAAGGAAATAGCCGAAATGCTGGATATAGAAGAAAGTACCAGCAGAAGTCAGTACACAAGAGCCAAAACGATGTTAGAAACTATTTTAATTAAGAAGAAAATTGTTGACAGCCCGAAGGAAGAGTACAACTGGCTGGCAGCATTTAGTAAATAAGTGCAGGAACGATGGAAAACAATTTTCATATACATGATGAATTTGAACAATTCCTGCAAGATGAGGTGAAACAACACCGCATGTACCCATCTGAGCATGTATGGGAAAATATTCGTACAGAATTGCATGGTACGGGTTCCTGGAAAGCATTAACATTTATTGCTATTTTTATTATTGTTGCATTAACGGCTACTACCATTTACAATTACCCGCCTAAAAATATTTTGATAAAGCCCCTTGCACCCATTGGTAACGTTCAGATGATTGATGCCAATACACCCGACAATAGCAATATACACGCTGATGCCAATAAAAATAGTTTATTAGAGCAAACCATTAATCCTACTGCTATTACCAATAAAACCATCAATAAACTTCACCACATCAATAAACCGCAGCACAATACGTACTATGCAGTTGTAAATACATCCAATAACATTACTTCCGGTAACGAGATTATTGTGAGTAGCCGCCACTTCAATAAAGGTATTCAAAATATTTCCATCATCAGCAAACATATTAACGGCAATAGTGAACCGGTTGAATTGATGAATACAGAAAGCATTAAAAACAATACCTATCCTTCAGGTAACACTACTTATTATTCCGGCAACAACAGCCTGATATTGTATCCTAATTTTGCATGGTTAGATCAGAAAAACAAAATCAGTGGTTTCAATAATGTGCTGAACAAATCAGCTTATAATACTTCAAAAAATTTATTAAAAACTACTGCTAAAATTCCAAGATTTTCTTACCAATTATATATTACGCCTTCCATCAGCTACCGAAATTTAGTTGATAATCAGGAAAGATTAAATTATGCAACATTGAGCACCTTCGCATTAAACAGTCCGGTTAACAATACCAACAATTTGGTAAATAGCAACATTAATGCAGCAGTACACCACAAACCTGCCATTGGCATGGAAGCGGGTGGTGCTATTTTATACCGTTTAAATAAAAACCTGCAAATAAAAACCGGCTTACAATTTAATGTTCGGCAGTATTATATTGATGCATATTGGTCGCCCTATAATATTGCAACCATTGCATATGTACGTAACCATCAGTTAGATTCTGTAAATATGCTTTCCAGTTATAGCAATGCAGGCGGCTTTCAATCGGCCAAATTAGATAATAAACTATACCAAATATCTATCCCCATTGGTGTTCAATGGAGTTTCTTTCCCGATAAAAAAATTGGTGTAGATGCAGGTATCAGTTTTCAACCTACCCTTACGCTTAACAAAAACGTGTATTTGCTTTCAACCGATTATAAATACTATACCAATGGAGCTCCCTTTTTCAGAAAATGGAATGCCAATACAGGAATTGAGTTGAATATTACCTATAAAACTGCCAATAGAACCTGGTTTATTGGGCCTCAGGTGCGGTACCAGCATTTCCCAACATACAATGACTTATATCCCATTAAAGAATTTAGATGGGATTATGGTTTAAAAATTGGTTTTACCCAGCCCATTCGTTAATTTTTTTCTATAACCATCATCAGCTTATAAGTTTCTGCAATACTGTTACAAGTGTTTCAAATACTTTTGCTGCATGAAGTATTTGATTTTTATATTCGTAACCATTGCTGTAACCATTTGTTGTTCAGGCTGCCATAGTAACCAACAAAAGACAGCAACAACCATACAACCGATAAAAGATACCGGCACTTATTTTCCAATAAAAGAAATATTAACCGAAGAAATAAACGATGTAAAGAGCACCCCGTATTTTATGTACAAAATAGAAACGAAAAATGCAGGAAAAAAAGACTCTTCAGTTATTTATGCTAAAGAATTTGAACATTTAGCCCAACCTTTTTTGGATGCTGATATCAATAGCCCTGCATTAAAAGCTTTATTGAATGAATCTGTATTTCATGATTTATCCACCAACAGTTATAGTTTTACCTATGCACCGGCAGCACAAAATGATACACTCCCCATTAAATCAGTCATTATTTTATTAAATGACGCAAACAACAAATTGAAAAATATTTTTATACACAAAATACTGCATCGCGCAGATACTACCATAGATGAGGCTTTACACTGGAAACCTGCCAATTATTTTACAATCAATAAAGAATACTTATTGAAAGATTCCGTAATTAACAGAAACAAAATATTTGTAAACTGGAAACATTGATATGACTGCTGCTGCTTTTCAACTCATTGCACATACCATACCGCATAAACCGGGCATATATAAATATTACGATGCATCGCATCAGCTTTTGTATGTAGGAAAAGCAAAAGATTTGCGTAAAAGAGTAAGTTCATATTTTTCTAAAACATTTACCGGATATAAAACATTTGAATTAGTAAAGCGAATTGAAAGTATTGAGTTTACCATTGTTGATTCGGAACAGGATGCATTTTTATTGGAAAATGCATTGATAAAACAGTACCAACCTAAATATAACATCAATTTAAAAGATGATAAAACATACCCCTATATCGTTATTAAAAAAGAACCCTTCCCAAGGGTATTTTTAACCCGTCAAAAATTAAATGACGGCTCAGAATATCTTGGTCCATTCAGTTCAGTTGGGCGTGTTCGAGAATTGTTGCATTTCATTAAGCAATACATTCCACTTCGAACCTGTAAACTGGCATTAACAGAAAATAATATACAAAAGCATAAATTTAAAGTTTGTTTAGAGTATCATTTGGGTAATTGCAAAGGACCTTGTGAAGGACTACAAACTGAGATGGATTACGACAGCGGTATTCAACAAATTAGAGAAATTTTAAAGGGCAATTTAAGTCCGGTAATGCAACGTTTAAAATATGAAATGCAAACACATGCAGCCAATTTAGCATTTGAAAAAGCAGCCGCAGTAAAAAACAAAATGGATTATCTGGAAAATTATCAGGCAAAATCTGTTATAGTAAGCAAGCATTTAAACAATATAGATGTATTTTCCATTGTAAAAGAAGGCGAGACTGCATTTGTTAATTACCTGATGGTAAACCATGGCACCATTGTACAAACGCACACCAGAAAAATTGAAATACAATTAGAAGAAACCGAAGCTGAGCTACTGCCGATGGTAATTTTAGATATAAGAAAAAAATTTAACAGTACTGCTGAAGAAATTGTGGTGCCTTTTGAAATGGATTACCCCGAGCCGGATATCACCGTTACAGTTCCCAAAGCGGGCGACAAGAAAAAATTATTAGAATTATCCATAAAAAATGTAAGTTATTTTAAAGAAGAACTCAGGAAGAAAAAAACACTGCATATTACTACTAAATCAGACGCAGATTTGATGCAGGTTTTAGAAGAAGTAAAAAATTATTTGCATTTACAGGAAACACCGATACATATAGAATGTTTTGATAACTCGAATTTTCAGGGTAGTTATCCGGTTTCTGCAATGGTTTGTTTTAAAAACGGATTACCCAGTAAGAAAGATTACCGGCACTTTAATGTAAAAACCGTTCAGGGCATCAATGATTTTGCAACCATGAAAGAGGTAGTTTACAGGAGGTATAAACGTTTGAAAGAAGAAAACCAATCACTGCCACAATTGGTCATTATTGATGGTGGTAAAGGCCAATTAAATGCTGCTTTAGAAGCGTTGGATGAATTGGGCCTTTTGGGCAGCATGAATGTGGTGGGTTTAGCCAAAAATGAGGAAGAAATATTTTTTCCGGGCGATAACCGTTCCTTAAAATTACCCTGGGATAGTGACAGCTTGCTACTGATTCGGAGAATTAGAGATGAAGTGCATCGCTTTGGTATTACTTTTCACCGGAATAAACGTTCGGCGGGTGCTTTTAAAAATGAATTAGAGCAGATTCCCGGCATTGGTAAAACCATGGCAGATACCCTCTTAAAGCATTTTAAATCGATCAAAAACCTGCAAACGAAAGATAAATCTGCTATTGCTGCAGTTGTAGGGCCTGCAAAAGCCGAATTAGTGGTACAATTTTTCAATAGCAAGGTTAAGTAATGTAAGCAAATTGGGTGCAGTTGTGGCATAAAAAAAGGGCCAGGATAAAAATCCAGCCCCGTCTTTAAAATCCAATATCCTATGAAAAACCAAGATAAAAGTACAGATTAGTTTTTAAATAACAATAATTTTTAAAAAAAAATTTTCTACTGAAATTATAAAACAAATTTAATACCAAGTTAAAACAAGCCCCAGCAATGCTTAATAAGCCCACAAATCCTGTTCATAATTAAATATCTTTTCCTTAATTTTTTCGCCGGCCAGTAAACGGAATAGGGGGTCTTTAATATAATCTTTAAAATATTGATTTTTGAAGTTATCCATAGTTGTTTTCACAATATAACTGCTGTACATGTGGCTTTCAAACAAATCATCCCAACTCATTCTGGCACCATTATTTTTAGGATTGTACACCTGCACTTTAGCAAAAGTTGCACGAATATCAGGGTAATAAACCCAGAACAAAGGATACAAATCATCACCAACTGTGGTACCATCCGATAAATATCTTTTCATCATGGGTGCAATACCAATAATACGACGCACCAATCTGGAAGCTTCTTTATCAAAAATATAATCTTCCTTAATTCTGAATTTGTAAATAGAATCGGCAACTATCTGCCTAGGTCTGATTTCGCAAATGCCAGTAGGCTGGCCATCAATATCTTTTCTTTGTACGGTATCAATGCCGCCACCAAAGGTTTTCATGAAATCGGCTTTATTCAGCGGCGTAGTAAAACGATCATCGCTGGCATCAAAAGCAGTAACATCCCCATTCATTACGGCCTGTACAATAATTGAAATTAAACGCTGGTTGCCATTGTCTTCATTAGAGGCATATCCAAATACCTGGTTCATCTTCTCTCTGATATCAATTTCGCTCCATACCCTTTCTTTAAAAACGGCATCATCTTCCCGAATAAAATCATAAGCCAAAGGGGTTTTGTCACGCACCATTTCATAATTACGGGTAGGATCATCCGGACGAAGGGAAACCTTTACGGTATCAAATAACCCGCCTTCTGCACTGGGCATATTCACATACTCGCGGCAACCAATACCTGTTTGTGGCTTGGTTGCATTAGTATTGGCATTACTGTTTGCAACCGGAGTATTTGCATTATTACCTGACGATAAATAAGGGTTATTGCTATTCGTATTTGTGTTATTATTTTGTAAATACGGATTGGCAGCATTATTAGCCGGTTGCTGTGCAGGTGCCGTAGTGTTTTTTTGAACAGTTCGCTTTTTAGCCTGCGCCACAGCAGCATTGCTTTCAAACATCAGCAGAGTAACTGCAACAATCCACACAAAAATTTGAATGCTGTTTTTTTTCATAATCATAAATTTAATATAAATAGAATGAAATGGGCGGTAAAGTAGTAGTACCATTGGGTCCTTCTACTTTAATCATATCTATTAAAACGGTTGAATTTGGTCCTAATTTCTCAATCAAAGCACGGGTTTCATTATTAAATACAGCACCGTTGTTTACTGAAATACCTGGCCTTTCTGAAAAAGCTTTACCTGTTGCAATGAAGGTATAGCTGAGTACATTATATTTTAAATTTTCAAAAATAAAATTTTCCAAATCAGCCCGCACACCGGCCATTGCTTTAAATTCATTCAAAGCCATTCTACCTCCTTTACTATTACCCACTTTGGCTACCGGATCAGGAATTGTTTTAACTCTAAATTTAAAGGGTGTAACATTTTTACCATCATTAACAGTAATAGTTGCTTCGCCGGGTGTAGTTACCTGTGCTTCATAATGACCGGGGCCGGTCTTGGTTAAAGAACCCTGACTAATAGAAACACTTACTTTTTCATCGCCTACACCTGCACCACCAATAACGGTTACTGGGTTAGCTACACCAATATACAATACCCGGGTAGCATCAGCACTTACATTGGCACCTGTTGGTGAACCTACGGTATATTTGATATCTACATCTTTTGTTTCCTGTTTACCGGTAGCCTGGTTAAAATAGCTGATATGTAATTTTTTTACATAAGAACCCGGGCCACCTACTGTTGTTTTATACAATCCAGTACCATCGGGCTGTAACGGAACACTGGCACCGTCAATGGATATGGAGGGTCTTGATTCTTTATTAAATGCCCCAATACCGGCAGTAACATCCAACTCCTGTCCGGGCATTAAATATTGTGCACTTTGGCCTATTAAAGGCACATACGTGTCAAACACCATTTTCACCTCCCCGATTTTATTGTGGAAATATTCCACTGCACGGGCTTCAGAGTTCTTCACATCATTTTGGAATTTACTTAAAATAGTAATACCTGCAATAGTAGGTGTCATATTAAAATAAGCATATGCCCAATCTTTTTTTGCAGCATCAGAAATTGCTGTTTTAGGAATAGAAACATCTAAGGGCAAAGTAGCCGCATATTGCATAGCAAATCCGGTATCAATAGCCAACAGATCTTTTTTAAACTGAATTAGCTTTTGCTGTAATTCATTTCCCTTCTTTTCTTCAACCATTAATCGTGAAGAGGCTTCTAAATCGTCTTCTTTAAAAGTAGTATCTTTTGGTGGGTTATATCCGGAAGCTCTTTTTAAAGAATCTTTTAATGATTCAATGTAAGCATACATGTTTTCGGATAATTGTTTTGCTTTTTCAGCTTTTGGCCACCAAATGGCTGCTTTTTCTTTTGTATCGGCCTGATTTAATTTTTCCTGAAATGATTTAAAAAGGGTTTGATTTTTCTGTTCAATTACTTCATTGGAAGTACCCAAACTATTGTTCACCGTCTTAAATGCATTCAATATTTCAGAAGATACATTCAGTGCTAACAGTGCCGTTAATACCAAATACATCAGGTTAATCATTTTCTGCCGTGGCTCCTTAGGTAATGCCATAATTTATCTGCAGTTTATATAATTTTTATATGAATAGGGTTGAAATCAATAAGCATTGTATGAATTATGGTCTGCCCTGCATGGCAGTTAACATATTACCATATACCTGATTTAACTTACCTAAGTTATTGGCCAGTATGGCAATTTGCTCTTTTGCCTTCATTGCATCACCGGCAGAATTGTTCATGGCTTCAGAAGTTTGCGCTAATTTACCATAGAACTGATTCAACACTTTTAGATGGTTATTGCTTTCCTGCAATTCCAACTCATATATTGTATTTAAAGAAGTAAGGTTTTTGGTCAGCAACTGCACCTGAGTATGAAATTGTTTGGTATTTTCTGCCGCTGCATTGAAAGAAGATAATGAAGCAGTGGTTTGATTAACGGCACCGGTAATAGTACCCAAAGCACCTGCAGCTTCTTTTGCTTTTGCGCTAAAATCGCCGGTAGATTTTACTACATCGCCAATTTCGCCCATTTTTTCAACAGTAGATCCCAATTTCTGAAAACCTGCACTCAATTTACTCAGGTTAGCGGGTGTGATATCAGCTTCCAATAACATTTTTTCCATGGTTTGTAAAGCCGGGTTTCCGGCAGGAACTTTTGCTCCGGGAATATGCACCTCATGATCATCCATATAAGGAAATATTACATAAAGTATACCATATCCTAAAAAGATTAATGCCTCTGTAGTTAAACCTACTTTCAACATTGCATCTGCAATTGGAGTGTGTAAAATTTTCTGCAATGCACCGAAGATAACTACTGCTGCACCAACAGAAACACCAACATCGAACCATTTACTTACCTGAGGAGGAATTTTTGCTGCCATAATAAGGAAAATTTAAATTTTTACTGGATTTGGGGTAATAGAATACTACCTGCGATTGCATCGCCTGTTGTATCCGTAAAGTTTATTAAAGTTTTAATCAATAAAATGTGCTGATTTTAGGGTTCTATTTTTTCATTCTTGGGGCTAAGTCAATTACACACCTGAATCCTATATAAGATTTTGCACTATCCTGGTATTCGAATGTGCGGGTACTGGTTTGCAGGAAATAACCTACATCTTTCCAACTTCCACCTCTTACTACTTTTCTGCGCATTAATGGAGGATCAGAATCTTTAGCTTCATAGCGTACATCCGGACTCATATCAGACATAAAATTATAGGCACTTTCGTTGAAATAGGAATTGGTCCATTCAGCCACATTTCCTGCCATATTGTATAAACCGTAATCATTGGGCCAGTATGCATCTACCCGAACTGTATAGAAACCACCATCTTCAGCATAATTACCACGGCCAGGTTTAAAGTTGGCCAACAGACATCCTTTTTTGTTGCGGATATAATAGTTCCCCCAAGGGTACATTGAATTGGTTCTGCCACCGCGGGCTGCATATTCCCATTCTGCTTCGCTTGGTAATCGGTAATCGCTTTCAACAGCCATCTTTTTTCTTTCCAAAGCAGCATTTTGTATATGGGTGCGCCAGTGGCAAAATGCAACGGCCTGTTTCCAGTTAACACCTACTACAGGGTAGTTACCAAAAGCAGGATGTGCAAAATATCTTTTAGTCATCGGTTCATTGTAGGAATAGGAAAAATCACGCATCCATACCAGGGTGTCCGGATAAATGGGAACCTGATAACGCACAATAAATTTACTGCGTGGCTGCCCGGCATTTTCTCTTTTGGCGGCTTCAAATAAATTAAAAGTTTCTACCTGATACAACAATTTGTTGGGGTCAATATCCGGCTTGCCATATAATCTGTTATCCGGCGCAAGAATGAGCTTGTTGCCTAATTTTTCCAGATTTGAGGCATCATATTTAATGGTACGCGCTTTGTTCCAGTCAATGGCTATGGCAGAATCCCCACCGGTAGCACCGGCAGATGATTTATAGTAACCCAACTCTTTTGCGGCAAGTGAGTCACGCACCCAATATACAAACTGCCGATAATCATTATTGGTTATCTCTGTAGCATCCATCCAAAAGCCTGGAATAGATACCTGTCTGTTACGGGCGGTATAATTAAAATTAATATCTTCATCACTGGGGCCCATGTGAAAGGTTCCTGGTGGAATGTAAACCATTCCTCTCGGTTTTCCCATACTTTTTCCGGCGCCCGGCGCTACTCCATGTAACTGGCCATCATCCAGCGGACTTTTACTTTTCCCTTTGAAACAGGCAGTAAACCCCACCGATACCAACGACACCAGCAAAATACTATAATGGTACTTCTTCATAATTTCTTGATAGAATATTGACAAATATATAGCAATAAATAGCACACATGCTACTTTGTAAAATTAGCTTTAATTTAAATTTTAGTTCGAGTAAAGTTCAACGATGCATTTACTTAACGTTCTTTTTACTAACTTTATTTTCCGGGAGGGATAAACAGGGAGAGTGCAAATTAATGGTTTAATTGAAATTCAGAAAAAAAATTTCAAAATTTGACTCCGGATAATGACAGGCTTCATTTTCACAATCATAAAACATTGATTTACAGTTAAATTCTTTACCCTCCAATAAAGGAAGGCCTTCCTTAAAATTATTAGAAATCAGAAAAATTTTATTGGGATAGTACTTTTTTAAAAAAGGAGCAATATAGTTTGTTGCCTCATTTCCGGTAAAAACCACTTCTTTATTGGGATAAATTAAGTGTTGTACCACCAATGCCCAGTAACCAAATGACGTTGGATACTCAATTATAACTTTTTGAAGGCCTAAAATCATTTGCCTGCTTCGCAATGCCCATTCCGGCTGATGATAAACAATTGACAGATACCACAAATTGAAAGCCATTACTGCATTGGCACTGGGTGTAGCACCATCATATAGTTCTTTTTTTCTTACAATAATATCTTTTTGATACAGTGTTGTAAAATAAAAATAGAGTTGTTCTTCGTCAGAGTAATCGGCTATTACATGATTACAAAGTGTTTTTGCTTTTTCCAAATAATCAGCATTACCAGTAATTTCCTGCAAAGTAATGTAGGCTTGAATTAAAAAAGCCTTATCATCTAAAAATGCGGGTATTCTAGCCTGATTCGACTTCCAGCTATGATACCAAATACCATTTATATTGAAATTTGTTTCAAGAAATTGCATGTTCTGAATTGCCAAATCCCGATAACTTTCAATGCCCGTGGCGGCATATGCTTTTCCTAATGCGTTATTCATCAATGCATTCCAACCGAGTAAAATTTTATCATCTAACCCGGGCGCAATTCTTTTTGACCGCTCTTTTCGTAATACAACCTTGCAATTTTCAAGTATGAGGTTGAAAGCATCGGGCTGAATACCTTGTTTTTCTGCAAAAACTTCTGCGGGCTCCTGTATCCATAAAATATTGCTGTGCTCCCAATTACCTGCATCTGAAATTCCATAATATGCACCGAAGAGCGGTGCATCATCACCCAAAATTTGTTCTATTTCAGCTTTTTGCCATACATAATATTTGCCTTCTATCCCTTCACTATCTGCATCCAATGCACTGTAAAAGCCGCCGTTTTCATGCATTAAATCTCTTTGCAGCCATTCAATGGTTTCAGCTATGGCTACCTGATAGTTGTTTTTTAGGGTGATTTGGAAAGCTTCTGACAATACCTCAACCAAAAGTGCATTATCGTACAACATTTTTTCAAAATGGGGCACCAGCCATTCTGCATCGGTACTATATCGTGCAAAACCACCACCAATCTGATCATAGATGCCACCTTGCAGCATTTTATCAATACTCAATAATGCCTGTTGCAGTGCCTGTTCATTGCTGTTGTGATGATAATCACGTAATAAATTCCGTATCACCATGGTTTGTGGAAATTTAGGCGCTTTGCCAAAACCACCCCATTTGGTATCGGCTAACCGCAAAATGTTTTGCGTAATAATTGCTGCCATTTCAGGTTGCAAACCATGCTGCGGTGTAATGCCAAACTGATTAGAGGCTTGAATATGTTGTAGTAATTGTGCTGCCTGTTGTTCTATTTCTTCCCTTTTTTCAGTAAATGCTTTATACACGGCTATTAAAGCTTCATTCCAACTCATCCTATTATATGCCCGTTCCGCCGGGAAATAGGTTCCGCCAAAAAATGGCTTTGCATCCGGTGTTAAAAAAACATTCAATGGCCAGCCGCCGCTGCCTGTTAAGGTTTGTACTGCATCCATATATACATGGTCTAAATCCGGACGTTCTTCACGGTCTATTTTTATATTAATAAAATATTCGTTCATTAAAGCAGCCGTATCTTCATTTTCAAAACTTTCTTTTTCCATTACATGACACCAGTGGCAGGCAGCATAACCAATGCTCACCAATATAGGTTTATTGTTTTGTTTTGCTGCAGCAAGGGCCGCTTCGCCCCAAGGATACCAGTTTACCGGATTATGCGCATGTTGCAATAAATACGGACTGGTTTCGTGTATTAACCGATTGGCATGTTGCATATTTGAATATTACCGGCAAATTACAGAAAAAGAAAAAATCCTTCTGCGAACAAAAGGGCTTTTGATATATGATTTAGGGAAAATTTTTAAATGAATCAACAACGCTTCAATGCTATTTTACCGGTTGATTGGATGCTAAAAAATGTTCAATGGCAGCAGTCATACTGGGAATATGTATATCGGGTGCTTTAATATTTAATGTAAGGCCGGTTTCTTCCACCGCTTTGGCCGTATTGCCACCAAAAGCACCAATGAGTGTACCATTTTGATGGAAATCGGGAAAATTATCGAAAATTGATCGCACCGCACTGGGCGTAAACAAACAAACCATATCAATATCATTGTTTGTAAAAAGGGGTTTGATGTTGTTACTGATACTGCGATACATAAAGCCTAACTGGTATTCACACTTATTGGTTTTTAACCAGTTTACAATCTCATTATCCTGCTGATTTTCACTGCAAACATATAAGAAATTTTCATTTTCTTTATGCTTGTTAATCACAGAAAATAAGCTCTTATTGGTACCATCAGCACCATAAAAAACCTTCCGTTTTCTGTATAAAATAAATTTTTGAAGATAGAGTGCTACTGCCTCGGTAATGCAGAAATACTTGGTATCCTGACTAATAGAAACCTTCATTTCCTCGCATATACGAAAAAAATGATCAATGGCATGGCGGCTGGTAAAAATAATGGCAGTGTAAGCAGCAATATCAATTTTTTGTTTTCGAAATTCTTTGGCAGTAATTCCTTCTAAACATATAAACGGCTCAAAAACAAATTGCACATTATATTTTCTCTCGATGTCGAAATAGGGCGATTTCTCACTTTCCGGTCTTGGCTGGGCAATTAAAATTTTTTTTACCGGTTTACTGCTAACAACGTTCGAATTTTTAGTTGCTTTTTTTACCATGCTGTTGTACTAAGTGAATACAAAATTAAAAACTATTTGTCTAAATATTGGAACATCAGCCTGTACATGCACAATACAGGTATTATTTCTACGGCGCAAATGTACAGGAAAAAATGTAAGCTGCTTATTTTAAGCTCACGCCGAAGGGTAGATAAACTAATGATAAAACGATATAACCATAAAAATGCCAGTAGGAAAAAACTAAACTGTAACGCAAATGAAGCATAGGGTTTAGCCGAAAATGCAATCATCCAAATAACCGGAATTAAGACAATGGCTGCCACTTTATTGATTAAAAAAACAATAAAATTGTAACCCGATGCAGCCTGTTTTACGTTAAAAATCCATCCGGCAGCCGAAAGAATTAAAAATTTACCCCCATATATAATAGCCAGCAGAACACTGCTGTACAGCACCAACAACCAGAATGAAAAAATATGAATGGAAAAACATTGTGCAATCAGCGCAATATATAATCCGCCATTCAAAAAAAACAGAATGTTATAAAGCAATGATGACAATTGCCCTTGAATTAATTGTTCCCGCATTTGTTTTTGCCGGTAGGTGGTTTGAAAAAAATAAGCAAATAAATTATCAAAATATTTAGGAAACAATTGACGCAATAACCCTAAATAGAATAACACGCCACACAAAACATAAAACAATTCATCTTTGCCACCCGACTCTTTGAACCTGGTTATTTGATAAACAGGTGCTTTCAGAAATGGCAGGGTTGAAACAGGAAGCCATTGGGCGTAAGTGCTGGTATCCAAATTGCTTTTTACAACTACAGGTACTGGCACAACGATATTTAAAGCCGAATCAGTTACATTTTTAATACTGTCGGTTTTAAGCACAACGCTGTCTTTCCTAACCATGGGCCTTATTTTTTTTATCAACGGTTGTACCATTGTACTTTCTAATGCAGGCTTGGTGGTGGTAATTTTTTTTTGCAACTGTGGCAATGTGCTTTTTTCAGCTTGCTGAACCGGCAACTGATGGCCAGAATCAGTCTGTGCCGCAGAAAACCCTGGCATTAGTGCAAAAAAGAAACCCAACAAAGCAATGGCAATCCACTTCATGATGCGCAAAAATAGTGATAAGCCTTACCTGTTAATCAGATTTATGAATTTTTGAGTAGTTATTTTAGCGGGCAATGTTATCTATTATAGCAGTTCATACCTGTAACTTTACATTTTAATTGATACAATATTACCCATGGCAGGCATTTATGTGCATATACCATTTTGTAAACAGGCTTGCAATTATTGCAATTTTCATTTTTCAGTTGCAAAAAAACAGATACCCGAAATGGTACATGCTATTGCACAAGAAGCGGAATTACAAAATCAGTTTTTAAAGCAACAGATAGTTGATACACTCTATTTTGGAGGAGGAACCCCTTCATTGCTAACCATTGAACAGCTTTTGTTTTTGTTGGAAACCATACAACAACAGTATACCCTTGCCGCTGATGCAGAAATTACCTTAGAAGTGAATCCAGATGATTGCACTCCGGAAGCTTTGGTGCAATGGCGCAGTGCAGGCATCAACCGATTAAGCATGGGTGTTCAATCTTTTCGAGATGCTGATTTAGTATGGATGAACCGTTCGCACAATGCAACAGCTGCCGTACAAGCCATTCAACAAGCCTATACTGCCGGGTTTTATAATATTAGTATTGATTTAATATATGGTATACCCGGCTTAACAGAAGAAGCCTGGAAAGAAAACATAAATAAAGCCATAACACTACCTATTCAGCATCTTTCCTGTTATGCATTAACCATTGAACCCAAAACAGCCCTGCATCATTCCATTGAAAACAAATCAAAAGAAAATATTGATGCTGCTGTTCAGGCCAAACAATTTGAATTGTTAATGCAATGGTTACCGGAAGCAGGTTTTGAACAATATGAAGTTTCTAATTTTTCCAAACCGGCCTATGAAAGTAAACACAACAGTAGCTATTGGAAAGGTATACCTTATGTTGGATTGGGCCCATCAGCACATTCGTATAATGGCACATTGCGGCAATGGAATATTGCAAACAACACATTATATATACAAAGCATTCAAAAAGGAAATGTTCCTGCAGAAACAGAAGTGCTTACACCCGTTCAAAAAAGAAATGAACAAATTATGATTGCCTTACGTACCAGAGAAGGCCTCACTTTGTCAATACTTGATGATAACTGGACTGAAACAAACAAATTACGATTAATACGAGCTGCTCAAAAATGGCTATACCAGGGCTTCATGGAATGGCAGCCACAAAAAGAACAAATTCGTTTAACAAAAAAAGGAATGTTGTTTGCCGATGGTATTGCTGCTGATTTATTTGAAGTAAATGCTTAATTACAGCATTAAATTAAATAGCTTTCAATTTTTTTAAACCCTTCTTCCGGTGATAAATTTTCCCATAAAATGGCATAGATAACTGAAACAATGGGAATAGATGTTTTGAATTGCCGGTTGATGGTAACCATACACTTTGCAGCATTATAGCCTTCAGCAACCATATTCAATTCCAACTGAGCCGACTTTACACTATAACCCTTGCCAATCATATTTCCAAAAGTACGGTTGCGGCTGAACAGTGAATAACAGGTTACCAATAAATCGCCCAAATAAACGGATGCAGCATAGTTAGTAGTATGATTTTTTTTATAGGGTAGATAGTTGGCAGTAACTACCGATAAAAAATGACTCATTTCATGAGAACAGTTGGCAATATATACGCTTAAAAAATTATCGCCATATTCTAATCCATGCGCAATACCGGCACCCAACGCATAAATATTTTTTAATACTGCTGCATATTGCACACCTATAATATCACTATTTACCCCGATATTTATGTATTCTGTTTTAAAATAATGGGTCAATTGCTGAGCCATTGCGATATCTATACCGGAAATGGTAAGATAAGAAAGTTTTTCTGCCGCTACTTCTTCAGCATGGCAGGGACCTAAAAGGGTATAATAATCCGTAATGGGGAATTGAAATTTTTCTGACAGAAACTCATGAAACAAATAATTGCCTTCCGGCAAGATACCTTTAATAGCAGAAATTATTTTTTTACCCTGCAATGCATCTGCAGGTAAACTGGCAAAAGCAGCAGCAACAAATGCAGATGGAATGGCCACTACTATTATTCCACTTGCTTTTACCACTTCGTATATGGAAGCTGACATTTGCAGCAAATCGGTATTAAAATAGGCATTGCTTAAATAATGCGGATTGTGTTTGCGTTGCTGCATTACCGCAATGGTTTTCTCATTTCTGATCCACCATTTAATTTTCATTTGATGGTCAGTTAAAATTTTTGCCAAAGCTGTTGCCCAACTTCCACTGCCTACAATACCTATTTGCATACTTGTATTTTTATCAGTGGAACAAACATACAATACAAAGAGTTGATTCCTGCAATTACAATATAAAAAACCGGCTACAGAACTGCAACCAGCTAAAAAAATTGATACAGCAAAACTCAATTTGCTTTCACTTCATACAATTTATCTTTAGGGGTAACCAATACCTTGTCTTTGTCTTTCAATAATTTACTCACGGTTGCATAGGGCCCTGTTACCACTTCATCGCCTAATTTTAAACCATCAGTTATTTGAATATAGTTTAAATCCTGAATGCCGGTTTTAACGGATACCATTTTAACGGTACCATCTTTCTGTATTACAAAAACTACTTCCCGGGTATTATCATTTGGGGTATTATTAACAGTAGCATCACTATTATTATTAGAAGTTGCCGTTTTTTTATTAGATGTGGAATCAGTATTCATATCGCGGGTAGTCACTGCATTCAATGGCACACTTAACACATTATTTGCAGTTTTGGTTTGTATATCGGCACTGGCACTCATACCGGGCCGGAAGGGGAAACGGCCTTTTACAATTAAATCTTTATAACTATCCTGCAACAAACGAATGTGTACTTTGTAATTGGTAACATCGGTTGAAGTAGTAGTTGAAGATGCATTGGTAACGGGGTTTGCTATTTTATAAACAATCCCTTTAAATTTCCTGTCGTTGTAAGCATCTACCTCCACTAAAGCAGTATCACCAATTTTAATTTTGGGGATATCATTTTCACCTACATCTACTTGTGCAACAATACTGCTTAAATCAGCAATCCGCATCATTTCAGTACCTACATTAAAACTGTTACCGGCCACACGTTCGCCCTTTTTAATACTCATTAAACTGATAACACCACTCATGGGAGCGGTAATAATGGTACGCGATAAATCTTCATTGGCTTTTGCCAACTGTGCCTGTGCATTTTTAATATTGGCTTTATTGGCAATAATATTTTGAAGTGCTGCATTGTAATTGGCTTCAGCAGCACGATACGCTTGCTGGGCTGTTTCAAATTCCTGGCGGCTGATTACTTTGTCATCTAACAATTTTTTTTGACGATTAAAATTGGCCTCAGTTTGTTCAACGGTTGCTTTTAAGCCTGCCAGGTTTGCCTGTGAATTGGCCACCTGTGCCTGTGCCTGTGCTACTACCGCAGCCACCTGATCGCGCTGTGTAACATATATGTCGGCATAAATTTTTGCCAATTCCTGACCTTTTTTTACGGTGTCACCTTCATTTACATTGAGTGCAACTACTTCCCCACTAATATCCGGACTAATTTTCACTTCCACCTCCGGATAAATTTTACCACTGGCATTTACACTTTCAATTATGGTTCTGTTCTCGGCCTTTTCGGCAGAAACCTTAATGCCTTCATCTTTACCAATAATGCCGGCAGCTTTTAATCCCCATAAACCACCGAGTAGTATAACCAATATAATGATGGTCCAAAGCAGTTTTTTATTCATAGTATTTTTTTATTATAGATGGATTGTTGCCGTATTTCGTTGCTTATAATTTTAAACCCATGCCTTTATAAAATTCTAATAATTTCATTTTGAAAATATAATCGTACTCATTGGCTATCTGTTGCAATTTAGCTTTTAGTAAATTATTTTGATTGGTAATTAAATCAACCGTACCCAACATACCTATTTCATAACGTTTTAATGCAAAATCATAAGCCTTCTGAGCACTCATTACGCTTTTTTTACCGGCAGTAAATTTTTCGAAAGCAGACTCTGCGTTGCTGTATGCTGTATAAATATTGTTTTTTAAGGTAAAATCTGCCTGTTCATTTTGCAACTGTGTGTTTTTGTAATTGAGCTTAGATTGCTGGTATGCAATTTTGCTTTGCCCATTGTTAAAAACAGGAATACTTAAACTTAAACCCAACCCCTGACCAAAGTTGTTGGTAATCTGATTACTCCATCCCTGCCACAACTGTCCAAAGTTTCTTTTAGACTGAGTAATAGAAATATTTGGACTTTGCACATAATAGGTATTGGTACCAATTTTTACAATAGGCTCTGCACCGGTTATTGGTGAATACCCATTGAAAGTGTACCCATCAATCTGATTAAAAGAATTATAAAAGTTGGTACCCAAACTTATGCCAAACCCAAGCGTAGGATATAAAGCTGCTTTGGCTACCTGAATATTTTTTTGTGCAGCCTTTAACCGAAAGGCATTACCCTTTTGTAAGGGCTGATTATTCAAAGCTAAAGCATACACTACTTCGGGTTGTAAGTCAGCAAAGGATTCTAATGGTATCGTAGAAACATCCGGTGTATCTACTTCAAAGGGTGCAGCAGCGTCCAAATTCAACACTGCTTTCAATTGTAAAACGCTTTGTAAAAAAGTGGTTTTAGCAGCAATGTAATTGCTACTATCATTGGCTAATTGTGCCTCTAGTTCAATTTGGTTCAACTCAGGCAATGCACCTGCATCTACCTGCTTTTTAGTAATAGCTAACTGTGTTTGCGTTTGTTGAATTTGTACCTTACTAATATTAATTTGCTCATTGGCACTTAATACCTGTAAATAATAGGTAGCCACATTGAATGCCGCATCGTTCGATGCTTTTTCTACATCGGCCAAAGCCGCCTGTGCACTGAATTGAGCGGCAGAAACATTGCTCTTCAATCGATTCCAATTGTATAAAGTTACATTGCTATTGGCTTGTATATTTTGATACAAAGCCTGTGTATTGGTGTAAATATTGGTGGTTCTGTCAATAGACCGGCCAAATTGCACCCCAACACCCGTTCCTAACGAAACGGTGGGTATTTGAAATAATTTAGCCTGCTGTACCTGCAATGCAGCCAGTCTGGCCTGCACATCAGCCTGTTTTACAGAAATATTGTTTTTCATGGCATATTCTACGCATCGCTGCAAACTCCACTTGTCTTCTTTGTTTTGCGCATTGCTATACAAGAAGAGCAAGGAAAAACTAATCACCAAAAAATATTTCATGCATTATCGTTTGTGTTCATTAAAAAACATTCCCATACCAGTTAGATGCCTGATTCTCTATTTTACAGGGATGTTTCGGAAAACTGCATTCCATACCTCCTTCAAATTGTTTAACCCCCCGTTAACCAAAAACTATCTTCCATCAAACATCTTATTACAAAAATAACAGAATAGTTTAGGCACTCCGAAATTTTAGATAAATGGTTTATTGAGCAGGAGCAACGGCTTTTAGAAAGGCCTGTTGTAAATCGGCCACCAAATAATCGGCTTCTTCCAATCCAATATACAAACGAAGCATTCGGTGATCGGGGTTCATTTTGTTGTATTCATTTTTTGGCATACCGGCGCAACGGGGAATGATTAAACTTTCATAACCACCCCAGCTAACCGCCATTTTAATATGTTGCAGGGCATTACAAAATAACTCTATTGTTTCAAGCGCTACTGGCTTTAAAACAAGGGTACACAAGCCACAGGCGCCTTTCATTTGTTGCTGCGCCAATTCAAACTGCAGAAAACTGCTGTCGAACGGAAAGATAACCGATTCAACCATGGGCTCCTTTTTTAAATAACCAATAACCTGTTTCGTGGTTTGTGTAATATGCGCTAACCGCATGGGCAATGTTCTAAGGCCGCGAATTAACAACCAGGCATTAAAGGGCTGTATACCACTGCCTATATTCATATATTCGCTATTAAAAATGCGTTGAATCATTGCGCTGTTACTACTTAAAACACCTGCTACCACATCACTATGTCCGCTAATGTATTTAGTAGCCGATTGCAGGCTAATATCAATACCCATTGCAATGGGTTGCTGATAAAGGGGTGTACAATAACTGTTGTCGATAACGGTAACAATGTTGTGCCGTTTTGCCAATGCTGCAACAGCACGAATATCCTGCAGTTCATACGTCCAGCTATTGGGCGATTCTAAATAAAACAATGTGGTATTGGGCTGTAGTGCATTTTCCCAATTTACAATAGCTGTTCCATCAATATAGGAATGCGTAACACCAAAACGGGGTAAAATTTCTTCAAACATTTTTCTTGCCCAGGTATACACACCTGCTACACTTACAATATGATCACCTGATTTTACATTGGCCAGCACTGCTGCAAAAATAGCTGCAGCACCACTGTTAAACACCAAACAATCTTCCGCACCATCTAATGCAGCCAGTTTTTGTGTAAGCATTTTAACTGTGGGATTTAACCCACGGCTATAGAGCCAGGTATTGTATTCATCCGCAAAAGCTTCACGCAAATCCGCCACCGTTTTAAAGGAAAAATTAGAAGTTTGCACAATGGGTGGAGCCACCGCTCTGAAGTAGGCCTCATTATCTTCACCCAGCTCATTTAAAATGTATGATAAAGAATAAGCATCTTGCATAGCAATTCAATAAATATTTAAATAATGGTTTCTTTTCGGTTTTGTTGTTTTTTATGAAACAGAAAATACAATGCAATAAATCCAGCCAATACCAAAATACCAACCAGCGCTGTAGCCGGACTGTGAATGATAATGCTGATACAAACAAACACATAGGCAGCAATAAAAATAAGCGGCAGCAATGGATATAATTTCATTTTATATATTCCGGTTCCATCTAAGTGTTTTGTTTTTCTTCTTAAAATAAAAATGGTAGCACTGGAACCCACCATACCAAACGAATCTAAAAAAATAGAGAAATTTAAAATTCTTTCAAAGGTTTGGGCAAAGAATAAAATTACAATACACATTGCGGCAAATACCGTTAAAGAAACAGTTAACACCTGATTTTTATTATTTTGAACAGCAAATGCCTTAGGCAATGAACCTTCATCACTCATTGCATACATGACTCTTGGATTGCTAAGCAATAAGGCATTTACATAAGAAAGAACACCCACAAACAAAAAGAATGAAAAAATTTCAGCACCTCGGATGCCAAATACATTTTGAATTAACACATAAGCAATTTCTGTTTCATTTTTCATCTGATGAAAACCGATAACCCGATAATAACTCAGGTTTACCAATAAGTACAATACAATAATGATGGTAATACCCATAAAAATACCACGGGGCATATTTTGTGCCGGCTTGCTAATTTCATTACCAAAATTGATGGTTTGCTGATAGCCTCCATAAGTAAACGATACAGCTATGAGACTAATCCCTAAACTTTGAATCCAGCTCATATGTGGGGTGCTATCAGCCATAACACTTGCTGTTGCTACTGCCTGATGATATGGAAAAAACAAGGCCGCAATGAGTACCACTATCATTCCTATTTTAATTAGCATTAAAATATTTTGAGCCTTTGCACTCATACGCAAACCCATTAAATTAATACCATAAAACACTAAAATAGCCCCGGCACTGATAATGGCTTTATCAATATTCGTCCACTGATGACCGGGAAACAATTTTGTAATATAACCACTTCCAATTAATGCAACGCCACTTAGTGATGCAGCATTGCTGATTAAAATGATACAGTTAATGGCAAACGCAATACTGGGATGATAGGCTACTGAAAATATTTTATAATACCCACCGGTAACCGGGTAACGGCTACCTATTTCCGCATATGTTAAAGCACCACAAAAAGCTATCAATCCACCCAATATCCATGCAGTAAAATAAACAGATGGCGTAATGGCATCCTTGGCAGAAGTAGCGGCGGTTCTGAAAATACCCATTCCAATTACCAGCCCTACTACAATCATGGTAAAGCTGAACAAATTCAGTTGTTGTTTTCCCTGCATGTTGCTATAGTATGGCACTCAATATAGTAAAGAATTGTATGCCAAGTAGAATTTTAATAACCCAAAAACGAACAGGTACCATTATTCCGGTTGTTGTTTTGCTCCGGGCACTCATCTTTTTTCAATGCGTTTGTCCGGCACAATCCAAATAACAGCTACTACCCCATATAAAAACAAAGCCACCCAGGCATTCCAAAACCCTACTGCAATGGCAACAATATAAATATATACAGAAATTTTCCCTTTCATGTCTTTTCCAATGGCAGCCGCTAACGCCCCTTCTTTTCCATGCAATCCAATTAAGGTGCGAACCAATATGTAATAAGCAATGGCATTCATGAATAACACAAAGCCATACAATACCACCGGTAAACTTTCAAAATGATTTTCACCATCCATCCCGACACACAGGGTACCAACTGCAACCAAAACAACAAATACAACAAATACAAATTGTCCCATAATACCCCTACATTTACATGCTCCACTGCATGAAACAGGTGATGATGATTACTCCAGTAAATTCCAAAATAATTAAACCGTAAAATATAACTGAATAATACCGGCCAAACATCTTTCAAAGCATTGAAAGAGGGAACATGTGGTACTTTTAATTCCAGTACCATGATGGTTATAATGATGGCTATCACGCCGTCACTAAAAGCTTCTAAACGGCCTTCCCCCATTTTGCATAAACAGTTTGGTATAAAAAATGAAATTAAATAAAAAATGTACAATTCAAAGCAATTACTATTTTTGCCATGTATTTGGTTCTTTTTATTGCATTGCAAGCCATTCCTTTCAACGGTATGCATTGTGATAGCAAGATTAAAAGGGAAACCGGTGTAATTCCGGTGCTATCCCCGTAGCTGTAAGGGCCTCTGTAAAAAGAGAAAGCGATAACAACCACTGTTCCTAAAACGGAATGGGAAGGTGCTAAAGCCCCAAGCCAGAAGACCTGCCAGATACAGCCTCATTGAAAAATGAGTTTGTCATTCACGGCTTTCGGGTGAAAAGCATGGAATGTAAAAGACTGTCTGCAGCAGTCGATTATATTTCTCCGTTTTTTTGTTTTCCTGAAAGCTCATTGTTTCATTTTAAAAACAATCAACAATGAGCAAAAAATTAACGCTCCTTCTTACATCCATAGCTTTGGGCTATGCAGTTTTTGCACAACAAGACTCTATGGCCACCCGCCAGTTAAACGAGGTGGTAGTAACCGCTTCTAAAACACCTATTAAGGAATCAGAAACGGGTAAAATTGTAACCGTAATTGATCAAAAAACCATTCAAAACCATGCCGGCAGTAGTTTAGCTGCACTGCTGAATACGCAGGCCGGATTTTTTATTAATGGCAGCAACAATGCATTGGGTACTAATTTAGATTTGTACTTCCGTGGTGCTACCGCAGGCAATATGTTGATTGTGATTGACGGAGTGCCGGTGTACGACCCCTCACAAATCAACAATTCATTCGACCTGAATAATATTCCTTTAGACCAGGTAGAACGTATTGAAATTCTGAAAGGCGGACAAAGTACTTTATGGGGCAGCAATGCCGTTGCAGGTGTTATTCAAATTTTTCTAAAAAAAGAAGCCAAAAAGAAAATGGCCCTGAATGCCAACGCATCTTATGGCACTTATAACACTTTCAATAGTGGTGCCGGCATTAGCGGCTCGCTTAAAAAATGGGATTATTTGGTGCAGTACAACTACATTAAAAGCGCCGGTTTCCCTGCTGCTTATGATAGTACGGGTAAGCAGAACTTTAAAAAGGATGGTTTTGAACAAAGCAGCGTAATGGCTGAAACCCGTTACCATTTTTCGCCTTCATTCACCGCAAAAGCATTTGGCAATTTTAGCCATTACCAAACCGATTTACCCGCCGGTGCTTTTACCGATGAAAAAGATTATACCCTGCACAATAAAAATAATTTGGGCGGACTGGCTTTAGATTTCCAACACAAAAAAGTAAACTGGACTTTACAGGGAAGTTACCAGCAGGCCAACCGCCATTATGTAAACGACAGCACTTATGTTTCGAGCCCTTATTACAATTATTCTAACCAGCAATATAACGGCAATACCACTACGTTAGAAACCTTTGGCAGTATCCGTTTTCAAAAACATATTCGCCTGGTTTCGGGTATTCAGTACCAACATCAAAATACCAGCCAAAGCTATTTCAGTACCGGACCTTACGGGCCCTACACTTCTGAACTGGGGCAAGACAGCGCCCATGTTAACCAGCTTTCGGCGTATGCCTCTTTGCTGTTGCTGAATATTCATGGGTTTAATTTTGAAGCCGGTGGCCGCGTTAACCACCATTCCATTTATGGTAACAATGCAACTTATACCCTTAATCCCTCATTTGTAATTGATGAAAATACCAAGTTATTTATTAACATTTCATCAGGCTATAATATTCCTTCGTTGTATCAATTGTATAGCGCTTATGGCAACAAAAATTTAAAACCTGAAAGCAGTACTACTTATGAAATTGGACTCCAAACCCAAAGCACAGATAAAAAAATGAGCCTGCGCCTTGCTGCATTTAAAAGAGATACCAAAAACCTGATTATTTTTTATACCGATGCCAATTACAACAGCTACTACATCAATCGCGACCAACAACACGACTATGGCTTTGAAGTAGAAAGCAATACACAAATTGGTACAATTGGCACCTGGAGTAATAATCTTACCTATATTGACGGGCATGGCATTCAAAATGGTGTTAGTGTAAACAACCTGTTCCGACGTCCTAATTTTGTGATGAACAGTGTACTTACCCTTTCGCCCGTAAAAGGCTTTACCATTGCACCGGCCTTTAAATACGTAGGTACTCGTTTAAAAGGGCCTTATGATATTGGACCTGATTTACAGCCCGCTTATTATACTGTTGACTGTTTTATCAGCTACCGGGTTAACAAACAAATTCGCCTGTTTACTTCGCTCAACAATATTACCGACCAACAATATTTTGATATTGTAGGCTATAACAGCAAACGCTTTAATATGATGACAGGGGCTTATTTTAACTTTTAAATTAAAACAATCGTTATGTCTATTCAAAAATTCAATCCGGCAACAGCAATTGTATTGTTGTTTATTGTATTAGCCGCTGCTTTGCGTATTTGGAATGCAGGCAGTACCCTATCGCCTTTGGCCAATTTTACGCCCATTGGTGCCATGGGGCTATTTGGTGGTACTTATTTTAATCAGCCCTGGAAAAAATATGCATTTCCTTTAGGTGTTCTATTTTTTAGTGATGTAGTAATGATGCATACCATTTATGCAGGTTATGGTAACGGGTTGCTGTACAAAGGATGGATATACACTTATCTTGCATTTGCAGTAATTGTTTTAATAGGCACATTGATTAAGCATGTAAAAATGAGTACGGTAATCACCGCGGCATTTGCGGCTGCACTGACACACTGGATTATTACAGACTTACCCGTTTGGTGGTTTGGTGGATTAGATATCAGAAACGGCCAACGCTTACAGCGCAATTGGGATGGGTTTGTTCAATGTTATGTTCAGGCTTTACCCTTTTTAAGGAATATGCTGGTAGCCAACATTGTATACGGCGCCATTTTTTACGGCAGTTTTGAATGGCTGCAAAAAAAATATCCGGCCTTATCAGTGCATGCGGTTTCAAAATAATAAACGTACAGGGCTTGCTGCAGTAGCCCTGTTTTTTCTTAAACCCATACTATGCTAAAAATTGTTTCCTTTTTGCCGGCCGCCACACAAATGATATATGATATGGGCCTCGACCATATGCTCTATGGTATTACCTTCGAATGTCCTGAACCTGCCCTTTCTCAAAAACCCAAAGTGGTTCGCTGTGTTTTAGAAGACAACCATTTAAGCAGCACTGAAATTGATACTATTTTTTCTGCTGCGAAAGCATCGGGAAAAAGCTTGTATTATGTGGATGAAGATTTACTGCAACAAATAGAACCCGATATTATTTTTACACAGGATGTTTGTGAAGTATGTCAGATTGATACTGCCTGCACTGCCGCTGCCATTGCCCGATTGAAGAAGCAACCACAGTTAATTGCCTTAACACCGCAAACACTGCAGGATGTGTATCAAACTGCCATCACTATTGCTACTGCCATAGGTAAAGAAGAAAAAGCATATCAGTACCTGGCACAACTGCAACAAACCACAAACCATATTTTAGATAAACTTCGTCAGCACCAAATGCCGCTTAAAACCGTGGCATTGTTGGAATGGATACAACCCATTTATAATTGCGGACATTGGATTCCTTACCAGATAGCCATGGCCGGTGGCATAGACATGCTCAGCCATCCCGGTGGCGATTCCATTGTTACCCCCTGGAGCAAAATTGTACGTTACAATCCGGAAATTATCATCATTGCACCCTGTGGCTTTTCCATTCATCGTGCAAAAGAAGAAATGCATCTATTCACTCAATTTCCGGAATGGAATGGTTTAAAAGCAGTACAAAACCGGCAAGTTTATCTGGCCGATTTTGATTTGTTTACCCAACCCAGTGCTGGAACACTTGTTAACGGTATTGCCTTGCTGGCAGCATTATTTCATCCCCAATTGTTTCAGATTCCTGCATCATTGCAACATAAATATCTTCAGCTACATCCCCAAACCTTTGCTTATGCCACACCATGAAGAAAAATTATGCGCCCGCTGCCAGCAACCTTTTGAATGTAAAGTGGGCGATATAACTCATTGCCACTGCACTGAAATCACATTAACAGATGCGGAAAGATCTTTCATTGAAAACCGTTACAGCGATTGCCTTTGTAAGGCATGTTTATTGGCACTAAAAAACAAATATATTTTATTTAAAGAAAAATATTTTTTACCATGATTATTTTAATAACCGGTGGAGCCAGGAGTGGCAAAAGTAATTATGCGCAAAACCTGGCATTAAATATGAGTAACAACCCGGTTTATGTTGCCACGGCTAAGGACTGGGGAGATGATTTCACCGAAAGAATTCAACACCATAAAAATAACAGAGGAAAAGAATGGATGAGTTATGAAGAAGAATTTGAAGTGAGCAAACTGCCTATTCAGGAAACAGTTGCAGTAATAGATTGCATTACGCTATGGCTTACCAATTTTTTTATCAAAAACCAAAACAATATTGATACAGCACTAATAGAATTTAAAAAAGAAATAATAGCCATCCATCAAATGCCGGGTACTTTTATCATTGTAAGCAATGAAATTGGAATGGGTGTTCACGCAGAAACGACCATTGGCAGAAAATTCACAGATTTACAAGGCTGGGCTAACCAATTCGTTGCCTCACTGGCCGATAAAGTGATTTTTATGGTGAGTGGTATTCCTGTAATCATAAAAGAAACAAATCAATAATGGCACATCTATCTGTTTTTAACTGGAGTGGCGGCAAAGACAGTGCATTGGCACTTTATAAAGTTTTTCAAAATACTGAATGGCAGGTTGGCGCATTACTTACCTCTGTAAATCAAACCTATAATCGGGTGTCTATGCACGGTGTTAGAAGTATATTATTAGAACAACAGGCCGCCGCCATTGGCATACCGTTGGTAAAATTATTACTGCCTGAACAACCTGATATGGATACCTATAACAGACTGCTCACCAATACCATGCAACAATTTAAAGCACAAGGGTATACCCACTCCATTTTTGGCGATATATTTTTAGAAGATCTGCGCAACTACAGGGAAGAAAAATTAGCAGCAGCCGGCTTTCAGGCACATTTCCCTTTATGGAAACGCAACACTATTGAATTGGTGCATGAGTTTATTGATCTCGGCTTTCAATCTATTATCGTTTGCACAAAGGCAGAACTGTTAGATGAAAGTTTTGCAGGCAGAATCATTGATCATGATTTTCTGAAAGACCTTCCCGCAAATGTTGACCCATGTGGCGAAAACGGTGAATTCCACAGCTTCGTTTTCAATGGCCCTATTTTTAGGCAACCCATCCCGTTTACCATTGGCGAAAAAGTATTGCGGACATACAACGCACCTAACAATGCAAGTAACCCCTGTTCATCACAAAATCATCAACAAAACCAGATGGGCTTTTGGTTCTGCGATTTAATTCCTGCTAACTATGGAACTATTTGATGTATTCAATAAAAGAAGAGATACCCGGCATTTTACCAATGATGTTGTTCCGGATATGATATTAAAAAAAGCACTGCGGGCAGCACACATGGCTCCATCTGTCGGATTAAGTGAAGCCACCAAATACTATTTGCTATTAGAGCAGCATATCAAGAATGCTATTCACGAACTATTTCAAAGCGAAAATCTAAAAGTGGAAGCAGAACTTTTACACAACACTGCTCTGTTACAACAGTACAAAAAATTAAAACTGGAAGCAATTAAAGAATCGCCCGTTGGATTAATTATTACAACTGATTACAGTGTACTGGAAAAATTTACCATTGGCATTTCAGGCACTGCCGATACCCTGCAATGGAGCAGTGTTTGTGCTTTACAAAACCTATGGTTATCATTAACTGAAGATGGATTTTCACTCGGTTGGGTATCTATTCTAAATTTTACGGCATTTAAAAATTTACTGAATATACCGGCGCATGAATACCCATTGGGATATTTTTGTATTGGGAAACCGGCAACCGATTATGGACAACAACCCATGCTGCAAAAAGATGGCTGGAAGTCCAAATCAAAAAATTCGGAAGTAAAAGAAATTAAACAGTTATATCCTACTGCAAGTAATTCTGCAAACTTTCAATTCAGTAAAATTGCCGGAACAAACAATACTTTGCTCAAAGAAGCACTCATCAAAAAAATAAATGGCAAAACTAAACCCGTAGGTGCATTGGGTATGTTAGAAACCATTGCAGTTAAAGTTGGATGTATACTGGAAACAACTGCTCCGGAAATAAAAAATCCGAACATGATTATTTTTGCAGCTGATCATGGTATTGCTACAACCGGACTGGTAAATCCATATCCGCAGGTAGTTACGCAACAAATGGTTCGCAACTTTTTGCAAGGTGGTGCAGCCATTAATGTTTTTTGCAGGCAAAACAACTTAAAACTTACCATTGTTGATGCAGGTATCAATTGCATTTGGAAAAATGAAGATTTAGCATATCCCAATTTTACAGTGAGCAAAATAAATATGGGTACTAAAAATTATTTGGAAATACCTGCAATGACCAAAGACGAGTTGGCAACCTGTTTACAAAAAGGGAGGGAGTATATTCTCCAACTAAAACAACAGCAATGCAATACAATTGCCCTTGGCGAAATGGGTATTGGCAATAGTTCATCGGCAGCACTTATTATGCATGGCTTATTAAATATTCCTTTAGCAGCATGTGTGGGAAGAGGCACTGGCACAAATAATGATCAATATCAAAAAAAATTGAGGGTATTGGAAAAAGTGGCACATCAATACCACCTCCATAATAACAATATCGACCCTTTACAACTTTTACAACTAATTGGCGGATTTGAAATTGCCATGTTAACAGGCGCTTACTTGCAGGCGGCTGCAGAAAAAATGGTGACTATTGCTGATGGATTTATTACAACAGCAGCATTACTTGTAGCAAAAAAATTACAGCCAAATGTTACAGACTATTGCATTGCATCACATCTTAGCAACGAAAAAGGTCATCAGCAAATGTTAGCCTATCTGCAATTACAACCTTTGTTGCAATTAGATTTACGTTTAGGAGAGGGAACCGGTGCAGCATTAGCCCTTCCCTTAATCCAATCGGCTATTGCTATGCTGAATGAAATGAATGATACCGATTCCTTTCAAATCAACGGGCCTTCCAACTAAATTAAATTTTTTATTCGTCTACATGAAAAAACAGATACAACTTTTTTTTACTGCCTTAATGTTTTTTACCCGATTACCGGTTCCAAAAAATATTAACCACAACCAAAATTTACTGCAACAGTCAGCTCGCTATTTTACCTGGGTGGGACTTTTGGTTGGTTGCATTACGGCAACTGCATATTATGTTTTCAGCCTGCTGCTGTCTGCACATCTTGCCATTGCTTTTTCTATGTTAACAGGTATTGTAACCACAGGTGCTTTTCATGAAGACGGCTTTGCAGATTGCTGTGATGCATTTGGCGGAGGCTGGACAAAAGAAAAAATTTTACAAATTATGAAAGACAGCAGGCTGGGTACTTTTGGAGTAACCGGCTTAACAGGAATATTGGCATTGAAGTATCTGCTATTGGTTGAAATCAACCCACAAATTCATAGCAAATACTTTTTACTGCTTTTTCCATGCGCACATGCTGCCAGCAGGTTTATGGCCATTGTTATCATGCAAACAAGTAGTTATGTACAGGATACAGATACCAGTAAATCAAAACCATTGGCTAATAGAAAATTAACCGTTATTGAAATAGCAATTGCTATTGCAGGATCCCTAATTCCATTTTGTTTTCTTCCCGGCATTTGGCTTGTTGCATTAGTGCCCATGTTATTGGTAACATGGCGGGCTGACAAATATTTTAAAAAATGGATAGGCGGTTATACAGGCGATTGTTTGGGTGCCATACAACAGGTTTCTGAAGTTGTTCTTTATATTACCCTATTGTTGATACTCAATCACCTGCATTAAATATACAAAATGATCCTTTATTTAATTCGGCATACTACACCTTCCATTCCAAAAGGAACCTGTTACGGCCAAAGTGATATTGAAGTAGCGCATACTTTTGCTAAAGAAGCTGCAACCCTTGCAAAATGTATTCCGCCACTTGCTTTTCAGGTATACTGCAGCCCCTTAAAACGCTGCAAATTATTAGCTAAAAAACTGTTTCCGAATGCTCCTGTTCAATACATATCTGAATTAATGGAAATAAACTGTGGCCAATGGGAAATGAAACTGTGGAATGATATCCCAAAGGAAGAACTCAATACCTGGATGTTCGATTTTGTAAATTGTCCTTTCCCAAATGGTGAAAGTTATATACAGTTCCATGAAAGAATATCGAAATGTTTTCTGAATATTACATCCAACCCAAACCATCCTTTGGCCATCATTACCCATGGTGGGGTTATCAGAAGTATTTTATGCTATGTTACCCAAACACCCCTGCAAAAATCATTCGAAGTTTTTAACATACCCTATGGTTGCATCATTCAACTTACATTACAAAACAATCAATGCAACTGGAAATATTGTTACAATCCACAACCGGCCACAACCTTATGAATCATTTTTTGATTGTACCTTAGCAAAAACCTAAATGAATGACAATTCATTTCGACCAGCTTATTACCGTAACCTTTACCCTGTTTGCGGTGATTGATATTGTAGGCTCCATCCCACTGCTCATTTCTTTAAAAGAGAAAATGGGCGATATTCGTTCCTCCAAAGCCACGCTGGTTTCCGGCGGCTTAATGATTTTGTTTTTATTGGTGGGGCAACAATTTTTATCTATACTTGGTTTAGATATCCGCTCCTTCGCCGTTGGTGGTTCTATCGTTATCTTTTTATTAGGTTTGGAAATGGTACTGGGGCACGAAATATTTAAAGGCGATGCCGATGCGGCCTCAGGCACCGTGGTTCCCATAGCCTTCCCCATTATTGCCGGCAGCGGTACACTTACTACCATCATGTCGCTCAAAGCCAACTTCCAACAGGGTTATATTTTAGCAGGCATTCTCATTAATCTCGTTATTGTTTACATTGTACTCAAGTCACTGAAATGGATAGAACATGCCCTCGGTAAAGCAGGCTTACTGGCCGTTCGAAAGTTTTTTGGCGTGATATTATTAGCCATTGCCGTAAAAATATTCAGCAGCAATATTGGGGCATTTGGCAAATAATCATTTTGTTACCGGCTGCTGCACCACTATTCAGCTTCCGTTGCGTCGCACACTTGTACGTTCGGTTCATTAGGCGGCTTTGGGTATCGCCGAAACAGTTTATCAGAATTATTGACATTTCAATAGCCGAAACATTTATTTTTGCGCCCGAACAACTACCGGCCTCGTAGTACAATGGATAGTATAAGAGTTTCCGAAGCTCCAGATCCAGGTTCGATTCCTGGCGAGGCCACACTTCCCCACATCCCGCAATTCCTGTAACCTGTACTGCTGCGGTTTCCTTAATCCATTTACAAAACAGCTATTTAATCGTGTACTATCTTTAACACCTGAAAAGAGCCGGGTATCATTTTCGGCCTGCCTTTTTCACCGGGCTGCATGGGTTCAAAATTGGCCGTAGGCATATAAATGGTATGTGTGCTTTCATCTATACAACTGGTTCTGGCCCCGCGCTTGGTGGGTACATTTTCAACCACTTCAAATTTATCTTTCGAAACTTCTTTTATCACCGTCATTGTACCTACCCCATTCGATGTGCAGATATAATGCAAAGCCGGGTCTATCACTACCCCATCACATCCTTCCTCAATGGGTAAATCAGCTACTATTTTACCGTTATTGGCATCTACTACCATTAACTTTTTTTCACATCCGGCAAATAAACGGTTGGTATGGGTATCTATCACCAAACCCGTGGGTGATTCACCCGGGGCAATTGACCAATGTGCCAATACCGTCATCTTATTGATATCAATCACTACTATCTCACTTTTATCTTCAATGTTTACATATATTTTACCTTGGCCATTACTCACGGCAGTTTCGGGTTTGCCCCCAACGGCTATGGTACCCACCACTTTATCAGTGGCCGGGTCTATCACCGACAAATCTTTACTTCTGCCATTGCAGGTAATAATTTTTTTGGAATAGGTGTCATAAAAAATGGCATCCGGATTTTCACCGGTAGCTATTTGGCCAATTACCTGATTCGTAGCGGTTTTAAATACACTAACATTATGACTGCCTCCATTACTGGTGTATCCTTTCCCTAAAGCGGGTACCAATGCAATACCATGCACGCCTTTGGTATTGGGTATAACACCCAATGAATCGCCGGTGTTTTTGTCGAGAATATTGACTTGTGTACCATGCGATACGTACAATTTATTAGAGGCTGGATCAACGGCAATATAATCCCACCAACCCGGGCTGGCAATCTTATACTCGCCGCTAAGATGATAACCCGACTGGGCTGTGCTAATTTGTGTGGTGATGATACTTACCAATAACAGGCAAGCAGCAATGGTTATTGATTTCATTGTATACATTTTTTATGATAATAATCTAGTTATGTTTTTATTGTATGTAAATCGGTAGTAGGTAAACAGCTTTCACGCTAATAAAACCATCTAATAAACCTATGCACCTATTCTGTAGCAAATCTGTAGTTGTAATACCCTTATTGCGCCATCATGGGCTTATTTTCTAAACAATGCGGTATGCAGGGCAGCCGGTAAAAATACCCGCATAGGTACACTGCGCATAATTTGGAGGTCTTCCCGCAAACTGCTTTCATTATTTAAAAACCGAAGTATGGTGGCAGGTGTATTTTGTTTAAAAATAGCAGCAAATACTTCATGGCCGGGTAATAGTTGTTCTTGCAAAACACGTAATAACACTTTATCAAACCATCTGAATTTTTGCTGCTGTAAAGTAATACCCTGTTTTTTAGGCTCCCCAAACACCAGCAAACTGTTTACAATGGCTTCTGTTTGTTGTTGTATAAAATAAAAAGCATAACCGCTGCTGCCTTTTGCTTGTCCCCCTGCAATTCCTATGGGTATTATATTCCCATCCCTGGCTTGAAAATGATAATTGGTCATGGGTATTTTTCCAAATTCTTCATGCAATACCTCATACGTAGGATCAATCCCATATTTTTCCAGCATATAATCATCAATGGCAGCATCATAGCTTTCTGGCGCTAAAAGCTGTTCGGTAAATAAAGTGTATTCTACCAATGCGGTATTTGCAGTAAATGGCAATACATACATAAATGTGGTGCCGTTATGCTGACTCACCGTAAAATCCATGAAAGTGGCTTTTTCAGCATCAAAAACAGGCGTTGTTGTTTGAATAATTTTACCCTTAAAATGCTGCCACAAAAAATAACCTTTAAAACCCGGCGGCGGCAGTTGGGTTGCATGAACAATGCTATTGAACATAAAGGTAGCGCTAAATACCCCTTTATCAGTCTCCACCACTACACCCTGTGCCGTATTACGCCAATGTTTTACCGTTGCCTGTAAAAAATGTACATTGTTGTATGATGCGCTATGGCTATGTACATAATCATAAAAATCAATACCCCTAATCATTTTGTATTGAAATGGAGCTATTGAAAAAGTTCTATCTGTTTCGGGTGCCACAAAACGCAGTTGCTGCCAACGGTGGTGTACAATGGGCTCAAATAAACCCGTACCTGATTCCCAAAAACACCAGGTACGATCGTTGCTTTTTTTGGTATTTTTATCAATCACCAGTATTTTTTTTTGTTGCAGGTTAGGTTCCTGCAACAGGCGCATCAATAAACTTAAGCCGGCACATCCTGCGCCGGTAATGATATAGTCGAATGACGATGGCAAATATTTCTATTGTTGTTGTGAGGGTATAATAGTATTGTGCTGCACTTGTTGCAGTTGTTCATCTTTCCGCACTTTATTCCAATATTTTTTGGCAACAATCAACATGCCAAAACTTTCTCCTTCTTCTTTACCCAAATGTTTGTGGTGCATTTTATGTGCCCAACGTATGGCCTTAATGTATTTGTTGTTGCTACGTGTAAACCATTTAAACCGCTGGTGTATAATTACTTCGTGCACCAGAAAATAAGCCATCCCATATAAAGCAATGCCAAAGCCAATGGCAGCGGTAAAATAATTGTAATGCTGTAAACCCAGCATAATACACAACCAACTGGGTACTGCAAATATGAGGAAGAAGGCATCATTCTTTTCAAAAAAACCATTCCCTTTTTGGTGGTGGTCTTCATGCAGGTACCATAAAAAACCATGCATAACATATTTATGGGTTAACCAGGTAATGCCTTCCATCACACAGAAAGTAGCAATAGTAACAAATATATATATAACTAACATCATAAGTAAATGCTTAAAACCAAAAAAAACAAAACCTGAATAATAAACAAATGTACAGCGAAATGGTTCTTCTTATAAAAATCCATGTATTGAAAAACGGTTAATAAACCGGCACTGACAAAAAACCAGCAGAGATAATTATACAAGGGTACCTTTACTGTATCCCAATGCCAAAAACCTAATTTAATGGCTGTAGGCTCCATGATTAAATCGAAGCAGGTGGCTAAAATGGCCCCATCAATAATCATTACAATGCGTACTGATTTGCGCTCAAAAAATCCAGGCAAATACACAAAAGGCCTGAACAGGCGTTCTACCAACAATCGCATGATAACACCACTGCAAAACACTACTACAAACCAATATACCCCAATTAGCAAAGGCACACCGGCTAATTGAATGCCCATTACTTTGCCATACGCATAATCACCAAATAACCAGCCGGTATGTACACCAATCATTTCTGTCACCATTCCAATTGCAAAGCACAGGGTAGCGTACATCCAAAAAGCCTTATTGCGTTTGCGCTGATTGGCGATTAACAAAAACAACATCAACAACAAATTGAGTGGGGTGAATGCCACAAACCAATGTTTGTAACCGGTAAACAATATACCCACCACCCCGCTTATATGCACCAATAGTGCAATAAAAACAGAAGTGTTTTCGATTTGTTTATTTGTCATCCCGGGTGCTGATTTTTTTTAAATAAGGAATGGCTAATCCACTCATAATTTTAGCACTTTGCAAACATAAGGGTATACCTCCACCCGGGTGTACACTGCCCCCCACAAAGTATAATCCTTTGATGGTTTTACTGAAATTGGGATGCCGTAAAAAAGCAGACCATATACTGTTGCTGCTGGTACCATACAAGGCGCCTTTATAGGAACCGGTTTTGGTTTCAATTTGCACCGGGTCAAGTATGGCTTCGGCTTCTATTAATGAGGCAATATCAGTTTGCAACATTCGGCTTAACTTGTTTAAAATAGCGGCTTTTGCCTGCTGCTGCAGGGCTACCATGTCGGTACCCGTTGCTGCCGGTACATTCACCATTACAAACCAGTTTTCCTTACCGGCAGGTGCCTGAATGCCTGGCTCACACTTAGCAGTAATGTTGATGTACACGGTAGGATCGGTATACAATTTTTTTTCCTGAAAAATGGCTGAAAATTCTGCTGCATAATCATGGCTGAAAAAAATATTATGCAAATCCAGCTCAGGAAAGGTTTTGGCTATCCCCCAATAAAATATCA
The DNA here is from genome assembly GCF_001623405.1 of Hydrotalea flava. Lineage (GTDB taxonomy): Bacteria > Bacteroidota > Bacteroidia > Chitinophagales > Chitinophagaceae > Hydrotalea > Hydrotalea flava. The sequence goes on from NZ_LUHG01000078.1 coordinate 39,583, forward strand.
GCGCACTGCTGCTGCGCTCCTGCCGGTTTATTTTGGCGGCTGTTTTTTCATCTTTTAATAAATAGCGATAGGTGAAATAAGTATCAACATTGCTCACTACCAGATTAGCCATATACGGTACCCCCTTGCTGTAAATACCTTTTATCCGTCCATTTTTGTGGATAATGCTTTCTACAGGGGCATTAAAATAAAACTGCACACCTTTCTTCAAAGCAAGGCGATGCAATGCATGGGTAATGGCAATCATCCCTCCTTCCGGATAAAAAGTGCCTTCATTCATTTCTAAATGTGGTATTACACTTAGCATACCCGGTGCCCGGTATGGGTTACTGCCATTATAGGTAGCATATCGGTTAAATAACTGTACCGTTTTCTCCTGCCGGAAATATTGTTTGTTCAGTTGGTGTAAACTTTTAAAAAGATGTTTGAAACGAATGGCTGCTAAAGCAGTAATGATTTTTTTTTGAAAAAAAACAGCCGGTTGATGTAACGAATAATTTAAAAATACCGTACCCACCTTGTTGTACAAGTTGGAAGCATCCTTTAAATAATGTACAATATTGGCTGAAGGCTCACCAAGCATTTGCTCTGCTTCTACGGCAAACCGGCTGATATTGGTATAAGCCACTACTTTAGTGCCATCTTCATAAAAATAACGACAGGCCACCGGCATACTACGGTATTGAAAATAGTCACGGATGGGTTCACCGGCCAATTCGAATAAAGCTTCAATATTGGCAGGTTGGGTAAACAAACTGGGGCCTGCATCAAAATGATAGCCATTCAGTTCAAAATAACTCAGCTTGCCACCGGGATAACTGTTTTGTTCAAATACCTGTACCGGATAACCGGCCACAGCCAATCGAATGGCAGCCGCTAAACCTGCTACTCCGGCACCGATAATAATTACGGAAGACTGTTGCTGCATGTAACAAATTTAAAAGGAAAATGCCGGTTGCATTTGCCACCACGCATACACTTTGGGAAAAGCAATCTTAAACCAGGTGGTATACAGCTGAGCATTGGTGGTTAACGCATGCTGAATGGCACCCATAGCAGCATAACGAAAATGGTGCACTTCGGTATTGCAGGGTTCTATTGCTGCATCATAATAACCCACCAGTACATGATCAAATTCATGTTCGGTTAATCCATTTTCAAAAGGAGCACGATATACAAAATCAAATATTTTATGTAAAGGCGTGGTAAATCCCATCTCTTCATGCAACCTTCTTTCTGCTGCATCAATAATGCTTTCACCGGGTCGGGGATGGCTGCAACAGGTATTGGTCCACAAACCCGCACTATGGTATTTCTGCAATGCTCTTTGCTGCAATAATAATTCTCCTTTTGTATTAAAAATAAATACACTGAACGCACGGTGCAGCAAACCTTTTTGGTGGGCTTCCATTTTTTCCATCATCCCAATGGCTTCATCTTTTGTATTGACCAATATTACAGATTCCATAGGAGCACTATTACATTTTTAGCATGAATGATATCGATTTGTATACAAAAACATCGCAAATTGTATACAGTTATATCGAATATTATAACAGGTTCAACTGACCGCGTATTCCGGCCTTTGCTAAAATAACCATTTTGCCATAATCGGGTATGCGAATGCGTTCCTGCATAATTCTATGTGGTGCAGTTTGCTTAATTTTTTTGAACAGGGAGAGGTAATATTTGTATGCTACATATACCCCAAAACGGGCTTTCATGGGCAGTTGCAGAATACCCTGATAGGCCTCATCAAAATCATCCTGAATATCAGTCTCTATAGCTGCTTTCTGTGTTGCACTAAAATTGCGAAAATCACAGCCCGGAAAATAAATCCGGTCTAACCCTTCATAATCGGCCTTTACATCGCGCAGAAAATTTACCTTTTGAAAAGCAGCCCCTAATTTCCTGGCTGCCGGTTTCAATTGCGCATACAATGTTTTGTTTCCATCACAAAATACATGCAAACACATTAAACCCACTACTTCGGCACTTCCATAAATGTATTTTTCATAACCGGCACGGTCGTAACATTGCCGGGTTAAATCCATTTCCATGCTGTGTAAAAAAGCATCAATTAAATCACGTTCAATATGGTATTGATGAACGGTTAACTGAAAACTGTGTAATATCGGGTTCAGACTGATCCCTCTTTCCAATGCATCATAGGTTTGCAGTTTAAATTCTGCCAGCAGGGTTGCTTTATCAAAGTCATGAAAAGTATCTACAATTTCATCGGCAAATCTTACAAATCCATATATATTATGAATGGGTGCCCGTAAATCTTTGTGCAGCAGGTTAATGGCACTGGAGAAAGAAGTGCTGTACTGCTGTGTAGTAATGCGGCTGCATTCCTGACTTACCGAGTGAAACAGTTGCATCATAAACAAACATTTTTTGTAATATAATAATTTCAGGTTTTATCACAACAACATTTAACCAAATTTTTTTACCACTTCTTTTGCCACCACTTCGCCACTGATTAAACTGGGTGGCACACCGGGTCCGGGCACGGTTAATTGTCCGGTGAAAAATAAATTCGCTACTTTTTTGCTATGGCACGATGGTTTTAAAACAGCTGTTTGTAACAAAGTGTTCGCTAAACCATAGGCATTTCCTTTAAAAGCATGGTATTGTTCAACAAAATCCGATTGTGCAAATGTTTCTTTAAACAAAATGGCATCTTTTAAAGACTGGCAATAGTGTTTTTCCATTCGTTCTATTACCTTATTAAAATACATTTCCCGCAGGGCTAAAGTATCGCCTTCTAAACCCGTAGCAACAGGTATGAGTATAAATAAATTTTCATATCCTTCCGGCGCAACAGTACTATCGGTAACAGAAGGAGCACAAACATAAAACAGCGGATCTTCCGGCCATTTTTTGATGGTGTATATTTCACGTCCATGCACTTTAAACGAGGTGTCGAAAAACAAAGTGTGGTGCGTTATCCCTTTAATTTTTTTATTGAGGCCAACATAATACAATAGGGCACTCGGCGCCATGATGCGTTTCTCCCAATATTCGGGAGTATAGGTTCTATAGGGCTTGGGTAATAATTGGGTTTCTACATGATGATAGTCAGCACCTGCTATCACCACATCGGCTTCATAAATTCCGGCATCTGTAATAATGCGGCGTGCATTGCCGTTTTCAATGACTATCTCTTTTACTTCAGCGTTAAAATGAAACTGCACACCCAATGATTCGGCCAACTGATACATGGCCTGCACAATGCGAAACATACCGCCCTGCTGCGGATACCAAGTGCCACCTATTATATCGGCATAATTCATTAAACTGTACAAGGCCGGAGTATTTTCAGGAAGTGCTCCCAGAAACAATACCGGAAATTCCATCAGTTCCCGTATTTTGGAATGTTTAAAATAACGGCCAACATGTTGTTTCATATTGGTAAAAACATCTAATTTAAACAGCCCTGTTATCAAATCTTTATCTAAAAACTCACCCACCGAGCGCCCCGGTTTGTGTACTAATTTTTGAATGCCCACTTTGTATTTATAAGCAGCTTCTTCTAAAAAAACCTCCAAATGTGCCGCACTGCCGAGCTCTAAACTTTCAAGCAATGCCTGAAAAGCCGGATAGCTGGCAGGAATATCCATCGGGCCATCTTTCCAAACTACCCTGTACGAGGGGTCTAATCGTTCTAAGTGATAGTAATCGCTTACCTTTTTACCAAACTGAGCAAAATATCGCTCAAACACATCGGGCATCCAATACCAACTGGGGCCCATATCAAACACAAAACCTTCGCAGTGCATTTGTCGCGCCCTGCCACCCGGACCACTGTGCTTTTCCAATAAGGTTACTTCCCATCCTGCACGCGCCATAAAACTGGCGGCCGACATGCCTGCAAAGCCGGCTCCTATAACAATTGCTTTTTTCTTCATGAGAGGATACTAAGATAACATCGAATTAATGCCTTTCAATTTGCTCTTTCAATAATTTTCGGGCAAAATGTATTCTGCTTTTAATGGTACCCAGCGGTTCATGCAATATATCAGCTATTTCGTGGTATTTAAATCCATCATAATACAACATAAAGGGATTGCGAAAGATTTCGGGCAAGTGATGAATAGCGACCTGTACTTCTTTCATATTGATTTTGGAAAGTGCATCATTGCTCACTGCACCCTGATTGATGTTCAATAAAAATTCATTGGGTGTGCTGTCGAATATGGTTTGCTGCTTGGCTTTTCTCCGGTAATTATTGATGAAAATATTGCGCATAATGGTATACAACCAGGCTTTGATATTGGTACCCACATGGTACTTATCCTGATTGGCCAGAGCGCGATACAGGGTTTCCTGAAACAGATCTTTGGCCTGCTCATTGTCTTTGGTTAACGTAATGGCAAAGGGTTTTAAAAACTCTGCATTGTTCACCAGCATTTGGTTGAATTCTACTATTGACATAACCTGATTGTTTAAATTATGATATTGTAAAGTTAAACAAATATTTTTCGTACTGCCAAATCTTTTGTTTAATATTTTTTATAAAAGATAAAACAAAACTGTGTACCATTCCAGTAGTTTTTTAAGTGTAACAGAATGAGCGGGTTATACATTGTGTTCACCCGTTTTAAACACGGCTGCACCATTTGAAGGTTTTGTTAAATCAACATGATGCCGGTTTTTGGATGGCCGGCTACCCTGCAAGCACAGTACACTCAATGTTTTCGATTATAGATACGTGCTGCATATCTGTCTGGATGAGTATGCGCTTCAATAAGAGCCAATGAACCCATACCGTTTGCCAGTGCAGCAGCATTATAATAGATGCATTGTTTTGGCTGTTGCAGGCAATAAAAAAGCCACTACGATGGTAATGGCCTTCAGTGCTATAGAAAACAGGATTACTCGGTTTTTCCAATGGTAGCAATGTATTCCATTACTTCCGTTAACGATTTTTTAAAACATATATTGTCAGGTACTTTCTTCTTATACTGCTGCACCAATTGACCGGATATTACTACCGGTATTTTGGGCATTGCCACATGCATTTGATACAGCATTTTCTCCAGATTAAAATGATGGGTAACCGAAGTTAAATGTGTGTACATAATATCAGGCTGCTTTGCCTCTGCAACATAAGCCACGTCTTTCATAGGCACATTAGCACCTAAATAATAAATTTTAACACCCCTACTTTTCATTAAATAATACATAAACAACAGTCCCAACTCATGGTGCTCGCCTTCCGGCAAAAACAATAAGGCTGTTTTATTGAGTGGTAGGTGGCTATGGGTGCTTTCAATACCCACAATTAATTTTTGGCGAATAATATTAGTAACCAAATGCTCCTGAGCAGGATTAATATGATTGGTTAACCAAAGAATACCAATCCGTTCCAAAAAGGGAAAAATAATCTGGGTAATGGATTTTTCAATACCCTTGGTCATGATGTAATTGTCTAATACCACCTCAAATTCTTCTAAATTCAGATAAATCATGTGACCAATGAGTTCATTCACTATCCGTTCCTGCTGTGCCTGAATATGTGCCAGCGACAATATTTTATCGTTGATTTCAGCGGGTTTCATACGGTCAATATGCGATATTTTAAAACCGTACTTATTTAACAAAGCAATGTTGAGCAAGGTGCGCAGTTCCTCATTGCTGTACAATCGTATATTGGTTTCAGTGCGCTGCGGCTTTAAAAAATTATAGCGCTGCTCCCAAATACGGATAGTATGCGCTTTAATACCCGACAGGTTCTCTAAATCTTTTATAGTAAACGCATTCATAGTATGTACAACAAGACCGAAAAAAAATTGTTTACTTTTTTAAAGATAAATATTAAACAGTATTCCGGCCGGGATTTTCTTTTACCGGGCTGAACGGGCAACCTGCAATAAATAGGCTCCATACCCGCTCTTAGCATATTGGGCTGCCAGGGCTACCAACTGCGCTTCTGTAATAAAGCCCATCCGAAAGGCTACTTCTTCTATACAGCCAATTTTTTTACTTTGTCTTTTTTCAATTACCCGAACAAACTCACAGGCATCGCTATACGAATCAAAAGTGCCGGTATCTAACCAGGCAGTACCTCTGTTCATAATGCCTACCTGTAATTTACCTTTTTCCAAATACACCCGGTTTACATCGGTAATTTCATATTCACCACGGGGCGAAGGAGCAATGTTTTTGGCAATGTGCACTACTTCATTATCATAAAAATATAAGCCGGGGACGGCGTAATTAGACTTGGGATGTTGTGGCTTTTCCTCTATTGATAAGGCCTTTTGCTGCGCATCAAAGGCCACTACACCATACCTTTCCGGATCCTGCACCTCATAAGCAAATACTGCGGCACCTTCAACATCATTGAACGATTGCAGCAGCTTGCTAAATCCCGATCCGTAAAAAATGTTATCGCCCAATACCAGTGCTACTTTATCCTGCCCAATAAAATCGGCACCAATTACAAAAGCCTGTGCCAACCCGTTGGGCACTTCCTGCACGGCATACGAAAAAGTACAGCCAATTTCTTTACCATCGCTGAGTAAACGCTGGAACTGCGAACTGTCTTCCGGCGTAGTAATAATTAAAATTTCGCGAATACCCGCCAGCATTAAAACAGAAAGCGGATAATAAATCATGGGCTTATCATACACAGGCATCAGTTGTTTGCTAATGCCTTTGGTAATGGGGTACAAACGGGTACCGCTGCCGCCTGCCAAAACAATACCTTTCATATTGTAACAGTTTTATTGTAAAGAATGGTTCCGGTTTTAGAATATGGTTACTGCATTTCGGCTGCTGCCATCTGTTTAAACGACCGAAACAACAATCCGGCGTTTGCAACTATTCCTTTGCTCAAAATCCACAAGTAGCTATCGCATCCTCCCACATAGGCAAAATCCTGTCTTTTTCTGAAATAATCAATGCGTCAGCAGGTATCTGCCAGTTAATCTGCAATTGCGCATCATTGTATCTAATACCCCCTTCTGCCGCTTTGTTGTAATAATTATCACATTTATAAAAAAATACCGCCCGTTCACTCAATACTACAAATCCATGGGCAAAGCCACGGGGCACAAACAACTGCAAATGATTAGCGGCCGATAACTCCACGGCAAAATACTGCCCGAAGCTGGGCGAATCTTTGCGCAGGTCTACCGCTACATCCAATACGGCACCTTCCAAAACCCGCACCAATTTGGCCTGTGCCTGCGGCCCTTTCTGGAAATGCAGGCCCCGCAAAACACCTTTTAAGGAGGCCGACTGATTGTCTTGCACAAAGCAAATATTTAAACCGGTTTGTTTAAAAAAAGTTTGCTGATTAAAACTTTCAAAAAAATAACCTCGCTCATCTTTAAACACAGTGTCTTCTATCAAATAGCAATCCCGCAAAGGGGTAGGCGTTGTTTTCATACATCAATGTATTAATATTGGTGTCGTTTAGTGTACATGGTTTCATAATACTGCTGATAAGCACCACTGGTTACCTGTTGTAACCATTCGCCATTGTTCAGGTACCAGTCAATGGTTTCATTCAGTCCTTCCTCAAAAGTTACGGTAGGCTTCCAGCCTAGTTCCTTATTAATTTTAGTAGCGTCAATGGCATACCGCCTATCGTGCCCGGGACGGTCTTTGATATATGTAATCAGTTGTTCACTTTCACCAGGAGTACGTTGCAGCTTTTCATCCATCAGGCTACAAAGTAGTTTTACCAAATCAATATTCTTCCATTCATTAAATCCGCCAATGGTATAGGTATCATTGATTTTTCCTTTATGGAATAACAAGTCAATAGCGAGTGCATGGTCTTTTACATACAACCAGTCGCGGGTATACAGTCCATCTCCATAAACGGGAAGGGGTTTGCGTTGAATAATGTTATGAATGAATAATGGAATCAGTTTTTCTGGGAAATGATATGGCCCATAGTTGTTAGAGCAATTGGAAATAATGGTATTTAAACCATAGGTTTCGGCATAGGCCCTTACAAAATGATCGGAAGCGGCTTTACTGGCCGAATACGGCGAATTGGGATGATAAGGTGTAGTTTCAGAGAACAACCCGGTTTCGCCCAGCGCACCAAATACCTCATCGGTTGAAACATGGTAAAACAAATGATTATCCCATTGAGCCGCCCAGTGCTTTTTGGCCGTATTCAATAAATTAACCGTACCCACTACATTGGTATACACAAAATCCATGGGTGAAAGTATAGAGCGGTCTACATGCGATTCAGCCGCCAGATGTATCACATCGGTAATATTCCATTGTGCGAACAATGCCTCTAAAGCAGTTGCATTGAGTATATCTACTTTTTCAAACTGATAATTGGCGTAGTGCTCAATATCTTTCAGATTGGCTAAATTACCGGCATACGTCAACGCATCGGCATTAATGATGCGGTACTGCGGATATTTGGTTACAAATAAGCGCACCACATGCGAGCCGATAAATCCAGCTCCACCCGTAATCATGATATTTTTCGTATACATACCTGTCTATCTTTTGTTGGCTGTTCAATTATACAATCATTGTCTTAGTCATTCCAGGGTTCATTTTTCACCTGTTCATATACCATTTTTAACCCTTCTTCTAAGGGAATATGTGCCTGCCATCCTAATCGGTTTAATTTAGATACATCCATCAGTTTGCGTGGTGTGCCATCAGGTTTAGATGTATCAAAACGAATGGCTCCATGAAAACCCGTAATATGTTGAATATGATGCGCCAGTTCGGCAATACTGATGTCTTTCCCCCAACCCACATTCACCAATCCCGGTTCATTGTAATGCTGCATTAAAAACAAACAGGCATCGGCCAAATCATCTACATGCAAAAATTCTCTTTTGGGTGTGCCGGTTCCCCATAATACCACTTCATGCTGCCCTTGACGGGTAGCGGTAATGAATTTGCGTAGCAATGCCGGCAATACATGCGAGGTGTTTAAATCATAATTATCATTCGGCCCGTATAAATTGGTGGGCATGGCTGAAATAAAGTTGCAGCCATATTGCGCCCGGTATGCATCGCACATTTCTATTCCTGCAATTTTTGCAATGGCATAAGGCTGATTGGTAGGCTCTAAATACCCCGATAATAAATATTCCTCCTTCAAAGGCTGTGGTGCCATTTTGGGATAAATGCAGGAAGAACCCAGAAACAACAACTTGGTTACCCCATATAAATAAGCCGCATGAATAATATTGGTTTCTATCATCAAATTCTCATACACAAATTGGGCGCGGTAGGTATTGTTGGCTACAATGCCGCCTACTTTTGCTGCAGCCAGAAAAACATATTCCGGTTTTTCCTGCGCAAAAAAATTAAATACCGCCTGCTGATTTCGCAAATCCAGTTCCATTGAGGTACGGGTAATGATGTTGTTGTACCCGCCCGCCTGTAATGCCCGAACAATGGCACTACCTACCATTCCCCGATGACCTGCCACATAAATTTTTGATGTACTATGCATATTATAATTGCATTCGTTTTGAATAAATATGTTTCGTTACGGTGATTTGTTTAGCAGGATATCATCCGCTATTTTTTGTATTCTCTATCTAATATGCCAAATCCCAACACGCCAAAGACCAACTTGCCAAAATATAACCGCAAAGAGCGCTGAGTGTTACGCAAAGGGCACAGAGTGGGTGGTAAATCTCAGCATCATCCACAAATCAGTCCATCATTCGTACAGGCCATGAACGCCTTGCAACCTGCCAAAGACCAACACCCCATTCCCCATTCCGGTTGGTGAGGACACGCAACCAAGTAGTACGATTGCTAAAGACCAACACCCAACCCCCTATTCAAATTCATTATTCACCCTAAAGCCCTGTTCTTTTAACAATTGTTCGCGTTTAAACAATTCTACATCTGCGGCTACCATTTCAGTTACCATTTCTGCCAGTGTATAGGTAGGTGTCCATCCTAATTTTTCTTTTGCTTTGGTGGCATCTCCAATCAGCAAATCCACCTCCGTTGGCCGGTAATAACGGGCATCTACTTTCACCACCACCTTCCCTTCCGGTACTGCATAACCGCCATGGTTTTCAGTAATATACCCTTCCTCTGTCACTCCGGTGCCTCTAAAGCCAATGTGAATGCCCAGTTCGGCAAATGCCATCTGCACAAAATCGCGGATAGGGGTTGTTATGCCAGTAGCCAGCACAAAATCGTCCGGTTTTTCCTGTTGCAACATGCGCCACATGCCTTCTACATAATCCTTCGCATGGCCCCAGTCGCGCTGCGCATCCAGGTTACCCAAAAACAAGGTATCCTGCAAGCCCAATGCAATCTTCGCCACTGCACGGGTTATCTTCCGGGTTACAAAGGTTTCACCACGCAAGGGCGACTCATGGTTGAATAATATTCCATTGCAGGCAAACATATTGTAGGCTTCCCGGTAGTTTACCGTTATCCAGTAGGCATACAATTTTGCCACTGCATAAGGCGAACGGGGATAGAAGGGGGTGGTTTCACTTTGCGGAACCGCCTGCACTAATCCATACAATTCAGAGGTGGAAGCCTGGTATATTTTTGTTTTTTGTATCAATCCCAATAACCGAACGGCTTCCAGTATCCGCAAAGTACCCAGTCCATCAGCATTGGCCGTATATTCCGGCGTTTCAAAACTCACATGCACATGGCTCATGGCTGCCAGATTGTATATCTCATCCGGCTGCACTTCCTGAATAATGCGGATTAAATTGGTGCTATCGGTTAAATCACCATAATGCAATATCAAATGCCGGTGTGGTACATGCGGGTCTTCATAAAACCGATCAATCCGCCCGGTATTGAACAGCGAGCTGCGCCGCTTAATACCATGCACTTCATACCCTTTTTTCAGTAATAACTCCGCCAAATAGGCGCCATCCTGTCCGGTAATACCGGTAATCAATGCTTTTTTCATATCCGGATGCTTCAATAGTTTGAATGATGTGTACCATCTGCCGCAATTTCCTACTGCCCGCTAACGGGCGCAAAAATAAGGGGTTTTATAGGCAAAGCAGCACTTCACCTGATGGTTTTAATGAATATTTGGAACAAATGGGCATCATCTGTTGCAACCTGCAACCGTAACACCGATGTTCAACAATAAAAAATGGGAAATTTGGCCCGATACCGCCAACACGAATATACGGTATGGAAAAAGTGATTCCAAATTTTTTTTGGGGGGGAGAAGGCAATGCCATTGGGCCGGTATTTTTGTGATGGCAGCCGGAGGATGTTGCTGATGGGCAGTGTTATATGCGCATAGTATTTTTATTTGCTTTCCCGCCCTATCTGCCCAAACAACAATTTATTTGAAATAGTTTGTAAGGTATCATGCAACACGGCTCAGTATGATGATGGAGGAGGCTGCGGTTGGTAAACGGAAAGCCTGCTCCGTAAGCCGCAGCATCCCCCCTTTGCGTTAGTAAGGTGTATGTGGTG
>NZ_LUHG01000100.1 GCF_001623405.1 Hydrotalea flava
CTAAACAACTGCCACTGCTGCGGATTTTAACTGATCGTGGAACCGAATTCTGTGGCAAGCCGGAGTATCATGAGTATGAATTGTATCTTCAAATCGAAGGAATAGAACACTCAAAAACGAAAGCCCGCAGCCCTCAAACCAATGGTATCTGTGAACGTTTTCATCGCACCATTCAGGAAGAATTTTATGCAGTAGCGTTCAGAAAAAAAATATACACCTCCGTAGATCAAATGCAGCAGGATCTTGACCAATGGCTAAGACACTACAATGAAGAGCGGACACACTCAGGTAAATACTGCTATGGCAAAACGCCCATGCAAACTTTTATTGACAGTGTGCATTTAGCCAAAGAAAAACGTATCGATGAACTCTTGGAAAAAGACGCTAACTTTAGCATGTCAGAAGAAGCGGAAGCAGGCTCTGCTGAGGAGCAACCTGCCAGGAATATTCTGACCGATGAAAATAATAAAGCGGTTGATCAAAACCCAACCACTTTTAACCAATAATTTTTATCGCATATGCCTTAAAAAAACCTGCTCTAAATTTAACCGGTTGTCAGATTAAGTAGTAGCAATTACAACTAAACTGCATCAAAAATCATCCATTTAAATATCGCCAACAAAAAAATGGGTTATTAGAGATGCCCTAAATTTTAAACAGGCTCTTATTGTATCCGACTTTTCCACATATTCACACTCTTTTTCTTACCGGACTATTGTATATTAAAATATTGCTTCGTAACTTAGGTTTTTAAAGATACTCTAAAAATGAGGTATGTATGAAATCTAACACATTTCTCTCAACTTCCGAGGATTTATTAGATAAAAATAAAAACAATTATAGCGAATCCTTGTATATTTTCAGTAGAAATTCTGTTCTTACTGTAGCGTGGAGTAGTTCGTTACTTTTTGCTTTGTATATACTTGCCTTTTATGTAGGTTCTACAATAAAAGGTCATCCCGAAAGATGGAATCAGATTCTACCCGGCTTACACAATCCAAATAATATTACAGCAAGTAATGGACTAATGCTACATATGCTAGCTGGTGCTTTAATTTTATTGATGGGATGTCTTCAGTTTATTAGTCCGATAAGAAATAAATTTCCCGCATTTCACAGAACTATAGGTAAAGTTTATGTGTTATCTTCAATCCTTGCTGCGGTAGGTGGACTATCTTATATTCTTTTGCAAGGAACCATTGGAGGTTTTATGATGAATGTTGGTTTCGGCTTATATGGTTTGCTTACTCTATTTGCCGGTATTAAAACCTTTTATTACGCACGTCTAAAAAAATTTGATAAACACTGGGAATGGGCTTTAAGATTATTTGCTCTTGGCATAGCATCGTGGCTATACCGGATGTATTATGGTTTTTGGATAATTTTGGCAGGAAGATTATGGCGTACTCCAGACTTCCAAGGATCTTTTGATATGATAATGGATTTCTTCTTTTATATACCAAATCTCATTATTATTGAATTCTATATCCGATATAAAGACAAAAGCATCCATCCTGTTTTAAAAACAATAGTTTCTATATTATTTCTTATTACTTCCATATTTTTTAGTATAGGTACTTACTATTTTACCAAATACTATTGGGGACCTGCTATTTTTGAATATTTGAATAATTAAAGGAATAAAGAGAGAACAACATTATACTATGAAAATATTCATTACCGGCGGAACAGGTTACTACCAGGAAAAAGGCAAAGCGAAAAGGATCATTCACAAAGGGGATGTGATCACATGTCCCCCCTAATGGTCCTCCTCATTGGCATGGTGCAAGTCGCGATAATGAATTGATTCAACTGACAATAACGAATACGCAAAAAGGTTCAACAGTATGGTTGGCTCCTGTGACTGATGAGGAATATAACAGTGAAGTAAAGAATTAAGTGATAATCTTCATGATAGAAGATATTAATAATCCAAGCGTAGTATGGAAAGTAATAACAATATTGAGGGGAAAGTGATAGTTATTACAGGAGCAAGCAGTGGGCTCGGTGAAGCCGCCGCAAGGCACCTTTCCGAACGGAGAGCAATTGTCATATTAGGTGCAGGGCGTGTCAACCGCATCCGGTCTTTGGCAGACGAATTAACAAATAAAGGTGCTAAGGCGCTTGCAATCATGACAGATGTTACAAAGTATGAACAGGTGAAGGCATTGGCGGATACAGCTGTTGTAACATTTGGCCGAATTGATATTATTCTCAACAATATCGGTCTGATGCCACATTCACCATTAGATCGTTTGAAGATTGACGAATGGAACCAGATGATAGACATGAACATCAAAGGTGTATTATACAGGATTGCGGCAGCGCTCCCGTATATGCAGCAACAAAAATCCGGGCATATCATTAATGTATCTTCTGTAGCCGGTCATTAAGTTCGCCCGAATGGTGTGGTGTACGCAGCTACCAAACATGCTGTGAGAGTCATTTCCGAAGGACTGCGGATGGAAGTGAAGCCATACAATATTCGCACCACCATCATCTCACGCGGTGCGATCGATACCGAGTTGCCTGATAGCATTAGCGAACAAGATATAGCCAAAGGCATAAAAGACTTCAACGAGAATTATGCAATTCCAGCAAACTCCTTTGCCCGGGCTGTTGCATTTGCTATTAGTCAGCCAGAGGACGTAGACATCAACGAAATTTTGTTTAGACCCACCAAACAGGAGTTGTAAACAGAATGCTATAGATTTTGTATGCTTCCCTAAATTCGGCCGGTAAGATTAGAGTTAACAACAAGACTTGAAGACCCGGGAAACAGAGAATTTTGAAATGCATCGAAAATGTATTTCTTCAGGCAGGAATTGTTACAGCATATGCACCACCTGAACCATGTTGAATGAAACAGGCCAATCCCGCCAGGGTTTCTCCTGTTTTGTCATAAAAATCAATGAGCGTTTTGTGTTGTGTGTTTTTTAAAGCAATCATAGTGCATGGCATTTTAATGGTTAAAATTTTATTTTAAAATTTCCCCAATGATCTGCGGGCAAATTGCCCAACCGGTGTTATATGCCATTTCCTGATATGCGCTCAGTTGTTTTATCTACCGGTTATTATTTACAACCCTTGCAGGCTCCTCATTTAATCTTCTCTCTGTTTTACGCTTTTTTTGAATAGGAAGCAATTTTTTGCCAGCCCTTATTTTTAAGCCGCTTTAAGAAAGCATTTATTGTGGGGTGGCACGAATACCAGTTAAAAAGCCCGCCTTTGCTGAAACTATGGCGGGCGTGGTCGGGATGACTGGATTCGAACCAGCGGCCTCTTCGTCCCGAACGAAGCGCGCTACCGGGCTGCGCTACATCCCGTAACATTCCATTTTAAATAAGCGCCGTAAAAATACAAACAAAACGCTATTTTAGAAAAGAAGCTGAAGCATGTTTTGTGATCTACCCTATTAATAGGTATTGCTTTCAAAATTATCTTTCTCTTGCCAACCTTCTTATCTTTACCCGGTAATGAAATACTATATTATTGCAGGAGAAGCCAGTGGCGATTTACATGGCAGTAACCTGATAAAAGAATTACATCATATTGATACCGCAGCAAACATTCGATGCTGGGGCGGCGATTTAATGCAACAGGCCGGCGCAACATTGGTAAAACATTATCGCGACCTGGCTTTTATGGGCTTTGCAGAAGTCATTAAAAACCTGCCTGCCATTTTTAAAAATATTGCTTTTTGTAAACAGGATATTTTGAATTATCAACCCAATGTACTGGTGTTAATTGATTATCCGGGTTTTAATTTGCGTATTTCTAAATGGGCTAAAACTAAAAATATTAAAGTAGTTTACTATATTTCTCCACAGGTATGGGCATGGAAGGAAAATAGGGTAAAAGAAATGAAACAATCCATAGACAAAATGTTGGTCATCCTGCCGTTTGAAAAAGATTATTATCAACATAAATGGCATTGGGATGTTGAATATGTAGGCCACCCACTGGTAGATGTAATTGAACAATATCAAAAAAATGCACCGCAAAAAATTACGGCCAATAAGCCCATTATTGCCATTTTACCCGGCAGCCGTAAACAAGAAATTGCCGTTAAACTACCCGTGATGCTACAGGTAGCTGCGCATTTTCCGGAATATGAATTTAAGGTGGCGCAAGCACCGGGACAAGAAGATGCTTTTTATACGCCATTTTTAGCCCCTTATCAAAATGTTTCTATTGTTAAAAACAATACCTACGGTTTGTTATGCAGTGCTAAAGCCGCATTGGTTACCAGTGGTACTGCTACTTTAGAAACCGCTTTATTTGGTGTGCCGGAAGTAGTATGCTACAAAGGCAGCGCTATTAGTTTTGCTATTGCCAAACGAATAGTGAAGATAAAATATATTTGTTTAGTGAATTTGATAATGGATAAGCCGGTAGTAAAAGAATTGATACAACAAGATATGACCGTTACAAACATTATTAATGAACTGACTGCACTTTTAACCGATGAGGTGAAACTACAAGCCCTGAAAAAAGATTATGCAGCATTGAAAACCTTGCTGCAGGCAGGCGGACATGCATCCTTCAAAGCCGCAAACCGGGTTTTTGAAACGGCACAAAAAGCTGAATAATGTGCTAAACGTACAAGTGTGCAACGCAACAGCAGCTACATAGTAGCACTATTGCCGGTTACATAACTACCTACCCTTTGTGTATGAGAGGTATAATAACCAGTTTAAACAGCATGATAATGAGCGCTACAATAAACATGAGCAATGAAATTCGGTTCATGCCATGCATATATTTTAAGTAGGTGGTACGCGGTTGATTGGGATCGCGTTTTTTGATGAACAGGTATTGTAATATTTGATTCCAGATGCCCATAAGTTTTTTTTATTGAAACAAGCAGATGCCTGTTTTGTTGATTTATTGTTTTAAAATGGGTGCTAAAACTTTTAATTGCCCGTCAATCGCATCACTTTGATACTGCAAACCCAGCACTTTTGCAATTAATGGATATACATGTATATTTTCGAAACCATGAATGGTATAATGCTGTTTAAAAGCCGGCCCCCATGCATAAAATGTAGCCCTCATTTCAGGCATATTATTATCATATCCATGTTTGCCGGGAGTAATTTTCCCGGAACCTAAATTAAATACTTTTGGAAAATGTGGTACCAATAAAATATCGCCCACCCGATTATAATAATCGTTAGATTGGTTGTAGTGCCAGCGTTCGGGTATTTCGTTGGCTAAATACACACTAAAATCTTTCGCCTGCATTTTTAATTTTTGGTAAGTAGGTAAAATAGCTGCCTTGTTTTTAGCGTACAAATGCAATAACATATCGCTGCGGGGAATGATAAAATTATTGGTATCAATGGCAGAAGGAAGCGGTATAGTGTTGTTTACATCAACATCGGCCATGCCATGATCTGATAAAAAAATATAATTTAACGGCAGGTTTAAAGGGGCAATAGCAGTATTTAATTTGGCAATGGCTTCATCTACAAAATGAACAGCCTCGTCAGTTTGCTTGCTATTTACGCCAAACATATGCTCTGCATGGTCAACTTCCGGCAAATAAAATGATATAAAGTGAGGGCGCTTTTCAGGAGGCAATTGCAACCAATTTTTTACCACATCAACACGTTCATCAATTCCAATTTTATCATTGTAAATATAATAGTAGGTAGGTCTTACCCCTTGAATAGCTGCTTCAGAAGCTACCCAGTAAAAACTGGCAGTAAGCATTTGTTGTTGCTCGGCCAATACCCACAATGGTGTGCCACCATACCAGGAGCTATCTGCCACTGCTTTTTTATTGCCCATGGTGTACAACTGGCCTTTGTTAACATCGTAAAAACTATTATCAACCAATCCGTTATGAGCAGGATACATACCTGTAAGAATCGCATAATGGTTGGGAAAAGTTAAAGAGGGATAAACAGGCTTCATATACTCGGCCTGTACCCCTGCCGTACGAAACTGCTGTAAATGCATGGCTTGAAAACTATCGGCTAAATCGTACCGAAACCCATCGGCAGAGATAAGAATTACATAAGGTTTTTGCTGTTGTTCGGCACTGTTTATCCTGCCTGGCACTATGTGTTGAAGGGTATCTTGTGCCAACAACTGTTGCATGAATAGCCAACAAAATAAACGAAGTGTTATTTTATATATCTGTTTCATATATTAAGAAAAAATTTGTTGATAACAAATCATGTTTATTCAGCCCATATTCGGATGCATTTCATCCTTCATCCACTGTTTCAAAGAACGGGTAATTTGTTCGGTTTCAATAATAAAGCCATCATGCCCAAAAGCCGAATCAATTTTAACCAAAGTAGCATTGGGCATATGTTGCGCCATAAATTGCTGCTCTGCAACCGGGCATAAAATATCGCTGGTAATGCCCATAATTAAGGTTGGAGTTTTGAGTTGCTGCAATACACGGACTAAATCTCCTCCCCTGCCTCTGGCTAAATGATGGCTATCCATTGCTTTGGTTAATAGCCAGTAACTATACGCATTGAAACGATTCACCAATTTATCGCCCTGATAATGAAGGTAAGAAGATGCTTTAAAATGGTCTATTTTTTCAGGATCAGGGTCAGTTTGTTTTTGCTGAAAAGTATCATAATTGCGATAGGTAAGCATACCAATGGCTCTGGCGGCTTTTAAACCCTTTGCACCTGCCTGAGGATGTGCTTGTTGCCAGGTGCAGTCGGCTTCAATGGCTAAGCGCTGAGCGGTATGTACGGCAACGCCCCAGGCACTTTCAGAAGGTGAGGTGGCAATTAAAAATAAACGTTGCACTACGGCAGGCTCTATTACGGCCCATTCTAAAGCCTGATATCCGCCCATGCTACCACCCATTAATAAATGG
Source organism: Hydrotalea flava (assembly GCF_001623405.1). GTDB lineage: Bacteria > Bacteroidota > Bacteroidia > Chitinophagales > Chitinophagaceae > Hydrotalea > Hydrotalea flava. The sequence continues at coordinate 6,854 of NZ_LUHG01000100.1, forward strand.
ATAGATGTAATACCCAAATGCTTGCGCAATAAGATATGTGCCTGTACCATATCGCGAATGGTAATGCCCGGAAATGTTCCGTAATAAGGTTGTTGTGTAACCGGATTAATGCTTAAAGGACCTGTTGTACCATAACAGGAGCCAATAATATTAGCCCCTACAATAAAATATTTTTCCGGATCAATAAAACAGCCCTCACCTACCAAACCCTTCCACCAGGCAGCTGCATCGGCATTGGCTGTTAAAGCATGGCAAACCCATACCACATTATTTTTTGCTGCATTGAGCGTGCCATAAGTGGTATAAGCAATGGTTATGCCGGGCAATACAGATCCATTCTCTACTTTAAAATCATCCTGGTATTCAAAAAGTTGCGTCATATTAATTCCGGGTTTCAACAGCAAAATAAGCACATGATTAAATTACATTTGCAGAAATCTTTTACAAATGACAACAATTGAAGTGAAAAGAATAGATGATGCCTATGCTTTTGTGGGTACAGACAGTAATGGACACACCATCAGAACAGATGGTGCTGTTGAAATTGGCGGACACAACAGCGGTTTTAGGCCCATGCAAACCCTGTTAATGGGTTTAGGCGGATGCAGTGGCGTTGATATTGTTTCTATTTTAAAAAAACAAAGGCAGGAAATTAATGATTTTACCATGACCATTCAGGCCGAACGTGAGCAGGGTAAAGAACCGGCTTTATGGAAATATGTACACATTCACTTTGTTTTTAAGGGAACTGTTGATGCAGAAAAGATCAAAAAAGCATGTGCCCTTTCTATAGATAAATACTGCTCGGTTGCTGCCACCTTAAGAGCAGCCGGGTGCACCATTGAATGGGATGCTGAAGTAATAGCAGATTAAGGTATTGTGCTATTAAAATCAGTTTTCGTTTGAAACTCATGGCTAATGGTGTTTCAGTAAACGCTGTATAACTAATGGCTGTTGAGCCAGGTTTATTGAAACCTATTCCCAGTAAGCTTTTCAGAGCTTAATAGAACAACGCGTTAGCAGATTAATGTTTTTAAATTAAAAAATGTAGGTTATGCAACAAGATAAAATTACACAGGCCATTCGCATTCAAACAGAACGCACCAATGAAATGGAACATAGCACACCGCTGTTTTTAACCAGCAGCTTTTGCTATGATGACGCAGAAGCCATGCGGGCTGCATTTGCCGACGAAACAAATGATAATATTTACAGCCGTTTCAGTAATCCGAATGTGCAGGAATTGATTGATAAGGTTTGTGCTTTAGAAGGTGCTGAAGCCGGATACGCTACAGCTTCGGGCATGAGTGCTGTATTTGGCTCTTTCATGGCTTTATTAAAGCAGGGTGATCATTTGCTTGCCTGTAACAGTATTTTTGGCAGTACCCACACTGTTATTACGAAATACCTGAACAGATACGGTATTGAATACAGTTATATCAGCACTAATGCCTCAGCTAATGAATGGGAAGCAGCCATAAAACCCAATACCAAAATGATTTATGTGGAAACACCCACTAATCCTGGTTTGGATATTTTAGATTTATCGATGCTGGGAAGTTTGGCCAAAAAACATCAGATTATTTTAAATGTTGACAATTGTTTTGCTACGCCCATCGTACAACAGCCAATTGATTTTGGTGCTGACCTGGTGATACATTCTGCCACCAAATGGATGGATGGCCAGGGCCGGGTTTTGGGTGGTGTAGTAGTTGGCCGAAAAGATTTGATCAAAGAAATTTATGCATTTTGCAGAAGTACCGGACCTGCACTATCGCCATTTAATGCATGGGTACTGAGTAAAAGCTTAGAAACATTAGAAGTAAGAATGGAAAGGCATTGTGCCAATGCGCTTTTTCTGGCGAATGCATTAGAAGGCCATGCTAAAATCGCTTCACTTCGTTATCCATTTTTGCCTTCGCACCCTCAATATGCCATTGCACAAAAACAAATGCAGAATGGCGGCGCTATTGTTTGTTTTGAATTAAAAGGTGGATTAAATAGCGGCAGAAAATTTTTAGATGCATTACAAATGTTATCGTTAACTGCTAATTTAGGCGATACCAGAAGCATTGCTTCACATCCGGCCAGTACTACCCATGCCAAATTAAGTGATGCAGAACGATTAGCCGTTGGTATTACACCCGGCTTAATTCGTATTAGCGTTGGTTTAGAACATAAAGAAGATATTTTAGCCGATATTGAACAAGCCTTGCAATATTGTTAAGGATGAAGTAATAATGGTTTAGGACAGGTTGCTACAGCAATTTTTGAATCGGCTGTACCATAGTACAAGAACCATTGTTGCTGAAAATGAACGAGGCCTTCAATAAAACAAACATGGTTTACCTGTCCGTTAATTTCATAAGGCTCAGTTGGTTTCATAAAGTAATGCTGTAGGCGATTTTTTAACTGTAATGGATTATTTTTATTGAATAAGGCCTGTCCGGCTGCATAAGTACCTTCCGGCAAACTGGTATCGCCAATTGCAGGAATATTTCGGCCATTATACAGCAAGCGGATACCGTTAGGTGTTAGCATCGCTGCAGGACCTGATTCCACCAAATCACTATCAAATTTGCCTTTACGGGTGGGTAATGCTATTTGCAATTGCGGCATATTTTGCGCCTGCCCTCTTAATGCAATAGCAGGTTGGGTGCCTTTTGGCATTTCCACCGGTTTCCAATGAATTAAATCGGGGGAGGTAGCACACCATATGTATTGATCGCCCCAATACATCCAATATTGGCCTTTTATTTTGGTGGCAATAATGTTATTGTTGGTATAAGTAGCAACAATAGCACCTGATTTAGACCATACATTCAGGTATTTTCCGCTATACGCATTTACAAATGCAGGGCCTTGTTTTTTCCAATGCATTAAGTCGGTGGAAGTGGCCACCATTAAACGGGCTAAATGCCCATCAAAAGCGGTATAGGTTAGGCAATAAGTACCATTTTCATCCATAACAATACGAGGATCTTCACATCCGCCGGGCCATTCATATTTTTTAAATGCATCATTATCTGGAAACAGCACGGGCTTTGGCATTTTTGTAAAATGAAAACCATCGGTACTAACGGCCATGCCTATGCGTGAAGTACCTGCACTATCCTGTGCTCGGTATAGCATAAAAACAGAATCATTTTTTACAATTATTGCCGGATTGAACACATGTGCAGCTTCCCAAAAAGTTTGGGTATGTGTTATTGGATCATTAAAAGAATGATTACCGGGTAATAAAATGGGATTGTATGCATTCACTTTCGTAAATGGCAATAATGCCCATGCATCATTATGCATTACTGTTTGCGCAAATAAACCATTTACGCAAGGCTGCATAATGATAGATAGGATAAAACAATAGGCAGGCAAAAGTTTTTTACAATGTTTCATTTCCCAAACTTACCAGTTTATTTTTGATGGCAAATAAAGCCAGCCCTACCCTGTTTTTAATTTCTAATTTTTCTGACAATGACTGGCGATAGTTTTCTACTGTTCGTTCGGCTACACCCATGGTCTCAGCAATTTGTTTATAAGTAAGTTCAGTAGCACACAATCTTAAAAACTCTAATTCTTTTTGGTTTAAATTGTATTGTTCATACCAATCCTCTATATGGCGACCAGATTTTAAGGATTTAATTAATTTATCAGATACCAATTCGTTACTAAAAAATCCATCGCGATGAATGGTAGTAATGGCGGCATACAATTCTTCCGGCGAAGATTCTTTCAGCAAATAACCACCTGCACCTGCCTTCAGCATTTTTATAATATCAGTACTTTCATCAAACATACTCAAAGCCAATACTGCAGTTTGGGGATAATTACTGCTAATCCATTCCGTTGTATCAAACCCGTTTAATCCCGGCATTTTAATATCCATTAAAACAACGTGTATGGGTTGATGTTCGGGTAATAAAAACTGTAATTCCTTGCCATTCGAGGCTTCAAACACAATCATTAAATCATCAAACTCTTTCAACAAAGCAGCAATACCACTTCTAAATAGTGCATGGTCATCAACCAAAGCAATTCTAATAGGTTCATTTTCCATTATTCACAGGGTATATTAAATACAATACAAGTGCCTTTTCCTTCACGGGTAATAATATTCATGGTTCCATTTAAAAGAGCAATACGTTGTTTCATGTTAAAAATACCCATGCCGGTATATTGGAAGTTCTTTTCATCATAAACAAACCCCTTACCGTTATCGCTTATTTCCAACATTAAATGACCCTCTTTTATTCCTAAAAATATAAAAATTTCAGTTGCATCGGCATGTTTGATGATATTACTCAAACATTCTTGCACTAAACGATATACAAATAAGTTTGCGTAAGGGTGAGAAAGATTAAAATTGTCGGGTAAGTTATTTTTAAATTCAACTTTCAAATAATCGTTTCGCTGAAACCACTGTACCTCTTGTGTAATAGCTTCTGCTATACCATTTTCAATCAATTTTTCGCCCTGATATAATTTAGCCAGTAGCCTTAATTCTTTAATGCTACGCTTAATTAAATCCTGAGCAACTTGTATTTTAGTGGCAGCTTTGGCATCTTCTTTAATATTTACAGAAGCCAGGGTAACATTGGTTAGGCTTAATAGCTGGCCAATATTATCGTGCAAATCGGCTGAAAAATTTTGTAAAGTTTGTTCCTGTACTTCTAATTTGGTTTGAATTAATTGTTGCTCAAACAATTGGCTCATTTGATTTTTTTCAGCCTCGTATTTCTTTTTTTTTCTGGCATAAGCAATTACCTGCACTACAATATAAAAAGCCACCAGTAGAAATACAGCAGTTAGGCATAGGATGATGAAGATGATATAGTTTCCCGATACTTGCATATAAACGCATAAACCCAGGCACCATAAAAAAAGACATTGAAAATTGCCCGGAGTATATTAATGATTAAAATACCTAAGTTATTGACATCTGAAAGATACAGTGCAACAATATAGGGAAAAAAGAGGTTGATAAAAAAGTTGGCAAATTGGTACACAAATAAACCGGTAACCAACCAAAAAACACAGTCAGATTTGGCGTATATGGCAATTTCTAACTGAATTAACCTGTAATAATAAACAAAACCCAACACCATAAAATAAAAGGAAGTAAAAGTATGACTGAAAAAAACGAAGGAATGGTTAAACCCTCTATTGTAAATAATTTCACCAATATATATCAGTGAAAAAATGAAGAGTCCGGTATTGGGCCAATTACGCCATTGTAAATAGGCCGGAATATTCTTTTCCATAATTTTTACCAGTAAAAAAAACTCGATCGGTATAAATAAATTATATAATAATATATTATGAAAGCCATAATGTGCTGTGATTTTACCGGTTATTTCTGTAAAAAACGTTAAAACATACAGTATTTTTAAAAAATTCAGGTCGGGAAACCCGGAATTTTTCAGTTTAACAAAAAGGTAATACCCGCCAATTAGCAGCAGTAAAAGCTCGATATACACTAAAAATCCGGTCATTGAGGGTTATTATATGTAAAAATAAGTGATTTCACTACGTAGAAATACGTTTTTTTGGATGCACCTTTTAAAATATGTTCGCACCATAATTCTAAACCAACCACAGTTTTATATTTTTTGGTTTTTGATTGGGGATAAGAGAGCGGAGGATGTGGCCTCCCTCTTTTTTTTATGCCCCGCCATTCAGTTCGGCCCGTTCGGCAATTAATTCGGCAATAAGGCTGGTCCATCCCGTTTGATGGCTGGCACCTAACCCGTGACCGTTATCGCCATGAAAATATTCATAAAACTGCAACAGATGCCTGTTTTCGGGAAGCCGGTAAAACCAGTTATCCTTGCCATGTAATTTTCTTTCGTTTTGCTCATTCAACGTAAATAAACGGATTACCCTTTTCACTAACTCATCGGCCACCTGGCTTAATTCTAAAAAATTTCCCGAACCGGTGGGGTATTCTACTTTTAAAGAACCATCATAAAACTCGCCAAATTTTTGAATGCTTTTAATGATGAGGTAGTTAATGGGCATCCAAACCGGGCCCCGCCAGTTACTATTGCCTCCAAAAAAATCGGAAGTTGAATCACCGGGATCGTATTGAATAGAGTACTGAATGCCATCAATGATAACAGAATATGGATTTTTTTCATGGAATTTCGATAAAGCCCTGATGCCTCCATCTGATAAAAATTCGGTTTCGTTCAGCAAATGTTTGAGCAGTCCTACTAATTTTGATTTAGGTATTAAAGATATTAATATTTTATCCTGATCTGTTTTTTCTTCATTGGGCCAAAATTTATCATTTTTTAACCGGTATTGTTTGTACCAGGAAATACGTTTATCAAAATCCTGTAATTTTTTCAACACTTTTCTATCAATCACTGAAACTGCAAATAAAGAGGTTAATCCCACGATTGATTGAATGCGTAATTGCAATGTTTCTCCTCCGGCCAAACCCAATTTATCATAAAAAAACTCATCTTCTTCATTCCACATGCCTAATTGATTCAGGGCCTCTGCAATTAAAATGAAATGTTCAAAAAACTTTGTAGCGCTATCTTCAAAAGCATCATCCTGCATAGCAATTTCAATGGCAATATCCATTAAATTCAATGCATACATCCCCATCCAACTGGTGCCATCGGCCTGCTCTAACTTTGACTGGTTATTTAACTGAATACTACGATTGAATACACCTATGTTATCTAAGCCAAGAAATCCCCCTTCAAAAATGTTATTGCCCTGCGGGTCTTTTCGGTTAATCCACCAGGTAAAATTGATGATTAATTTATGAAATACTTTTTTAAGAAACCGAATATCGCCTTTTCCTGTTTTTGCTTTTTCCAAATGATATATTTGTAAGGCACTCCAGGCTTGAACAGGCGGATTTACATCGCTAAAATGCCATTCGTAAGCCGGCAGTTGCCCATCGGGTTTCATATACCATTCCCGCATAATGAGTGTTAACTGATGTTTGGCAAAATTGGTATCTACCATTGCCATAGAAACGCAATGAAATGCCAAATCCCAAGCCGCATACCAGGGGTATTCCCATTTATCAGGCATTAATATAATATCCTGATTTTTTAGATGTTGCCATTCACTATTACGCCCATGGGTTCTTTGCCAGGAAAGCGCGGTAATTCCATCACCTTCCTGCAACCATCTTTCCACATCATAATAATAAAACTGTTTACTCCATAGCAACCCGGAAAGGGCTTGCCGTTGTATATTTTTTAAATCGTCTGAAATATGTTTAGGTAATATATCATGATAAAATTCATCGGCCTCTGCCTTACGGTTTACAAATAATTGTTCAAAATTTGAACCAAAAGGATGTTGAACTGCAGCTGAACTTAAGCGCAAATACGTCGTTGATGTTTGGCTAGGTTCTATTATAAATTCATATACCGGCGAAAATTTAGTACCCGATTTCTGCGCAGCTAACAGCTCTTTGTTTTTATTATGAATGATGGCATCATGAAATGCATCTTTCACCAATGGGGATGCGTTGGGTATACCAAATAGTTTTTCAGTATTGGTTTCATTTTCGGTAAATAAACAGAGATTTGTTTCGGGATAATACAAATAATAATTACCTAACCGTTCATGCATGGCTTTTACAAGGCCGGGTTTATTAGTTAATTTAATGACAGGTTTTTTATCGGTTGCTTTAGATTGCCAGCGATTAAAAAACCAAAGTGTTGGCATTAGGGTTAAAGGGGCTGCTGTGGCAGCTCTGTTCGTTATTTCAATTTTAATTCCAATATCTTTTTTATTGAGTTTGGCATAGGTTACCAAAACATCAAAATATTTATTATCATTAAAAATACCGGTATCTAAAATTTCATACTCGGGCTCTAATTTGCTGCGCTTTTTATTTTCCTGAATCAGTTGCTCATAAGGAAATGCTTCCTGCGGATACTTATAGAGCATTTGCATATAATAATGCGTAGGCAGGTTATCCAAATAATAGTACAATTCTTTAACATCTTCTCCATGATTACCATCTGAATTACCCAAGCCAAATAATCTTTCTTTTAAAATACTGTCTTTCCCATTCCACAGCGTAAGGCCAAAACACAGGTTTCCAAAAAAATCCGAGATGCCACATAACCCGTCTTCTCCCCAGCGATAGGCTCTGGAAATGGCATGATGAAATGGAAAATAATTCCAGGCATCTCCGTTGGTACTATAATCTTCCCTAACGGTGCCCCACTGGCGTTCGGAAAGATACGGCCCCCATTGTTCTAAGGGCACTCTTTTTGCACTATTGTCTTTTAACCGTTTTTCTTCTGCATTCATAACAGGCTGCAAATTAGGTATGCAACGCATTCAATAACAGATTCAACTCAATTTTGTGCGAAAAATGTTATCATATTCGTTTTTTTGAATTCTTCCTGAAAAAAATAATTGTCTGTTTTCATCAGTAGAATGCTATTTGCCAAGCCATTCTTTAAATTGGGTAACCCTATCAAGGCTTAGAAATACCTCTTCTTTAAATGCAGGTTGTAAATCAACCCTTATTTACCTTTCGGATACACATGTATAGCACCGATAGGCTTTTGATAGTTGAATAATAAATTTTTTATTATACATTTTTATCAATATGTACCAAATTAGACAATACACTCAAACTATTGAACAAAAAGTGTGGATTTAACTGGTTTTGTAAATCCTCAAATTTTGACTGCGCATATTCTTTTTCTAATCTGTTTACTTAAGTTTTTCTATGCTCCATGCTTCTAAAAGAATTAAAACCGGTAATCACTACATAAGTAATCATCAGATATGTATGCGTCATGGCCAATAAATTACGCAATCTTATTTATAAGGCACCAGCATTAGCCTCAGGCACTACTACTAATTGTACAAACAAAAAATAAAAAATACCCTTCAATGCAAATCCACACAGAAACACTACCGGGACTTCAATGGAATACCGTTGAATGGACAATGCTTTTACAGCAAATTTTTTATTAAAAAACTGAATAGTATCATACACAAAATACATGGATGCTATCCTATTAAACAATAAATATAAATCCTCGTTGACGATGCTTTTAATATCTAATAAAGGGCCAAGATTTCCTGTGTTTATATAGTCCAGTGTAGCCAAAAAAAGAAAATAAAGCCAGTAAGAGACCGCCATAAAGGAAGGCTTCCTACAATTTTATTTGCAATTGGCATTATAAAAAGATCTGCATTAAATGGTATTAGATTTATCTTCTTCAATCATATAAATTATCTATCTATTCTTAAATTACCTGATAATTGCCCTATTGCTATTTGAAAGTTTAAATTGCCTCAATATTGAATAACCGCAATTAAACTATTCTGAATTGGCCAAATTACAGGAAGAAGGTCAGAAAAAACAGGCTGAAAATGTGCAGGTACAAAAAAGTATGGGGTGACTTTATAAAGTTTAGCTGTGAAAAAAAATCCCGTTTTCACGGGATGAGTTGTGGAGAATACCGGAGTCGAACCGGTGACCTCTTGCATGCCATGCAAGCGCTCTAGCCAACTGAGCTAATTCCCCTTTTTGTTTGATAGGATTGCAAATGTAAAGTGTGCAGTTTGTTGCACAAAATTTTTCTCATTTTAAATTATTAGAACAAAAGTTCCTATAATAATCAGCGTAGCTCCAATGGTCATTTTAAGGGTAATGGTTTCTCCTAAAAAGATAACAGATAAAACAATGGCAATAGCCACACTGGCCTTATCAACCGGTGCCACCTGCGATACTTTACCAATTTGCAATGCTTTAAAATAAAATAGCCATGAGAGGCCGGTAGCCATAGCCGATAATAATAAAAACCACCAGTTTTGTTTGCTGAGAGAATGAATACTTTCCTGCATATTTCCTTTAAACAAAGCAATACTCCAGGTAAGCAATAAAATAAAAGAGGTTCGAATAGCCGTTGCCAAATCACTGTCAATATGGCTAATACCTTTCTTGGCAAAAATAGCGGTAAGGGCTGCAAAAAAGGCTGATAAAAGTGCATATATCCACCACATAATAGCTTTATTTAAAAGTAAGGCTAATCCTCGTTGTTGATGCATTAAGTTCTACAATAAAAAAACTGCTTGCCACGCAACGGGCAAACATGTTTACTAAAGTATTTGCATCCGTTATTGTTTCCCTTTCAATCAAATATTGTAATGTATAAGGAATGGTATGATACAATATTAATCCCAAATTTCGTCTTCGCCTTTTAACCAGCGTTTTATGGCATTGGTAGTTACACTTTTCGGGCGTTCTAATGGGAAACCCAATGCCCTGTCCCAACACAAATTGGCCAATACACCCAACGCACGACTTACTGCAAATAAAACCGTATAAAATTCATATTCTACCAAACCGTAATGCACCAATAATGCGCCGCTGTGGGCATCTACGTTGGGCCATGGGTTTTTAATTTTGCCCATTGACTGCAGGATTGGCGGAACGGTTTCATAAATTTTCCATACCGTATTCACTAATTTATCATCGGGCATATGTTTTTTGCCAAATTCCATTTGTGCAGTGAAGCGTGGATCCGTTTTACGTAAAACGGCATGTCCATAACCCGGAACCACTTTTCCATCAGCAATAGTTCTCTTCACATATTCCTCAATTTGCTCTTTAGATGGATTATCGGTACCCAATTCTTTTTGCATTTCAAAAATCCACTTTATCACCTCCTGATTAGCCAAACCATGTAACGGACCGGCCAATCCATTCATACCTGCAGCATAACTTAAATAAGGATCGCTAAGGGCACTACCCACCAAATGAGTGGCATGAGCGCTTACATTACCGCCTTCATGGTCAGCATGAATGGTCATGTACAAACGCATCAGTTCTTTAAAGCTTTCATCTTCAAAACCCATCATATGGGCTAAATTACCTGCCCAATCTAACAGTCCATCCGGCTCAATGTGCTCTTTATTTTTGTATTTGCGCCTGTATATGTATGCTGCAATACGAGGTAACCGGGCAATCAGGTCCATCACATCATCGTATACTGGATTCCAATAATCTTTTTTATTGATACCTTTTGCATATTCTCTGGCAAAATCACTTTCTGTTTGCAAGGCCATAACACCTACTACAAACATCGTCATTGGATGGGTAGACAATGGTAATGCATCAATTGCTTTGAACACGTGTGTAGGTACATGGCTGCGCCGTTGCCAAACATTGGTAACGTGCTGCACATCTTCTTCACCAGGAAGCTCACCAATTAACATCAAATAAAATAAGCCTTCAGGTAAGGGCTCTCCGTTTGGATGTACTTTGGGTAATTTTTCCTGCAATTCAGGAATAGAGTAGCCTCTAAACCGGATACCTTCCTGCGCATCTAATAAACTGGTTTCTGAAACCAATCCGGTAATACCGCGCATACCCTGATATATTTGAGAAAGGGTTACTTCGCCAATTTTTTTATTACCGTGTTCTTTTAAAAGATCTTTAATTTCTGCATTAGCAGATTCGGCTTTTAATCTAAACCGCTCTTTAATAATTCCCATGTTGCAACATTTTATATTCGATTAAAAATTAATTTAAAAATATTTTGATCAAGTTCTGTTTAAAAAATGCAGCATTGTGGCTATACAATAATGGATGAATTACAATTAGCCATTTTCTGCTTCCATTATTATGATAATTAGCGGCTATAAAGGTAAAAGAACTTCATTGTTGTAACAAAACAAATAGCAGTCAGTTGCCTGATTATAACAAGAAATTGATAAACAGAATCACTTGGGGGCATTGCGGTACAAATAAAACACAACAAATAAAAAAAGCATATTAGGAATCCAGGGGGCAATTTCAGGGGGCAAGTTGCCTTTGGTTGAAAAAATGGTTGAAAATTTATCTGTAATTATAAATAAAGCAGCAATTACAAATCCTACGGCTAAATGCAAGCCACTGCCGCCACGCACTTTTCTGCCGGCAACGATAGCACCAATCAGGGTTAATAAAATAACGGTTATTGGCGTGGCATACCTTCTGCCTGCCTCTACTTTTAGTTCGTTTAATCCCTCGGCACCTCGTAATTCCTGCAGTTTAATAAAATGGGCCAATTGCGGCGAGGTTAATTTATCTTTTGTGTACTTATCCTGTCGAATATCAACCGGAGTAAAGTTTAAATTTTTATACAATGCAGGCAGCATTCTTACATTTTCACCCAGTGGTAATATATCACGTTCAATAACATATTCCAATTTCCATTTTTTGGTAAGGGTATCCCATGAAATGCCTTCTGCACGGGTGTTTTTAACCATTTGGTTGTTCCGAATTTGATCTAAAAAAATGGGGCCACCTCTTTTGCTAATGGTATCATAATTATAAATACCGGCATAGGTAAATGAATCTACTTTCATATAAAAATCACTGCCACTGCCGTTTCTGCTTTTGGTAAGGTTTTCATAGGAAGAATTGGGATCAAGGTATTTGGCCTCAAAATTCCCTCTGATAACATTGGCTTTTGGAACGATGTATAAGTTGGAAACCAATAGAATACCCGCCAATAGAATACCCGCCATCCAATAAGGCCGCAACCATCGATTGTAAGCAGTACCACTTGCCAAAATAGCCACTATTTCACTTCTGCCGGCCATTTTGGATGTAAAAAAAATAACTGCAATAAATATAAATAATGGAAAAAGTAATGCAACAATATAGGGAACAAATCCAAAGTAATACTGGATTACTATGGCTCTGGCACTTAACCCTGATTTGGCAAAATCATCGGCCTTTTCACTAATATCAACAACAACGGCAATTACGGTGAATAAAAAAATGGAAAAGAAGAAAGTGGACAAAAATTTTTTAATAATATACCAGTCTATCTTTTTCATACTTTTCTAATTTCCCGCATAAACAAGCACTAAAGCTTTTGCAATGGGTGTAGGTTAAAATCAATTCATTTACTGTAATTGTTTCCAATTATTGTTGAAATGATTTTGATTCATCACCAATATCAATTTATTGATGTAATACAAATAACAATGGGCACAAAGATAATGGGAGAAAATATACCAATGGGCAACAAGCTGTTAAACCCTATCCTATGGACGGCAGCAGAGAAAAAAACATCCATTAAAATGGATGTAGGGGGAAATGCATTTCACAGGTAACAGATTAGTAATGTAGTATGAAACTAATTTTATTTTGCCAGAATACAAAACAAAAGAAGAGTTGGTGGATAAGTAATGAATTCGTATTTCAGTTGTTCAAATTTATTTTAAAAAATTTATATGTATAATTTTGGTTGCAATTTTATTAAACCCAATACTGCATTCCATATGGAATGATGATTTTATAAGCGTTGTTTTAGGATTGGTACCATCTCCTGCTTCCATGGATTAAAGTTACGCAGCAGTATTTGTGTACGTGCTTCAGCAACCAGCCATAAATAAAATGAAAGGTTGTGTAAACTGGCAATTTGCAAAGCTGAAATTTCATTTGCTGCAAATAAGTGGCGCAAGTATGCTTTTGAATAATAATTGCTGATGGATGCGGGTATACCATCGTCAATCACCGAAAAGTCGGTAGCCCATTTTTTATTTTTAATATTAATAATACCTTTTGAGGTAAAAAGCATCCCATTCCGGCCATTTCGGGTTGGCATTACACAGTCAAACATATCCACTCCTAAAGCAATTCCTTCCAAAATATTCCAGGGGGTTCCTACTCCCATCAGGTATCGTGGTTTTTCTGAAGGCAGAATTGAGCAACATAAAGCAGTAAAATCGTACATCATCGCTTCAGGTTCCCCTACAGATAATCCTCCAATAGCATTACCCGCAGCCTGCTTTGACGCAATGTATGCACAGGAAGCAGTTCGTAAGTCTTTGAATATACCGCCTTGAACAATGGGAAATAGATTTTGTGTATAGCCATATAAATCGGGTGTTTCGGCTAACCGGGCAATACCCCGATCCAACCAGCGATGTGTAAGCTCCATGCTATTCTTTGCATATGCATAATCAGAAGGATAAGGCGGACATTCATCAAAAGCCATAATAATATCTGCCCCAATACTGCGTTGTATATCCATTACATATTCAGGTGTAAAAAGATGCCTGCTGCCATCTATATGCGATTGAAAAGTAACACCCTCTTCCTTTATCTTTCGCTGGGCAGACAATGAAAAAACCTGATAACCGCCACTATCGGTTAAGATTGGCCGGCTCCAGCCCATGAATTGATGCAATCCACCAGCTTGTTGTAAAATATCGGTTCCAGGTCTTAAATACAAATGATAGGTGTTGCCCAAAATAATTTGTGCATGAATATCATCTTGCAATTGTTGCTGCGTAACGGCTTTAACCGATCCCACGGTTCCAACAGGCATAAAAATGGGCGTTTGAATGGTACCATGATCGGTAACAATAGTTCCTGCCCGGGCAGTACTGGCGGCATCTGTTTCCTGAATATTAAATTGAAGTTGCGGCATAAGTTTGCAAAAATAAGTGTATGGCCGTTTTTTAAAACAAGATTATACAGATTACCTGTAAATAACTACAGGTTAAGCAATTGTTATCCACAAAGCATTCAACCAACAAAAGCAAGTTATTGGGAAAGCTATTTTTGCATAATGACAATACCTTTACCCTTGCCTTTCTTTATTTTTGTTGCATTCTGCACTTGCATTGCCATACAAGTTTTATATTATTTATTTTTATTTAGCAAAACTGCATTTTATAAAAACAAAGATTTTTCAGAGCAGGCAGAAAAACCCGTTTCTGTTATTGTTTGTGCCAGAGATGAAGCAGCTAATTTGGTAAAAAACCTGCCTGGCATTCTGGTACAGGAATACAATGCCATACATGAGGTAATTGTAGTGAATGATAATTCAACCGACGAATCAAAATATATTTTAGATGAATTAAAAGCAGCATTTCCGCATATTCATCACATAGAACTGACGCAGGAAGCAAAACTCATTGCCGGTAAAAAATTCCCATTATCGATGGGCATTAAAAGCGCCCGTTATGAATACCTTTTACTAACTGATGCAGACTGTGTTCCTGCCAGCGAATTATGGATTCAAAAAATGCAGGCTGCTTATGATGATGGAATTGAAATTGTATTGGGTTATGGAGCCTATCATAAAAAACCGGGATTACTGAATAAAATTATCCGTTTTGAAACATTTCATACTGCACTGCAATATTTTTCCTATGCTTTGGCCGGCATGCCGTATATGGGTGTTGGGCGAAATTTAAGTTATAAGCGGGATGTATTTATCAGAAACAAAGGTTTTTCGTCCATGAATCAGATACCCGGAGGAGATGATGATTTATTTATTAATAAAGTAGCCAGGAAAAACAATACCGCAGTAGTGATTGATCCGGATGCTTTTACATTGAGTGAGCCAAAACAAAAATGGAGTGACTGGATGAAACAAAAAAACAGGCATTATTCTACTTCTAAATATTATAAAGCCAAACATAAATTCTGGCTGGGATTGTATACTTTTAGTTTTTTTTGGATTTATCCATTATTAGCAGCCAGTATTATTTTGTTTAACTGGTGGCTAACACTGGCTGTATTTGGATTGCGTTTATTGATTCAGGGTATTATTTATTTTAATGCCATGAAAAAATTAAACGAAAAAGATTTATGGCCATTGTATTTGTTTTTTGATATCTGGATGTTTTTTTATTATATATTATTTTTTCCGGCATTATGGAAAAGGCCGAAAAAAACATGGAGCTAATTTGAATGCTCCATAATTTTATTGTATGGATAATATTTTAAAATATTTTACTGATTTTACAGCACAACAGCAGCAGCAGCTTATGGCACTGGCGCCACTTTATAAAGAATGGAACGAAAAAATAAATGTTGTTTCCAGAAAAGATATAGACAGTATTTATGTACACCATGTATTACATTCACTGAGTATAGCTGCCATTACCAATTTTGATTCGGGTATGGAAATAATAGATATTGGCTGCGGTGGCGGGTTTCCAGGAATACCTTTAGCCATATTTTTTCCTGATGTTCATTTTCATTTGGTAGACAGTATTGCCAAAAAACTTACTGTAGTACAGGCTGTTTGTGAAGGAGCCCAAATTCATAATGTAACTACACAACATACCCGTGCAGAACAAATTAAAAACAGAAAATTTGATTTTGCCATAAGCCGTGCAGTAGCACCATTGAAAGACTTATGGCAATGGAGTAAACCACTCCTTAAAAAAGGGAATACCGTTACTACCGATAATTTGGCAAATGGTTTAATATGCCTGAAAGGGGGCGATTTACATCAGGAAATTTCAGAAAGTTTAACCCGGCCATTCTTATACAGTATTTATGATATTTTTCCTGAACCCTATTTTCAGGAAAAATACATAGTACATGTAAAAAAATAGGAAGCAATTTTTTATGTGCCTCCTATTCTATGCAATCCAATCAATTATTCAGGTATTACTAATTTGTTATTGCTACGGTTTACATCGGCCATACGCTGTGTAGGATCTATTTCTATACTCTTAATATCACGAATACTTTTGCTGATGGTGAAATTGTATTCAGGATGTGTCCAGCGCCATTCTTCATGTATAATTCTGGGTATTGTATCTTCAGCAGGTTTTATACCATACATCAGGCTCATGGGTATATAATGCAGCTCACTGGTTCCATCTTTATAAGTTACCAATACATCAATGGGCATGGGCATCTTGCCAATACGTTTTAAGGTTATTTGTGGTTTGCCATTCACTACATTAATATCTCCAATGCCGTAATCAATTGTTTTGGTAGAGTATACCCAATATTCTTTATACCATTCCAACTCAATATTGCTAACTTTTTCAGCTACTCTTATAAAATCATTGGCATTGGGATGTTTAAACCGCCAGGTATTGTAGTATGCCAATAAAACTTTATTTCGCAAACTATCACTAATAATATATCCCAATTGTTCAAGAAAAACTGCCCCCTTACTATATGCAGTCAACGAATAGGCAAAGTTGGTATTATAATGATCGGCATGTGTACTCATGGGTTCTTCATAAGGACTTCTGGCTAAGGCAAAATACCCCATATAGCTATCATATTGATTTTTAGGCAACTTTTCAACATCTTCCATCACTCTGTTTTTAATATAATTTTTAACGGGAATGCTGGTATAAGGCGATTGTTGTGCAATATTCTGGTTATACCATGCCATCACTTCAGAGGCTGCATAAGTAGTAAAACCTTCATCCATCCAAGGATACAAACTTTCGTTGGTACCCAGCATGTGCTGATACCAACTATGCATCCATTCATGAAAAACAGTACCCAAACCAGGCCCTTTTATTAAAGTAGCCATAGCATATTCCATACCCCCATCGCCACCCTGAATAAATGAATATTGTGGATAGGCATAAGCGCCAAAACGTTTTTCAATATAAGGTAGTGCTTTTTCTGCCGACCATAGCACATTGTTCCAGGCACTGTCAGTATGAGCATCTCCTGCTTTGTAAAAAACATTTAATACCAACCCTGGTCTAACTTTTTTAGATAAATGCCTGTAATCAGGATCTGCAGCCCACACAAAGTCGTGCACGTTATTACCAATAAAATTCCAGGTAATGGTATTGCCCTTGTGCTCCGGAACTTTTATACCCGGCTTTTCATAGCCAAAACCAATTTCATCTGAATGTTGCAATATACCCGTAGCAGCCACCATATAATGTTTATCAATGGTAATTTTAACATCAAAATTGCCCCATACGCCATAAAACTCTCTGGCAATGTAAGGGTTGGCATTCCAGCCCTGATAATCATATTCTACCATCTTAGGATACCACTGGCTCATACTGTAACGCACACCTTCAGCATTATCGCGTCCGCTACGCCTAATTTGAATGGGCACCTGCGCCTTAAACACTACCTTCATATTGGTTTTACTGTTAGGCAATATTGGAGTAGATAAAGGCACCTCTAAAATGGTTTCATGATATATTAATTTTTGTTCTACACCATTAATAACAATACTGATTACACTATCATACCCAATTTCATTTGGTTCAAGTTTACTGATTCGGTCTTTCACTCTTTCATCCCAATCGGGTATGGGGTTACCATTGCGATCCTGGCGGGTAGCAATTTTACCCAGTTCTCTACTTCTAACATCCATACTACTATTTGGTTGAAATGCATTCCAGTATAAATGAAAAAACACACGATGCAAAGTATCAGGTGAATTATTGGTGTATACAATATTTTCAGTACCGGTAAACCTGTTGGTTACCACATTCATACGTACATCAATTTGATAAGAAATATGTTGCTGCCAGCGATCGGGCTGTGCATATAAAGCTTGCTGTGCAATGCCAACAATGAAAAGAATGGCTAAAAATTGTTTCATCATATGCCGTAAAATTTTAAAAAATCAATGAATATTCTAACAGAAACTCAACCTCATCTTATAAAAAATTGAAATCGCTTTCAATTTATGAATGCTATTGGGCAAGATAAAATTTTTATTACAAATAAAATTTACAGTGCCGGTATATCTTTTTGAAGTTGACCTTTCTGATTAAAATAGAGAAAGGTTTTGCGAAATGCATTTTTGCGAACTTCTATTCTGTAAAGTAGTTCATTGTTTAATGAAGTTATTTTCTGCACCAATACAATTTCCCAATCGTTGAATTTACTTTTATCAAATCCATCTTTTATGGCATCATTCAACTGGTCGTATGGCATTTTTGAAATGGTTTCTAACCATTGGCCTTTATTATTGTATTTTACCTGCATCACGGTATCTTCATTATTAAAATTTGCCTGAAAGTTGGTAATATTATCTTTCCAACTCAATTTGGTGGCATGTGGAAATTGTGCAGTAAAGGCTTCAGTTACCTCTGCCGGTATTTTACGAAATTGAGCCTGCACTTGAACCGAACTCAACAATACAATAACAAATAAAAAACTCATAATACGTTTCATGGATAATGTTTTAATTGAATAAAATATTGTTATCAGGATATACCTCCAATTACTATAACAATTTCGCCTTTTACAACTTGTTGCTGAAAACAATCATGCACTTGTTGTAAAGTACCTCTCACATGGGTTTCAAACATTTTAGAAATCTCTCTGCTTACTGAACATGGGCGTTCAGCGCCGAAATAGGTGATTAATTCAAGTAATGTTTTTTGCAATCGCATTGGACTTTCGTACAGTATGATAGTTCTTTCTTCCAAAGCCAACTTGGAAAGCAAAGTATGCCTTCCTTTTTTAGGTGGTAAAAAACCTTCAAATACAAACCGATTGGTTGGTAATCCACTTACCACCAATGCAGGAACAAAAGCTGTGGCTCCTGGTAAACACTCTACATGAATTTGCTGCTGCACACAGGCCCGCACCAGTAAAAAAGCCGGATCGGAAATACCTGGCGTACCTGCATCGGTAATTAATGCAAAAACTTTACCCGATAGCATTTGCGTAACCAAATGGTCTACTATTTTATGTTCATTATGCTGATGATATGGCGATACCGGTTTTTGAATGCCATAGTGCTGCAGTAAGCGGGAAGAGGTGCGTGTATCTTCACACAAAATAACATCTGCCTGTTGCAACACTTCAACGGATCGATACGTAAAATCTTTTAAATTGCCGACGGGGGTTGGTACAAGATAGAGCCTTACGGATTGGTTGGTTCGTTGCAATTGTTGTTCAGCATCCATAGCCGGCTTATAAAAATTTTTTATTTATGCCTGAATCATTTCAATTTCATAAAATTCCATTACCGGATTGGCCAATAATTTTTTACTGGCTTCCTCAGCAATACTTTTTGCGGTTTTCTCAGAATCAGCTTCAATTTGCAGGGTAATATGTTTGCCTACCCTTACATCGTTTACCGCCAGTATGCCGAGATTATGCAAACCGCCTAATACGGCTTTGCCCTGTGGATCTAATAAATCTTTTAAAGGCATTACCTTAATTTGAACATGGTATATCATGATACTATCCTTTGTTTTAAAAGCAAAGATAAAACTACATAAGCGATAAAACTAACCGGCACAGCCATCCATCCTAAAAACAATGCACTCACCACTGCAACAACAACAATAATTATGAAAGGCCATATAGCAGCAAAAGAAAGTTTTTTAAATTTTAATGCCATTACAGGCATTTTTGATACCATCAAAAAACTCAATACAACTGCACAACTGTATAAAAACCATTTATTCACCATTAACTCAATCATCCAGGCAGTATTCGAAAACCAATAAATAAGCGGAAAAGAAGCAATGCAAATACCTACTGCCGGAATGGGTACGCCTTTAAAATAATGCGTTTGTGTTGTATCAATGTTAAACCTTGCTAATCTATATGCTCCGGCACAGGGTATTAAAAAAGCAGGCAATAACCAAAGAACGGAAACATCTAATCCATTGGGTTGAGCGGCGTAGGCTCTTTTTAAAAATTCAAACAATATCATGCCGGGTGCCACTCCAAAACTTACCACATCGGCTAAGGAGTCTAATTGTTTCCCCATTTCTGAACTGGCTTTCAATGCACGTGCTACCAATCCATCAAAAAAATCAACCAAAACAGCCACACCAATGCAAACAGATGCCCAAAAAAATTTTTGCGGTATTTCAATAGTTTGCTGGCCGGTTTCATCTACACTTAACATTAAACCCGGTTGCAGTATTACTACAATGGCAAAACAGCCAAAAAGCAGATTCAATATTGTAAAAGCATTGGGAATTTGTTTACGCATAATGGGTTGTATAAAAGCTATATAAATATTATTTTTTGATATGCATTAATTTTTCAATTTCTTCAACGGTAACAGGAATATTTTTCATTAAATCGATATTACCGTTTTTGGTAATCCAAACATTGTTTTCAATACGAATACCCATTTTTTCTTCCTCAATATAAATACCCGGCTCAACGGTAAATACCATTCCGGCAGTAACCGGTTGGTGTTTATTGGCCAAATCGTGTACATCAATTCCTAAATGATGTGAGATGCCATGATACAGGTATTTTCGATAAGCGGGATTATTCTTATCCTCATTTTTTACATCGGCTTTGGATAGTAAGCCAATTTTTATAAACTGTTTGGTGGCTTCCGCTCCTACTTTGTTGTGATAATCTGCTAAAAGTATTCCGGGTTTTAAAATAGATTTAGCGTAATTATGAAGGTGTAAACAGGCATTGTACACTTCTTTCTGACGTTTGGTAAATTTACCATTAACAGGAACTGTACGGGTTAAATCGGCACAATAGCCCCCATATTCCGCACCAAAATCCATCAATACCAAATCACCATCTTTACATTCCTGATTATTGAAAACATAATGTAATGTTCGGGCATTATCGCCACTGGCAATGATGCTATGGTAAGCAGGGCCTTCTGCGCGGTTACTTAAAAAACTATGATAAATTTCTGCTTCAATTTCATATTCAGTAACACCCGGTTTTATGAATTGCAATAACCTTCTAAAAGTAATGTCAGTAATGTCAATAGCTTTTCGAATTACTGCTACTTCTTCTTTTGTTTTAATACTGCGTAACTGTTTTAAAATTTTAGCAGCCCGTTTGTATTCATGTAATGGGTAGAGTGCCTTCATTTCATCAATAAACCGATATTCACTGCTGCGAATTAAGGAAGCTTTCCGATCGTTTTCATTTGAATCTAAGTAAATGGTATCTGCTGCATGAATCCAACCTTGCAATAGCGCATCAACAGTATCGGCCCACACAATAGTTTCCATTCCGGAAATTGCCCGGGCTTCTGCTTCTCTTAAACGCTTACCATCCCATTTTTCCTTTAAATCATTCGGACGCACCAAAACAAGCACTTCCCGAAATTTTTTTTCAGAATTATCGGGATATAAAATAACCATTGAGTCTTCCTGTGTAATACCGCTTAACCAATACAAATCACTATTTTGTTTAAATGTATGTAAAGCATCTCCGTTAGATGGGAAAGCATCATTACTAACAAATATGGCGATACTGTTGGGTTGCATGGCCTTTATGAAGCGTTGCCGATTTTCTTCAAATAGTTTTGATGGCAAGGGTAAGTGTTTCATACAAAAAAATTTAAAGTGGAAAGATAAAGTTTTAATACCAAAACATATTCAATCAAATAGAACGGTTACTGATTATACATCCTGCAATTCAATCAATAGTTTGTACCATCACTTACATGAATGGATGCTATAAACCGTTACGCATTTTGCATACATATATTTAAAACCAAAAGTATATTATGCTTTTTTTGTATTAAAAAATACATAATTGATACCCTTATGCTGAATAGTGGTTTAAAAGCCATTAAATTATACTGAAATTGTAATTCTTAACAATGAGGTATACAGGTATCCCAGTATTTTTGATTCATAATGTTAATTTTTCAAAATAATTATCGAACCTCCGATTCTTCGGGGGTTCCTCTTTTTTAGGCTTCCATTATATTTCTTTACTGATAAATGCCAATGGCAGCAAGGCCGCTGCATTTTCAATTACAAATATTTGTCCCGTTTGCCCGCTTAAAATTAAGCGCATAGTATGCCCGTATCTTGTTTGATGTTCTATAATGGCCTGTCGGCACATACCACAGGGCGAAATAGGTTTGTTGCTGTTGCCTTTGAGCGATTGGTAACTAATGGCCATGGTTACCACATGCGCTTGTGGAAATAATACTGACGCAGATGCCAGTAAACTTCTTTCTGCACAAATGCCTACAGGATAACTTGCATTTTCCTGATTGGTACCAAACACTATTTCTCCATTACTTAAAAGCGCAGCTGCCGAAACCTGAAATTGAGAATAAGGTGCATAAGCCAGTTTGGTATTGATTCTGGCTTTTTCTAATAAAAGTGCATCTGATTCAGCAAGTTCCTGAATGTGTTGGAATAACTGATAATTAAATTGATATTGTTGTTGCATTCCGTGATGTTTTATGGTTCAAGCGGTTAAATTTATTCGATAAAAAAGTCCTTGTTACTTAGGTAACAAGGACTTAAAAAATTATGAGGATAAAGATAACTATTTTATCCATTTAAAAATTCGGTTCCACCGGGGGCCATTATCCCAGCTAAACCAAATGAGTGATGCTTTTCCCACAATATTTGTTTCCGGTACAAAACCCCAGAAACGACTGTCCTGGCTATTGTGGCGGTTATCTCCCATCATCCAGTAATAATTGTATTGAAAGGTATATTGCGTTTGTGGTTTACCATCTATAATAAAAGTTCCATTTTTTTCTTCCAGGTTATGGTGCTCATATACATGAATCAAACGCTTGTAAATAGGAATGTTTTCGGTTGTAAGTGTAACAGTAGCGCCTTTTTGGGGAATGTATAGTGGGCCATAATTATCTACCCCCCAACCTCTTGAAACCTGGTATGGAAAGATACTATAGGTAGCTTCTGATGAATCGAATGGAATAACAAAACGCTCTACGGAAAGCACATCGGGCACCTTTCGCAATGCGGTTGCATCATTATGCGTTAACGGCATATAATAGGCACCACTTTGCCGGTACATGTTTTGCAAATCATCATGTAGTTGATCTGTTTTTTCATCGTTGCGCACATCAATATTGTATTGTGATTTTAAAATATCAAAATCAAGTGGTCTGCCCTTGGTTTTCACCACAAAAGTGGTTTGTGAATATTCGGGCTGAATAGCCTTTTGCCCATTTACATACAGCACACTTTCTTTTACCTGAATAGTATCGCCCGGCAAACCCACACAACGTTTAATGTAATTATCAGTTTTATCCATCGGGTGTACTAAAATGTGTTCACCAAATTGTTGCCATACGGCATCCCTTCCTTGTCTTCTAACAAAATCATAATAAGGTTGGGCAGAACCATAACCGGGCAAATTAATAATGGTATCACCTTCAGGAAAATTGAATACTACTACATCGTTTCTTTTAATGGGCACATAACCCGGCAGGCGCATGTACTTTAATTCTATCCATTTTAAATAAGATGGGGTTGTTTCACTGAAAGGCATAATATTATGCACAAAAGGAAAAGATAAAGGCGTTTCCGGAATTCTTGGGCCATAGGCCATTTTGTTTACAAAAAGAAAATCGTGCACCATTAAGGTTTTCTCCATACTACCGGTTGGAATTACGTAGGCTTCAAATACAAAAGTTCGGATGATGGTAGCTGCCACAATAGCAAATACCGCCGCATCTATCCATTCCCGTGCAACCGATTTTTTGTATTGTTTTACTGCTTTTTCGCCAACCCAACGCACATCTTTCGAAAAACCTAAATATGGAAAATAAATAAAGGGCAGAAAAACCGCCAGCGTATGGTGTATTAAATTAAACTTACCAAAATACATGGTAAAAATAATAGTAATCCATATTGTAATGAACTGCCCGGCAATGGGAATAAGTTGTAACCAGAACCACCATTTTTTTATGTTACATTTTTCTGCAATTAACCAGGTATTGTAAAATGGGATAAATGCTTTCCAAGCTTCAATACCTGCTTTTTTAAACATACCATACATACCTACATGCCAGCCAATAATTCCAATAATAAATAATGTTATGCCCATAAATATATTTTAGTTAAAACAAATGATGCATCAGTAATACATTGGTTTGTATGATGATGTTATTTGCAATATGAAGTTTACAAAGCTTGGTTTAGTTTTGTTAAACAAAATACAAACTTGCATTACATGGCCATTGCATAATTTTTTACATCATCGGCCGTAATGGTTTTACCGGATAAAATTACCAGTCGTTCAATTACATTTCGCAATTCGCGAATATTGCCCGACCATTTTTTATTCTTTAATGCCAACACTGCGTTTTTTTCAATTGTTTTTTTGGCTTCGCCATATTCTTCGGCAATATCTTCCAAAAATTTTTCTATTAGCAGCGGAATATCTTCAGCTCTGTCATTTAAAGAAGGTACATGTATTAATATTACGCCCAGCCTGTGGTATAAATCTAACCTGAAATTTTTTGCTTCTACTTCTTCCAACAAATTTTTATTGGTAGCAGCTACCACCCGAACATCCACGTTAATTTCTTTATCACCACCTACCCGGGTTATTTTACCTTCCTGTAAGGCCCTTAATACCTTGGCTTGTGCCTGCAGGCTCATGTCGCCAATTTCATCTAAAAACAACGTACCACCATTGGCCTGTTCAAATTTGCCGATGCGTTGTTTGATGGCCGAAGTAAAAGAACCTTTTTCATGACCAAATAATTCGCTTTCAATCAGTTCACTTGGAATGGCAGCACAATTTACTTCAATTAATGGTGCATTGGCTCTGTTGCTTTTTTCATGCAACCATCGGGCAACCAATTCTTTGCCACTTCCATTTTCTCCGGTAATTAATACACGAGCATCGGTAGGAGCTACTTTATCAATGGTAGCTTTAATTTTTTTGATGACATCACTTTCTCCAATAATTTCCTGAACCCGACTTATTTTTCTTTTCAATACCTTGGTTTCTTTTACCAAAGTTGTTTTATCCATTGCATTACGAATGGTAATGAGCATCCTGTTTAAGTCGGGCGGTTTGGCAATATAATCGAATGCACCTTTTTTAACAGCATCAACTGCGGTTTCAATATTACCGTGTCCGCTAATAATGATAATGGGCACTTCCGGTTTTTCTTCCAAAGCTTTCGTTAAAAATTCAATGCCATCCATTTTGGGCATTTTAATATCACATAATACCACATCATAATTGGCTGCGATAAATTTCTTCCAACCATCTTCACCATCGATAGCTTCCTCTACCTTATATCCTTCATTGCTTAAAATATCTTTCAGAACGCTTCTAATGGCACGTTCATCATCAATTACGAGAATTTGAAACATAATTTTTTGGTAAGTTTTTGCTAAGATAAGTGTTAGTTACTGTTTGCACATAACAGATACGGAATAAAGCTACCAGCTAAAATTTATTCCTGCATAATAATTCCGACTGGGTGCCGGATTATAATATCTCCCTCCAAATGCATTGATATCATTACCTAAACTATAATTTTGATTCAACAGGTTATCAATACCACAAAAAATATTGAGTTTAGCCTGTTTCCAATGGATATACCTGCCCATTTTTAATTGTAAGTTTTGATAGGCATTTGCGTAGTTTGTATTACCATCATTTAAAGGAATAGCAGCAGTTGCATTGAGCAGCAAATGCAGATAATATTTATTTTTTGTGGCCATATCAATGCCCGCATTGGTAATATGTTTGGGAACACCTGTTACCGCATTGCCGGTATAATTGTTATTGCCCTGTTTATAATCTGAAAAATAATAAGGCTGATAGCTAAAACTGCCCCATATATTGAACTGACTGATAAAAGCTGAAGCCTTTTGCCATAAACGATATTTGCCCGTTACTTCAATACCTTTTTCGAGCGCACCGCCGGAGTTTACAAAATACTGTGCCCCCTGAGCATTTACCCGCATTACAATGGCATTTTGTAATTGAAAATGATAAGCTGCTACATCAAATTGTAAACTATTGTTCCACGCACTGCCTTTAATACCGGATTCAATATTCCAGCCATATTCTGCTTTTAGTTTACTGTGAAAAATTCTATCCTGTGGGAAAAATTCTGCCAGTGTTGGGGGTGAAAATCCTTTGGCTGCAATGGCATACCACGAAACAGATGACGTTAATTGATAACCTAATGAAAAACGAGGCGTGAATACCTGTTGATTTTGGGTGCTTAAATCATGTAACATGGTGCTGTCAGTAAGACGTCGATACTGCAATTGCTGATTATTGAAACTTACGCCTGCATTGAGTGTAATTTTTTTCCAGCTAAGCTGTAATTGAGAAAAAACATACCATTGACTGGCAAACAAATTATCTTTAAACTGTACATTGCCTTGTACCCCTCCATTGTTTGCATAATCATCTATTCTGGAATGATTGTATAACCATTCTCCCCCGTTTACCCATTGTAAAGCAGCATTTCCAATTTTGTGTTGATAAATGAGTTTAGACGATACGCCGGTATTGGTTTCATCACGGTTTTCGTATTTGGTTAAAAAGGGATTGGTAATAGCATTATTGTTCACCAACACTACTGATACTGCCGAAAGAGATGAATTAATTTGTATAGAATGATGTATTCCTGCAAAAGCAGTTTTATCGTAAATAGCTGATTTTTGTTCTACCGCACCCGGCGTTGTTCCTGTTGCAGGTCTTGCCGCAGTGGGATTTTTTAACATTTCTGCCAATGTTAGTCCGCCCGGTGTTTGATAATACATATTGGTATAAAATGCCAGCACATCAAATATTTGTGAACCGGTTTGCCATTTGGCTATCCAATTATACGTATCTCTTCTAACGGCCGACTGTTGACGATAGCTATTAGATTGCAAATGGCTTTGTTGTAACAAAGAAGTAAACTGTTTATTTTGATAAGTATATCCTACATTTTGCGCAAATAATCCATATGAACCACCGGTAATACCCACATTAAAATGGCTTTGATTTTTTGATGTGAAAGAGGGTACTGAATTGAGCAACAAAACACCTCCGGTACCTGCACCATATACGCTGGAAGAAGGCCCTTTGATGACTTCTGCATTGTTGATCTGGCGCACATCTACCAGATTTAAATAGGTATTGCCACCACCATCGGTTAATGGAATATCATTCCAATATACTTTCACATTCCGAACACCAAAGGGTGAGCGAAGGGTACTTCCCCTAATAGAAAGACGATAACTGCCTGGAGAACGTTCCTCCATCCTAACACCTGCAACAGCATTAAGCACCGGTAATAAACTGGTGGGGGCACTTCGTTGAATATCGGCCTGACTGATGAGTGCCACTGCAACAGGCGCATCTTTCCATTTTTTATTCAGCATAAAGGCATGCACCGTTACATCTTGTAGTGTATCATTTCCAAAGGTAGGCAATGCTTCGTTTTGTGCAGTTGCTTTTTGTACAATTACGAGCATTATAAAATAGAAATATTTTTTCATGCAAATTAAACCAATATGCTTTTTAATTGATTAGCAACCTAAAGTTAACCCACAGCATTACACCTAACCCAATACGTAATATGATTGATATCAAAAAAAATCCCGAAAGGTGAGTTTCGGGATTAAATAGTATAACCATTAACACAATTATTTCTTTATTTCTTCATATACATCACTTCTTTAGCCAGTTTTACAGTTCTTTCCACATCGGGAATAGCTAAAGCTGCTAAATTAGGTGCATAGTGCATGGGCGCATCGGCACTGGTAATGCGGCGAATGGGTGCGTCTAAATAATCAAATCCTTCTTTTTGTATACGATAAGTAATTTCAGAACTTACTGATGCAAAGGGCCATTGTTCTTCTACAATCAATAACCGATTGGTTTTTTTAACACTTTCTAAAATAGTATGCCAGTCTAAGGGGCGTATGGTTCTTAAATCAATCACTTCAGCATTTATCCCTTCTTTTTCCAATTCTGCGGCTGCGCCCAATGCAACTTTCATCATTTTGTTGAAAGAAACAATGGTAATATCGCTTCCTGCTTTTTTTATGTCTGCCTTTCCTAAGGGAATATAATATTCTTCATCAGGCACTTCAGATTTATCTCCATACATTACTTCGCTTTCCATAAACATAACCGGATCTTCTTCGTAACGAATGGCTTGTTTCAGTAACCCTTTAGCATCATAGCCATTTGAGGGAGATACCACTTTAATACCCGGTATATTGGCATATAAACTTTCAAAAGCGGTGGAGTGTTGCGCTCCTAATTGTCCGGCACTGCCATTAGGCCCTCTGAAAACGATGGGGCAGGCAATTTGGCCACCACTCATAGCCAGCATTTTAGAGGCAGTATTTAAAATTTGGTCTAATGGTAACACTGCAAAATTCCAGGTCAT
Source organism: Hydrotalea flava (assembly GCF_001623405.1). Classification (GTDB taxonomy): domain Bacteria; phylum Bacteroidota; class Bacteroidia; order Chitinophagales; family Chitinophagaceae; genus Hydrotalea; species Hydrotalea flava. The sequence goes on from NZ_LUHG01000100.1 coordinate 35,689, forward strand.
GAATTCAACAATTGGCCTTAAACCGTTCTGTGCAGCACCAACTGCTACACCGGCAAAACCTAATTCGGAAATTGGCGTATCAATGACACGCTTAGCGCCAAATTCAGCCAGCATACCCTGACTAACTTTATAAGCACCATTGTATTCAGCAACTTCTTCACCCATTAAAAAAACCCTTTCATCTCTTCTCATTTCTTCCTGCATGGCCTCTCTGAGTGCCTCTCTAAAAGCAATTGATCGCATAATATATATCGGTTAGTGAATTGAGCAGCAAAAATAGAAGATTATCATGTATAAAACCAAAAACAGCGGTTCTGTAATAAAAAAAGCTCTTCGAAAGCAACCGAAGAGCTTTAAAAACAGGGTTGTAATTTTTAAAACACATTATACCCATAACTTACATAATACAAACCACCAATCTGTGCATTACCAAAGCCATTGGTATAGTAATGGTTGAATAAATTGGTACCACCAATTTTAATCATTGACTTGGTAGCAGGCAATTTAAAGGTAATTACGCCATCAAAGGTTGCAAAAGAAGGTACATTACCGGTTCCAAAAGTTCCTTCATAATAAAAACTATCCTGATAACGATACATTAAACTAAAGCCCAAACGATTATCTAATAAAAATCCTGAATTACTGAAACCAACATTGGTTCTGATTTTAGGTGTATTGAAATAAGAAACAAAACCGGAAGGCAGGTTGCCTATTTGGTCAGAGTAAATATTGGCATTCAATGCAAAATTTTGGGGTAATAAATATTGAACAGAGGCACCCCATCCGTTGGTATTTACATTACCCGGTGTATTTACTGAAATGCTGTAAATGGTTCTTGTAGCAGCCGCATTGCCGGATGAACCATTTGGATTTAAGCCCAACAAGCCCAAGGGCGAACCATTTTGCGATTGAATAACAGTAACGCCACCCAAAAAGTCTTTATAATTTGCCCAGTAAGCATATACATCAATCAACAGTTTTTGGGCAATCAGACCTTTATAACCCACTTCGAATGAGTTGGAAGACTCAGGTTTAAATTTGCCGAAGTTTTGCACTTGCAACAAACCGGGATTAGGACTGCCACTGAGTACCGATGCTCCAAATGCCTGCACACTGGCCAAAGTGTAAGAAGGATTATTATTAAAATTGTAGTAATTACGTAATTGTGGCAAGCCACCCATTAAACGAATTCCGCCACTCACCAATAAGTTAATCCATTGGTTTTGTGTGGATGGGAAACGATAAGCGGTTTGATAAGAAAAACGCAGGTTATGGTTTTTAGCTAATTTTACCACTGCTGAAAAACGAGGGGTAAACTTTCCATCAAAATTTGAATTTTTATCGTACCTGCCGGAGGCGGTTAATTTTAAAACATCATTAAATAATTGCTGCGAAAGTTGAGCATAGGCTCCCACTTCATTTATATAAATTTTACCTGCAGTATCTGCAAACAAAGTACCCTGTGAGTTTAATGCATATTGTTTCCAATTGCCGCCTATCAATAAGTCGGTTTTAGTTTTTTCTAACCCCAATGCATGGGATAAATTGTATTGACCCTCTATCATATACAATGCAGTTTTATCTACGAAAAGTGCACCACCTTTAGAAATAGGGGTTTGTACAATTTTTTGAAACAATGGGTTATTATAAATAGCGCCGTTCGGCCTTCCTGAAGCAGCGTCGGTAGCAGAACGAGCATACACTTCAGCAGCAGCATCGCTTAAACCGGCGCCACCTAATGAAGCAGGTAAACGCGATTTAATATAATTCTGCGTATACTGGGAAAACCAGCCGGTGGCACCACCGCTGGGTAATAAAGCCTCATTAAACAAACGGGCAGCAATGGTTGAATTGTAAGAATCACCGGCATTTTCCTGCGTAGTGTAAGCTCTTAAAAACCAGTTTTTGTTTTTCAATTCAATTTTATACTGACCCATTTTTAAATTTTTCAGTGCATAACGGTCAGAACCCGTATACACAGTACTACCTGTGCCCCAGTTGCCATCAAAAATTAAATCAGTTCGGCTACTGATTTTATAAACCGCTTCACCTGAAATTTTAAAGTTGTAGGTAGTAGGTGCAATCACATATTTTTCATCAAATCCGGTTCTGGATATATTCTGGTTAGCCGGAATAGTTGAAACAATACCATTAATGATTGAACTGGGAACACCCTGAGCAATAAATCCCTGCCCTACCTGTTGCGCCAGCGAATTAAAAGTAATACCGCCAGCACTTACTAAGTTTGTTTCATCACCATATACATTTACTCCATCATAAGCAGGGTCAGAATCTCTGGTACCGGGTATTACTTGCCCATTGGGCGTTCCGGTAGTACGAGAATAATCTCTTTTATCATTGGCCAGCCAGTCTTGTGCCTGTACATATTGTGAAGCTATTTTAAAAGCAAACTTATCTGATACTTTTTTGGCCCAACGTACACTCCAATCATAAAATGGAGCAGCATTGCGTTGGTAATTATCTACATGGTTTACACCCTGTTTAATTTGAAAACTTAATCCTTGGTATTTGAACGGATCTTTACTATTAATTAAAACGGTACCATTCATACCACCGGGACCATACAATGCAGAAGAAGCACCTGGCAACAGTTCTATACTTTCTACATCTAATTCAGTTAATCCAATTACACCACCTACCGGAAAATTTAAGCCAGGGGCCTGGTTATCCATACCATCCACAATTTGATTCAATCTTAAATTTCCATTAACATTGAATCCACGGGTACCTACCGATTTAAATGTTAAACTGGAAGCTACCACATCTACCCCATTTAAAGTTCCGATAATATCATAATAGTTAGAAGAAGGAGCCGAACGAATGGTAGCAGCACTTACCCTTTCAATAGTTACCGGCGATTCAATAATTTTTTCAGGAACACGAGAGGCAGCTACTACCACTTCATCACCTAAAGTATAGTGTGGTTGAAGGCGCACTTCAACAGGTGTTCCGTTAAATGTTACTTCTTTATTAGAGAAACCAACAGAAGATATAACCAATGTAAAGGGCGGTTTTTGTGCGGTAGTAAATTTAAAATAACCTTTTTCATCGGTATAGGCACCGGTTGAACCTCCTTTAATGGTTACTGAAACAGATGATACAGTTTCATTGTTACTTGCATTTTTAATAACGCCACTAACAGTAGTAGCTTCTTGTGCATGGGCTGTTACATAAAACAATGAAACAGTAATGCAAAATGAAACCATTAACATTAATTTTCTCATACGGCAGTTTTTGTTTAATAGCAATTTAGAAAATAGTTGGCTGAATAAAAAAATTATTAAAAAATACTTGAAAAGTACTTTTATTTAATCGTTCAAAAAAATTATCCGAAAGAAAAAAAACGAAAAAAGCGCCTATATATTATTTTGCAAGAGTATTTTTGATGCATGGCAATGTATCAATTTCCCCAACAAACCAATTTTTACAAGGGTAAAGTAAGAGATGTATACAGTATTGGCCAAGATATACTAGTAATGGTGGCCAGTAACCGAATTTCGGCTTTTGATGTAATACTACCCAAGCCCATTCCATTTAAAGGGCAGGTACTGAATCAGATTGCTGCTTATATGTTGCAGGCTACCCAAGATATTTGCAAAAACTGGTTATTAAGTGTACCTGCGCCCAATGTAAGTATTGGAAAAAAATGCGAACCGTTTAAAATAGAAATGGTGGTAAGGGGTAATTTAACCGGACATGCCTGGCGTACCTATCAATTGGGCAAAAGAACATTATGCGGTGTGGCATTACCCGAGGGTATGCAGGAAAATGATTTTTTTCCGTCACCCATTATAACACCCTCTACCAAAGCTGCAGAAGGGCATGATGAAGATATTGCAAAAGAAGCCATAATTGCAGGCGGACTGGCCAGTGAAAAAGATTGGGCACAATTAGAAACATGTGCATTAGCGCTTTTTGAAAGGGGAAAACAACTGGCTGCACAACGGGGGCTGATTTTAGTAGATACCAAATATGAGTTTGGGAAAATTGGAGATGAAATTTATTTAATGGATGAAATTCATACACCGGATAGTTCAAGATATTTTTATGCAGAAGGATTTGAGGAGCGCCAGCAAAAAGGCGAAAAGCAAAAACAATTGAGTAAAGAATTTGTAAGAGAATGGTTAATTGCCCATCATTTCATGGGGAAAGCAGGAGAAGTTGTTCCGGAAATGACGGATGAATGGATTCAAACCATATCGAACCGATATATTGAATTATACGAAAAACTGATTGGAGAAAAATTTGTTCCACAATCTCTTTCTGATGAAATTACTTTTGAAAAAACAATGGAAGCATTAAAAACATTAGGCGTTTATCACTAAACGCCATTTATTTCATTCAATCTGGGCCTTAAACGGGCTTTAGATTTGTGGAATATATTTTGACCTTTATCTATTCCCTTTCTAATTTGCTTTTGCCTTTCAACAGGTAAATGAATGGTTTCTGCGCAAGCCTTACTGCAACAACCATTGTATTTTGTGGCACATTCATCGCACTGTATAAACAAAAGGTGGCAACCATCATTTTTACAGTTGGTATGGGTATCGCAGGGTTTTCCGCATTGGTGGCAATGCGCAATTACATCGGGTGTAATTCTTTCACCCAGCCTGTTATCGAACACAAAGTTTTTACCTTTAAAATAACTTTCTAACCCCAATTGTTGGGCCTGACGGGCATAATTAATAATTCCACCTTCCAAATGATATACATTTTTAAACCCTTTATGCAACATATATGCACTGGCTTTTTCACAACGAATTCCACCGGTACAATACATAATAATGTTTTTATCTTCATTTCCTTTCATCATCTCCACTGCCATGGGCAATTGTTCGCGAAAAGTATCTGAAGGCACTTCTAATGCTTTTACAAAATGGCCCACTTCATATTCGTAATGGTTACGCATATCAATTACAATGGTATTGGGGTCAGCCAGTAGCCGGTTCATGGTAACGGCGTCTACATACTTCCCTTTTTGATACATATTAAAATCGGGATCATTAATACCATCTGCTACTATTTTTTCACGCACCTTAACTTTTAATACCCAAAAACTTTTCCCATCATCATCCACGGCAATATTAATTCGCAAGCCATTTAAAGGTTCAATACTGTATAAAAATGTTTTGAATGCTTCAAAATTAGATTCGGGCACACTGGCTTGTGCATTAATGCCTTCTTTGGCAACATAAATTCTGCCAAACACTTTCAGCGCATGCAAATGCTTATACAGGTAATCTCGAAAAGCCAGTGGATTGGATACTTCAAAATACTGATAGAAACTTACAGTAATGCGGGGTTCTTTTTCTTCCATGAGGCGTTTTTTCAACTCCTCATTATTAATACGATTGTGTAACAATGCCATAAAGAAATTACATTTCAGACTTTTTACGCAAAGGCAAAAGTTCCATGATTAAATATGGACCCACTTGCAGGGTGGGCAAAATATCGGTGCGAAAATACTTATTTTATGATTGTAACAAAAAAGACCTTTCTTTTTAAACCAATCAATTTGACCTTTTTCTGATTAAACTGCCGGTTAATGCAGCCATTCCAGCTACCAATCCGCCTATGAATGCAGTTAGCAATATAATTGCCATGGAAGAACCTTCCAATGGTAATATCTGGGCTACTTTTTGCGAAAGAATATGGTGATTGGCATTGTCCATCAACAATGCCATGATTCCCCACAATAAAAATAAAGCAATAAATCCCGACAAAAATGCTTTATATGGTTTTTGATGTATGGCCAATGCAACTGCCAATGCACAGATAGCAAAACTATACCAGGGGAATGCTGCATATAACCCAAATGAGTAACTTAAAAAAGCAGTGATGATAACAGATATTACAAACTTCATATTTTTAATTTTATAAATGTTTTTTTTTAGCAATTGAATAATGCAAAGTTTTCCTCCAACAGATGTTTTATCCATTTTTCACTTTCAAATGCCATTTCATATCAGCACTTGTTGCAGCCATACCTTTCGTTAAAAACAATAGCGGATAATATTTACCGACTGCCCATGTATCAATAAAATTATCATAATATTTACTGCCCGGATTACCACTTTGCCCGCCAGGATAAACTCCATAAGCTTCTGTTTTATCCGTTAATTGTACAATCATTCGCCAACTGGGCCCATGATTGGATGTGGTGGCATTAATAATGTTTGTTCCACCTCCTATTGGCACATGCAACCTGCTCAGTGCAGGAATTTTTAATAAATGACCAATGTAGGTGTCCTTATATTTTCCCCAGTTTAACTTACCCATTTTTTCTAAATTTTCTAATGCTGCACAGGCCTGTTTACATGCATTTTGTATAATGGTGCGCATATTTTCTTTCACATCTTTTGTTCTAATATCATCAGCAAACAGGTAATTCGTGTCTTTAATCATTGCCTCTACTAAGGTTGATTGCTCCGGCCACATGTACGGCAAGCCGGTACTGTTCAATTCATCAGCATAAATATCTACAAAAACACTATCCCAAAAACATTCAAAAATAGTAGGAGCTGTTGCATCATAATCACTCACCAAATTCCATTCTTTCAATTTATCCATATAACGCTTTTCTGTTGGGCTTAATGCGGTTTCATCTAAATATTTAAACAATGCGGGTCTGGCCATTTCGGCAAATACATTGTAATTATTGGTTTGCATTTTCATCATACCTTCCGGTGTAATATTATTCATACCTGCTAAAAACCGATTGATGATGAGCCCTCTGTAAATAGGGAAATTTCCAGATCTGCCTAAATAATATGGATAAGTTGTATCTACAGCCATTTGATTGGCGCTGCTTACAAAACCACGTGCCGGGTTATACATCAGCGGGTTTTCTTTATTGGGTATAATTCCCTGCCACATATAAGCGCTATCTGTACCCGGCATCACAAACTCGCCCTGGTGTTTCCACTTGGCTACAAAAGCTCCCTGCTGCTTAATGGCAATATCTCCATTTTTACAGGCAAATGCAAAATTTTGCCCTGGACATTCAAAATAATTAACGGCATTGCTGTAATCGGTATAGTTTTTAGCTCTGTTTAAATAATAAAAAGTAGCCAATTCATTACTACCATCATGCGCTTTCCAACGTACGGCATAGTAACGGCCATCTTTATTTTTACTCTGATAATTTTTATCATACATTACCGGTCCAAATACAGTCATAGCTAATGTTTCCAAGTCATCAGGGCCATCTTTAACTTTAATCACCTCTTTCCGTATTTCAGCTTTTTTCCATGCGTTATTAAACCAATATTCCTGCATGGTACTATCTTTAAACTGCATTTCATAAAAATCTTTCACATCTCTGCCTGCATTGGTTACACCCCAGGCACAACTGTCGTTAAACCCTATAACTACACAAGGAGCACCGGGAAATGTTGCACCGTATACATTTTGGGTTGGCGTGTTGATTTGTAATTCGTACCAAAGAGAAGGAAGATTTAAACCTAAATGCGGATCGTTACATAAAATAGGTCTTCCACTTTTTGTTTTGCTGCCACTCACCGCCCAGTTATTGCTGCCATTGTTTTTATTGGGAATAATAGGTGGAATGGCAGTAGTGTTTCCACCGGAAATGCCATAGTACACAGAATCTACATTCAACGGTATTTGGGGTACAATAGAAGGTTTTTCAAAAGTGGTACCAATGGGCAAAATAGGCTCTAAAGAATCGGCTCTGTCGGGAAATAATTTTTGAAACATATTGTATCCTAACAGGTTTTTGGTATTGGTCATTAATAAATCATCATCGCCCTGTCCGGTTAAATCGTACGACATAAATTTTAAAAACAGTGCCGAACGCAGATTGGTCCAAGGTTCAGGTGTAGCATTTAACAATTTAAATTCTAAAGGAATTTGATTGGGTTTTAATTGAGTGATATAAGCATTTACACCTGCCGTATAAGCATCCATGGCTGATTTTACTGCCGGTTCTGCTTCCATCACTTTTAACGAATTTTCAGCGGCATATACCATCCCTAATCTCCTGAAATATTTATCAATGGCCAGCCCGTCTTTTCCAATTAATTCACTTAATTTTCCTCCCGCCACATTGGTTTCAAATTCCATTTGAAACAAACGAAACTTCGCATGCAAATAGCCTTGCAAAAAATATGCATCTGCATCATTGTCGGCATAAATATGAGGTACTAAACGATTGTCAAAATAAACATCTGCTTTGCCTTTTAATCCACTTAAAACAATTTCTCCACCAAAATCAGTATTATCAGGTTCTGCATTTTGCCAAAATCCTTGTTGAGGAGATAAAAAATAACCCAGCCGCGGTGTTTTTGAATTACCAACCGGCAACTGAATATTGAGTACTACAATTAAAGCAATGGTGAGCAGCGCAGCTAAGCCCGTGTAAACATATTTCATAGACAAGTTTTATAAAAGTTCAGGGTATTGGCAGTGTTCAAACCCATTGTTTTCAGCAATACTTGTACAACAAAAAAATCACTGAAAACAATTTCAGGTTTTATTCAGCATTGAAAATAATAATTTTTTGCATACATTCATTTTTTTTATTTCAACAATTGTTGATTTTATGTGGAAGCGAGCAGGTGTAATAAATTTTGCAGTTCGTTTTTCGTATTGAAAGCATGCAAAATAATGCGCAGCCTTTCTGCATTTTTGGGCACTGTTGGATAAAGAATAGGCCGTACTGCAAACCCATTATTTTGTAAGGTTGTAGCTACCTGAATTACATTTTCATTGCCGGGTATTATCAAACCCTGAATAGGTGTATCTGAAATCAACTTTTGAAATGGAAGTTCTGCCTGTTGAAACTGTTGGATATGCTGCTGTAATATCTGCCGTTCAGTGTGCAATTCAGGAAATATTTGATAGGACTTGATTACAGCTTTAATGGCCAATGGCGGAGGTGCTGTTGTGTAAATAAAGGGTCTGGAAAAATTAACTAAATATGCTTTCAATCGTTCAGAACCCAATACTGCTGCACCCTGACAGCCCACCGCTTTTCCAAAAGTATGGATACGGGCAAAAATAGCTTCCTGTAATTGATGGTGTTGGGTAAGTCCTGCTCCATTTTTCCCAATTATTCCTGTGGCATGTGCTTCATCTACAATAAGGTGTGCACCATATTTTTGGGCAAGTAAAACCAAATCAGGCAACGGACACCTGTCTCCATCCATACTAAAAACCGTTTCGGTTACAATAAAAATATGACCCTTTGCCTGTTTTAACTTTTCTTCCAAATGCATCAGATCATTATGCCGGAATGAAAAACTTTGTGCAAAAGATAAACGAAGGCCTTCCCGTATAGAGGCGTGTGATAAAGCATCGTATACAATGGTATCGCCTTTTTGAGGTATGGCAGAAAGCAAACCTACATTGGCATCATAACCCGAATTGAAAATGAGCGCAGCAGGCGTTTGATGAAATGTTGCTAAGGTGCTTTCTGCCGCTTCAATCAATGCATAATTGCCCGACAATAATCTGGAACCTGTTGCACCTGCGGCATGAATATGCACATCTTCGGATGTAAGCAGCCGTTGTTGGGCTATTCCCAAATAATCGTTTGAAAAAAAATCTATTTTATTGTCCGATGGTTGTAAAGAGCGATAGGTTCTTTGCAATTTTCGGTCGTTCAATTTGTTGTCAAGAAATTCATCGTGGTACATGTTTCAAAACTACATAAATACAATTGTATTGTGCAGCCTGCAACTTAAACAGCAGCAATTGATATTTTTGCAGTGCTTAAGTGTTTTTATGAATTTATCTGCAGATGTAAAATCAATTTTAAACTTACCTTTAGCCACAGATCCACGCTGGGTAAATCTGGCAGCAATCAGCATCGGTGGTATTTTAACCGATCATGCTTATTGCGAGCAAAAAGCAGCCATCTCCTGTATTTCACTCATTCAGCATTATTCTTCAAAAAAAGAAATTGTATACCGTTTATCGCCCATAGTAACCGAAGAATGGGGACATTTCAGATTAGTTTTACAGGAATTAGAACGAAGAAATTTACCGTTAGGCAACCAACGGAAAGACGTTTATGTAAATCAATTATTAGCCTTTCAACAAAAAGGAGGCCATGAAGATGGCCGTTTATTAGACAAGCTGTTCACCATGGCATTGATTGAAGCCCGCAGTTGCGAACGCTTTAAAAGATTAAGTGAAGGCATGGAAGATGCAGGCCTGCGTAATTTTTACCGTCGTTTTATGGAAAGTGAGGCAGGTCATTATACACTGTTTTTAGATTTAGCCAAACAATATACCACACCCGAAAAAGTGGAAAAACGTTGGCAACAATGGCTTGAACATGAAATGCTCGTTATGCAAAGCACTGCATTAAGGGGCGACAGAATACATTAAAAAATGAGTGCCCATTGTTTTAATTTTTACTGCCCTGCTGAAAATATTGCAATGTTTCTGCTAAAGGAAGAAATGGGAACTCGTTTAGTAACGATTGTGTAAGGGCGGCATATTTTTTTAAAAACGCCAGATGCTGCACCGATGAAGGATTGAATGGTGTATGCCTACGTGCAATATTAATTTCATCAATCTTGTGTATCAACGCAATGGTATCTGCATCCATACATGCATTCATCAATTTAGCCCATACATATTCTGTTGCTGCATGGTTGGGGTGTACCAAATCTTCCGCATAAAACCGATAATCACGCAAATCATCTATTACAAGTTCATAGGCAGGAAAATAATACAATTTGGGCAGTTGTTCTGTTAAGTAATGCACTGCACTGATTAAAGCTGCTTTGCTGCGATTATTATTAACAGCACCTTCTCTTAAATGGCGTACCGGACTGATGGTGAAAATAATTTTGATATTTGGATTAAAAATGCCCAATCTATCCAGCATAGTACCCAACACGGTAATAATTTGTGTGGTATCCATTAATTTTTTTTGAAACCAACCGGCCGGTGCTTTATGATTATTGGCGGCAACGGTACCGGGTTTGCCATTGGCAGCCTGTTCCGTTAATGTGTACACCCACGCAGAACCTAATGTAATTATAAGATAATCGGCATGCTTTAAAAAGGTATGCGCTGTTTGAATAGATGTATTTATTTTTTGAACAGCATCTTCCGGAGTAATGCCGGAATATCGGCTATGAAACTGCCAGCTATGCCATGTTTCATTGAAACAAAACAAATCAGATGTTGTATAAATTTTGTGTTGAATAATGTTTAGAATGGCTTCCGCCACACTTACCGGATTAAACAGAATTCCATTTGGGTTTTGCAGCACTGAAAAGCCACTATTACTTAATTTTTCACCTATATTTTCAGTAAAACAAGAACCTATCAGCATTATTTTATGCCGATGATGAATGGGTTCATCTATTTTTTTAATATCGAATTCGGCGTGGAACTTCATGTTCAGATTTTTAATATGGAATAAAAACGCATCAAAGGCACATTAGCTGAATATTTCACCCGCTAATAATACACTATTTTCTAACGCATTTGCATTGAAATGAAACAACAATCCTTCCTTACTGAAGTAATCTATGATAGATAAGCTATCCATATTCCCGACCAGTTCATTTTGTGCCATGGGGCATCCGCCATACCCACGTAAAGCGCCATCAAAACGCACACAGCCTGCATGATAGGCAGCTGCTAATTTGGCGATACGATTATCGGGGCTTGCATGTAAATGTGCACCAAAAATAATGTGTGGATAAGCAGGAATTAATGCCTGAAATGCTTCGCTAATTTGTACAGGCGTTGCCAGTCCAACCGTATCGGCCAGTGAGATGATGGTAATGTCTTTTTGTATCATTGCATCGGCCCATTGCAGTAATATTTCACTGTTATATACATCACCATAGGGATTGCCGAAACCCATGCTTAAATACACCACCAACTGTTTGTTGTTTTTGATACACAGTTCCTGAATGGTGTCAATGGTTTGCACACTTTCTTCCTGTGTACTGTTGGTATTGCGCATTTGGAATGTTGGCGAAACCGAAAAAGGAAAACCCAGATAAGTAATTTCATCAAACAAAACCGCTGCTTCAGCACCTCTTACATTGGCTACAATGGCCAATAGTTTTGTAATGCTATTGTTGAAATGAAGCCCCTTCAATACCTGAACCGTATCTGCCATTTGTGGGATGGCTTTGGGTGAAACAAAGCTGCCAAAATCAATGGTATGAAAGCCAACCTGTAAAAGTTGGTTGATATAGTTAATTTTTTTTTCGGTAGGTATGGGATGTGGCCAGCCCTGCATTGCATCTCGCGGACATTCAATCAATTGTATGGTTTTAACAGCAGATGGCATGATAAACACATTCTAAAGTGAAAAAATAATGATTGTATATTATGAAAATTGTCGCTGTTTGAGTGCTTCATACAAAATAATACCTGTAGCTACTGAAACATTAAATGAATTAAAATGGCCGGCCATAGGTATTTTAAAAAAATAATCAGCAGCTTTTGCAAGATAAGCCTGCACTCCCTTTCCTTCTGCACCCATTATAACGCAGGTGGGTAAGGTAAAATTTAATTCAAATACATTTTTATTGGCACGCATTTCTGAAGTAAACACCTGAATACCATTTAAATGCAGTGTATCAACAGCTTTTAGCAAACTGTTTACTCTGCATACCTGTATCTGCTCTAATGCACCGGCACTGCTTTTTAAAGCTTCTTCATTGAGGGCGCCTACTCCTTTATCGGGTAGAATCAAAGCCTGCGCACCGCAACACAATGCACTTCTTGCTATGGCGCCAATATTTCTTACATCGGTAATACCATCTAACATTACAAATAAAGGCACCGTTCCCTGTTGCACCAAAAAGTCAATTACTTCCTGTAAATCCATATAGGGCACCAAAGCTGCAAAAGCAATTACGCCCTGATGATTGGCTTTGGATAAATAATTTAATTTTTCAACCGGAACCAGTTGAATGGGTATTTGATGTTGTTTGGATAGTTGCCGAATGTCAGCCACAGTTTCGCCGGATGCATTTTTTTGTAATAGTATTTTATCGATTGCCCTACCCTGTTCAATAGCTTCAATTAATGGTTGCCGCCCAATGATTAAGGTTGATGATGATTTACCCATGTTGCAAAATTATGCTTTCCATTTTCCCTGCATCCACAATAATTGCAGTTTCTGCAAAGCCAGTACCGATAATGCATCGGTAATGGTTCCATTTTCAACCATTTCAAATGCCTGTTGAAGCGCTACTTTTTTTACTGCCAGCTGTTCTGTTTCTTCGGGAGCAGATTTATATTTTGATAATCCGGTTGCTACAAAAAATTCACTCGCTTCATCGGTTACCGAATTGGAAAGAAATGCTGCTCCTAAATATTCCCATTTTTCTGCCTGTAACCCTGTTTCTTCCATCAATTCGCGCTTAGCAGCACTTAAAGCTGTTTCATTTTCAGGGCAACCACCTTCCGGAATTTCCCAACTATATTGCTGAATGGTGAACCTATATTGGCCTACCAGATATGTATGCAGCGTTTCATCTATTGGAATAACGCCAACAGCTTTATTTTTAAAATGTACTTTTCCATATATCCCCTCTTTACCGGATGGGTTGATTACCTTGTAATGATTGAGCCGTATCCAGGCATTTTGATATACTTCCTGTTCATCTAAAATTATCCACGGATTGACTTCCTTGTTTGCAGACATACAAATTATTTTGGTTAAAACTACTGCATTGAACAGAAAAAAGGCCATCTTTTCAGACAGCCCTTTTTTGTTCAATAAAAAATTAACTTACAGCTATTTAATGCCAAAAGCTTTTTTCACTTTTGGAACATAATCTAATTTTTCCCAGGTAAACAGTTCAACTTTCACTTTTTTTACTTTTCCATCGGGAGTTTTGAATTCTTTGGTTACAATTTCATTCTTACGCCCCATATGTCCGTATGCTGCCGTTTCACTATAAATTGGATTACGCAATTTTAAACGTTGTTCAATAAAATAAGGACGCATATCAAAAATTTCAGTAACAATTTTACTGATTTCAGCATCACTCATGTTTACTTTAGCTGTGCCGTATGTATTTACATAAATGGAGGTGGGCTGTGCAACACCAATGGCATAAGAAACCTGTACCAGAATTTCATCGGCAACACCAGCAGCTACTAAATTTTTTGCAATATGACGGGTAGCATAGGCGGCTGACCGGTCTACTTTAGAAGGATCTTTTCCGCTAAATGCACCGCCACCATGTGCGCCTTTACCGCCATAAGTATCTACAATAATTTTTCTTCCGGTTAAACCGGTATCGCCATGAGGGCCGCCAATTACAAATTTTCCGGTGGGATTAATATGGTATGTTACCTGGTTGTTGAATAATTTGGCATACTTCTTATACTTCGACTTTACTCTCGGGATTAATATTTCAATAATATCTTTCCTGATTTTAGCCTGCATTTTTTCTTCTGTATCAAAATCATCGTGTTGTGTAGAAACTACAATGGTATCAATTCTAACAGGTTTATTATTGTCATCATACTCTAATGTTACCTGACTTTTTGCATCGGGACGCAGGTATTTAATTTGTTTGTTTTCTCTACGCAAGGCGGCCAGCTCAATCAATATTTTTTGTGCCAAATCTAATGTAAGTGGCATGTAATCATCCGTTTCATTGGTAGCATACCCGAACATCATGCCCTGATCGCCGGCACCCTGTTCTTCTTTTTTCTTACGGTCAACACCCTGATTAATATCAGGTGATTGTTCGTGAATGGCAGATAAAACACCACAAGAGTGTGCTTCAAACATATATTCACTTTTGGTATATCCAATTTTGCGAATTACACCACGTGCAATTTCCTGAACATCTAAATAAGCTTTCGAACGAACTTCACCTGCCAATACTACCTGACCTGTAGTTACCAAAGTTTCGCAAGCTACTTTTGATTGTGGATCAAATGCAAGAAAATTATCGATTAATGCATCAGAAATCTGGTCGGCAACTTTATCAGGATGGCCTTCAGAAACACTTTCGGAGGTAAATAAATAAGACATGTATATTTGTTTTTATTGAAATGTAAGCAAAGATAATAGTATTGTTATAATGATAAATGGGTTGCTAAGACAACTGTATAATTTTTGATCAACGGTTATTTAGACAATTCCTGATAGAGTTCTATATACTCAGTTAAATCAGAATCCCATCCTTTAAAAGGAACAATGGTTTTGCCTTTCAGTTTTGTGATATCGCCCATTAATTTTTTCTCTAATTGATCATCACCAATTGTAACGGCATCTGCAAAATACGCACCACCTTTGAAAAGAGAAGTGTTGGTAGCGTCTTTAAAAAGTTCTAAATCTTTCTCTTTAATATTGGCATTAATCACTGCTTTCTTCACAAAATCGGCACCTAATTTTTCCTGAAATGTATTTTGCCCTACGGTAAAAACAACCTTGCTGTTACTAAACACAGCCTCACGTTTGTAGGCAGTTTTAATATAGGCAGGCACCAAACCGGTCATCCAGCCGCTGCAATGAATAATATCGGGAGGCCAGCCAAATTTTTTTACCGTTTCAAGTGCTCCTTTACAAAAAAAGATACTTCTTAAGCCATTATCATCAAACCAGTTTTCTTCATCATCATGAAAAATTTGTTTGCGTTTAAAGAAATCTTCATTTTCTAAAAAATAAACCTGTAAGCGGGCATTCGGTAAAGAAGCTACCTTAATTTGAAGCGGATAATCATCATCATCAATCGAAACATTAATTCCCGATAAACGCACTACTTCATGTAACCGATGCCTGCGTTCATTAATAACACCAAAACGGGGCATAATACAACGCACTTCTAAACCACTGTCATTGCTCTTTATTGCAAGTTTGTTTACAATTTCTGCAAACTCTGTCAACTCTAAATAAGGCGACATTTCGGTTGCAATAAATAAAATTCTTTTCTTTGACATCTACTAAGCCAATTTAAGTGAGGCGAAAAATAAGGGTGCAAAGTTAATTAAAATACACCAAATAGGTGATAAAAGCATATTTATAGAAAATAATATCGGCAAAATATGGTCATTTGTAAAAGTATTTTAGCACTGCAGGAGATGATTCAATCTCAGAAAAAGGCCAATGCCTCAATTGGGTTTGTGCCCACTATGGGGGCTTTGCATAAGGGCCATATTGCGCTGGTTGAAGCAGCCAAACAAGCCAACAATTTTACTGTTTGCAGCATTTTTGTAAACCCAACGCAATTCAATAATCCAGAAGATTTTGAAAAATACCCCATTTCAATTGAAGCCGATATTGCTTTATTAATAACCCACCAGTGTGATGTTTTGTTTTTGCCTTCGGTTTCAGAAATGTACCCCAATGGGGCAAGGCTGATTACCCCATACCCTTTAGGAACTTTAGAAACCATTTTAGAAGGTAAGTACCGTCCAGGCCATTTTCAGGGCGTTTGTCAAATAGTTGACCGGTTATTAACCATTATTCAGCCGCATCAACTGTACATGGGAAGTAAAGATTACCAACAATGCTTAGTAATCAATCATTTATTACAATTAAACCCGGCATTTTCGGAAATACAATTGCACCTGCAACCCACTATTCGTGAACAAAGCGGACTGGCCATGAGTTCCAGAAACAGACGCCTTTCGGCAGAAAATTTGATAAAAGCAGCTGCTCTGTACCAAAGCCTTGTATTTATTCAGTCCAATATACAACAATTTACAATAGCTGAATTAGTGAAACAGGCAACCCAAATGCTGTTGAAAGCTGGATTTGAAAAAGTTGATTACATTAGCATAGCAGATGCTGCTACACTTGTCCCAATATCAACCACGAAACCTGCCAACCGAACCATTGTACTGGCAGCCGCATATATACAAGGCGTTCGGTTAATTGACAATTTGATGATTAACTAAATAAAAGGAAACTTGTTATAATCCTATCATCTTTTACATTTGCGCCCATTATGCTGATAGAAATATTAAAATCAAAAGTTCACCGTGCGGTAATTACCGAGGCAAATTTGAATTACGTTGGCAGTTTAACCTTAGATGAAGATTTAATGGATGCTGCCAATATGATTGAAAATGAGAAAATACAGGTGGTGAACGTAAATAATGGTGAACGTTTAGAAACCTATTTAATTAAAGGGCAACGAGGTTCAGGCGTGGTTTGTTTAAACGGGCCGGCTGCCAGAAAAGCTGCTGTTGGAGATATTATTGTAATCATGTCATATGCACACATGGATTTTGACGCTGCCAAAACTTTTAAACCAATTGTAGTTTTTCCAAAACCGGGAAATAAATTATAATTAACACAGGCTTCTGTAAATTGCAGTAGAATTTTCCTGCATGAAAAGAAAACTGAAAGTATTTGTAAAATATCTTTTTTTCCTAGGGCTGGGTATATTTTTGGTTTGGTGGAGTCTTCATCAAATACCTGCTAATCAGTGGGGAGAGTTTACCGGCGCTTTAACCCATGCAAAATATATACTATTCATTCCGGTATTTTTCATACTTACATTAAGCCATATTCTCAGAGCGCTGCGCTGGAAAATATTGATGCAACCCATGGGCTATAAACCATCTGTCATCAATACTTATTTTGCTGTAATGATAGGTTATCTGGCAAATTTGGCCGTACCCCGACTGGGCGAAGTATTAAAGTGTACATTGCTGGCACGCTATGAAAAAGTACCCGCCGAAAAATTAGTTGGCACTATTGTAGCCGAAAGGGCGTTTGATGTACTATCGCTTGGAATTGTTTTCCTGCTGGCGCTGCTAACCCAATATGAAATTATAGGCGACTATGCCATCCAGTTATTCAAAGAAACCTTTCAATCAAAATCGGGAGGAATTTCGGTGCGGAAAATGGCCATTGCAATGGGTATTTTGCTGATTATCATTGTAATCATCAGGCATTGGTTTAACCGTTTTGCGCATTTAAAACTGGTAATTCAATTAAAAAAAATTATACGTGGCATTTGGGAAGGATTAAGCAGTATTAAAGATATTCAGCAAAAAGGCTTATTCATTTTTTATTCTTTTGGCATTTGGTTATTATACTTGTTGGGCACCTGGGTTGGTTTTTATGCTACCGTTGGTACCAACGGTTTAGGTATTCCTGTAGCTTTTTCTGCATTAGCTTTTGCAAGTATTGGTATGATTGTAACACCCGGCGGCATTGGAGCCTATGCTTATTTAATGGCAATGGTTTTAGAAAAAAACGGAATAGCTTTTGGAATTGGTTATGCCAATGGAACATTACAATGGTTTGCACAATTTATTATTATATTAATTTGGGGATTTGTTTGTTTGGGATTATTACCTTGGTATAATAAAAAAAGAATGGTGCCAACATCACAGGCTTCATAATAAATTGAATGAATTTTTATATAGAAAATGTATGCGGTACACACAAGCTATTCAACAAAAAATAATGCCTTTAGCAACCCTTAAAGCCATTAGAACAGGCTGGAAAATGCGCAATAAAACGGTTGCTTTTACCAATGGCTGTTTTGATATTTTACATGAAGGGCATATTGCCTCCCTATCGAAAGCTGCTGAAGAAGCAGATTTTTTGATAGTGGGTGTAAATAGTGATGCCAGTACCAAACGCTTAAAAGGTGCAGAGCGCCCAATTAACCATGAACATAGCCGTGCACTATTACTTGCCTCTTTATTAATGGTGGATGCTGTAGTTATTTTTGAGGAAGATACCCCGTTAGAATTAATTAAATCACTGGAACCGGATGTATTGGTAAAGGGTGGAGATTATACCATTGAAACGATTGTAGGTGCCAAAGAAGTTTTAGCCAATCGTGGTCGTGTAGTCATTAATCCGATAATTGAAGGTTTTTCTACCACTGGCATTCTTCAAAAAATAAGGCAACTTGGTTAGCCGAAAATACTTTCACCAAACTTCCTTATAACTCAACTCTGTATTGAATTACAGACGATTTTACCAACTATTTTTCAGTATTATACCTATAAAACCAAAGCCCCTTTCAGGGCTTTTGAGTTTATTGAAATGCTTCTTTTACTCTTTCAAAAAATGATTTATCATTTTTACCGGGCTGCGGTTTAAAATTGGGGCTATGGCTTAATTTTTCCATAATTTCCTTTTCTTCCGCCGAAACTGTTTGAGGTGTCCAGATATTGACATGAATCAATTGATCACCTTTAGCATAACCCTGTACTTCAGGAAAGCCTTTCCCTTTTAAACGAAATATTTTCCCGCTTTGCGTACCGGGCGGTATTTTAATTTTAGCTTTTCCATCGATAGTAGGTACTTCTACCTGTGTACCAAAAATGGCTTCCGGAATAGAAATATGCAAATCGAATGCTACATTTAACCCATCACGCTGTAAATCAGGATGGGCTTCTTCTTCAATCTGAATAAGTAAATCGCCAGGCATACCTCCTCGTTCTCCTGCATTGCCCTTTCCACTCATGCTCAATTGCATACCTTCCTGCACGCCGGCAGGTACATCAATTGAAATGGTTTCTTCGCCATATACCCTTCCCTCCCCCTTACAGGCAGTACACTTATTGGTGACAGTACTACCCTCACCATTACAGGTAGGGCAGGTGGTTACTGTTTGCATTTGTCCTAAAAAAGTATTGGTAACCTTCCGCACCTGTCCGGAGCCACCACAAGTACCGCAGGTTTGTATACTGTTTTTATCTTTTGCACCATTGCCTCCACAGGTAGAACAAACAATATATTTTTTTACTTTTACCTGTTTATTAACTCCTTTGGCAATTTCTTCAAAAGTTAGTTTAATTTTTATCCGAAGATTACTACCTCTTTGTCCGGTTGGTCTTCTGCCACTGTTACCGCGTCTGGAACCTCCGCCGCCAAAAAAACTGCCAAATACATCATCTCCAAATATATCGCCAAAATGGCTGAAGATATCTTCCATATTTTGGGCACCACCAAAACCACCGCTTCCCGGGCCAAAAGCCTGATGGCCATAACGGTCGTAGCGGGCACGTTTATCCGGATCACTTAACACTTCATAGGCTTCTGCTGCTTCTTTAAACTTTTCTTCCGCCGCTTTATCGCCAGGGTTTCTGTCCGGATGATATTGCATCGCTACTTTGCGGTACGACTTTTTAATTTCTTCAGCAGTAGCAGTTTTAGAAACACTTAGGATTTCGTAATAATCTCTTTTTGACATATAGAATTTTTCTTGTGATTGTGGTAGTAGACACTACATATTATTTTCCAACAATTACTTTCGCAAAACGTATCAGTTTATCATTCAAATAATAACCTTTTTGTACCTCATCTAATACTTTACCTTTTAAACTTTCATTCGGAGCAGGAATTTCGGTAATAGCCTCATGTTTTTCAATATCAAAATCAGTTTGCATGCTGTCCATTACTTTTAACCCCTTGTTTTGCAGCACATTTCTTAGTTTATTAAAAACTAATTGAATCCCTTCTTTTTGCAGGGCAATATCATCTGTGGTGTTCAATTGTTTCTCGGCCCTGTCACAATCATCCAATACATCCAATAAAGATACAATCACTTCTTTTCCGGCTGTTTGTTGCAATTCCAAACGTTCTTTCGCTGTTCTACGCTTAAAATTTTCGAATTCAGCCAATAAACGTAAATATTTATCCTTTTGTTCCTGTACTTCGGCTTCTAATTTTTCTATTTCCCCCTGTTCTGCCACGGGTTCTTTTAAATGTGCAGACCCGGCTGCATTTTCGTCAGTATTTAATGATAAATCACTCTCAGTAACGTGTTTTTGGTGTTTGTCTTTTCCTTGCATAGTTCATATTTGAAGTGATTGAAGAAAGGCAATTTTTTTGCCAATAAGCCTGAATCAGTAAAATTGGCAGGTGTTGCGCTTATTTTTGCAAAATGACAAAGGTTTTTTTAAACAAAAAAATGAATCCCCGAATTGCCGGTGGCCATCCATGGATATTTGGGAATGAATTACAACCGATTCCCGAAAACATTACACCAGGCGATTTGGTTGAAGTATACAACAATGATAAAAAATTGATTGGAATTGGCTATTACAATCCAAAATCGCAGATCACGGTTCGGCTGTTAACAAGAAAAAAGGAAAAAATAGATGAAGACTTTTTTTACAATAGAATAATGTTGGCCTGGCAATACCGACAAAAATTAGGCTATCGGGAAAATTGCCGGTTGGTTTTTGGCGAGGCCGATGGTTTGCCCGCTCTGATTATTGATAAGTTTAATGCTTATTTTGTTATTCAAACATTGGCATTGGGTATTGACCGATGGAAACCTGCCATTATAGCTGCTTTGGAACAAATATTTCATCCTAAAGGAATTTATGAACGCAATGACGTGCCTGTAAGGGAACTGGAGGGTTTACCACAACAAAAAGGGTTTTTATCGGCTGCATTTCCCACCAATATTCTATTGAATGAAAACGGGTTACAATTTTATGTGGATATAGAAAACGGACAAAAAACCGGTTATTTTTTAGACCAGCAACACAACCGGAATGCAATTGAACCCATTGTAAAAAATGCAAATGTTTTAGGCGCGTTTACTTATACCGGCACATTCGAAATTCATGCTGCACATTTTGGTGCCCAAAAAGTAAAAGGAATTGATATTAGCGAACAGGCAGTGCAGCAAGCCAATAAAAATGCGGCTTTAAACGGATTAGAAAACATTTGCCGGTTTGAAGTAGCCAATGCATTTGATGTGCTGAAACAATGGGCCAAAGAAGAACAGAAATATGATGTAGTGATGTTAGACCCGCCTGCATTTACCAAAAGCAGGAGCAATATTCAAAATGCATTAAACGGATACAAGGAAATTAATTTACGCGGCATGAAATTAGTAGAAAACGGCGGTTTTTTGGTTACCTCCAGTTGTAGCAATTTAATAACACCACAGCAATTCTTAACCACCATTGAAATGGCTGCAAAGGATGCAAGAAAAAGAATACGACAGGTTTTGTTTCAAACACAATCCAATGACCATCCAATCATTCGGGGATTAGACAATACGGAATACCTGAAATTTTTAATTGTAGAAGTTCAAGACCAATAGCGCAATATTATTTTACTACCTGAAAGCGCCCGGATTGAACAATGATGCCGTTTTGATTGCGTAACTGATACACATACATGCCGCGGTAATAATCATCCAGCGGAACAGTAATTTTGGTACCATCCACCAAATAATCATTCATTTTTTTGCCAATAAAGCTGAATATATATAAAGTATAATTTTTATAATTCAGATTGCCTTCAAATTCAAAATTGATGAATGAAGTAGCAGGATTGGGGTAGGCAGTTACCAATTTTGCCTGATCAAAATTATCAGGGAAAACAGGTTTTTCAGGATGTGCATTGCCTGCAAAACATGCAAAAAACAATAAAATTGTAATGTAAAGTTTCGTCATCAATCAACACTTAATTGCTTAGCCAAGTTACTGCATACCGGTGAATAAGAGAACCATTTTGGTAATTACTACAACAACTGTACAATTTTATGAAGCAGGTTTGTAGAAAAATTAAGGGATTGTTAACGAAACAATCCCTTTTTAAAATGGCTACATTTATGCTGTCAGTATAAGTTGAATGGCTTCAAAATTGGGTAAATCGCCGGCATTTTCTAAAACTTCTGCATATTGAATAGTGCCAATGGCATCAATTAAAAATGCAGCTCTTTTACTAACACCTTTCATCCATCCAATAAATGAGTCATATATTGCACCATAAGCCGTTGAAACTTCTTTATTGAAATCGCTCAACAATTGAAAATTTAGGCCTTCTGCTTCTTTAAATTTTGCTAAAGTAAAAGGAGAATCTACTGAAATGCCCAATACTACTGCATCTGAATTATTATAAACTGCCATACCATCTCTAACTGCACATAATTCTTTGGTACAAACACCGGTAAAAGCCATTGGAAAAAATAACAAGATTACTTTTTTGCCTTTCAATGAACTTAATGTTACCTGATTTCTATCCGTATCATAAAGCGTAAAATCAGGTGCCTGCATTCCTTTTTGTAATTGCATAAAATTTATATTTTTTAATGTTTAGAATGAACTGAAGTTATAACAAGAAAATTTTGAAATTGTTCCATAACATATAAATACTATGGCAATATGCATACTATTGTTGCATAGCTTGCATTGCAGTTAAACAACTTTGTAAACTCTGCCACCAGTTAGTCTGTTGCAGATGAAACACATGCAATATTTTTTTTATGTTCAATACACTATACATTGGCCGCTTTGCCGCAGTTGGATACGCAGATGATGGAATGGGATGTACAGTACAGGGCAATTGGGTTAATTGCTGTATAGCCTGTGCAAATTGAAACCATGAAATAGCACCTTCATTGGCATAATGATAAATGCCGGATGGGAAATAATTGAAAGATGCATTGCTTAATGGTTGCAAAATATCCAATACAGTTTTTGCAAGATCCGCAGCATAGGTTGGGCATCCATACTGATCGTTTACCACGTTAATTTCAATACGTTCTTTCATTAAACGCAACATAGTTTTTACAAAATTATTGCCATACCTGCTATAAACCCATGATGTTCGTATAATGATTGATTTTTCACAATTTTTAAGCGCCAGTTGTTCACCCATGTATTTTGAATAACCATAATAGTTAACAGGTTGCGTAACATCATCCGGCTCATAGGGTTTATTTTGTGTGCCATCGAAAACATAATCAGTTGAAAAACTAATGAAACCGGCATTCGTTTCAGCGCAGGCTTTGGCTAATGTATTCACAGCTTCTGCATTAATGGCATAGGCCTGCTGTTGTTCAGTTTCTGCTTTATCTACAGCTGTATAGGCGGCGCAGTTAATGCAAAACTGAGGTCTGTGTTGCTCAAAAAAATGGTAAACGACATCAGGATTGGTAATATCCAGTGTAGATTTATCTGTAAAAATAAACTGAAACCGCGCTTTATACTGAACAGCAAGCTGTTGCAGTTCACTGCCTAACTGACCATTTTTTCCGGTAACAAGTACAACTGGTAAATACATGAACGTAAATTAAAGTGACCAATATTTTCTGGAATAAATTTTATTTGAATAAATTCCTTTGATATCTACAATCAAGGCATGTGGTTGTGTAATAGAAGTAAAATACGCATCGGTTAATATTAAATATTCTTTATGCGGCACAGCCACAATAACCACATCATAATCTTTCTCAACCGATGTTGTTAATCCAAATCCATATTCCTGCATCAGGGCATTGTGACTGGCTCTGGGGTCTGTTACATGCACCTGTATATTCAATTGCTGTAATGCAAATACCACATCAGCAATTTTGGCATTTCTGATATCTGATACATTTTCTTTAAAAGTAGCACCCATCACCAACACCTTCGCACTTTTCACCACATCAACAGCTACAATTAAGTGTTGTATAATTTTATCGGCAACATATTTTCCCATTCCATCATTAATCATTCTTGCAGCAGTAATAATTCTGGAATTATAGCCTAATCTGGCTGCTTTATAAGTAAGGTAATAGGGATCAACGCCAATACAATGACCGCCCACTAGCCCCGGTGAAAATGGCATAAAATTCCATTTTGTGGCTGCAGCAGCCAGTACGGCTTTGGTATCTAACTGCATTTTATCAAAAATCATCGACAATTCATTCATCAATCCAATATTCAAATCGCGTTGGGTATTCTCTATTATTTTGGCGGCTTCTGCGGTTTGAATATTCGGTGCAATATGAATACCTGCCTGCACTACTTCTCCATATAATGCAGCAACTTTTGAAGTGGCGTATTCATTACACCCTGCTACTACTTTTATCACTTGCTCCAGTGTATGTTGCGCATCACCTGGATTAATTCGTTCGGGAGAGTATCCATAAAAAAAATCAGTACCCGCTTTTAAGCCACTTACCTGTTCAATCAAAGGAATACAATCTTCCTCGGTACAACCGGGATAAACGGTGGATTCGAAAATAACAATATTACCGGGAGTAATAACGGTTCCCACACTTTTACAGGCATTGAGCAATGCTGTTAAATTAGGAATCCGTTCTCCATTTACAGGAGTAGGTACCGCAACAATATAATAATCAGCACCGGCAATATCTTTTAGCTGATCTGTAAATTGAATATCAATATCATTGAAAGCATCTGCATCAAATTCCTGATTTGGATCAATCTTATTTTGTAGCAATTGAATTTTATCAGGATTAATATCAAAACCTATTACTCCTCTTTTTTGGGCAAATGCCAATGCAAGAGAAAGCCCCACATAGCCTAAGCCAATAATAGCTACTTTCTCTTTTTGTTGCATAATTTTTTTGTTGAATACAATTTAATGCTGCACAAATTCTTTTGGCTGCTTAAATAATTCTTCCTGTGGTAAAGATTTAAAATAATTGTAAGTGCGCTTCAAGCCTTCTGCCCTGTCAATAGTGGGTTGCCATCCTAAAATTTCTTTTGCTTTTGTAATATCGGGTTGCCTTTGCTTTGGATCATCTACAGGTAAGGGTTTGTACACTATTTTTACAGCGGCGCCGGTTAATTTCAATACTTCTTCTGCAAAATCTTTTAAACTGATTTCATTGGGATTGCCAATGTTTACCGGATAAGGATAATCACTTAACAACAATCTGTAAATTCCTTCAATTAAATCATCTACATAACAAAAAGAGCGAGTCTGGCTTCCATCACCAAATACGGTTAAATCTTCCCCACGCAAAGCCTGACCAATGAAAGCGGGTAATGCCCGGCCATCATTTAAACGCATACGAGGGCCATACGTATTGAAAATACGAACAATACGGGTTTCTAATCCATGATAGGTATGGTATGCCATGGTAATGGCTTCCTGAAATCTTTTGGCTTCATCATATACACCACGAGGACCGATTGGATTCACATTTCCCCAGTACGATTCATTTTGAGGGTGCACCAATGGGTCGCCGTATACTTCTGAAGTAGAAGCAATGAGCATTCTTGCTTTCTTTTCCTTTGCTAAGCCTAAACAATTATGCGTACCCAACGAGCCGACTTTTAAAGTTTGAATGGGTATTTTCAAATAATCGATGGGGCTAGCCGGAGAGGCAAAGTGAAGAATATAATCCAGCTTACCGGGTACATGTATAAATTTAGATACATCGTGATGATAAAATTCAAATTCGGGCAGTTTAAACAGGTGCTCAATATTGCGCAGATCACCTGTAATCAGGTTATCCATACCAATAACATCATAGCTTTCTTTTATAAATCTGTCGCATAAATGCGAGCCTAAAAATCCGGCTGCTCCGGTAATGAGAATGCGTTTTTTTTCCATGTAATTGTTTTTATGGACGGCCAATACTTTCGTAATAAAAACCTTTATCCTGCATGGTTTTTACTTCAAATAAATTTCTGCCATCAAATATAGTTTTCTGATTCATTCTTTTTACCATTTCGTCAAAATCGGGTGTTCTGAATTCATTCCACTCAGTAGCAATAATTAATGCATCTGCATTTTGCAGGGCTTCATACTGATCTTTTGCATAGTGAATACGATCGCCAATTTGCTGTTGCACATTGTGCATTGCTTCCGGATCAAAAGCTGTAATGGTAGCACCTTCGGCTAATAATGCCTGAATGATATACAAAGCAGGTGCTTCACGAATATCATCTGTATTCGGTTTAAAAGCTAAACCCCACAATGCAAAATGCTTACCTGTCAGTTTGCCTGAAAAATAATTTTTTATTTTAGGAAGTAGGTGCAATTTTTGGTTTTCATTTACTGTTTCAACTGCTTTTAAAATTTTAAAATCGTATTGCACTTGTTCGGCAGATTTAATTAAGGCCTGCACATCTTTTGGAAAGCAACTGCCACCATAACCAATACCGGGGAATAAAAATCTTTTTCCAATCCGTTCGTCGCTACCTATGCCTCTGCGCACCATATCCACATCTGCTCCTAACTTTTCGCAGAGTTGTGCAATTTCATTCATGAATGATATTTTGGTTGCCAAAAACGAATTAGCAGCATATTTTGTAAGCTCAGCACTTTTTTCATCCATGAATATAACGGGGTTACCTTGCCGTACATACGGCGCATACAATTCACCCATTATTTTTCTGGCTCTTTCCGAGTTGGTGCCAATTACAACTCTGTCGGGCTTCATAAAATCATCTACTGCAACACCTTCCCTTAAAAATTCAGGATTACTTACCACATCAAATTCGCCTTTATAGTTGGCGGCAATTGCAGCTTTTACTTTTTCGGCGGTACCAACGGGTACAGTACTTTTATCTACAATTACTTTATAACCGGTCATTATTTTTCCTAACTGATCTGCAACTCCTAAAATATATTTTAAATCTGCCGACCCGTCTTCACCCGGTGGTGTGGGCAATGCCAGAAAAATAATTTGTGCATCTTTTATGCCATCGGCAAGTTGGGTAGTAAAATCTAAACGTTTTTCATTTAAGTTTCTGATGAATATTTTTTCTAAACCCGGCTCATAAATGGTAATAGTGCCGGAAGATAATTTTTGTACCTTTTGGGTATCAATATCAATACAGGTAACATGATTACCGGTTTCAGCAAAACAGGTTCCGGAAACCAATCCAACATATCCGGTACCAACAACTGCTATCTTCATATATTATTTATTTAAAAAATTTAAAACATGCGTGGTGATGTATCCTAATTGTTCTGTATCTAATTCTGTATGCATGGGCAGTGAAATTACCCGTTCGGTAAGCCAGTCAGTAACAGGCAACTGCACTTCCGGCAAACCAAATGTGCTGAACATTTTTTGTTTATGGCCGGGTACAGGGTAATAGATCATGGAAGGAATTTTTTGTTCAGCCAAATAGGCATTCAAAGCATCTCTGTCAGCATTATTCAGTACCAGCGTATATTGATGATAAACATGGTTTGAATACGATGCAATACCCGGCACAGTAATATTTGCATGGTTGGCAAATGCCTGGTTATAAAAAGCAGCAGCCTGATTACGTGCGGCAATATATTCATCCAGGTGTTTTAATTTAACATCTAAAATAGCGGCCTGTATAGCATCTAATCTGGAATTACATCCTACTACATCATGGTAATACCTTACCTTTTGACCATGATTGGCAATTATTTTTAGTTTGTCCGCCAATGTGTCATCGTTGGTAAATATAGCACCCCCATCACCATAAGCACCTAAATTTTTACTGGGATAAAAAGAGGTACATCCAATATGACCAATGGTTCCTGTTTTTACTGTTGTACCATTTGAGAAGGTATAGTTACAACCAATGGCCTGCGCATTATCTTCCACAACAAATAAATGGTGTGCTTCTGCAATGGCCATAATTGCTTCCATATTCGCCGCCTGTCCGTATAAATGCACCGGCACAATTGCTTTGGTTTTTGGAGTAATGGATTTTTCAATAACATTGTGGTCAATACAAAATGTAACAGGATCCACATCAACAAACACCGGCTTTAAACGCAATAAAGCCACCACTTCCGTAGTTGCAATATAGGTAAAGGATGGAGTAATTATTTCATCGCCGGGTTGCAAACCCAATGCCATTAAAGCAATTTGTAACGCATCGGTACCATTGGCGCAAGGAATGGTGTGTTTGGACCCCATATAGGTATTTAAAGAATGGGTAAACCTTTGAACAGCAGGCCCATTAATATATGCAGCACTCTCTAATACCTCCTGAATTCCTTCTTGTATAGCATCTTTAATTTTAAGATACTGGGTTTTGGTATCCACCATTTGAATTGGTTTCATGGGCTCAATTTAAGTGCGGCAAAAGTAAAACAAAATTATAATTGAAAACAGTTTTACATATTTCATGCCATAACTTGTACATTAAATGGTTTAAAAGCGTTTATTTGTACCAACAATTATGTGGCAACTTTTTTTTTATAACCTTTTTTTAAAATTGTATGTGGTTATTGCCAAGCTCATTCAACGTGGCAATAAAAAGGCTGCTTTGTGGTTAACCGGCAGAAAAAATATTTTTGATCAGGTTTCAGCTGCTATACAAAACAATGCTCCACCCAATGTTTGGTTTCATTGCGCCTCATTAGGCGAATTTGAACAGGGAAGGCCATTAATGGAACAGATAAAAACCCAATTTCCTACTTATAAAATTCTGGTTACTTTTTTTTCTCCTTCGGGTTATGAAGCAAAAAAGAATGATGCCATTGCTGATTGGATATTTTATTTACCAATGGATAGTGCTGCCCATGCTGAGCAATGGCTGACCATAACAATGCCTGCTTTGGTGGTATTTGTTAAATATGAATTTTGGTATTATTATTTAACTGCCATCAAAAATAAAAATATCCCTGCCATTTTGGTATCGGGCATTTTTAGAGGCAACCAGCCATTTTTTAAATGGTATGGAGGCCTGCATCGAAACATGCTACATTGCTTTCAACATCTGTTTGTTCAAAATCAGGATTCAAAAAAACTACTCGCTTCTATTGGATTGGACAATAAAACCACTGTTGCCGGAGATACCAGATTTGACCGTGTTACTAATATTGCCCTTGAGCCTTATCAAAATGCATTGATTGAACAATTTATTCAAAACAGGCAGGTAATTGTTGCCGGCAGTACATGGACAGAAGATGATGAAGCCTTAGATCATTTTGCCAATACACACCCGGAATTGTGTTTTATTATAGCCCCACATGAAATTGATGAAGATAGAATTGCCGAATGCAAAGCACTATATAAAAATAATATTTGTTACTCCGGTTTACATGCAGGTATCGATTTTTCAGGATGCAACGTTTTAATCATTGATAATATTGGTATGTTAAGCCGATTGTACCGATACGCCACTATATGCTATGTAGGAGGTGGATTTGGGGAAGATGGGGTACATAATATTTTAGAAGCCGCCGTTTATGGCAAACCTGTTGTTTTTGGCCCCGTTTACGATAAGTTTTTTGAAGCAACAGCCTTGGTTGAATTAGGTGGAGCCTTTAGCATAGATGATGCTTTGATGCTTGAACAAGAATTTAAAAAATTATTGAATGAAGCGGAGCTATATTCAAATGCCTGTAAAATTTCCGGAAATTATGTACAACAGCATGCTGGTTCAACCAGAGGTATTGTAAAATATATTCAGGAAAATCTTCTTTTAATCAATTGATAAAAAGTGGCAATTGTTTCATTCTCATCCTGCCAGCCTAATTTCAGTTTTAGTTCTTTTTCCATCCAAAATGAAGCTTCCGGAAAAGATGCAAAACCATTAATGGTTTTAATACTCCTTTCAAACATGGTTTCATCTCCATGAAACAATTCATTCACAAAAAGATAGCGATCGTTAATGCCAATGGCTTTGCGTAAATCTTTTATGGGTGCTTCCTGTAAGGTGGCTGCTAATTCTTTCTTTTCTGTTTTTAATTTTTCGTTCAGGCTTTTATCGCCTTCCATTCCTTCCATAAATTCGGAGGCGGGTTTGTTAGGATGCGGAATGAATGTTGGCTTTTGGAATAGATTTGCTATGTAGGGATTCGATGTATCCTTATTATCCTCTAAAATTTTCTTTTCCGGAATGGGCATAGCTTGTTCTGAAGCAGGAAAATGAAATGGCATCACCACCGATACATGATTACCCACAGGCGCATGATGATGATCCTGCTGCAAGGCTGCCAGCAACAATTGAACAGTGGCTAATAAAGCAGCCGATGACTCTTTTTTTGCCCATTGCTCATTTAATTTGTTGATAAGAGTATCCACTCTTTCCATAGGATGTAATACATTTGATGTTTGAAAATACGGTTAAAGTTAATAAGCTTTTACCAATTAACCCTTTTTAAAAAATGTTTATAGAACCACACATTAAAGGCGATAAAATTGGTTGGATTGAAGTGATATGCGGCAGTATGTTTAGCGGAAAAACAGAAGAACTGATTAGAAGATTGAAAAGAGCCAAAATTGCTAATTTGAAAGTTGAAATTTTTAAACCTGCAATTGATATAAGATACGATGATAATGATGTGGTAAGTCATGATGCCAATGCCATTGCATCTACACCCATAGAAAATTCGCAAACCATATTGCTTTTGGCTCAGGATGTTGACGTAGTGGGAGTTGACGAAGCACAATTTTTTGATGATGAAATTGGAGATGTATGTGAAAAATTGGCTTTAAGGGGTATACGCGTTATTGTTGCAGGATTAGATATGGATTATTTAGGCAACCCATTTGGACAAATGCCCAATTTGTTAGCACGAGCAGATTACATTACCAAACTACATGCCATTTGTGTAGTATGTGGCAATATCGCGAACATATCGCATAGAAAAACAGAACAGTCTGGCCAGGTTTTATTGGGCGAAAAAGATATTTATGAACCCAGATGCAGGAAATGCCATCAAATTAAACCCTGATGAACAAGCAGCACATTATTGCCCTAATTAAAAAAGATATATTGCTCGAAACCCGACAGCAATATACCTTCTACGGTATTTTACTGTATGTGGCTTCTACTATTTTTGTAGTGTATTTAAGTATGGGGCAACCGGAAGATCGGGTTTGGAATGCTTTATTTTGGGTAGTGCAATTATTTATATGCATTAATGCTGTAGCCAAAAGTTTTTTAGCTGAAAGCAGGGGTAGAATGTTGTATTTTTATTCAATTGCAGGTGCCGGCGATTTTATGATCGCAAAACTGGTGTTTAATGCCATACTCATGTTATTGATGAGCCTTGTTAGTTTGGCTGTATTTACCTTGCTATTGGGTAATCCGCTTGAAAATATGATAGCCTTTGTGGGCATTAGTATGTTAGGCGGGCTTAGCCTTAGTTTGGTATTTACATTTTTAGCAGCCATTGCCGCCAAAGCAGAGCAACAGGCTGCATTAATGGCCATCATGGGGTTTCCGCTCATTATACCGCAATTGTTGCTACTCATTAAAATTGCAGCCATTGGCTTTTCCTCTGTTGTTCAGGGTGGCCTCTGGCAAATGGTAGGTTTAATGATTGGCCTCGATGCAATGGTGGCAATTCTGGCATTTATTTTATTTCCTTTTTTATGGAAAGATTAAAAACGCAAGTGCCTTACCGTTAATCCGTTATTTTTAAGCTGCAACAATGAATCAATTCCGATTTTTAGATGTCGGTCTACAAATTTGCTGGTAACTTTTTTATCGCTTGCTTCTGTTTTTACTCCTTCAGGAATCATAGGAGAATCGCTTACCAACAATAATGCACCTGTAGGTATATGGTTATAAAAACCAACAGTAAATATAGTTGCTGTTTCCATATCAATAGCATAAGCACGAACCTTGGTAAGGTAGGCTTTAAACTCATCGTCATGTTCCCAAACCCTTCTGTTGGTAGTGTAAACAGTTCCTGTCCAATAATCAACTTTATTATCACGAATGGTGGTTGAAATAGCTTTTTGCAAAGCAAATGCCGGCAGTGCAGGCACTTCAGGTGGAAAATAATCGTTAGAAGTACCTTCCCCGCGAAGGGCAGCAATGGGTAAAATTAAATCACCAATTTTATTACGTTTTTTTAAGCCACCGCATTTTCCTAAAAACAATACTGCTTTGGGTTCAATGGCTGAAAGTAAATCCATAATCGTGGCTGCACCCGGGCTCCCCATCCCAAAATTAATAATCGTAATATCATTCGCTGTTGCACATTGAAAAGAACGATCTTTTCCTACTACATTTACTCTATTCCATTCTGCAAATTTTTCAACATAGTTATTGAAATTGGTTAGCAAAATGTACTCCCCAAAGTTTTCTAATTTTTCTCCTGTATAACGGGGTAACCAGTTTTTTACAATTTCAGATTTTGTTTTCATAATTTCTTAATATATATTATTTAAATACACAATCGTTACATCATTCCAATTTCAAAAACCGCGGGTAAATGATTTCATTTCAAAAATTTCCGATAGTTTAACTGGTAAATGTAGCTTTTTTTGCTAAAAAGTTGCACACATTCATTAAAAAAATATCACAACGTATATTTACAAACTATTTCAAAAAAATTGAGCTGACAAAAACCAGCTTCAAATCATGATTCAAATACAGTACCCTCAATCGGATTTTAGTATTAAAGAACAAGGTGATAAAGCTTTTATTTTTGATACCATCAGAAAAATTTGGGTAACACTTACACCTGAAGAGTGGGTAAGGCAAAATTTTTTAAACTATCTGGTAAAAGAAAAAAAATATCCTGCATCGCTCATTGCAATAGAACAGGAAATATGGTTAACCGATAAAAAGAAAAGATTTGATATTGCTATTTATAAAAACAATGTACCCTGGATGCTGATAGAATGTAAGGAGATGAAGGTATCCTTATCCACTTCAATTATTGACCAGATTTTATCATACCAACAAATATTAAAAACCGATTATCTGGTAATAACAAATGGGAACCAAAGTTTTTGTTGGGATACCATGAATGGAAAAGCCCTGGATGATTTACCCGAATATCATTCATGACGGCTGTTGATACTAACCATAATCCGACCATTTTTATCTATCCGGAATGGCAAAGAACGGATCAGCAGCTCCCCCCCATTTTGCAACGCACTAAAATCTGAAATTGTTTTATCAGTGAAATGCAAACTTCCACCGGTTTTATAGGCAATGGTTACATAATCAGGATGCACGCCAATTGTACCACCGCAAATCATAATGTTTACTGGCTTTTTTATTTCTTGTACCAGTTCAATATCTCTTACAGGCGCCCAGTTATCAGCTATTAAAATAACTTCTTTACAATCTGCACAACGCGCTATAGATTGAATGAGCGCCTCACAAACATTTTCGGGTGTATCGCCTCCTGAACCCTTTTGCATGGCAGTTTCCATCAATGCAGCAGCATTTTTAATATTGCTATACGGTTGCATATAAATACCGCCGGTATGCCCCATTACTTTTCGCGCTGTAGGCATATCATCTCCATCATTAAAACAGGAAAACTGTTTAATGGAATGCATCGTATCTGTTTGTTGTAACCAATGCAACAGTTGTATCGTATACAACGACATACTGGCCGTAACATCTACCACCAATAATGCCTGTTTGAATGATTGTTGCCGCAGGTTATGCAATAATGTTGTGTCTGGTAACGGTAATGACTTGGCGATTACAACTGATTGATGCAGCTGATCATCCGGCCATTCACGGGGTGGACCTAATAAACAATACAATTGTGTTGCTTTTTGAAACTTTTGTTGTTGTTGCCGGGTAAGCATTCTTTTTTGCATGGCAGCCTCGAAAGGCATTTGCACAATTGAATCGGATGGTACAATTGAAGTAAAAACAGTATCAGCAATTTGCAATACCGGCCTGTTTTTGATATAGAATACAGATGCGGTGGATGCTGATGAACCATAAATTACATCCCAATACCTGATTTTTTTAGCCGGTTCAGGTGCATTGGAAGCAGTTTGCAGAACCGGATGATATGATAATTGCCGGAGTGCAGTTGCTGTTTGTTTTACCAGGGTTAATTCTTTTTGAACCGAGGCAAGTGTAGGAAAGGAACGATAATGAATTACGAATCCGTGCATCAATTGTTCTGAAGTGATGGCATCCTTTCCATTGGTTTGGCGAATCATTCTCCATTGTGTAAAAGATTGATCATGAATAAAGGGAATAAGTTGTAGCAATGATTTGAACCGAGCACCATTGAGTGATGTTAATGTATTGGCTGCAGGATAATCAGTAAATACCAAATCAACCGATAAAATATCTGCATGTTGTAAATAAAAGACACCGGCAGTATCAACAAAATCAGATTTGGCAAAAGGCATGGGTAAATACAAAACAGAAGTACTGACTGTATCTATCTGATAAACGGGAATTTTAATGACCTCACTACTTAAAATATTATTGATCCATTTGGGCGGTTGTGCTTCAAGGCAAACAGGAATGAGCAGGAATATAGCAATAAGGTTTCTCATATCATCAATGAATCAACAGTTAAATTAATGAATTCATTTGGTATCATCAATTTTTGTACACCGAAAAAAAAGCCGTTGCAAAAGCAACGGCAATATTATTCAGCATAGTACATGAAGCAGATTATGGGAAAATTCCCAGTTCATTATATGAAATGGCTACTTTATTAATAGCACAAACATACGCTGCAGTACGCATATCAGGAATTTCAGGATTTTTATCCCAAATCTCAATAATTTCCTGTGTAGCAGTAATCATGGTTTCTTCCAATCCGCTATGCACTAAATCAACCTCTTCGGCACCATGCATAATAAATTTTCTTTCTGCATCAGAAACAGTTTTTCCGGTTAATGATTCCATTTGTGTTAAAATATGGCTATTCATATTTTCAGTAAACCTTTTTTCCAAACGGCCATAACGCACATGTGAAAGGTTTTTAAGCCACTCAAAATAAGACACCGTTACACCACCGGCATTTAAGTACATATCAGGCACAATTAAAGTGCCTTTTTTGTTTAAAATAGCATCGGCCTCCGGTGTTAATGGACCGTTGGCAGCTTCTCCAATAATTTTTGCTTTGATGCGGTCTGCATTATTGCCATTAATTACATTCTCCAATGCTGCAGGTATCAAAATATCACATTCTAATTCCAATGCATCAGTACTTTTTACAATATTTGTTGCACCGGGGAAATTTAAAATTGAACCGGTTGATTTTCGATGCTGAAATACTGCTTCCTCATTCAAACCGTTGAGGTTAAATATAGCACCTTCATATTCAGCAATGGCAATAACGATTGAACCATGCTCTCTGAAAAATTTTGCAGAGTGATAGCCCACATTACCCAAACCCTGCACTACTACTCTCTTTCCTTCAACACCGGGAGTAAGGCCTAATTTTTTCATTCTGTCGGCCATATTGCATACTTCGCGAACACCATAAAATACACCCAATCCGGTGGCTTCTTTTCTGCCCCGAACCCCACCCTGCGATACGGGTTTTCCGGTAACACAACCGGCAGCATCAATTTCGCCGGGCTTTAATGAAGCATAGGTATCTACAATCCAGGCCATCTCTCTTTCTCCTGTTCCATAATCGGGTGCCGGAACATCTATGCCGGGGCCAATAAAATTTTTCTTTACCAATTCACTGGTATAACGGCGGGTAATTTTTTCTAACTCATAAGTGCTGTAATTTCTGGGATTAATTTTAATTCCGCCTTTGGCTCCACCAAAAGGCACATTTACAATGGCGCATTTATAAGTCATTAAACTGGCCAAAGCCATTACCTCGTCCTGATCAACTGCTTCACTGAAGCGAATACCCCCTTTACATGGTGATTTATGCTGACTGTGTTGTACCCGATAGGCTTCAATTACTTCTATCCTGCCGTCATCCATTTTAACAGGAAAACGCATTCTATATACACTGTTACAGGCTTTGATTTGTTCTAACAAACCTTTATCCCATTTGGTAAATTCTGCTGCTTTATCAAAACTGCGTTCTACGTTATGAAAAAAGCTGTACTGTTCATTTGACATAATCAATCGTTTTTAAATGTTATGTATCGTAGTAAATCGTTTATGCTAGTGAAGATAAAATTGTGTGTATTTTTAATAATGAAGTGGGAGAAATAGGATGTTCTACTTTTTTTCAATGCGCCTGATTTGACGATCTAATGCAATCAGGTAAATGAATAAGCCCAGCACAATTACCACTACCACTGCCATTACTACATAAATTTTTCCATTACTTTTCATGATGCTGCCATCATCTGGCGTATTGGTTTGTGCCATCAGTACATTATTCAATAAGAATAAGCATACTGCCATCATCCAAAATTTTATTTTTTTTATCATTATGCTATGGCTTTTTCTTTAATAAATTGTAACCGAATACGCAAGGTGGTTATCCAAACACCTAAAAGTGACCAGCCAATAACAGCGGGCCAAAACACCAAACGCATGGAAGCGTCTAAATCATTCCCATTCAATGCCGGGTTACCATCACTACCCAATCCACCCGGATGCAAACTTTCTACTAATCTGGGTAATATCCAGATAGAGGGATATAGCATAAAAAATGCAAATATATTATAAACACCACCTACTCTGGCTTTTTTCTCATCATCATTCAACGAACCTCTTAAAACAAAATAAGCCAAATAAATGAGTAAAGCAATAGCAGCCCCATTTTGTTTGGCATCGCCACTCCAGGCAGCACCCCATTGGTATTTGGCCCAAATGGCACCTGTAATTAAGCCCAAAATGCCAAAAACTATTCCGGTACGGGCATATTCTAATGAATAGGTATCATACTTTTTAAGCGGATTACGTAAATATTTTATGGCATATATAAAGGATACCAAGAATAAAATATTCATCCCAAACCACATGGGCACATGAAAAAATAAATTACGGATGCTTTGTTGTAAAGGAACACCGGGTGGCGTAGGCACTCTTACTAAAAACCCCATAAAACAGGTGTACATTAATAACAAGAAACTCAATATCTTCCACCAAGCTGATTTTATCATAACAAAAATGGGCTGTGCCAAAACTTTAGTTTCGCAAAATTAGGGCATTGTATGCCATGAAATGCATACATGTTATAAAATTTACGCAAAGATTAACCAGTGATGCAATTGTTAAACAACATTTAAACAATGTTTGAAATTATTAGAGATTCTATGCAGAAAAATGGTTTAATTAGCACTATGTCTAAACCTTTGTTAGAAATCAATCAACTATCAGTTGATTTTGTTCAAAATAAAAACATTACTACTGCTATTGAAAACATTCAGTTCACAATATCGCGGGGCGAATGGGTGGCCATTGTGGGAGAAAGCGGTAGTGGCAAATCTGTTACCGCCCTGTCAGTACTACGTTTAATTGCAAGCCCTCCTGCTTTTTACAAAAACGGGAGTATTGTTTACAATAACAAGGAAGAAACGATTGATTTGCTTACTACCGGAATGCAACAAATACGCAACATCAGAGGTCAAAAAATTGCCATGATTTTTCAAGAACCCATGTCATCGCTGAATCCCATCATGACTTGTGGCAAGCAGGTAACAGAAGCTATAAAAGCTCATTTGTCAATGGGAAAAAAAGCAGCTAAACAAAAAGCGCTGGCCTTATTTCAACAGGTACAATTACCCGATCCGGAACGTTTATTTTATAAATACCCACATGAACTAAGTGGCGGCCAAAAACAAAGAGTGATGATTGCCATGGCCATGAGTTGCCAGCCCGACCTGTTGATCTGCGATGAACCTATCACAGCTCTGGATGCTACCGTTCAAAAAATTTTGCTCAATTTATTACAGCAACTACAAAGAACCCATCAAATGGCACTCCTGTTCATTAGCCACGATTTAGGGGTAGTGAAAAAATATGCACAAAAAGTATTGGTGATGTATAAAGGAAAAATTGTTGAAAGCAATACCAACGATGTTATTTTTAGTCATCCTGCGCATCCTTATACAAAAGCCTTGTTAACCTGCCGCCCATCCATGTACCATCATGGGCAACATTTACCGCTGGTTCAGGATTTAATGGAAAAATTAATAGACGGGAGTATCATTGCAAAAACATATCATCCACCGGCTTTAAAATATTCATCAACAATTGCACCTATCAGTAAAACCCCAATTTTGCAGGTACAACAGCTGAATATTCGTTTTCCTATTAAAAGAAATATGGCAGGCACCCCAATTGCCTTCCAAAACATATTGCACAATATTCATTTTGAAGTGTATACAGGTGAAATTTTGGGTGTGGCAGGTGAAAGTGGATGTGGCAAAAGCACATTGGCAAAAGCCATCATGCAAATTATACCTGTTGAATTTGGTTCCATTCACTTTAATGGAATGAATTTATCTGCCTTATCTTCTACAAATAAGCACTGGCGCAAAGAAATACAAATGGTTTTTCAGGACCCTTATACCTCATTAAACAGCCGCCAAACCATTGGAGAAACTATTGCCGAACCAATGAAAGTACACGGGTTGTTTGCAACGCCATCTGAAAAGAAAGAACATGTGTTGGCTTTGCTGGAGAAAGTAAAACTCAATCCCAATTATTATAGCCGTTATCCTAAAGAACTCAGTGGTGGTCAAAGACAAAGAGTGGTGATTGCACGAGCTTTGGCAGTACATCCAAGCCTCATTATTTTCGATGAGAGTGTAGCAGCATTGGATGTAAGTGTGCAGGCACATATTTTAAATTTAATCAATGATTTAAAAAATGAATTCAATTATACAGGTATCTTTATTTCGCACGATATGGGTGTTGTAAAATATATCAGCGACAGAATAATGGTAATGAATAAAGGCAGAATAGAAGAAATAGGTACTACAGAACAAATTTTCCATCATCCGGCAAGCGCTTATACCCAAACCCTAATCAATGCCATGCTGTAATATATTTGCATGATTTACTTTGTAAGTATAGCGAATAAGCTTAACTTTGCACCCTTCAAAAAAATTCATGCCGTAACATGAAGCGAGTCGCCCCGTAAGGCGGCGGCAAACTGAATGTGGCTATCATTTCAAAAAAAAGATTAGACACATGAAATTATCTCAATTTCGATTCGATTTACCGTTAAATCTAATTGCACAAAACCCCACAAAAAGAAGAGAAGACAGCCGTATGATGGTGGTTGATCGTAAAACCGGCAACATGGAAAACAAACATTTCCGAGACATATTGGAATATTTTGACGATAAGGATGTGTTTGTAGTGAACAATACCAAGGTTTTTCCAGCAAGAATGTATGGCAGAAAAGAAAAAACCGGCGCAAAAATTGAAGTTTTCCTGTTAAGAGAACTCAATAAACCCAACAGGTTATGGGATGTTATTGTAGATCCAGCCCGTAAAATTAGAGTAGGTAATAAATTGTATTTTGGTGATAATGAAGAATTGGTGGCAGAAGTAATTGATAACACCACCAGCCGTGGCCGTACCATTCGTTTTTTGTGGGAAGGAGATGACGCCAGTTTTAAAGAAATGCTGGAAACACTCGGTGAAACACCCTTACCCAAATACATTAAACGCAAACCCGATGAAGAAGATAAAGAGCGCTACCAAACCGTTTATGCAAAATATGAAGGTGCTGTAGCAGCCCCCACTGCAGGTTTGCATTTTAGTAAAGAGTTAATTAAACGCTGCGAAATTCAAGGTATCCGTTTTGCGGAAGTTACACTGCATACCGGCTTAGGTACTTTTAGGCCCATTGAAGTAGAAGATTTAAGTAAACACAAAATGGATGCAGAATACTATCAAATTACAGAAGAAGCCTGCCGCATTGTGAATACGGCCAAACAAACCGGCCATCGCATCTGCTCAATTGGTACCACTACCATGCGTGCTATGGAAAGTAGTTTTACTGCACAAAAATTATTAAAGCCCAGTGAAGGTTGGACCAATCATTTTATACATCCTCCCTATGAATTTAGTGTGGCAGACAGTTTGGTAACCAATTTTCATTTACCCAAAACTAGTTTGTTAATTATGACTTGTGCATTTGCGGGTTATGACTTAACCATGGAGGCTTATAAAAAAGCAATAAAAGATAAATATCGTTTCTTCAGCTATGGTGATGCTTTACTGATTATTTAAGCATCACAACAAAATCTAAAACTAAAAAAGACTGCAGCTTGAAAAAATTGCAGTCTTTATATATATGTTTTTATATGTAATTATTCCAGGCCAAATAAACCCTTGTTCAATAATTGAAGGGTTTCTTTTTTATAGGCAGAAGGTACCAGAAGCGAAATATTGTGCGGACTGCCACCATAACTTACCATCCGCACAGGAATATCATGTATGGCATCAAACAGCTTCTTTAATACCTCTTTGGTTTCAGCAATTTGATTGCCTACAATAGAAATAATGGTTTGTTCTTTATCAGTTTCTACTACACCAAATGGTTCTAACTCACGGATAATTTCATTTAAAAAAACCGGTTGATCGATGGTAACAGAAACAGCTACTTCCGAGGTAGTAATCATATCGATAGATGTTTTGTATTTTTCAAACACCTCAAAAACTTTACGCAAAAAACCATAAGCCAGTAACATGCGGCTGCTTCGAATTTTTATGGCAAAAATACCATCTTTTGCTGCAATGGCTTTTACCCCAACACTGCCCGCTTCATGCATAATGGTAGTGCCTTTTGCAGTGGGTTCCATGGTATTCAGTAACTTAACCGGAACATTTTGCTGTTGTGCAGGCCAAATACAGGTAGGATGCAAAATTTTTGCACCAAAGTAGGCCAGCTCCGCTGCTTCATCAAAACTTAATTGCTCAATGGCAATGGTTTTATTTACAACACGGGGGTCATTATTGTGCATCCCGTCAATATCTGTCCATATTTCGCAAACACTGGCATTCACTGCTGCTGCAACCAGTGATGCGGTATAATCGCTTCCACCTCTTTTCAAATTATCTACCTCACCACGAGCATTTTTACAAATATATCCCTGGGTAATAAATAATTTTTTATCGGAATGCTGTTTCAGTAAAGCCTCTATCTTGGTTTTAATAACAGGTAAATTGGGTTCTTCATTTGCATCTATCCGCATAAACTCTAATGCAGGTAATAATACATGATCAATATCCTGTTCTTCTAAATACACTGAAAAGAGGCGGGTACTCATCAATTCACCTTGTGCTAAAATATCTTTATTTAATGCATCACTAAATGATATCCGTGTAATGATATTCAGGAATTCAAAATGCTCAGCAACAATTGCCTTGGCTTTTGCTAAAAATTCGGGTTGTTTTAAAAGTGAAAGAATGAAAGATTGATAATGCGTTTCTAATTTTTGAATGCATGCTCGAGCTTCTTCTTTATTACCATCTGCTAAATGGCTGCTAATTTCAACCAAAGCGTTGGTGGTACCACTTAATGCACTTAACACAGTAATTACCGGCTCATCGCCTTTGGTAATTAATTGGGCAACCTGATGCATTCTTTCCGGCTTTCCTACACTGGTGCCTCCAAATTTCATTACTTTCATAGATGCCTGTAAAATTTTAACTGAATAAAAAAATTTAATTCATTGAATGATAGTGTTTCATCACTTTTCATTAAATTGTTTGCAAAAGTAATTGCCATATCGCATATACAGCTATTCTTTTTTAATAACAAACGTTAGTAGGTTTCCTGATATTTTTATCAAAAACTTTGAATGAAATGCAAACCGGTATTCATACAATTTCGCTTTGGTTAATGATTCTGCTTTATGTGTTTGCCGGCATCAATCATTTTCTTCGCCCTAAAATATATATCAAAATAATGCCATCTTATTTTCCTGCTAAAAAATTCTTGAATATCGCGGCTGGTATTGCAGAAATTACACTGGGCATAGCATTATATTTTGATGAAACGCGTTATTGGGCTGCATGGATTATTATGGCTATGCTTACTAGTTTTTTCCCCGTACACATTCACATGCAACAACTGGCTCCTTTTAAAATGGGAAAATTTACCCTCACCAAACAACTGGCCTTTATTAGAACTTTGTTGCAGTTTGTATTGATTTACTGGGCGTATACTTTTACCCGATAGTTTAATTTATACTGTTGAATGGCTTTTGTTCCATACAACTGCTATCTGTCCCCGGGCTTACTTTAAAATAATTACAAAAATACCGATAGTATCCTACACGACTGTAAGTACCATCGGGTTTACCGGTACCACATTCAATCCCACCATTGATGATATTGATAACTGCCCCAAAACCTGGCAAAATATTTCGTGCACTATCATAAGCATTGGGTTGCCAACTGCCCACCATTATTGCATGACAGGAGGGTTTGGGTTTTTGGTCATGCATCCAAAACCAAAGTGCAGAAGCAAATGAAACCAATGAATTTTCAGCCACTATTTCAGGATGTA
This sequence comes from Hydrotalea flava, assembly GCF_001623405.1. GTDB lineage: Bacteria > Bacteroidota > Bacteroidia > Chitinophagales > Chitinophagaceae > Hydrotalea > Hydrotalea flava. The sequence continues at coordinate 78,479 of NZ_LUHG01000100.1, forward strand.
GTAACAAACTATCTTTATTGCCGTAAAAAAATTGACTGAATTGTCCGTAATTATAATTCCAGCTGAGTTGTAAAGGACCCCGGCCATGGTAAGATTTGCCGGCTACCGGCATCCAGTCTTTTTTAGAAGTATCGGTATACTGTGGGCATCCTTTTGTACAACCCTGTTCTTCCACAAAATGTAGTCCCCATTTAAAATATCCATCTGGGGCATCGGGCCATCCCCCACCTGTTTCATAAGCCATATTGGCTAAAAATGCAGCCAGTTCTCGTTTTTGTAATACTTTATCTTTTACATCTAAAAATTCGGGGAAAAATTTTATGGCATTCAAAAAAGCATCAAATGAATAAAAATCAGATAAACCATTTTTTGAATTTGCCGGCTGAATGCCATACCGATGCGGGAACAATTCATTCCATTTTTGTTGATTTAAATACGATAATACTCTTTTTTGTACGGCCAAACTATCTGTTACAATTGGGCCGGGCAACTTTGATTGACTGCGGGAAGATATCCATGACATGAATGAAAAAGTCATGATTATCGTTAGCAATATCATCCAAATTTTGCTCAGCTTTATCTTCATACAATAGTATTTCAACACAGTTGTAACTGCCATACAAATTCGCTGCCATGTTTGTGTTAGAAAGAAAATTTCATTTTTTAACCTCTACCAAACCAGTTTAAATTTTTCTGCAATCATTTTTAAATCGTTCACAACAGGTGCCAATAATGGTATGCCTGTTTGCATCCTTATTTTTTCCATTTCCTGTTCCGGATCGCCGGGAATTAAAACTTTATCCTGTCCATTTACGGTTTTAGCATTGCGAAAACGTTCAATCCAATGATCCATGTGCTGTTTAAATTCATTGGCTGGTCTAAATGCATCAATACGCATTGCTCCTAAAAAATGCCCCAGGCCTTTTCCCGGCATATCTTCAGGCATGGGTACATAGGCAGGAAATGGGGGCACCCATGGACCATAAGCCGCACCACTTAAAACTGCTGAAAAAATATCTACTATACTTCCCAAAGCATAACCTTTGTGGCTGCCATGTTCCCTATCACTGCCCAATGGCAGCATAGCACCACCTTTTTTTAAAATGGCAGCATCCTGAGTAGGCATTCCTTTTTCATTTTGCACCCATCCTAACGGTGCATCATCATTTTTCCGTTGCAAAATTTCCAATTTCCCATTCGATGCGGTTGTAGTGGCAAAATCAGCCACAAAGGGTGGCTGTTGCCCGGCCGGTATGGCCACGGCTATTGGGTTAGTACCTAACATTTTTTCAACAGAAAATGTAGGTGCTACCAACGCACTGGCGTTGGTCATGGCAATGCCAATCATATCTTGCTGTAAAGCCATCATGGCATGATAACCGGCAATACCGAAGTGGTTACTATTTTGTACACTAACCCAACCGGTGCCACATTGTTGGGCCTTTTGTATGGCAATATTCATGGCAAAAGGAGCAACTATCAGGCCCAATCCGGCATCACCATCTACCACTGCCGTTGAAGGAGTTTCATGTATTATTTTAATATGGGGTTTTGTATTGATACGGCCTGCTTCCCATAAACGCACATAACCACTTAGGCGAGCAACACCATGACTATCAATACCCCTTACATCGGCTGAAAGCAAAACAGTGGTAGCAGTTTGTGCATCTGTTTCAGAGCAGCCCATTTGTAAGAATGTGTTTTTGGTAAATTGAAAAAGTGTAGAATAGGAGTACAACATAGCGATAAATAAGGATGAAAAAGTTGCAATTTATTAAAACCATTCAGTAATAATTGTTAGCAACACGGTAATATGTTTTAAAATAGTATGCATACCGCATTTAAAAGTGATATGAAAAAGCCGGGCATTGAGATACCCGGCTAAAACAAAAATTATATTGTATTTTAGAATGGCAAATCATCACCGGTATCCGGAGCATCAGAGGCTTGCTCTACAGATGTATGGGTTGACTGATAAGCACCACCCGATGCATTACCGGAAGGATTATTTCCACCCGTACCACCTTCCTGCCTGCTGCCCAATAACTGAACACTGGCAATACGCAGCGATAAAGAAGCACCCTGTCTGCCATCTTGTGTTGCATAAGTTCTAACATCGGGCTGGCCTTCCACATACACCTGGGTGCCTTTTTTTAAATAAGGGGCAATAGCTGTCCTGTCGGTCCAATAAGCACACTCTACCCAAGTTGTTCGTTCTTTCTGGGCGCCTTGTGCATCTTTATAACGCTCGGTATGTGCCACTGAAAAATTAATGACATTACGGCCATTTACATTGTTTACTACGGCATCTTTACCAAGATTTCCAATCACCTGAAGTTTAATCATATCTCTAAATTTTGGGCATTGAATAAAATAAAAGCGTAAAATGGAAAATTAGTAAAAAAAACAAAGCCAAAAACAGTTCTTTTAAAAATTTGTGCAGGGAATTTTCAAAAAAAGATAAACAAAAAACACATTGGGTGATTTCGAATAAATTAGTAGCTTTTGGTTATAAAACATCCCAGTGCAACAACAACAATTTATTATAGAAGAACTAAATGAAAACGGGCCCATTATTTTGGCAGAAATTCATACAAATGAGCATACATTTTTATATAATAAAAACAAACAACAACCTTCATTGTACAAAAAAGCCAGATTGTTGATTGATACAGGTGCCAGTATTTCGGGATTAGATAAAGATTTAATTCAATTACTGCAACTACCCGAATACACAGCATTAGCGCAGGTAGAAGGAGCCGGTGGCTTAGTGCAATTAAAGAAATACCGATGTGTGCTTTATCTGCCTATTTTTTTACAAAAGGGGCTTCCCTTAGATATTGTGGAAGGCAATTTTCAACAAACGCCGTACCAAGGTATTTTAGGCAGAGATGTGCTTCAATTTTGCCATTTTGAATACAGTGGCCCTTCGGGTAAATACATTTTAAAAGCCATCAACTTTTAATAAAACAGACTATTCCCGGATTTAAACAAAAAAAGGGTGTTACATGTCTGTTGAAATAAAAAACAAATAAAATTATACAGGGCATAGGCTTTTGTAGTATTTACAACATAAAAACAACTAAAAATTCCTTTCATCGCAAATTACAATCCCCCCTAACGGCAATAAACAATCTGTAAAATGTATCTTTGCACGTTAAAAATCAAAAAAATAATGAGCAGAAACGGAAAAGTATTGGTGGCGATGAGTGGTGGAGTGGATAGTACTGTAACCGCATTAATGCTACATGAACAAGGTTATGAAGTAGTAGGCATTACCATGAAAACCTGGGATTATGCAAGCAGTGGCAGCAGCAGTAAAGAAACCGGTTGCTGTAATTTAGACTCATTTAATGATGCACGACAGGCTGCCGTTCAACATGGATTTCCTCATTTTATATTGGATATACGTGATGAATTTGGAGATTTTGTAATTGAAAACTTTGTTGAAGAATATATTGCCGGCCGTACCCCTAACCCTTGTGTTATGTGTAATACGCATATAAAATGGAGAGCCCTGCTAAAGCGTGCCGATGCATTGAATTGCGATTTTATTGCTACAGGGCATTATGCTTCTATATATCAACATACCAATAACCGTTATGTAATTTGTAAAGGAAAAGACGAAACCAAAGATCAAAGCTATGTTTTATGGGGGCTGCAACAGGATTTACTTAGCAGAACTATTTTGCCATTAGGTGGATATCAGAAAACCGAGATCAGACAAATGGCGCTTGATTTTGGATATCCTGAACTGGCCAAAAAAAGCGAGAGCTATGAAATTTGTTTTGTGCCGGATAATGACTACCGCGGTTTTTTAAAAAATAAAGTAGCCGGCCTGGAAGATCGGGTAAATGGCGGATGGTTTGTAGATAAAACCGGAAAAAAATTAGGACAACACAAGGGCTACCCTTTTTATACCATTGGCCAAAGAAAAGGATTGGATATTGCTTTGGGTAAACCTGCTTTCGTAACAGCCATTCACCCCGAAACGAACACGGTGGTATTGGGCGATGAAAAAGATCTGGAACAAAACAACATGGTAGTTACCCGTTTAAATTATATTAAATATGCAGGCATAACTGATGGCATGGAAGCAACCACTAAAATCAGGTACAAAGACAAAGGCGCTTTCAGCAGATTACAAATGCATGAAAATGGAATAGAAGTACAATTTTTTGAACACGTGAAGGGTATTGCACCAGGACAAAGTGCTGTGTTTTATGAAGGCAATGATGTAATTGGTGGTGGTACCATTATGCGCAGCAATTTGCTATAACACCATTTTTTATGAGCTATATCTGTTTGGGCTTTTGAAATAATGCAGCAAACAGCGTATCGGCTTTTTGGTGATACCCCATTAAAAGTTCGTCCTTTATCAATACCAAACCATAAGCATTTATAATGTATGCCACCATTTCCTGATTTTCCTGTTTAAAAACAGAACAGGTGATATATATGAAGTAACCACCCGGTTTTATTTGAGGAATTGCCTGTTGCACAATTGCCCTTTGCAACCAACTATAAGTGTTTATCTGTACAGCAGAAAAAAAGAACAATTGTTCAGGTGTGCGGCTCCAAGTGCCGCTTCCTGTGCAAGGCACATCGGCAATGACCACATCAAAATAGCGTTGCAATAATGATTTGGGCAGTGGCTGTGATAAATCTGCCACCATAGCTGTGTAATTGCTTATGTTAGCCGCCTGAAATCGTTTTGATAGATTGTGCAAAATACTTTCCCTAACATCACTCACAGTTAATTGTATGTTACCCCATATATCTCTAGCCAGAATAGATTTGCCTCCACTGGCTGCGCAGCAATCCCATACCAATGGTATTGTGTTATTCCACTGAATCAACTGCAAAAATTCAGCGATGCGTTGCGAACTAAAATCCTGTATGACCAATGCTGCATCTATATTGAAAAGGTGATCTATTTTAGTGCCTGCTTTTACAGCAATGGTTTGATGGCTTAATTGTTGAAACGGAATACCGGCCTCATTGAATCGATTCACTATATTTTCTTTCTTACCCGGACGAATACGAATAAATACATCAGGCTGAGTAAAAAAAGATTGAGTAAAAGCTACTATATCCAATTGTTCACTCACTTCATTTTTAAAAGGAAAAACATCTTCATATTTTAAACCAGAAAATCTTTGCTGCAATACATACCACCTTTGTTGCCATTCAGCAGGCCAATCCTTTAACCATAGCGGTTCAAAAACTATCTCCCATACACCGGGTTCTTCCAATAATAAGTATAAAGCAGCTTTCAATCTTACATCTACAGCTACTTCACATAATGCCTTACCCAGCCTAAAGTAAGCATAACAGGCATTGGTAATTATTTTCCTGTCTTTACTACCATGTTTTTTATGTTGGGCAAAATATTGTTTGATAAAATGTGCCAAAGGCATTTCACCTTTGTATTGCTGAATAATAAATAAAGCAGTATTGAAATAAGATTGGTAGCGCATAATTTTTTATAAGTATAAACGAACATGGAACATTCATCAAGCATAATAATAATAAAGCTATTAAAAAAACAAAAGAGGCTGTCTCAAAAGTCCGAGGCAGCCTCTTTTTGTTCAGTAAGGGGGTGGAGAAAGTTTTCATTTAAGCCATTCTCAAACGCTTCATTTTACTTTTGAGACTTCCTCTTACTTATTAAAGAACTTCTTTTTTATAACTCTAACAATGTTTTTACGGGATCTTTTCCGAACAACAGCAGTTCAGGGTTTTCCAATAATTCTTTTATCCTCACTAAAAAACTTACGCTTTCCCTGCCATCAATTACGCGATGATCGTAGCTTAAGGCCAAATACATCATGGGACGTATTTCAACCTTTCCATCAATAGCCATGGGCCGCTCCTGAATTTTATGCATACCCAGAATGGCACTTTGGGGAATATTGATGATGGGTGTACTCATTAAACTGCCAAATACACCACCGTTGGTAATGGTAAATGTGCCACCCTGTAATTCTTCTGCAGTTAATTTGCTATCACGGGCCTTCCCTGCCAATTCAACTACTTTTTTCTCAATTTCAGCCATACTCAGGCTTTCAACATTCCTGATAACCGGTACTGTTAATCCGCGTGGTGTGCTTACTGCAATGCTAATATCGGCATAATCGTGATACACCAATTCATCGCCATCAATAAAAGCATTTACGGCAGGCCATTCACTTAACGCAATGGCACAGGCTTTGGCAAAAAAGCTCATAAACCCAAGGTTTACACCGTGGTTTTCTTTGAACTTATCTTTGTATTGTTTACGTACATCCATAATACGGCTCATATCTACTTCATTAAAAGTAGTTAGCATAGCCGTTGTATTTTTTGCTTCAACCAATCGGCGACTAATGGTTTTACGCAGGTTACTCATTTTTTCTTTTCGCACCACACGTGAAAATAATTCTGCACCCGCAAATGCTTTTTTGCCGGGGTTGGATAAAGCTTCCAATACATCATTTTTAACAATTTTGCCTCCAAAACCGGAAGGTGTAATATGGGTTGGATTCATATTTTTATCGGCAATGATTGCGCTGGCAACGGGAGTTGCCTTTACGTTATTCAGAATAGCTGTTACCGGTAACTGCGCCGGCGCAGCAGGGGCTTTCGGTGTTTCTGCGCTCACTGATTCTTTTTTCTCAGTTTCAGCAATGGCAGCAGGCTTTTCAGCTGTTTCATCTATTTGTGCCAATACTGCACCAATTAAAATGGTATCGCCTTCATTGGCCAGAGTTTTTAAAATGCCGGCTTTTTCTGCATTTACTTCAAAAGTTGCTTTTTCGCTTTCTAATTCAGCAATCACCTCATCGCGTTCAACATAAGCGCCATCTTTTTTCAGCCATTTCAGTAAAGTTACTTCACTGATTGATTCTCCAACGGTAGGTACTTTAATATCTATCATAAAATATACTTAATATGTTTTTGTTATCAGCTTTATCACCATGTGCAGCATCTGTTGCGTCGCACACTTATACAATTGTAATCCTGTGCATCAAATAGCAAATGCAGTATCAATAATTTCCGCCTGCTCCTGTGCATGAATTTTTGAATAACCCGTAGCAGTAGCTGCACTGGCATGCCTGCTAATAATTCCAAAATTCAATTGTGTTAAATTCATTTTCAAAAATGAAGCTGCACCCATGTTGAGGGGTTCTTCCTGTACCCAAAACCATGTTGCTTTGCCGTATTTTTTATACAAAGCCTCTAATTGCCGGTGTGGCAATGGATATATCTGCTCTAACCGAATAATGGCAATATGTGTGGCATTGTCTTTTTTCTGCCGTTCAGCCAGTTCAAAATACAATTTACCTGAACAAAATAAAACTTTCTTAACGCTATCGGGTTGTGACACAAATGTATCGTCAATTACTTCTTTAAAGCCTCCTACTGTAAATTCAGAAATATGAGAATACGTTCCGGGATAACGCAAATAAGCTTTGGGTGAAAAATTTATCAACGGCTTTCTGAATGGGAATGCAATTTGCCTGCGTAATAGATGGAAAAAATTAGCGGCCGATGTAACGTTGGTAATAATCATATTTAATTCGGCACACATTTGTAAAAACCGTTCCATTCTGGCACTGCTGTGTTCAGGCCCCTGCCCTTCATATCCATGTGGCAGTAACATCACCAAACCATTCATTCTATTCCATTTTTGTTCGCCACCGGCTATAAACTGATCAATCATGGTTTGTGCACCGTTGCTAAAATCTCCAAACTGTGCTTCCCATATTACCAATGCATCCGGATTCGCCAATGCATAACCGTATTCAAAGCCCAGTACACCATATTCACTTAATAAAGAATTGTAAATGCGGAATTTTTCCTGATGCGCTTGTAAATTTTTTAATCGGTTATAGCCCCGGTTGGTTTCTTCATCCCTAAGAACGGCATGCCGGTGCGAAAAAGTGCCCCGCTTCACATCCTGCCCACTCATCCGCACAATTTTATTTTCGACAATAATACTGGCATAGGCCAATAATTCGGCTGTAGCCCAGTCAATTTTATCTTCGGTTTCTAATAATTTAATTTTTTCCTGTAATAGCTTTTCTATTTTTTTCAATGGCTTAAAATCATCAGGCCAAGTCATAATGCCTTTAAAAAGCCTGCGTACTTCTGCCTCAGGAATTCCTGTTTCAGGCGATTGTATAAAATCATCAGGTGTAGCCTTTCGTAAACTTTTCCAGGCCAATTCAGGTAATTGGTAGGTGTATGGTAATGGCTTTTGTTTTACTTCATCCAATCTTTCCTGCAAATCGTCCCAGAACTTTTTCTCCATTTCTTTGGCTAACTGCTGCGCATCGGGTTCACCGTGTTGCATTAGATATTGCACATACACTTCCCGCGGATTAGGATGCTGATCGATCAATTTGTACAATTGAGGCTGGGTATATTTGGGGTCATCACCTTCATTGTGTCCATGACGGCGATAGCATACCATATCAATAAAAATATCGGAATTAAATTCTTGACGATACCGGGTGGCTATTTCAACACATTTTACCACGGCTTCGGCATCATCTCCATTCACATGCAATACCGGCGCCTGCACCATTGCTGCAACGGAGGTGGCATAATCGGCACTCCGGGCATCATCAAAATCGGTCGTAAACCCAATTTGGTTATTGATCACAAAATGAAGGGTGCCACCTGTATAATAACCTTTCAGGTTGCACATTTGCAATACTTCATAAATAATACCCTGCCCTGCTACTGAAGCATCGCCATGTATTAATATGGGTAAAATTTTGTCATAATTACTTTTATACAACACATCTGCTTTGGCTCTGGAAAAACCTACTACAACAGGGTCTACTGCCTCCAGATGGGATGGGTTGGGCATTAATTTTAAATGAATAGTTTTATCATCTAAGGTTTTTACCTCACTGCCAAAACCCAGATGATATTTTACATCGCCACTGCCCATGGTTTGGTCTACTTTGGCGGTTCCTTCAAATTCGCTGAAAATTTGCTCATAGGTTTTACCCATAATATTGGCCAGTACATTCAGTCTGCCGCGATGGGCCATGCCAATTACCACTTCTTGAACATCATGATTGGCGGCTGTATTGATGATGGCATCCAAAGCTGCAATGGTAGTTTCACCGCCTTCTAATGAAAATCGTTTTTGTCCAACATATTTGGTGTGTAAAAACTTTTCAAAAATTACACCCTGATTCAGTTTTTCAAGAATGCGTTGTTTTTTGGCCAATGGCAGCGGTTCAAAAAATTCTTTTTCAATGGCCTTGGTTAACCAGTCTACTTTTTTCTGATCGCTGATGTATTTAAATTCAATACCCACATGGTTGGCATAACACAACTGCAGGTGTTGTAAAATATTTCGTAAAGTAGTTGCGCCTAAACCAATTAAATTTCCCACCTGAAAGGTTTGGTTTAAATCGGCATCAGATAAATGGTAATGCGCCAGTTCTAAATTAGCGCCTCTGTCTTTTCTTGGTCTGATGGGGTTGGTATTGGCAATGAGATGCCCTTTGTTTCTATAGCCCAGAATCATGCGGTACACATTCACTTCCTTCATCCAGTCAATATTACTGGGCAAGTTGGTGGTTACTGCAATTGCAGGTAAACCGGTTGAGTTACTAATGGCGAAATCGAATCCTTCAAAAAATTTTCTAAGGTCCGGATCTATATTGTCAGGGTTTTTTACAAATTCCTGATATAAACTTTCTATATATGCCGGATGCGAGTTGGTGATGTATGAAAAATCCTTCATTTTGTGCGAGATTGTGCTTGCAATTTAATGGTGTGCAAATATCGTACATTGCATTAAGAAATCAGCTGAATAAATGAATAGATTTACAGATAATTTAATAGCACCCATTGCATTCGGTGCAAAAAAATAATTTTTGATTTAAATTTTTGATTTTCCCCGAATGCCCTTACCTTTGCCGTCCTTAAAAAAGGATACAATGGCAAATCATAAAGCTACAAAAAAAGATACCAGGCAAGCCGCCAAACGCAGAGAAAGAAATAAGTATTACGGTAAAACCACACGTAATGCCATTCGTGCTTTAAAAGCTACCAACGAAGAAGCTGATTATACAGGTAAATTACCCGATGTAATTTCAATGATTGATAAGTTAGCGAAAAGGGGAATTATCCATAAAAATAAAGCGGCTAATTTAAAAAGTAAATTATCAAAGAAAAAAACAACGGCTACTGCTTAGTACCTTTGCCTTGTTTCTAGATTTGATGTAAATATTTAAATAACATATATAGCCTCCTGATAAACAGGGGGCTATACTATTTTAAGCTTTGGGCAGTACAATGGTAAACCGATTAATAGAATTGTTAACAGCAGTATACAACAAACTTCCCTGATGTAATTGTAAAATTCGCTGAACAATAGACAAACCTAGTCCATAACCTTTCACTTTTTGTACATTGGCACCTCTGAAAAATGGAACCATCATATTGTTACTTTCAGCCTCGGTTAATACAGTACCACTATTTTCAAATTGAATTTTCATTACTGATTTTTCCGGAACAATGGTTATCAGCACTTTTCTGTCATTTGAATAGTTGATTCCATTTTTTATTAGATTTATCATCGCCACTTTTAACAGTGCATCATTGCCCTGCACCATAATGTCTTCTTCATCATCCGGTAATGAAGAAAATTGAAAAAGCACTGTGTCATCCGGAATCATTTTTTGTACACTGGCCATGGTTTCATAAATCAGTTCATCTATTCTTATTTTGGGCCATTGGGTACTTTCGTTCATTTTTTCGTATTGTGATAACAACAGCAAAGCATTGGTCAATTCAATAATATTCAGCTCATCCTCTTTTAATGATTGCAATACCAGCACATATTCCTGCTCTGTTAATTTTTTATTTAGAGCCGATTCAGTTTGAGACAGCATGCTGGCCAGGGGGGTACGCAGTTCATGTGATGCATGGTGCACAAAGCTTTTTTGGTTTTCGAAGGCTTTGTTCAGCCTGCTAAGCATTTCATTAAAATTTTGGGCAATTTGCCAAAGTTCATCATGTGTTTTTCGTTCAGGAAGGCGTTTGTTTAAATTTTGTTCTGTAGTATACTTCATTTGTGTACTTAGCAAACGCAGGGGTTTTAAAGCGCCATTTACGAAAAAGAATGAAAATAAAGCGGTAATCAGCAGTCCGCCTAAAAATACCGTTGTTAAAATAATACGCAAATCGGCCAATTTATTCATACCTACCACATCAACCCCCGATGCAATGATATAATGGTGCGTTTGGGGTATGTACATGGCAACATACTGCCGCTGGTTATCTATGTATCGATGTTCGCCTGTTTTTTTGATATGGCTTAAAAAGGCCGGTTTAATTGAATATGAAAGTGTATCAGGAATTTTATCGATAACTTTTCCGGTAGAATCAATAAGCAGCAAAGTTTCATCCCAAAGAATAGTTTCGTGCAGCATTTGCACATTTTTAGAGGAAATTTTATTTTTTGGAGTAGCTATTTTGGTTACAAAATCGTAGAATTCTAACCCTTCACTTTTCACCAGCTCATAAAAGTCGGCCTGTCGATAATTAAAGTAAAGTATGTAAATGGTAACGGATGAAATGAGTAAAACAATCGCTACAAAGATGGTAAAAAGCAGGGCAAAGCGAAGTCTTAAACTCATAAGGCAACCGGATTTTTATTTGATGTAATAACCAAATCCCGGCTTGGTATGAATCAGTTTATCATTAAAGGGTTTGTCAATTTTGTTGCGAAGGAAACTAATATACACCTCTATTGTATTGGTTCCGGTATCAAAACTCAGATCCCACACTTTTTCCAGAATTTGTTGCTTGGAAATAACTTTTCCTCTGTTGCGTGCCAGCAAAGCCAATAACGAAAATTCTTTGGCAGTTAATGGTATTTCAGTTCCGGCACGGGTAACCATTTTAGTAGAAAAATCTATGGTCAAATCGCCCACTTCAATATTTTCAAATACTTCTTCCGTAGTTTCAGCATGTTTCAGAGCAACTTTAATTCGGGCATTTAATTCATCAAAATGAAAGGGTTTTACAATATAATCATCGGCGCCTAAGTTAAATGCATCCATCTTGTCCTGAATTTCGCCTAATGCTGTTAACATAATGATGGGTACTTTGTTATTGGTTTCCCTAAATTGTTTGCAAAGGGCAAAACCATTTTTGTAGGGCAAATTGATATCTAACAATATCAAAGCATAGTTATGTTCGGCAAAAAGCTTTTCGGCTACCAAGCCATCATAGGCCAAATCAACCCGATAATCGAGTCTGGTTAACTCTTCCTGAATAACCTGCCCCAACTTGGGTTCATCTTCTGCTAAAAGTATTCTGTAGTTTTTTTCCATTAGAATTGATGTATTAACACAGCAAAGTAATGAAAAAACTTTTCCACCACATCACAAATCATGCTTATTGTGTAATTTTTAGAGTATAATCCTGAAAATTTTCCTTTTTTACTTTCAAAACAGAAATAAAATTGACTGGAAAATTGCGGTTGATAAGAACACAACACGTTTATTTTCCATAGAATTGTATTTGTATTAATTCTAATAAATATGGTTGAAAATAATATTATTCCAGTTTTTTGATGTTTCCATTTCCGGCAATGTATTGTGACAGGGCAGCTTTTCCTGCATAATAAACAGTACCACTGCCTGCTATGGAAATATCTAACTGATTATCTGCAAATACATATACATTACCGCTGCCGGCTATCTTAATCTTTACATTTTCTGCTTTTAGGTTGGCGCATTTTACATCACCATTTCCTGCAATAGATATATTTTCATCTTTGGTTTCGCCATTTAAGCTAATATTTCCGGTTCCGGCAATTTTTGAAATTACCTTCGGTGTATTTACCGATAAATTAATATTACCAATGCCTGCAATTTCGGCATGCAATTCATTGCCGCCGCTAAATTTTCCAATACCGGTAATATTGCCGGAACCCGCTATATACACCCCTTCCAAATTTTCAACCTTTACTTGTATTTGAACTCTTTTTCGGGTATCAATACGATAGTGATTTTTAATACGTATTTCTAAAGTGCCATCTTCATTTACACGGGTAATAATATAAGGCAACACATTTTCATCGGCCTGAATGGTTAATCCAACGGGTAAATCCTGTGTAACGGTTACATCAAAATCGCCCATCAATTGAATGGTTTTTACGGATGGAATGGCACGCTGTTGGGTAGTCACAATCCCGTTTCCCGTAATTTTCTGATCGAACCAGAAATTGCAGGAAGAAAATAATACAAGGCTACCAATGATAACCGCCAGTGATTTTAGATACATGTAATAGTAATTAAAGTTGAACAATGTTTTTAACCCTAACCAATCGCAATAATTGTTTACAATACTGCCGGGGGCATTAAAGTAAAGTTAAATAACAGGGCAAACCAACAAAAAAAATAAAAACGGAGCTGCAGCAGGAAGAAAGGAAAATAAACCAGATGAGTAACATTCAGTAATAAAACAGGTGTATGCCATTTTGAAAAACTCAATTTTAGGTTACCTTCGCCGCATGATAGAAAAGATCATCATTCTCGATTTTGGAAGCCAATACACCCAACTTATAGCAAGGGCGGTAAGAGAAGCCAATGTATACTGCGAAATTATACCTTATCATCAGTCGTTTTCATTAACAGATGGTATTAAAGGTGTTATTTTAAGCGGTTCGCCTTTTAGTGTAAACGATGCCAAAGCCCCTGTAGTACCTATTGCAACATTCAATAAAACCTTACCGGTTTTGGGTATTTGTTATGGTGCTCAATTGACTGCAAAGGAGTTTGGAGGTATTGTGAATAAAAGCAACAAAAGAGAATATGGCAGAGCCACTTTATTGTTGCAAAAAACCGATGCACTTTTCGAAAATGTACCACAACAATCGCAGGTTTGGATGAGCCATAGTGATTCCATTCAACTACTGCCCAATAATTTTGAAATTTTGGCTACAACTGAAAGCATTCCTGTTGCAGCTTTTAAACAGTATGGTACAGCACATAAAGATTTGTATGGGCTGCAATTTCATCCGGAAGTTTACCATTCTACAGAAGGGAAAAAGATCATCAAAAATTTTTTGGTGCATATTTGCGGCTGCAGTCAAAACTGGACACCAGCTAATTTTATTCAGGGAACAGTTGCAGCGCTGAAAGCAAAAATTGGGGATAAAAAAGTAATGATGGCTTTAAGCGGCGGTGTAGATAGTACGGTTGCCGCCACTTTAATCAGCAAAGCCATTGGTGCGAATTTATATTGCTTATTTGTTGACAATGGTGTATTACGAAAAAATGAATACGAACAGGTACTCGATACGTATCGTTTGTTGCAACTTAACGTTAAAGGCATTGACGCCAAAGAACATTTTTATACCAAACTGGCCGGAAAAACGGATCCGGAAGAAAAAAGAAAAATTATTGGTAATACATTTATTGAAATATTTGATCGCGAAGCAAAGCATATGAACGATATCAGTATGCTTGGTCAGGGTACCATTTATCCTGATGTAATAGAAAGTGTAAGTGTACATGGCCCATCGCAAACCATTAAATCCCATCATAACGTAGGTGGATTGCCGGATTACATGAAATTGGAATTGGTAGAGCCATTACGTTTTTTATTTAAAGATGAAGTAAGAAAAGTGGGTATTGAACTTGGAATACCTGCCGAACTGATTAGCAGACATCCTTTTCCAGGCCCCGGTTTGGCAATCCGTATTTTAGGTGAGGTAACAGAAGAAAAAATAAAATTATTGCAAGAAGCAGATGCCATATTTATAGAAACACTGCGTTCAGCAAATTTGTACCACACCATTTGGCAGGCTGGCACCATATTATTACCTGTAAAAAGTGTGGGTGTAATGGGCGATGAACGCACTTATGAATTTACCATTGCGCTGAGAGCAGTAACCAGCGTAGATGGAATGACGGCAGATTGGGCACATTTACCTTATGAGTTTTTAGCTAATGTTTCCAACGAAATTATCAATCGGGTAAAAGGAATTAACCGGGTGGTATACGATATTAGCAGCAAACCACCTGCTACCATTGAATGGGAATGATTTTTGTTTGATAAATCAATCATTGAATCATACCGTTTTGAAAATTAAATTGTTTTCATGAAATTAAAATACCGATTATCTTTATTTGGGCTGTTCATTCTGTCAGTTGCTACATCTTATGCACAGGTAATACCTATAAAAGTTGCCATCTTTTCACCAATTTATATTGATTCTGCCTTTAACGGCAATACCTATCAGTTAGGTGATGCCAATTTGCCTAAACAAATTTTGCCGGGATTAGAATTTTACAATGGTGCCATGGCAGCCATCGATTCCTTACAAAAACAAGGTGTACAAGCCATCGTATCCATATATGATACCAAAAACCGTCAACAACCAATAGATAGTGTATTAAATAGTTCAACCATGCAGGGGGTTAATTTTATCATTACCTCCAGCAATGACAGAAACGATTTAAAAAAATTAGCCGATTTTGCTTTACTGCATCAAATTCCATTGTTATCGGCTACCTATCCTAATAATGCAGGTATTAGCAACAACCCCTTTTTTATCATCCTTAACTCAACACTTCAAACACATTGCAGAGAAATTTACAAATACCTGCAACGAAATCATGCATTTGATAAAATAATTCTTTTTACAAGAAAAAGCCAGCCGGCAGAAATTATACAGTCCATCTTTACCAACATGAGCCAAAATGCTTATAGCATTTCATTAAAGTATCTGACCGTGCAATTACCTGATTCGTTTTCTGTAAAACAGATTACACCATATATGGATAGTACCCGGCAGAATATTTTAATTTGTGGTTCATTAAATGATGCCTTTGCTTTACAATTAATTAAAGCAGCCAATGATGCTAAAAATTATCCATCACTGGTTGTTGGAATGCCTACCTGGGATGCGATGCCTGGCTTAGACCAACCCATGTATAACAATGCCAGTATTGTATATACTACCCCATTTTACTGTAACCGAACTACTGCACTTTATAATAGTATTGCCGATAAATACAAACAACAACTAAATAGCTATCCCAGCGATATGATGCTGAAGGGCTATGAAACCGTTTTTCATTTCATTAAAGTTTGGCAACAATATGGTGCAGATGCCATCAATCATTTGTCCGACAACCACTTTACATTGTTTAATACGTTTAAAATTCAGCCAGTAAGAGATCAAAAAAACCTAGGAATTATCAACTATCAGGAAAATCAAAAGCTCTATTTTTTAAAAAAAATCGGAGGAGTGATAAAGTCTGTTAACTAATTGCAGAAATTGGCTTACATTGCTGAGAGCAAACCTTTCACCATCTTAAAAAAGTAAGTTTTGGACAATACCAATCTTGCATCTGCCAATTAAGGCATTTAAATACAATATAACTGCCTGGTGCATGTATCAACTTTCATGACACTACAATTGTTTTAATTTTTTCCGTATACTAATTACGCTAATACAAATACCTGCAATCTGGTATTTGCAGTATATAGAAAGCAGTTATATTAATAAGCTTTTAAGCTAAAATGAGTTAACTTTAAACAAAAAAATGATGGATACCAATACAACTACTTTATTCGAATTTTTTGAAGATGCCAAAAAAGTGTTGCAGGATTATGTGAACATACAAATAAAAATTTTTAAATTAGAATTAATAAAAAAGAATGCAACCATTGGTGGCCTTTTGCTTTGGATGCTGATTTTTGTATTTTTATTTTTTGGTTTGTTGTTGTTTGCTGGATTTGCTTTTAGCTTTTGGATGGGTGCCTTGTTACAAAATATTCCGGCGGGCTTTGCCATTACCACCATTATTTTTTCAATTTTAATTGTACTGATTACGCTTTTCAGGAAACAGTTGTTCATCAATCCTTTTATTAAAATTATTATACAACAACAAACCCTCGATTTAGACGATTAAATAATGTAGCCCAATACAGTTATTTCTATTAATTCATTCAAAAAAAATTATGCCACAGCCAACAAGCATCCGCAATTTAGCTGAATTAAATGAAGCCATTCATCAATTAAAGCAACAAAAAAAAGAAATGGAATCAACCATTGCATTTAAATGGAAAATACTGCAGGAACAATATCCGGTATTGATTAAAAATACAATTTTCAAAAAATATCCCATACTCAAAAAAGGAAATATCTTAATTACTTTACTGGGCATTCCGGCCATTCAACAAAATATTGAAAAATGGTTACTAAAGGCAGGATCAAAAGCTGAAAGTTTATTGGATCGATGGATTGATCATTTGTTGAATAAAATAGAAAATAACACTGCTGAATGATGAACTTAATAAAATGCTAATACACTTGTTAGTTAATTTAGTTGAGCAAATTATTTCGGCATGTATCGTAAACAAACTATTTGCATTTTATGTGTAATGGCATTTATTACCCTTTCGGCCACAGTTACCAAAAAATTTGGCGATACGCCAATGCCTGAGCCTATTCCACCCTCACAACAACAAACAGGCAATGCACAAAAAGGATACGAATACCTTATTACCGGCAATTATGTAAGCAGCGGATTCCCTTATAAATTTTACAGAATTATTGCCGGAAAAGACAAGGATAATTACCTGAAACGTACCGGGAAAAATGCAAATATTCCCTTTGGCTTTAATGTTATTAAAAATGAACAGGGAATTGATATGGTTGTACCTACCTGCTTGCAATGCCATGCTCAGGTTTTCGATAAACACCTGTATGTGGGTTTAGGAAATAGTTTTATTGATTTTAGCAATACCAAAAAACAAAATACCATTCTAACCAATACTACATTCAAATTTTTAAAAGCAATTGCACCTAAACAATTTGAAGGTAGCAAAGCCATTGTGCAATCATTTAAAGCTGTTTATCCCGATTTGCAAACGGCGGTAAGAGGCGTAAATGCAGCAGACAGATTGGCTATGTTGCTGGTAGCACATCGCAATTCGGTTACATTGCAATGGAGTGATAGTGCTTTATTATCTATTCCTGATGAAGTTGTGCCCACCGATGCTCCGGCCTGGTGGTTATTGAAAAAGAAAAATGCCATGTTTTATACCGGTTTTGGCCGTGGCGATTTTGGTAAATTTTTAATGCTGAGTAATATTTTAACCGTAAAAGATACTACTGAAACTGCTGAAGTGTACAAACATTTTGCAGATGTGTTGGCATATATACAATCTATTGAACCACCTAAATATACAAAACCCATTAATCGGGAATTGGCCATGGAGGGCGAACTTTTATTTACTACCAAATGCAGCAAATGTCATGGTACTTATGGGCCCAATGGCCACTACCCTAACTTGCTTATTCCTGAAAAAATAATTGGAACAGATTCATTATTGTTTCAAACCAACCAACAAAACCCACAATTTATTCAATGGTTTAATGACAGTTGGTTTGCCACCGGTAACCATCCTGCAAAATTGGTTCCTTACAATGGATACATTGCACCGCCATTAGATGGGGTATGGATAACGGCCCCCTATTTTCATAATGGCTCTGTACCTACTTTAGAGGGTGTACTAAATAGCAAAAAACGCCCTACCTATTGGAGCAGAGATTTCAGAAAGCCAACCTATAATTATGAGGCGGTTGGATGGAATTACACTACCCATAAAACTGCCGGCGGAAGAAAAGTATATAATACTACCCTACCCGGTTACGGCAATTACGGACACAACTTTGGCGACGATTTATCGGAAGCTGACCGTAAAGCGATTATTGAATATTTAAAAAAGCTTTAACAAACTATAACAGATGCACCCATTAATTTTACAATTAAACAAAATAATTAATACAACCCTTTTATAAACTGATATTCCTTTTCTTCTTTTATATGTACCTGCAACAAAGCGGCATCTTTACTTAAAGAAATAATATACGTGTAAAGACGTACCAGTTGTATGCCAATAAAAATAACCAATAACAGTGCTGCAAGTGTGAAAATAACGGTATACATAAACTTAAATATTATTGAATTGATAAAATATATTTTGCCAATTCTGCTCTATCTGCATCTGAAAGCTGACTCAACGTTGGCATCTGCGGATAATCAGGCCTTTTTTTGCCGGGCGCTTTAATCCATTGCTCTAATCCGGATATATTGTTTTTATAAATGCTAACCATTTCTGTAATAGGTGGGCCCACCAGTTTGGTATCTTTCTGATGACAAATACTACAATTGGTTTTAAACAGTGCTGCTCCTTTTGCAACCGTTCCTAAACTACTATCTACCACCTCTGCAGTATTACTTTGCTGAGGATGCATTCTGGCTTCTTCAGATAATTTTTCAAACGCTGCAGTTTTTTCAGCCATTAATTGTCTGTGCGGATCTAAAGCATTGGCACGATAAGTATGGCGGCCACTTCCCATAAATAACACCGTAATACTCATTAAAATAACAATGGCCCCAAATCTACGATTGATGGCTTCCTTTGGCCCAATTAATGCTTTCCAAATCCACCACATAGCAATTAAAGCCAATGAAGCACCGGTAAGAATAATGGAGAGTAATCCCCATCCAAATCCTTTAGATGGCAATGATATTAATACAATTGGGCCTATTAAAAATTGTATAACACTGGCCCCCAATGTAAGCGAATAGGCAATTTTTTTCACATCGTATCTGGAAATATCTGCCGGGAATATAGTTTCAAAAGGATAATTTTTTCTACCAACATACCAAAATAAAAATAATCCGGTAACAGCTAAAGAGGCAAAAATAAAATGCAAGTAACGCGGAAAAACATTGGGTAAAAATAATGCGCTAATAAAGCCATGAATGCTTGACCACTTTTCAGGAAATAACATTAAATTGATATTCACTAAAAAAATTAATGGAATAAACAAAAACAACAACACAGAAGCACCAATAATGGCAATATGCAAGCGCTTTAAATGCGCCATGCTGTGCCAGGTATATTTATGTAAATAGGTTAATAAAAATGCCACAGCTACCAAGGGTATAATTAAAATCCACATTAAACCGGTAAGTGCATTGGCAGAATAAAAATAAATGGTATACAAGGCATTAATGCTTAATAGCGGAGCTACTCCTAAAACTACTGCCAAACTTTTATTTACAGTAATGGTTCGGGCCACTTCATAAGCCAATGTATCATATGCTTTATTTTTTAATCCTTTTATTTCAGCCCATAGCGTTACCATTGAGCCGCCTACCATCAAATTCACAAAAACAATATGCAATAAAAAAGAGAATACCAGCAAAACAACCAATAACCATTCGGGTAATGGTAGTGGAATAGGAATATCTCTGGGAACAGGTGTGTTCATCTGCAAAAAATGTATCAATAACATATTCATAATAAAAGCTTTCATTTTTGGGAATTATTTTTTTGCCAGTTTAACTGCTTTAACCGAATCGGCAGTTTGTTGTATTTGTATAGCAGCATCTATGTTATTCAACGAATTTACAACAACGCCGGCTGTTTGCACGCCCTCTAATGTCTCATGACTTTGTTGTAAGAATTTAAGGTAAGCAGCCAGTGCCTCAGCTTCTTTTTGGTTGCCCGGAAAAGGCGGCATAAACGTTCTACCATTGTGCATATTAGGAATATAAGCTGCCATGGCATTTTCATCTAAGGGTTTGTTGAAACTTCCATACATTCTTTCAAATACATAGGTAATAGAATTTATGCCTTGTGTGGTATGACACCTGCTGCATGAAAGCATAAAAACATTTCTACCCGCTTCAATTTTATTGGTGGCTGTAATTTCAGGGGTAGAGTTATAGGTTGCATATTTTAGTATACCATCTCTTTGATATAAAGGATAATCTTCTTTACGCAATAAATTAGAATACATGTATCCGCCAATTACATATGGCTTCCTAATAAATTCTCTTACCCTTTCAAATATGCCTAAAAACCCAAATGCCATAATGGTTGGAAACAAAACCAAACCCCAACGCACTTTTCCCGGTTTTAACAAGCCTAATAATGCAATTAAAAAAATAGAAGAAGTAGCGCCCAGAATAATGTATTTTAATAATTGATAATACTGCTGAAATTCAATAGTACCAACGGCTGTACTCATATTATCGCGCATGGCAGCAGGCATGGCCTTGTAATAATAAACAGCACCCAAAACAGAAAATGGAATCCAAAACAATATCCATTTGGCACTGGTTTGTATAGCCTGCTTTCTGGTTTCCGTATTTTTTTGGGTAAAAGCAAATACTAATAAATATCCAAATGTGCCGGCAATCACCATTGCTGTGGGTGTTCTGAAAAACAATTGTGGCAAATAAATAGGATTGGTAAAGCCATTGATGAAGCTATGATGTTTATTCCAATTTCCAGGATCCATCATAAAACCTAATATCGCAACAATAATGGCCATAGTAAACCAAGAGAATACAGATAAATACCAGCCAAATTTGATGTGTTTTAATTTTGACTGGAGTGATTGATTGGAATTTTTCCAGGTTAAATAATACACCATGATTAAAACCACCTCAGTTACAAAAATGGTCCATTCTGTAAACCAGGCCCAATAAAATACCCTGATTAAACTTCCAATAGAAGCCGGACTAACCAAAGCAGCAGAAAACCAAATGCCAACACCGGTCATCGCTCCTACCGTTGTAGTTACAATAAATGCCACCTTCATCATCCGCTCTGCCATGCCATCCCATTTTGTATCCGTAATTTCAGTTGCGTTGCTTTTACAAACACCCTTCTGTTCTAACCAGACAATATAGGGCACAAAGCCTACCGCAATTCCATGATTAATTAATACATGTAGAATGGCAATCATGGCTATCAAAAAACGATCATTCAGCCAATCTAAATGAAACATAGGGAAATCCATAATATAATATTTTGTAATTGCAAAGCTACCTTACTCAATAACGGTAACAGTTTACACAATTATGGCAAGTTTATACTTATTTATGGAATTGATAAGTATAGTATTTTTATAGACAAATGAAATAATTAGGTAGCGCCCATTATGCAACCTGTTTACGAAAATCCTCAGGTGTAACAGCACAATATTTTTTGAAGAAACGGGAAAAATAAGAATGATTTTCAAAATGAAGCGACCAGGCAATTTCACTAATACTTAGGGAAGAATTAACAAGCAGGCGTTTTGCCTCTAATAAAATTCTGTTTCTGATATGCTCACCAGCCGAATGACCGGTATGCAACACACATAGTTCATTTAAATAGTTGGGTGTAATAAAAAGCATGGCTGCATATTCTTTAGGTAAATGTTTGTTGGTATAATGTTCTTCAATCAACAAATCAAATTTGCGCATAATATGCATGCCGGGTTTTATCATTTCAGTTTCCTCTGTTGCATCAATTTGCCGGTTCATCCATTCAAATAATTGCATTAGCAACAATCGAAGCATATTCAAATTTTTAACCGGCTGATGAAAATACTCGTCCCGAATATCTTGTAACAGGGGTTTAATTTTATGTTCCACCGATTGAATATCCAATACAACATGTGAGCCATTGGCCAAAAAAAACGGAAAATTTTTTAAGTAATGAAAATTGGATAAATACAATGAAAAAAACGCTTCAGTGAAATTAATCAACAAACCTTTTGTACCCGGACTAAATTGCCATTCATGAACCTGACCGGGTGTTAAAAAGTAAACGATATTTTTCCTTACTTCAAACTTCTTAAAATCAATGATATGAAAGCCGACTCCAGATTCAATAAACAATACCTGATAAAATGAATGTCGGTGGGGGAATACCATATTTTGATGCGATTGCAAAAACATGTCCAATTCAAATACCAAAACCTCCTGTGGTACAGAAGTGGCATCTACCATATTACAGATTTCTAATACCGGAATTTTTTCTTTTGCTAACATCTTATCCGCAAAAGTAAATTTGTAATGAAAAGAAAATGGTGACTTTTCACACATTAACAAAAACAACTTACTAACAAATACTACCCTATTTTTCCAATAGAATGATGCACAATACAAAAACCATAGGGCATACAGTTATCAGGTAATTTTTTGAAAGCAATAATCAAAAGTCTTTTGCTTTTCAGGAAGCGGCCTGGCAGGCCATAAGTAATGGTGAAAGCGGTTTAATAAATGCCCCAACCGGTTTTGGTAAAACATTTGCTGTTTTTTGGGGAGCTGTTATCCAGTTCATTGATCAACATCCCAATAATTTTCATTCTAAAAATAACAATGGACTGCAATTACTTTGAATTACCTCATTAAAAGCATTGGTAAAAGATTTAGCCCGTGCCATGGAAAATACATTAGATTCTTTACAAATACCTTGGCAAGTTGGTATTAGAACCGGAAATACCACCACACAAGAACGATTACAACAAAAAAAACAATTACCGGAAATTTTATTAATAACACCCAAAAGCCTGCACTTATTACTTTCGCATACACAACACACACAATATTTTAAAACATTACAAATTATTGCAGTAGATGAATGGCATGAGTTACTGGGCAACAAAAGAGGTGTTCAGGTAGAATTGGCTTTATCGAGACTAATATATTTACACAACTTAAACCCGGAAAATAAAACAACAAACAATCTGTGTATATGGAGTATTAGTGCCACCATTGGTAATTTAGAAGAGGCTAAAAATGTTTTACTACTACCACTCAAAAAAACGGGCAGCATTATACAAGCGCAACAAAGCAAAAAAATTCATATTCATACAATTATTCCAGATGAACTAGAACGCTATCCCTGGGCGGGTCATCTGGGATTGAAATTAGTACACAAAATTATTCCCATTATTGAGCAAAGTAATTCTACGCTTATTTTTATTAATACAAGAGGGATGATGGAAATATGGTATCAAGCCATTTTAGAAACTGCCCCACATCTGTCAGGAGCTATTGCCATACATCATGGCAGTATTGAAAAAGAATTAAGGGTTTGGGTAGAAGAAGCTTTACACCAACAGAAATTAAAAGCCGTTGTATGCACAGCGAGTTTAGATTTAGGAGTAGATTTTAAACCGGTAGATACTGTTATTCAAATTGGCTCACCAAAAGGAATTGCCCGTTTTATGCAACGTGCAGGAAGAAGCGGGCACCAACCTGATGCAGCTGCAAAAATTTATTTTTTACCTACCCATTCGTTAGAGTTAGCTGAATTAGCAGCATTAAGACAATGCATACAAAAAAATATTTTGGAAAACCTAATCCCCATTGCTATTATGTTATGATGTTTTGGTACAAGACCTCTGCACCCCGGTTATTGGAGCAGGTTTTTATGCAGATGAATTATTGAATGAAATAAAACAAACGTATTGTTACTAGCAGTTATCCATTGACGAATGTAACAATATACTACTATATTTAACCAATGGCGGTAATGCATTTCATGAATACGATGCTTTTAAAAAATTAGAACAAGAGGATGATGGAAGATATATAATTAAAAACAGAAAAATTGCTATGCAACACCGTATGCATATTGGCACCATTGTGAGTGATGCCATGCTAAAAGTAAAATGGATGCATGGAGGCTATTTAGGTGTAATTGAAGAATGGTTCATCAAACGTTTAAAAATAGGCGACAGTTTTGTATTAGCCGGAAAAAATGTAATGCTGAGTATGATAAAAGACATGACTGTATGGGTAAAAAAATCAACCGCTACCAACACCATTATACCCAGTTGGATGGGTGGCCGAATGTCGCTCTCTGCCAATTTAGGGGAACAACTGCGACAAACATGCTCAGATGCCTTAGCAATAGGGAGGAAATGAAAGCTTTGCAACCATTATTTCAACTACAGCAACAGCTATTCGTTATTCCACAAATGCAGGAAATATTGGTTGAATTAATTCAGGAGAAAAAAAGTTTCCATATTTTGGTATATCCTTTCGAAGGAAGGTTGGTTCATGAAGCCATGAGTGCTTTAATGGCTTATCGGCTTTCAAAAATAAAACCTATCTCTTTTTCTATTGCCATGAATGATTATGGTTTTGAACTATTCTGCGATGAACCTATTGAATTAACAGAGCAAACCTTAAAAACACTATTCTCAACCAGCCATCTTTTAATTGATCTTCAAAAAAGTGTAAATGGCAGTGAAATGGCTGCAAGGGCATTTAGAGATATTGCAGTAATTGGCGGACTAATTTTTCAGGGATATCCCGGACAACATAAAAAAACAAAACATCTGCAAGCTTCTGCCTCATTATTATTCAAGGTATTGAACGAATATGATGTGCAGAATGTTTTATTACAGCAAGCTTATAAAGAGGTTTTTGAAAAACAAATGGAAGAGGTTAGATTAAGAATGGCTTTGCAAAGAATTCAACAATCAAAAATAATCATCACCTACCCCAAACAATATACACCCTTTAGTTTTCCCATTATTGCAGATGGTTTAAATCGTAACCATTTATCATCTGAAAAATTAGAGGACAGAATTAAAAAAATACAGCAACAGCTTTTACAATAAAAACTGTTGCTGTATACATATTCAACAATTAGTAAATCAAATATTTACGTTGTGTCGTGTACAAAATAATGAATAACAATAAAAATGCATAAC
Organism: Hydrotalea flava; assembly: GCF_001623405.1. GTDB lineage: Bacteria > Bacteroidota > Bacteroidia > Chitinophagales > Chitinophagaceae > Hydrotalea > Hydrotalea flava. Next base: position 104,037 of record NZ_LUHG01000100.1, read on the forward strand.
CAAAATAGGTAGTCCAACCTGTAACAGAAGCCATTCCTAATAAAATAACGGTAGCAATTACCGGAAAAAGTTCACCAATCAGCCACATATAGTAGCCCTGCATTTTCAGCTTACGCATATCTATTGCACCTAAAATACATAATATAGCACCAATTAGGGTAACCACCAAAATGGGCAACTTGTTGGTAGCTGCTTTTCGCATTAACTCCATTGCTTCAGGAGAGTAAAAACTTTTGGCAAAATCGGGTAGTTTGGCAAAATCGGGGCTATTCATTAATTTCTCCATCGCCGCTAAACTTTTTTCGGCGTTGATGTATTGGTATATGCCGGATAAAATAGCAATACCACTCCCAATAAAAGTTAAAATAGTTAATACCTTCAAGCTGCCATATTTAGGCGCCATGGGCATGTCTGGTTGCAGTTGAGTGTCGGTCATCATATTATTTTTTTTGTTGCAATAAATATAATACACCCCTTTTATACAGCAAAATTTAGTTACATAAAATTATGGCATTTGTTGATACATTTGTTCCTATGCAGGCGCCATATTTATTTCAATTACTTGGTCAGCACCTATGGTTATCATCAGAAAAATGTATGTTTTGGAAGGAAGAAGCAACTCTCATTCTTTCTGATGTGCACATTGGCAAAACCGGCCATTTTAAAGAAAACGGCATACCGGTGCCCGAAGCATTGTTTAAAGAAGATATGCATCGGCTTTTTCATTGTATTACTGTATTTAATCCAAAAACAGTAATAATAGTTGGCGATTTGCTGCACAAAAAAAATAACGAAGAAGTTGCACATTTTTTAAAATGGAAATTGGAATTTACTGATATACCATTTCAGTTAGTGAAGGGTAACCATGATATATTGCCGAAGCAATGGTATGCCGATGCAGGTATTATTTTACATCCTGAATGGTTATACAAAGCACCATTTTTATTGATGCATGATATTACAGATACAATTCCTGAAGAACACCAAGATGCTTATATTATTACAGGACATATTCATCCGGGTGTGCGTGTAAAAATTACCGGGAAGCAACACATTAAATTGCCTTGTTTTTATTTTGGAAAACAATATGCCATTCTCCCTGCATTCAGTAATTTTACAGGTGTTGCTGTGGTAAAGCCCGGTAAAAAAGATAAGGTATTTGCCATCGCCAATCAACAAATCATTCCTATAGCATGATACAAATTGCTTACCATCCATTATATGCACATGCTTTGCCGGCCGGTCACCGCTTCCCAATGGAAAAATATGAATTAATACCGGCTCAATTATTACATGAAGGCACCATTACTTCAGAAAATTTATTTAGTATGGATGAAGTAAGTGATACTGTTGTTTTATTAACCCACGATGCGGAATATGTTCAAAAACTGAAAACACAAACACTTACAGCAGCAGAAGAAAGAAAAATAGGATTCCCACAATCTCCGGCATTAACCAAAAGAGAATGGTTGATAACACAAGGCACCATTCTGTGTTGCTATTCAGCTTTACAAAATGGCATTGCATTGAATGTGGCCGGCGGTACGCATCATGCTTTTAAAGATCATGGAGAAGGCTTTTGTTTGTTGAACGATTTTGCCGTTGCTGCCCATTATTTATTACAACAAAAATTAGCCAAACAAATTTTAATAATAGATGTGGACGTGCATCAGGGGAATGGAACGGCATCAATTTTTAATACCCATCCCGAAGTATTTACATTTAGCATGCATGGAGCGCACAATTATCCATTCCACAAAGAAATTTCAGATATTGATTTGCCTTTGGCAGATGGCACAGATGATAAACTATATTTAAAACTATTACAGGAAGCATTACTTTTTTTGTTACCAACGGTAAAGCCCGATTTTATTTTTTATCTATCTGGTGTTGATATTTTAAACACTGATAAGTACGGAAAATTAAATATAAGTATAGCTGGCTGTAAAAAAAGAGATGAATTAGTATTTAAAACTTTAAAACAGCAAGGAATACCTGTTGTAGTAGCTATGGGTGGCGGATATTCACCTCACATTCGCACCATTATTGAGGCGCACTGCAATACATTTAGAACTGCCTTACATTTGTATTAATCTGTTTTTCTTCAACTGGTTGTAATCAATAAAATAAATAAACTTTGCGGAAATTTGGTTACTGAGTGGCGATGAAAATGATTGCACTAAATTATTAATGTATTTATTGTATTGTGTTCCATCAATGGTTACATCAGGTCCAATTGCATTTTTCCAGGCAACAAGTAAACGACTTCCTAACCGAAAATCCCAGGTATAAAAAGCATCTACATTCAATGCATTAAAATTATCATCGTAGCCGGGTTCAAGTGGCCGTTCTAAATCCTGAAAATATCCTTCAATATTTACATTAAACATTTTTACATAATGCACTTTACTCCAATAATGCCTAACCCTAACAGTCAAATTCATTCTTGCCTGAAAATTATAAATTACATTCAATACATTATCCATACGCTCTACCCTGCGTTGCCCAATTACAGGTGCGTTGGTAACGGCATCAAAATGCGACCAGCCAAATTCACCTGCATCAAATTCTTTTTTACTGTTTAAACTAAGCGTAAAATGATTGTTGAAACGATATCTAATTCCACCGCTTACTACTGAATAAGGAATGGCATCTTTATAATCGTATGCAGAGGCATAACCAACTCCATAGTTAAAAAAGAATTTTCTTCTACTATCTGAACTACCGAAAACGCCTGCAAAAGCATAAGGTACTCTTTTGAGTTTGGCACCCGGCGTTCTCAGTTCAAAATAGTCGTTACTCCAAATTGGGCTACCCGACACTTCTAATGAAATATCATAAAAATTCTTAAATACTTTTAAGAAACTGGCATTGTAATTCAAACTGCTGAAGGCATAGGGTTTATAGAGGTTTTGATAATTAATGCTAAACCGATAAACTTTAAAGTTGTAATGCTTACCGGGTTTGTATTGATTATAGGAAACAGAGCCAAAATAGCTTACTTCGTTGGGTGCTTTTAAAAATCCTAAATCGTTTGGATCGTATTGATCACTTTCAATATTATTCATAATATTCCATTGCCACAAACCACTTACTTTACCAAAACTATTTTTTAGTTTAAACCCATTGTGCGCAAAGGGGCCGCCCACCGTGCTAAAAGCAGCCTTCGACTGCAGATTATATTTGTTCTCTTTATCAAATAAACTAAAATCTACCACGCTTACATTGGCCATTTTATCGCCGCCACGCCTCAATACATTGGCATTGGTAAAAGTAATACTGCTTCTATTGGCCAAAGCCTGATCTAAAACAATAATATTATAATTTGATAATGGTTCCGTTTCAATACGGCGTAACTGCCCACTCTTATCTTTCAAGCCGGCATACATGGGTGCTGTTATGGCATTGAAAATTCCAATGCCTAAATTATGCCTAGTTCTGCCGGAGAATTTTGTAGCATTGTACAATTGTGTTAAAGATGGATTTTGAAGAATGGTATATCCGCTATCTGTTGCCAACTGATTGATACTATCATACAATCCGGGCGCTTTCCCAACCCTGCGGGAATAAAAAATCCCTGCTTTATTAAACAATTCAGTTCCTTCAGTAAAAAACGGGCGGTTTTCTGCAAACTGAACTTCATAAGGAGAGAGATTCAATATCACATTATCACTCAATGTTTGTCCAAAATCGGGTACCAAAGTCATATCTAAAGTAAAGCTTTCATTCACACCATATTTTACATCCATTCCACCATTATGAATGGCATTTTGAATAGTACCGGTAGCAGTGGGCATAGTGCTGTAACCTGCAGAAATGTATGGCAGAAACGACAACCGCAACGGGGGTTCTAAATTTTCTAATCCGGTTAATAATCCAAATTGATTCACTAATCCGGAAACGGTTGGACTTACTTTATTCCAATAACTGGATTCATTCAGCCGGCGAATAGACCGGTAAAAATTAACACCCCATTCCTGTACCTCTTTCTTTGCAAAACGAAGACTCATGTATGGAATTTTCATTTCTACAATCCAGCCATCAGCAACAATACTTACACGGCTATCCCAAACAGCATCCCAATTGTAATCCACCCCATTATTGAAAGTATTGTTTCCTGAAAGCTTCGCGTCACTTTGCGCATTAGCAGCCGTTACACTAAACATGAATGCATTTTGGCCATCATGATAGGTATCAAAAGAAACTGCAAATACATCCACATCCTGCCTTTGTTCTCCATCCCGTAAGGTGAGTTGTCTTCTTATCAGTTTTGGATCATCATACAAATATGCAGCAATATAAATAGCCGAATTATCGTATATAATTTTTACAACTGTATTTTTAGATGCAGGCAACCCAAATTCTGGTTGTGTAATAATAAAATTGGTGGCTGCCTCTGCTGCAGTCCATTCCGGTTCATTTAAAATACCGTCAATTTTTATGGAATGTTGCGTTCTAAATGCCTTTACCTGTTTTACCTGTGCCTGAATGGTAAAATTGATGAACAATAAAAGCAATAAAAATGAGAATAATGTAATTTTTCCTTGCATGGGTTCATACTCCTTCACTCCAAAACTAAATAGAAATGAAAAGCGCAGAGTACAATTTTAGGATGAATGGCAAATAATGAGTGATGTAACAAATACAAATAAAAAAGCCGCTCTAAAAAGAACAGCTTCTTTCATTCATAAAAATCATCCATCATTATCCAATATCCAAGCCTAATTCAGTTTCTTTTTTAAAGTAGAAACCTGTGCCTGTAAATTATTCACCATACCTGCCAACTGATTTACATCCCAGCGCTGCACCGTATTGGCTTTTTGTAAAATAAACAATGCTTTCCATACTTCCAGAATATCATCCGTAGCTACTGCATAGGGTTCATATATTGGATTATCGCTCACCAGCGTTAATTTATTTTTGGCACGGTTATTTTTTAATATTCTTTTGTAAACAATACCATCTTGTTTAGACAGTACCACATAAGTATTGCTGGATTTTACTTCTTCAATATCCTCTACTTTTTCCCCAACAATTACACTGCCGCTGGGTGTAGGCAACATACTATCACCAATTATTTCAAATGCACGATATTGGCCGGGCGCCAGCATGGGTAGGGTAAACGTGTTGAGTTCGTCTAAAAAATCGGTATCTGCATAACCGGCTAAATAACCGGCTGCAGCTTTTACCGGAACAAAAGAGATAATAGCAGAACCCGAGGAGGCCATTTTTAATTTTCTTCTTTGCTCCAGATAACTGCTTCCTTTTGCAGCGGATAAATCTTTTAAGAGTAATTCATCCAAACTTAGTTTAAACAATTGTGCTACTTCTTCCAGCACTTCTAATTTTGGTTCGGCTCTTTCTTCTTCATATGCACCAATTAAGGAACGTTTTACACCTAATTTCTGTGCAAATTCTTCCTGAGTATAGCCTCTTAATTTGCGGAGGTATCTTAAATTTTTTCCGGCAAAACTCATAAACTAATGATTTTAGCCGCAAAATACTAATTTTTTTAGTTAACAAAAAATATTTTTTTATTTTCTTTAAAAATATTTTTATTTACCAGTTTGCCCGGGCCGATGGAGAAACACTTAAATCGGAAAACTGTTCTGCCTGAAATTTGTAATAGGCAGTGATAGCAATCATGCCTGCATTATCGGTACAATATTCAAATGCCGGTATAAAAGTATCCCACCCGTTTTGTTTTCCCATCATTTCAAATGCAGTACGCAGGCCTTTATTGGCACTAACACCGCCGGCTATGCATAATTGCCTGATGCCGGTTTGGTGAGCTGCTAATTTCAATTTTTGTAATAATATTTTAATAATGGTAGCCTGAATAGAAGCGCATAAATCGTTCAAATGATTGGCAACAAATTCAGGTGACTGCTTCTGCAGAAAATAAAGAACGGATGTTTTTAACCCGCTAAAAGAAAAATTGAGGCCGGGCACCTGTGGTTCGGCAAACTTAAAAGCGGTTGCAATGCCCGTTTGTGCATATTTATCTACCAAAGGACCGCCGGGATAGGGCAGCCCTAATAATTTGGCGGTTTTATCAAAGGCTTCGCCCGCCGCATCATCAATGGTTTCGCCTAACACTTCTAAATGCAATGGGCTATGCGCCAACACAATTTGTGTATGTCCCCCGCTTACCGTTAAACATAAAAATGGAAAACTCGGTTTTCTTTCACCAATTAAATTGGCCAGAACATGCGCCTGCATATGGTGCACTGCAATTAACGGTTTATTTAAACCCAATGCCAGCGATTTGGCAAATTGGGTACCTACCAGCAAACTACCCAATAAACCCGGCGCCTGTGTAAATGCAATGGCATCGATGTCAGCTAACTGTGTTTGTGCTTTTTTCAATGAAGCTTCTACAACAGGTACAATATTTTGCATGTGTGCACGGCTGGCCAATTCAGGAACCACGCCACCATATTGTGCATGTATGGATTGATTGGCAATAAAATTAGACAAAATAATTCCATCGGTACAAACTGCGGCTGAGGTTTCATCGCAGGAAGATTCAATAGCTAAAATAGAAACAGACACAGATAAAAATTTTGGCAAAAGTACAGGCTATTTGCTACGTATGGCCACAACAGGATCCATTTTTGCGGCAATAGAGGCCGGAATAATACCCGATAAAATTCCCAATACAATACAAATATTCAATGCTAATACAATGATGTTGGGTGCTATAAAAATAGGAAAAGGTAACACCTTACTCAGTGCCATGGTAAGTATCCAAACCAAAAACAAACCGAGTAATCCGCCAATCACACATAAAAATGCACTTTCTAACAAAAACTCGGTTAAAATAGTGCGCTTTTTGGCACCAATGGCTTTTTTTAATCCAATTTGGCTGGTACGTTCCCGAACGGTTACAAACATAATATTGGCTACACCAAAAGCGCCCACCAGCAAACTTAAACCGGCTATCGCCCATCCGCCCAAATTCAACGAACCAAACAATCCGTTTAAAGAATTGCCCAACAAATTCACATCATTCAAAGCAAAATTATCTTCCTGCTGTGGACTTAACTTTCGTTGTTGCCGCATAATGCCCTTCAACTCATCAGATAAACTGGCTGTAGCAATATTGTTTTTTGCCTGCACCATAATAAAAGGGCTGCTTTGTTTAATATTGTAAATAGAAGCAAAATATCGATAAGGTAATAAAATACAATCATCATAATTAAATCCGCCCAATAAACTATTGCCCTGCTTTTCCAGCACACCTACAATGATGGCTTTGTGGTGGTTAAAATCTATTTGTTTACCCATTGCTTTTTCGGCATTGCCAAACAATTCTTCAGCTACTTTATTGCCAATTACTGTGGCATTGGTGCCATAAGTAAAATCGTAATCGCTAATATAACGGCCGGCTGCAACGTTAATAGATTGTATTTTATTAAAATCTTCTGTAACACTGTAAATGTTTGTATTGGTTAAACTATTGTCACCATACGATAAAGTTGCATTTTGCGAGGCAAAAAATGCCATTGCATCAGCCAACTCGCTTTTAGCCTGAATAAACTTCATTTCATCATAAGTTGGAGTTGGCCGTTTTACGAACTTCCACCAGGGGTACTCTCCGCCTCCGCCATATTCCCATTTATCAATATAAATAGTATTATTACCCAAGGTTTGCACCTCCCCTTTTATCTTTCGTTTTAAACTATCTACCGTAGCCAATACGCCAATAATGCAAAAAATACCGATGGTGATACCGAATAACGACAAAAAAGTACGCAACTTATTTACCCTTAATTCCTGAAGAGCCATTTTAAAACTGTTCCAGATAATGGTGAGCAATTTTATCATAAACCAAATGTAATGTGTTATTTCACATTTTTTCAAATTATTGGTTCAGCGTATATTAATAAGGATGAGCGCAATAATTCAACAATGAACTGAATTTAAATTACTACAATAAAGCCGGGCATATTTTTTTCAAAGCAAATAAAATTTCAAATTATTAAACAAAGGTTGCGTTTACATCATTAAAATGCAGTAAAAATGGCATTCTTCGCTTCTATACATCAACAAATACCAACAAATACTGTTATTTGAATAAATGCATTTTGCAAAAAATAAAAAAATCATTTTGTTATAGCATTGCTGTGAATTGTATTTTTGCAAAGATTTTTTTTTCAACTTCAATTCTGCTATATGACCTGGAAGCAAGTCTTTACCTCTTCGGTAGGAAAAAAATTAGTAATGGGTTTAACAGGGGTTTTCCTGATTTTGTTTTTAGTAGTACATGCCGGTTTAAATGCCTGTATTTGGGCAGATGATGGTGGTGTAATGTTTAACAGAGCGGCCAATTTTATGGGTAGCAATATTGTACCTCGAATTTTAGAAATTGGTTTGTTCATTTTTATATTTCTCCACATTATTCAGGGTTATGTTTTAGAAGCGGGTAACCGTAGTAAACGTAAAGTAGGTTATGCCATTGCATATGGTAACCGAGGCAGTAAGTGGTACAGCCGCAGTATGGCCATTTTAGGCACTATCTTATTATTATTCTTTATTGTACACTGGAAGCAGTTTTGGATACCCTCCAGATTTACCGGTGTAGAAGAAGTAACACTGCCCAATGGGTTGCAGGTGCATAATTTATATGCACTCATGCGTGATACTTTTTCGCAGTTATGGGTGGTTATATTCTATGTAATTTGCTGCATTAGCTTAGGTTACCACTTAGCACATGGCTTTCAAAGTGCATTTAAAACTTTAGGCGTACACAATAAAAGATACCAGCAAATGCTCACTTCATTTGGGTATGGTTTTGCCATTGTGATTCCTGCCATTTTCGCATTGATGCCAATTAGTTTTTATTTTCATTTAATTAGCTGATTGAAAAAATATAACAGCAAAAAGGAACCGCTTCATTCAACAAAAGAAGTTTTCCTTTATAAAAAATACCAATTTTAATCTACAAAAAAGTAGTACCATGTTAGAATCAAAAATTCCTCCCGGCTCTCTGGAACATAAATGGACCGATTACAAAGGACATTGTAAATTGGTAAACCCCGCCAACAAACGGAAGTTAGAAATTATTGTAGTAGGTACTGGTTTGGCCGGAGCCAGTGCTGCCGCCAGTTTGGGCGAATTGGGTTATAAAGTAAAAGCATTTTGCTTTCAGGATAGTCCGCGCAGAGCCCACTCTATTGCTGCACAGGGTGGAATTAATGCGGCTAAGAATTACCAAAATGATGGTGACAGTGTTTTTCGTTTATTTTATGATACGGTAAAAGGTGGCGATTACCGCAGCCGCGAAGCCAATGTATACCGCCTTGCCGAAGTAAGTGCCAATATTATTGATCAGTGTGTGGCACAAGGCGTACCCTTTGCCAGGGAATATGGTGGTGTGTTAAGCAACCGTTCATTTGGCGGTGTGCAGGTACAAAGAACTTTTTACGCTGCAGGGCAAACTGGTCAGCAATTACTCATTGGTGCCTATCAGGCTTTAGAACGTCAGGTGGCATTGGGCAATGTAAAAATGTATGCCCGTCATGAAATGCAGGAAATTGTAGTAATTGATGGAAAAGCAAGAGGTATTATTGCAAGAGATTTGATTTCCGGAAAATTAGAAAGATATTTCGGCCATGCGGTACTATTGTGTAGTGGAGGTTATGGTAACGTGTTTTATTTGTCGACCAACGCAATGGGTAGCAATGTAACTGCCGCCTGGAAAGCGCATAAAAACGGCGCATTATTTGGCAATCCCTGTTTTACACAAATACATCCTACCTGTATTCCCGTAACCGGCGATCATCAAAGTAAATTAACCTTAATGAGCGAATCATTAAGAAATGATGGCCGTATATGGGTTCCCAAACAAAAAGGAGATACGCGTAAAGCCAGCCAGATACCTGAAGAGGAAAGAGATTATTATTTAGAAAGAAGATATCCTGCATTTGGTAATCTGGTACCTCGTGATGTGGCTTCCAGAGCTGCCAAAGAAAGATGTGATGAAGGATACGGTGTAGGCTCTTCTAAACAGGCAGTTTATCTTGACTTTAGTGCCGCTTTTGAAAGATATGGTACAACAGAAGCCGGTATACATGGTATCGATAATCCTTCAAAAGAGCAAATTATATCACTCGGCAAACAGGTGGTAAAAGAAAAATATGGTAATCTTTTCGATATGTATGAAAAAATTACCGGGGAAAATCCTTATGAAGTTCCCATGCGCATCTACCCTGCCGTACACTATACCATGGGCGGTTTGTGGGTTGATTATGAATTGATGACAACTGTAAAAGGATTGTATGCATTGGGAGAAGCCAACTTCTCTGATCATGGTGCCAACCGCTTAGGTGCCAGTGCCTTAATGCAAGGATTAGCGGATGGTTATTTTGTTATTCCCTATACCATTGGAAATTATCTGGCTGACGAAATTTATAATAAGCCAATTTCAACCGATCATGAAGCTTTTCAAATCGCAGAAAAAAAGGTACAGGAAAGATTAGAAAGTTTAATGAGTATTCAGGGTACACAAACTGTAGAAAGTTTTCATAAACGCCTCGGTAAAATTATGTGGGACAAATGTGGTATGGCCAGAAATGCCAATGGTTTACAACAAGCCATCACCGAAATACAACAACTCAAAAAAGAATTTTGGAGTGATGTTAAAATACCCGGTGGCATTAATGAACTGAATACTGAATTAGACAAAGCAGGCCGTGTTGCCGATTTTATTGAATTAGGTGAATTAATGTGTATAGATGCTTTAAACAGAAATGAAAGCTGTGGCGGACATTTTAGAGAAGAATACCAAACCCCCGATGGTGAAGCATTAAGAGATGATGCCAATTATATGTATGTAGCTGCCTGGCAATATAAAGGCGATCACAACTGGGAATTACACAAAGAACCTTTACAGTACGATGTAATTAAACCCACTCAAAGAAATTACAAGTAAACAATGGAATCCTATTTTTAAAGATTTTAATATTTTTATATGGAACACTATACCATGAATCTAAACTTAAAAGTTTGGAAACAAAAAGACAAAAATGCAAAGGGTAGTTTTAAAATGTATCGGGTAGAAAACATTTCTTCGGAAATGAGTTTTTTGGAAATGTTTGATGTACTGAACGAACAACTGATTAAAGCAGGCGAAGACCCAATTGCATTTGACCATGATTGTCGCGAAGGTATTTGTGGTATGTGTTCTATGTATATTAATGGTAAACCGCATGGTCCGTGGCAAGCCAATACTACCTGCCAATTACACATGCGGGCATTTCAAAATGAAGATACCATAGTTGTAGAGCCTTGGAGAGCCAATGCTTTCCCGGTAATTAAAGATTTAATGGTTGACCGTTCTGCTTTCGACAGAATTATACAAGCCGGCGGATACATTTCTGTAAATACCGGTAATGCAGTAGATGGTAATGCTATATTGGTTGATAAAGACAATGCTGACAATTCCTTTGCTGCAGCCATGTGTATTGGCTGTGGTGCCTGTGTAGCAGCTTGCAAAAACAGCAGTGCCATGCTGTTTGTTTCAGCCAAAATATCGCATTTGGCGCTTTTACCACAAGGAGATCCTGAACGCCATCATCGCGTAATTAATATGATTGCACAAATGGATAAAGAGGGTTTTGGTTCCTGCACCAATACCGGTGCCTGCGAAGCTGCCTGCCCGAAAGAAATTTCGCTCACCAATATTGCACGCCTCAACAATGAATATTTGAAAGCAAGCCTGGTTGCAGAAAAATAAATTACATAACAATTTTCTTAGAAAAAATCTCATTTTACCTTAAGCAATGAGATTTTTTTTATGCAATTTGGCCAAATCTTAAAATTTATCGTATATTGAATTAAAATGCTATTCATGATGTATTATTTCAATCCACATAACCCATTTGTGCCTGCAACCCTGCCAGGCATTTTGTTCAAAAAGCCTAACACGAAATGATACCAATACACTCCCATCTTTAATGATTGCTATTTGCTATTCAAACTATGTCAAATTCCTATTTTTCATTCAAACAATTTCATGTTGCGCAAGATAAATGTGCCATGAAAGTATGTACCGATGCCTGCCTGTTTGGGGCTTTTATAGCGCAATATATATCGAACCATTCGGCTAACGCTATTGCTGATATTGGAACAGGAACAGGACTGTTGAGTTTAATGATGGCACAAAAAAATGCATCCATCATTCATGCCTATGAAATAGATGAACAAGCCGCAATGCAGGCAAACGAAAATTTTTCAGCCTCAAAATGGCATCAACGATTAACAGTAATCAAAGGAAATGTATTGCTACTAAAGCCTGCTACTACTTATGAATGGATTGTTTGTAACCCGCCTTTTTATGAAAAAAGCCTGAAAAGCCCAAATTCCAGCAAAAACATAGCAATGCACAGTGAACAACTTCGGCTACCAGATTTGCTTCCATTATGCCATCAATATTTAACCCAAAAAGGAAGATTTGCATTGCTTTTGCCCTATAACCAAACCACATCATTTATAGCGATGGCACATCAAAATCATTTTTATTTAGAATATAAATTAGATGTAAAACCCAGCCCTAAACATCATTTTTTTAGAACCATCTGTATTTTTTCTAAGCAGCCAACACCTACATTATTGGAAGAAAACTTAACGATAAAAGAGCTAAGCAATGCCTACAGCGAGCCTTTCAAAGCGTTATTAAAAGATTATTATCAGTTTCTTTAAATCAAAATTATTTGGCGGCATAATCAGCTAAATAAGAGAAGGCCTGGGTAAGTTGCCCTTTCTTTAAAATTGTAGCCCTTTCAATCATATCACTTCCGGAAGTTAATAAATCGGGTAATACATGCTTCATGAGCTGTTCGCCAAAATAACGGCTGGCATCGCGGGGTAACTCATTGGGTAAATTTCCAACAGCAATTACGTCAATACTGCCGGGTAAGTAAGGCTTTGTTTTGGTAAAGTTCACTCTGTCAACTCCATAAACAGGATCTTCAATAGTTTGATCGCCCAGATTGATGGGTACAGAGCCATGTGCATCGTCGGTTATATCAGAAATAATTTGTATAGTAAAATGTTCATCAATATCAGTTAATTCAAATAACCTTGGCATTTCCGCTGTCCAAAAGATACCATTCATCAATATATCGGTACAGTGAGCATAAGGCAAAAACCTGCTTCTGTAATCTTTTGAATTGGTATGAAAATGTTCACGCTGATAGGTTTTTAAATATTTATGCGTAAATAAATCGGGACCTTTTAGTTGTACATAAACAGGATAGGTAAATTTTTTTTCTAAATACTCGTCGGGTTCTACCTCGGTAACACCCAATAAATTCATCACTTCAATAATACCATGCGCCACTCTTCCACTTCCTGTTACAGCAATTTTAATATTAGGTAATTTTAATCCAAAATAATGATGAATGAGAGAGCGGTAATCTTTTACTTCATATACCCGGCCTAAATGAAAGAGTCCGGTTCTGTTTCCATAACACATCATACCATTGTGTGCTCCAACAATACCGGCAAAAAATCCAAAACCTATAATTCGCTGCCCATCTTCATGCTCCAAACATTCATAATCAATTAATGTGATTTTTTTATCTATCATTTCATGAAACAAAGCACGGTTATAAGGTTGTTTCTTTCGCGTATGTGAGAAAAAAAGATATACCTTATCGGGAATAAGATCAGTTTTAGGTACTTCTTTTATACCCAGCAAAATATCACAATCTGTAACATCCGCTGTAACTTTTATTCCGGCTCTTCTATATTCATCATCTGAAAAACAACGATTGAAAGAAGACTGAACAACAATAGCAATATCAGGGAAATGTTGCATCATCCATTTGCATTGAGCGGGTATTAAAGCCACGCGACTATCAGCAGGAATTTTTCCTTCTTTAATAAGTCCAATCTTGATCATACGGCTACTATTTGAAACATAAAGGTATTTTATTCACTACAAATAATGCATACTATATTCTTCCAATTTCCAAACCACAAATTTTCTATACTTGTAAATAAAAAAGAATACATGATTGGTTTTAGAGGAAAAATCTAATAGGGCAAAACACAATTATTATAGCAATTCTATCAATAAGCAAACCATACCATCCTGTTCAATTAAGTATGTTAAATGTACAGCTAACCTAACAAAAATCATTTTTCAGGCAGTAAAACAAATGTTACTTTGCTGAAAAACATGTATCCTATTCAATATGTAAGTGCAACAGAAGCTTTATCGGTTATACAGAGCAACCAGCGTGTTTTTATTCAGGGCAGTGCATGTACACCCTTATTTTTATTGAGAGAGCTGGCAAAAGAAGCACCACGATTAGAAAATGTAGAAACGGTATTTATTACTGTTCAGGGTAGTATTGAAATTGACAAGCCCGAATATCAAAAAGCATTTCATATCAACTGTTTGTTTGTATCTGCCTCTGTTCGCGAAGCCGTAAACAGCGGACGTGCTGATTTTGTTCCTGCATTTTTAAGTGACATTCCGGATTTATTTAAAAAGAATGTATTGCCCATTGATGTAGCCATTGTACAGGTATCGCCACCCGACGAACACGGTTACTGTACTTTAGGATTATCGGTTGATATAGCACGTACTGCTGTAAATACGGCCAAATACATTATTGCACAGGTAAACCCTAATATGCCACGCACACACGGTGATGGATTGCTGCATGTAAGCCATATTACCAAAATGGTATATCATGAAGAACAATTGCCTGAATTAGATTATGGCAGCAAATCGGGTAAAGAAGAATTGCAGATAGGTAAATATATTGCCGAAATGATAGACGATGGCAGTACGTTACAATTAGGTATTGGTACCATACCCGATGCTGTTTTAAAAGCTTTACACAATCATAAAAATTTGGGCCTGCACACAGAAATGTGCAGTGATGGGGTAATTGATTTAATGGAAAAAGATATTATCAATAACAAATTTAAAAAAATACATCCCAATAAAAACGTAACCAGTTTTGCCATTGGTACCAAAAGATTGTATGATTATGTAAATGATAACCCTGCTTTTGCTTTTTTAGATATTGATTATGTGAATGACCCACATGTTATTAGAAGAAATAATAAAGTAATTGCCATTAACAGTGCCATTGAAGTAGATATTACCGGACAAGTTTGTGCCGATAGTATTGGGCCATTCCAGTACAGTGGTATTGGCGGGCAAATGGATTTTATGCGTGGAGCCGCTTTAAGTGAAGGAGGTAAACCCATTATTGCTTTAACCAGCCGTACTAAAAAAGGTATTTCCAGAATTACCCCTCATTTAAGAGAAAGTGCAGGTGTTGTTACTACCAGGGGCCATATTCATTATGTAGTAACAGAGTACGGTGTGGCTTACTTATATGGTAAAAATTTAAGGCAGCGGGCAAAATTACTGGTGGATATTGCACATCCCGATGATAGAGAGGCATTAACCAAAAGTTGTTACGAACGCTTTAAAATTTTTATTTAAACCCGAAAATTACCCTGCTGCATTTTGGTGTATTAAACAGGATGCCTTAATATTGCAGCCCCAAGCCCAGATGGCGGAACTGGTAGACGCGCCAGACTCAAAATCTGGTTATCGCAAGGTAGTGCAGGTTCGATTCCTGTTCTGGGCACTTCACCGGAAAAAGAGGCTGTCTCAAAAGTGCTATGCAGCCTCTTTTTATTCGGTAGGGTATGGAGAAAATTTTCGTTTATGCAAATCTCAGCCCCTTCATTTTGCTTTTGATACATCCTCTTTTATTTTATTGTTTTACATTGTTCCAAAAGGTAATATCTTCAATTACAACCTATTTTACCATTCATTTATTTTTATTTGCACAATAACACTAAAAAATATTCATATTAATTATCTTTATCCGCTAAAACCTGAAAAGCATGTTGAAAGTAGGTGTATTTGGCGTTGGCCATTTAGGTAAATACCATTTAAATAACTGGAAAGAAATAAAGGATGTTAAATTGGTTGGCTTTTTTGATCCCAATAACGATGCAGCCAAAGAAGTTGCCAATCATTATGGCTTAAAACGTTTTTTAGATGAAGAGAAATTAATGGATACCTGTGATATTATTGATGTAGTAGTACCCACCGATAAACATTTTGAAATTTGTATGTCGGCCATTAGAAAAGGGAAACATGTATTTGTAGAAAAACCTTTTACCCATACCATTCAGGAAGCAAAAAGTTTGGTAAACATGGTGAAAGAAGCCAACATTAAATTACAGGTAGGCCATGTTGAAAGATTTAACCCCGCATTTCTGGCAATCAAAGATTTAAAGCTGAACCCAATGTTCATTGAAGTGCATCGGCTGGCACAATTTAACCCCAGAGGAACAGAGGTGAGTGTTATTCTGGATTTAATGATTCATGATATAGATATTATTTTAAGCTTAGTGAAAAGTGGTGTGAAAAATATTTATGCCAGTGGTGTGACCGTTATGACTGATACACCCGATATTGCCAATGTACGCATTGAATTTAACAATGGATGTGTTGCCAATTTAACCAGCAGCCGCATTAGCATGAAAAAAATGCGAAAAATACGCTTGTTTCAAAAAGATGCCTATTATGGTATCGACTTTCTGGAAAAGAAAACCGAAATTATAACCTTGAAACAACCGGAAGACAACAATAGCTTTTCATTTGATATAGAAACCCCCAATGGTACCAAAACAATCGCTGTATCGAATCCGGAAATTGAGCCTGCCAACGCCATTCTACTTGAATTACAAAGTTTTGTTGATGCAATTAAAAACAATACACCTACTTTAGTGAGTGAAATTGATGGTTTACTGGCGCTGGAAGTTGCACACCAGATACTTACAAAAATTAATAGTAATAATATTGCCATATCTTAAATGTGCGCCAATGTTTTATAAGACTTTGGAAATAAAGCTTGCACGAACTAAAGAAAATGTACAAAGACGACAAACCAAAAGTTTGTTGTACAATGCTGTTAAAAGATTTACTGATATCGTACTTTCTTTGTCCGCATTAGTTGTATTGGCCCCTCTCATTATTTTTATTATTATCAGAACCAAACTTTCTTCACCCGGAAACATTTTTTATTTGCAGGAAAGAATTGGTTACAAAGGCATTCCATTTACTATTTATAAGTTTAGAAGTATGTATGCAGATGCTGAAAAAAACGGCCCGCAGCTTTCTTCAGATGATGACAAACGCATTACCCCATGGGGAAAAATTATGCGCAAATGGCGCTTAGATGAAATTCCGCAGTTATGGAATATCATTAAGGGAGATATGTCGTTGGTAGGACCAAGACCCGAAAGGCAATTTTATACCAGCCAACTGATAGAAATTGTACCGGATTATGCCGCTTTATTTTTGGTAGAACCCGGTCTTACTTCTTTGGGTATGATTGAATTTGGATATGCATCTAACATCCATGAAATGGTAGAACGTGCCCAATATGATTTAATATATGTACAAAAAAAATCCTTTTTATTGGATGCAGGAATTATTCTAAAAACATTGCTCATTATTATTTTGGGCAAAGGAAAATAAGCAACGAAATTTTATGCATGAACAATGAATTTCAAATAATACCCGCTCATGCAATTAATACTAAAAAATGGGATGCATGCATAGCCCAATCGCACACCCCGCTTATTTATGCTTATACCCGGTACTTAAATGCACTTTGCCCGCAATGGGTGGGTTTTGTACTCAATAATTATGAAGCCGTAATGCCGGTGCCCTTCAAAAAAAAATGCGGTATTGCTTACTGTTATCAACCAAACTTTATTCAACAATTGGGTTTATTTGAAAAAAATTACAACACCTATCCTATTCATGAACTTTTAAAATGGGTTCTGAAAGAATTTAAATATGGCGATTTATTTATTCCTTTTTATCACCCGCTGCCCAACATTCAAAATTGCACTATTCAGGTTCGAGATAATTTTGTGCTAAACTTAAAGGCTGATTACTGCCAAATTGCAACCAACTACTCAGGGGATTTGAAAAGGAATCTGATGAAAGCTTACAGCAATCAGTTGGTGTACCACGACAAAACCCATGCGCAATTGATATTAAATCATTTCTACCAGCTTTATCACCCTGCCATGCATTTGAAGCAACAAAATATTACTGCTTTCGCAACACTTTTAATGCAAAACGAAATGCAGCCATATTTTTTTGTACGAGGTGTGAATGATGCTAATGGAGTATTAGTTACGGGAGCCATTTTTCTGAAAGATTGCAACAGAATTTATAATATCGTGAATTTTACAACCGAAGCCGGCCGTAAACTGAGTGCCAATCATTATTTATTAGATCAATGTATTCAGGAGTTTGCCGGAAAAGCAATGTTATTTGATTTTGAAGGCTCTTCTCAAAAGGGCATTCAGGCATTCTATAAAAATTTTCATCCCGACCATCACCCCTATTTACAATTACACATCAACCAACTACCCCTGCCTTTCAGGTATTTAAAACAATGATGGATCTTCTAAAAATTTCTGCGCAATTAATAAATCAATGGGCCTTGTAATTTTTATGTTTTGGTATTCCCCTTCAATTAAATGTATGGAAACGCCGGAGTGCTCTACAACAGTTGCCTCATCAGTAAACGAAGCTTGGTAAGGCATTTGAAATGCCGGCAATAAAATACTGCTTTTAAAAGTTTGAGGTGTTTGCATTAAATATATTTCATCTCTATTAATGGGGATAGAAGTTTGGTCTTTGAGTTGCCTTATGCTATCAGTAGCTTTTATGGCAGGAATGGCGCTTCCTTTTTCTATGGCCTGATGATAACATTGCTGAATAAGTTTTGTACTCAATAAGCAGCGCACTCCATCATGTACAAAAATAACCGCATCTGTTTTCGATGAAATTGCTGCTAAGCCTGATTGTACAGAATGAAACCTGGTATCGCCACCTGCAACAATTTGTATCCGTTGGTATTGAGGCAAGGAACGGATCATTGTTTCCCCTGCTTCAAAATAAGCAGCCGGTAAAACCAAAATCACCTGCATATCTTCAAAAGCGGCAAAAAAAGTTTGCAGGGTATACAACAGAATTGGCTGGTTATCGAGCAATAAAAACTGTTTGGGTAAATGGGATCCCATTCTAACACCTGAACCACCGGCTACAATCACTGCAATTTTTTCCATGAAATATTGATCATTAAAATACAAATGTAGCAGTGATTAGAAAAAGTATTGCTATTTTAAGCATAAATAGCTAACTCATAAAATCCTTTACTGTTTTTAGCTGCCCTGTACATACCTGCACTGTTAAATTCCATGGCTATATTGCCGTGAGCATCCACACCAATCATCCCTCCCTCTCCTTTCATGGCTACTAATTTTTTATGCACCACTTCATGCATGGCTTCCTGAAGCGAAAAGCCTTTGTATTCGATTAAACAACTTACATCATGTGCAGCAACTGCACGAATAAACAATTCTCCATGCCCAGTGCAACTAATACCACAAGTTGCATTATTGGCGTAAGTTCCTGCACCAATAACAGGACTATCGCCAATACGACCATATTTTTTATTAGTCATTCCACCTGTACTGGTAGCAGCAGCAATATTGCCATTGGCATCACAAGCTACTGCACCAACGGTACCAAATTTCTTATCTCTTAACAATTCTTCTAAATGATGGTTGGTATGATCTAAAGAGTAGTTATCACTATCTCGAATGGCCTTCCATTGTTCATACCGAAAGGGGGAGAAAAAATATTCATCGGGTTCTAATTTAACGCCTTGTTTAATCGCAAAATCGTTAGCGCCCTTTCCACTTAAAAAAACGTGATTGCTATGCTGCATTACTTCAGTGGCAAGTACTATCGGATTTCTTACATTACGTACACCCGCAACAGCACCGGCATTTAAAGTAGTGCCATCCATGATGGCTGCATCCATTTCCTGAACGCCTTTCTTTGTAAAAACCGCACCTCTTCCTGCATTAAACAAAACATTGTCTTCTAATAAAACAATGGCGGCTTTAACCGCATTAATGGCACTGCCGCCATTTTCAAGTACTGCATAACCAGCCTCCAATGCTGCAGCCAGTCCATCTTCATATGCCTGTTCTAATTCGGGGGTCATATCTTCTTTTAGAATAGTGCCGGCACCCCCATGTATTACCAATGCGTAAATTGACATACTTGTAGAATTTCAACCCGAAATTATACAAATCAACGAAGTAGAATTTTGAAATATATTTACAGAATGATGAAGAACATGCAATGTATTTGCCAGTTTGTTGAACAAAGCTATGAAAGCAGGATGTTGCATTCTTTCAATAATTTTTCTTTTTGAATAGCAGCGGTACCCACTTCTTCACAAACCAACCCACCGGCAATATTTGCCATGTCAGCTGCCAGTGCAATTTGATAGGTTGCTGCATATACCAGCGAGGCTACAGCAATTACGGTATCGCCGGCACCGCTAACATCTGCAATGTTTCGCACATGTGTAGGAATAATTTTAGATTCATTCCCATATTGATAAAAAACCCCTTTTTCGGAAAGTGTAATCAGTGAAATTTTGTGTGCTAAAATATTGGCTAATTCGGCATGTATTTTCTCCAAAACAGATTGGTTCACTTCTTCCAACAATAGGTTAAGCCCTTCTTTTACCTCTTTTAAATTAGGTTTAAAAATATCTACCCCTTTGAAGGATAAGAAGTTTTTCTTTTTAGGATCTACTGCTGTAAGCACATTATACTGCTTACAAAGTGCAATTGTTTTTTGAATAATTTTTGGAGTAAGTACTCCTTTGTTGTAATCTTCAAAAATGAGCACATTGGGTTGATGCTGCATAAAGTATTGCTCTACATTATGCAATAAAGCATTTTCAGTTGTTTCATCAATATCAGTAGCTACCTCGCAATCTAACCGCAGCATTTGCTGATTACGGCTCATAATCCTGGTTTTATTGGTGGTAACCCGATTAGGTGCTGTTATAATAAAGCCGGTATCAATCCCATTTTGACTGAGCAAACCGGTTAACAGTTTGCCATCATCATCATTGCCAATTACAGATAAAATTGTGGTGGGTGCACCCAGAGAAATGGTATTTAAAGCTACATTACCAGCACCACCAATACGCAATTCTCTTTTATCTAATGCTACAACAGGTACCGGTGCTTCAGGAGAAATACGATCTACATGACCCCACCAATAACTATCTAACATTATATCGCCAATTACGGCTACTTTAATTTCTGTAAAACGATGAAATAGTGCTTCGAAATTCATTTATTGATGCTTTGACTTTGTTGCGAGTGCAAGATAATACAAAGGAATACCTAAGAGTGCAAAAATTAATCCCGGCCAGGTATATTCTGGTTTATAAATAATTAATAGTGTACAAAAAGTTAATCCCATTATGATATATAATGCAGGTAAAACCGGGTACCCAAATGCACGGTAAGGCCTTTCTGCCGCAGGCATTTTTTTTCTGAGAATGAAAATGCCGATAATGGTTAACACATAAAAAATTACAACAACAAAAGAAACCATATCTAATAAATCGCCATACTTTCCGCTTAAGCATAGTATAGAAGCCATAGCACATTGTATCCATAATGCAAATTCGGGAACGGCTTTTTTGTTTAGCTGTGCTGTTTGTTTAAAAAACAAACCATCATTGGCCATTGTATAATAAACTCTTGCACCTGCCAAAATTAATCCGTTATTACAACCAAAAGTTGAAATCATAATCATCACTGCAATAATGATAGTTCCTATATTACCGAAAATAACATGAGAGACAGCTACAGCAACCCGATCGTTTGCTGCTGAGGCAATGCTTTGCATGGGCAATAATCCGGTGTAAACAATATTGGTAGACACATAAACGATGGTTACCAACAAAGTTCCAAGAAATAGGCTTAAACCTATGTTCCGTTTAGGGTTTTTAATTTCCCCCGCAATAAAGGTTACATTGTTCCAGGCATCACTACTAAAAATGGAGCCTACCATGGCTGCGGCTATGGCACCCATTGCAGCGGCCATTCCGTAAGATTGGTATGAACCATCTTTGTTGAGGCGTTGCAAATACCATGCATTTTCAGTCCAGTTCTTGTGCCAAACTTCAGGTTGTAAGGCCATCCATCCAAAAACAATTAAACCAAACAAACTCAGTAATTTGGTTAAGGTAAAAGTTGTTTGAATGAATTTGCCGCTTTTAATGCCACGGGTATTGATATAAGTTAAAAGTACAATGATGGCAATTGATAAAATTTGTGCGGGAGAAATGTGTAATGAACCGATGCTAAATAACACTATATCATCACCTACCTGCGGAATAAGATAAGCCGTGAATTTGGCAAATGCCACCCCAACGGCTGCAATGGTACCTGTTTGAATAATGGCAAAAAAACTCCATCCGTACAGGAATCCAATTAAAGGGTTGTAGGCTTCTTTTAGATAAACATATTGCCCGCCCGCCTTTGGGAACATACCACTTAATTCACCATAACTTACTGCAGCAATTAAAGTCATTAACCCGGTCAGTAACCAAACAACAATTAACCATCCGGCAGAACCTACATTTCGGGTAATATCTGCACTCACAATAAAAATACCGGAACCAATCATACTACCGGCTACAATCATGGTAGCATCTAATAAGCCTAAAGAGGGTTTAAAGGAGGTTGTACTCATAAAAAAAGTCCCTTATTGCATTTGGGACTTGAAGATAATGATTTGATGGTAAAAATTATTTTTTCTGACGATATTGTTCATTCAATCCTTTTACAATATCAGCAGTTATATTATAAGCTGTATCTTTATAATACATCATATCAGGTACATTTGAAAAAATATATGCATAACCTTTACTTTGATTATACTCTTTCAGGTAATCTTCAATTCGTTTTTTTACATCCTGTAACTTCTTGAAACTTTCATCCTGCATTTCCTGTTCCATTACCTGCCGCTTGTTTTTAAGATTTTTATCTAAATCCATAATTTCCTGTTGCCTGCTTGCTATCTCGGCCTGGCTTAATGCGTTCCCATTTTTTTGTAAATCCTGGTATTTATTGCGTAATGAATTCTCTAAACCCGATAATTCTTTGCCCATTTCCTGATCTTTGGCCATTAATGCACTTCTTACTTCTTTCAATAGAACATATTGATTTTGCAATGAATCCATTTCAAAATAAGCTATTTTAAAACCATTGGCGGGCACGGCTGTATATGAATTTGAAACAGTTGTTATAAGATGATTTTTTTCAGTAAAATGTGCATACAATAAATAAGCAACTGCAAGTACTAAGATAGCATTAATGATAAGTAGAACATTCTTCATATTACAATTTTAATTAAATTAATTTTTTCATCAAATGTGCATAATAATGCCGGAAAATAATTGTAGGGGCATTCCATAAATGCATTTCTACAGAAATTGCAACGAATATACAGGCAATTAAAATATTTAAGAAAATTAGCAGTTACTTTTAAAAATTAATTAGGATTTAACGAACAAAAAAGCCTGCAATATTGAATCATCTCAAAAATTACAGGCTTATTATATATAAATTACAGAAACCGATAATGAATTAGATAAAGTTTATTCATCCTCATCAAAATTCATAGCTTCTCTTGCGGTAGTTAATACATCAAAGTCTTCTTTACTGCCCACAATTAAATTTTCAAATTCGCGCTGTCCGGTACCGGCAGGTATTAAATGACCGGTAATTACGTTTTCTTTCAACCCAATCATTAAATCGGTTTTACCCTGAATGGCAGCCTGACTTAAAACTTTGGTGGTTTCCTGGAATGAAGCAGCTGAAATCCAGCTTTTCACGCCCAGAGAAGCTTTGGTAATACCTAATAATACCGGTGTAGCAGTGGCTGGTTTTGCATCGCGAACCTCCACCAACTTTTTATCTGCACGGCGAAGGATAGAGTTTTCCTCTCTCAATTCACGCAGTGTAACAATTTGTCCGGCTCTTAATTTGGTACTTTCACCCGGGTCTGTAACTACTTTCTTATCGAAGATGCGGTCATTTTCTTCTATAAATTCAAACCTGTCTTCTAAATCTTCTTCTAAGAACTTTGTATCACCTGCATCTACAATTTCTACTTTCTTCATCATTTGGCGAACGATTACTTCAATGTGTTTATCATTAATATCCACACCTTGTAAACGGTACACTTCCTGAATTTCATTTACAATGTATTCCTGAACTGCAAATGGTCCTTTGATGGTTAAAATATCATAAGGTGCAATTTGTCCGTCAGAAAGGGGTGCGCCTGCTTTTACAAAGTCGCCATCCTGTACTAAAATCTGGCGGGTTAATGGTACCAGATATTTCTTCACAATACCATCTTTTGCTTCTACAATGATTTCACGGTTACCGCGTTTTACGTTACCAAATGCTACCACTCCATCTATTTCACAAACAATTGCAGGATTACCCGGATTTCTTGCTTCGAATAATTCTGTTACCCTTGGCAAACCACCGGTAATATCTCTTAATTTTCCTAATACACGTGGTATTTTTACCAGTACCTGACCTGCTTTTACCTCTTCACCTTCTTCTATGGAAATATGGCTACCAACAGGTAAATTGTATTGACGCGTATCTTTACCTTCTACAATAATGGTAGGAATTTTGGTTTTATCTTTCGATTCAATAACCACTTTTTCGCGGTGGCCGGTTTGTTCGTCGGCTTCATCCCGATAAGTGTAACCATCAATAATATTTTCGAATTTAATTACCCCATTTTGTTCGGCAACAATTACGTTGTTAAATGGATCCCAGGTACAAATAATTTCACCTTTTTTCACCTGCTGACCATCTTTTACTATTAAAGTAGAACCATAAGGTATATTGTTGGTAATGAGTAAACGATCATTTTTTTCATCCATTAAACGCATTTCGCCGGTACGTCCAATTACAATATTCACTTTATTTCCTTCATTGTTTAAAGTGCTTACTGTTCTTAAACCATCAAAACGAACGGTACCATCAAATTTTGCCAATAAAGAAGATTCAATGGATGAGCTACCCGCAACACCACCTACGTGGAACGTACGAAGGGTTAACTGTGTACCGGGTTCACCAATTGACTGGGCAGCAATGATACCTACAGAATCGCCACGTTGTGCAATGTAACCTGTTGCCAGGTTTTTACCGTAGCATCTTACACATACGCCTTTCTTAGCCTCGCAGGTTAATACGGAGCGAATTTCTACGCTGTCTATTCCGGAATCTTCAATTTGTTTGGCCACATCATGGCTAATTTCTTCGCCTGCTTTTATAATCAATTCTTCAGTAACAGGATGCAACACATCGTGTAACGAAGTTCTACCTTCAATTCTATCTGATAATGGTTCAATAATATCTTCATTATCTTTTAATGCACTGATTGATATACCTCTTAAAGTTCCGCAATCATCTTCAGCTATTACCACATCCTGCGCCACGTCAACCAATCTGCGGGTCAAGTAACCGGCATCAGCAGTTTTAAGAGCGGTATCGGCTAAACCTTTACGGGCACCATGGGTAGAAATGAAGTAGTCTAATACGTTCAAACCTCCTTTAAAGTTAGACAGAATGGGGTTTTCAATAACTTCACTACCTGAGCTGCCACTTTTACGGGGTTTTGCCATCAATCCACGAATACCCACCAACTGTTTTACCTGTGTTTTTGAACCACGGGCACCGGAATCAAGCATCATGAAAACAGAATTAAACCCTTGCTTATCAGTAGCCATTTCACGAATAAGGGTTTCAGTAATCCGCATATCTACACGGCCACAAATATCAATTACCTGGTTATAGCGTTCGTTATTGGTAATTAAACCCATATTATAACTTTCACGCACCTCATCTACTTCGGCTTTGGCACTTTCCAACAACTGGTCTCTTATTTCAGGTACAATCAGGTCGTTTACACTAAAGCTTAAACCTCCTTTAAAGGCCATGCGGAAACCAAGTGTTTTAATATCATCCAAGAACTTAGCTGTTTTTGGAATATTTGTTATTTTAATGATATTACCAATAATTTCCCGCAGGCTTTTTTTGGTTAATAACGCATTAATGTAACCTACCTCTTCCGGTACAAACTGATTGAATAAAACACGACCAACGGTAGTATCGATAATTTTCTTTTCTAATTTACCATCTGGATTGCGAACATGGGTTCGTAGTTTAATATTGGCATGCAAGTCAACACGTTTTTCGTTGTATGCAATAATTACTTCATCCATGTTGTAAAAAGTTTTTCCTTCACCTTTTACAATTTCAGTTTCTGTGCTCTTTTTACCTTTTGTGATGTAGTACAAACCAAGCACCATGTCCTGAGATGGAAGGGTAATGGCAGTACCA
Source organism: Hydrotalea flava (assembly GCF_001623405.1). Classification (GTDB taxonomy): domain Bacteria; phylum Bacteroidota; class Bacteroidia; order Chitinophagales; family Chitinophagaceae; genus Hydrotalea; species Hydrotalea flava. The sequence goes on from NZ_LUHG01000100.1 coordinate 130,362, forward strand.
TTTTGAGGGTTTAAAATATTGTGAGATGAGAGCATTAATAATTGTGCTTCCAGAATAGCAGCGCTACTTAATGGAACGTGCACAGCCATTTGGTCACCATCAAAGTCGGCGTTGAAAGCAGATGTTACCAACGGATGCAACTGTATGGCTTTTCCTTCAACTAAACGAGGCTGGAAGGCCTGAATGGATAAACGGTGCAATGTTGGGGCCCTGTTCAACAAAACAGGGTGCCCTTTCAGTATATTCTCAAGAATATCCCAAATAATAGCTTCTTTTTTATCAACTAATTTTTTGGCCGATTTTACCGTTTTAACAATACCTCTTTCAATGAGTTTACGAATAATAAACGGTTTAAATAATTCAGCAGCCATATCTTTTGGCAAACCACATTCGTGCATTTTTAATTCAGGACCTACTACAATTACAGAACGTCCGGAATAGTCAACACGCTTACCTAATAAGTTTTGACGGAAACGGCCTTGTTTTCCTTTTAAAACATCACTCAATGATTTTAAAGCACGGCCTCCTTCTGCTTTAACGGCATTAGATTTTCGGCTATTATCAAAAAGTGAGTCAATGGCTTCCTGCAGCATTCTTTTTTCATTACGAAGAATTACTTCAGGTGCTTTAATTTCCAATAATCTTTTTAACCGGTTGTTACGGATAATAACACGACGATATAAATCATTTAAATCGGAAGATGCAAAACGACCACCATCCAAAGGCACCAATGGCCTTAATTCGGGAGGTATGACAGGTATATATTGCATCACCATCCACTCGGGGCGGTTATTAATTCTTGAATTGGCATCTCTGAATGCTTCTACAACACTCAATCTTTTTAAAGCATCGGCTTTTCTTTGTTGCGATGTTTCATTGGCGGCAGCATTGCGGAGCGAAAAACTTAATTCATCTAAATCTAAGCGCGCCAATAAATCACTTACTGCCTCAGCGCCCATTTTAGCAATGAATTTATTGGGATCTTCATCAGGCAGCATTTGATTTTCTTTGGGCAATGCATCAATAATATCTAAATATTCTTCCTCAGATAATAAATCGCCTGCAGAAAGACTTTCTTTAATACCTCCCTGAATTACCACATATCTTTCATAATAAACAATGCTTTCTAACTTTTTAGAGCTCATCCCCAACAAATAACCAATTTTATTGGGTAAACTTTTAAAATACCAGATATGCACTACAGGTACCACTAATTTAATGTGGCCCATACGTTCGCGGCGTACTTTTTTCTCGGTTACTTCTACCCCACATCTGTCGCATACAATACCTTTATATCGAATACGCTTGTATTTTCCACAAGCGCACTCATAATCCTTTACCGGTCCAAAAATTCTTTCGCAAAATAAACCATCTCTTTCAGGTTTATAGGTACGATAGTTAATGGTTTCGGGCTTTAACACTTCACCAAAACTTTTTTCCAAAATTGAATCCGGAGAAGCAAGACTAATGGTAATGGTTGAAAAGGTTGATTTCGGACGATTGTCTCTTTTGATGGCCATAGTACTATTTGCAATTTATTTAATTCCAGACGTTGAAATACCCCATTCTACAATAAAAAAAGCGGACAAAACAGCCATGCAGACTGCATTTACCCACTACGGCGTTAATTTTTTATGTAAAAAGAATTGGAATACTTCAAAATCATTAAGGGGGCAAAGGTAAGGACTGCTTTTTAAATAGAAAAAAGAAACCCTTAAAAATTTGGTTTTGAAAGATTTTGACAATTAAATGTGGCAAAAATCTCCTTTTTTAAATTGCTGTTTGCATGGGTACCACATTTTTTATTAGAAAATTTAGTATCCACAATTTTTTCTACACTTTTTATCGGGATTATGAAGTATAAAAGCGTAAACATGATGAAAATCAGTATTTAAGCCAATTCATCAGGATATTTTTGTTTTTGAGCCCATTTAGCATGAACCTAACCATTAACGATAACAAAAATATTCAAACCCTGCAGTCGGAGTTTAATGCAATGTTCCCCTTTTTACGTTTAATGCTTACAAAAGCACAAACTGAAGGAGAAACATCCAGAAATATATCAGTGAAACAACCTTTTGATGAACATACAACCCTGCTTGCGTATAAAATTGCTTCGGATGCTGCCCCAATCACCATTTATCCTGAAATGACTGTTGCCGAACTGGAACACCAATTTGTACAGCAATATGGACTTGAACCCATTATTCTGCGAAAATCTGGTAAAGTTTGGATTGAAACCTCTATTACAGATGATTGGACCTTGGAAGAACAAAACACCCAGGGTGAATTAATTACCAGACAAATGAATGAGCGAAACAAACCCTCATAAACCGCTTAATTTCGCAAAGCCAATAATTTGGGATAATTTAAAATGGTAATTTTACTGGATTGAATTTCGATCAATTTTTCATCTTTTAAATCGCTGAGGGTTCTGATGGTGCTTTCAGTAGCAATGCCGGCTATGTTTGCCAAATCTTCTCTTGAAATTTGCATACTAAAGTTCTCGCCGGGTTTTTGTTGATATTTTTCCTGTAATGTTAATAATGCATCGGCTACTTTTTTACGGGCTGAATTGTAAGCCAATTTCAACAACTGCTCTTCCCGTTGTTGTACCTGATTAGAAAGCATTTGAATGAATTTTCTGGAAACCTCCGCATTTTTATACACCAGTTCATAAAAATCTGCCTTAGGTACCATACAAACCTGTGCATCTTCCAGCACTACTGCACTATCTGCGTGCTTTGCATCCTCCAACAAAGCTATATACCCAAAATAATCACCATCTTTATACAGGCCGGTAATTAATTCTTTTCCATCATCGTTGGTTTTACAGGTTTTTATTTTACCGCTTACCAATAAGTAAAGCCCTTTTGGAAAACTTCCTTCTTTATAAATTTCTTCTTTCCTTTTATAAGAGCGTAATTCATTCTCTTCCGATAACCTTTTTAAACTATCAAACCCCCTTGCTGTTTGAATAAAATTGTTTAACCCCTCTACATTATTGGCATATTCCTGTTTAATTAAATCAGATTTTTTTAACCGACTTTCAATGGCATTTAACAATTCAATATCATCGAAGGGTTTGGTTAAATAATCATCGGCTCCCATTTCCATGCCTTTTCTAAAATCAGTTCGCTCGGCCTTGGCTGTTAAAAAAATGAAGGGTATGGCACTGGTTTTTTTATTTTTAGAAAGCAGGTGTAAAACGCCATACCCATCTAAAACCGGCATCATAATATCACATATTATTAAATCAAAATGTTCTTCCTCCGCCAAAGCAACACCTTCTTTTCCATTTTTTGCAGTTTTAACTGTATAATTAGCCAATTGCAAAATTTCAGCTGTATTTTCCCGCATATCGGGGTTATCTTCAATCAATAAAATTTTTTTACTCATTTTCTATAGTATTTGGTATAACAATGGTAAATGTGGTTCCATGTTCTATTTGGCTCTCAAAGGTAATATTACCTTGCATTAATTCTACATATCTGGCAATGATATTCAAACCTAAACCCGTACCCTGAATATTGGTGGCATTTTGAGCCCTGAAAAAACGGCCAAATAAATTGGGTTGATCTTCTTCGGGTATACCCATGCCTTCATCTTTTACAACAATTGTCATGGCTGAATCGGTAATGGATAATGACAAATAAATATTTGTTTTTGCAGGTGAAAATTTAATGGCATTGGAAAGCAAATTCATGATGATGGTAGTAAAAATGTTTTGATCAATATATCCCAGCTCCTGCCCCTGATGCTGAAAATGTATTTGTTGTCCGGTTTTCAGAATGGGCCGAATTTCCTGAATAATGTGTTGAGAACACTGGGTCAAGTTAATCCAGTCTTTTTGAATGATAATTTTTCCTTCTTCAATTTTACTGATGGAGAGCATATCATTTAAAATGTCTGTCATGTGATTGATGGCCGTTTTAATGCGCATGATATGTCTTTGCTGATTTTCCCTGTCGTTTAAAGTGCCATATTTTTCAACTAAATTGAGTGAGGATAAAATGGTCGCCAATGGAGTTCTGAATTCATGCGATGCCATAGAAACAAAGCGTGATTTTAATTCATTCACTTCTTTTTCTTTTTCTAGTAACTGGCTCAGTTCCGCTCTGGAATGCTCTAATTCATGTAACGCTTCTTCTAAAATTAACGTTCGGTGGCGTACCCTTTTTTCTAATTCAGCAGTTAATTTTTCTAACTCCTCTTTTTGTTTACGCAAAGTGGCCTCCGTTTGTTTGCGTAAAGTATTGTCAATAATAAATGCAATTACAAAATTGCCTTCTGCTGTTTTAAAGGGGCTTAAACTCACTTCTACCGGAAACTCAGAACCATCTTTTCGTAATGCATATAAATCCATACCAATACCCATACTACGGGCATGTGGCTTTTGAGAATACTTGGTTCGGTAATCGTGATGCGTGTGTTCATACCTTTTGGGAATCAGTTGCTCCAACTGCGTGTGCAATAAAGTGCCGGGTTCATAACCAAACAAACGCTCAGCAGCAGGATTGGCCATGGTTAATTTACCTTGCTCATTTACTACAATAATTCCTTCGGTAGCATAAGTAAAAAGCGCACTAAATTCTTCCTTATTGGGCATCGTTATTGGTTTTATAAACAGAATTATTTTTGTGTTTTAATGAGGCAGGAGTTTTTCTGCCCTGCAGAAATTTTTTGCGCCTAACCTCCTGCACCGGAACCCCTTCAATTTTGCTTTCGAGCCAACCTATAATATCCAAATACATAAATGAGCGACTTTCTAACGGATGGCCTTCTAATTGTTCTAATTTTTCTTTTAAACTTTTAAATGCCGGTAATAATTTTTGTGGCGAAAGTGAAAAAGATTTTCGGATAAATTTAAATATCTCTTCTTCAACCGTACTTAAATTTTTCATTTTTGCCATGAACCGGTATACCGATTTTATCAGATATTCCAACAAACTATCATTGCCTAATTCGTAGTGTGCAATCAGGTGCAGCAGGCGGGCATAGCATTGCAAGTCGGTTCGTAAATCAACTTTCCAATTAATAATTTTATTCAAATAATCAATAGCCTGCTCATTATCGCCGCTGCCAAAATATAAACAGGCAATTTTATAATAAAACACCAATGTGCGGTGGCGGTCTAAATGCAGGCGATATTCTTCTAAATGCTGAATAATTTCCGGTACCAGTAGTAACCCTTCTGTAAAAGTACCTTCTAAAAAATGTTTGTTGATGCGAGCCGTATTTAAATACACAAAAGTCTGTATGCGAACATTATCATTAATATTTCCTAAAGTTGATGTCGCAAAAGCTTCAAACCGGGTCAGATACTCATTAAATTTTTCAAAATTATTTAAATTAAACTGGGCGCCCAGTAAATTATGCATACCGCGAATATACTGGCCGGTTTCTATACGCTTCATATATTCATTTTCTTCGAATAATGATACCCATTTTTGGGTGTAGCGATAGTACATCAGCAAATCTTGCAGAATAAATCCATACCAGCAATACGATTGATAGAGGTATAATTTTTCATAAAACCCAAGTTGCGCTGCATTACAGGCAGGTAAATTGGATTCAAAAAAAACTTTAACCGCATGCACATCTCTTTTATCTCTGGCATGGCCATTTTGAATATACCAACTATACAACTCCAATGCCAGGTTGGATAGTTTGCCGGTTAAATAAAGTTGTTGATGAACCGCATCAGATTCTGCACTCAATGCTTCTGCCCGGTTTTCCATACTTCGGGTAATGTGCATTGATTCAATTTTCTTCTCGAATTGAATGGCCAGCAACTGATAGGCATGTTGCTGTTGAGTGGCTGCCGTTTCTTTTAATTTTTCAAGCAGTTTTAAACTTTGCAGGTAAAGCCCTTTGTTGTATAATATCCGGGCAAAATCTAACTGTTCATGAGCGTACATATCAATATTATCCGCCTGTTGAATCAACCGCAGGCTTGATAATAGTTCGCGGTATAAATGTGCCTTAATATTGGAAAGTTGTTGTTTTTTGATACCGGGATTTTTTTGCAGTAACTGCCCTTCATCATAATCTTTCATCTTATCCAAAGCATCAAATAACTGCACTATTTTCAAATCTTCGCCCGATGCATTCCGTTTTACATATAATTTAAAATTACGTTTTTCGCCTTTTTCAAGCGACTTAATAAGCTGGAACAGCATGTCGGTACTTCGGTTAGGCATCGTAATTATATGAATTGAAAATGTTTACCGGTAAAGGGTTTGGGCAAAATTAGCACAATTTAAGCAGCGTAAAATACACTTCATTTTGTTGCCCAACACCTTTTTATATTGAGTACATTCGATGTTACGTAAAAATACGGCTGGTTTTTCGTATTAAAAGCAATAACCGAATAACAAATTTTACATGAGCCAAAAAGTAAATATATTTGATACTACTCTAAGAGATGGCGAGCAGGTACCCGGTTGTAAACTGAATACTACCGAAAAAATTGAACTGGCTCTGGCCATTGAACAATTGGGTGTTGATGTTATTGAAGCGGGTTTCCCCATTTCTTCGCCCGGCGATTTTTTTTCAGTGCAGGAAATTGCCAAAATAATTACCCGCGCTACCGTTTGTGGTTTAAGCAGAGCAGTTAAAAAAGATATTGAAATAGCGGCAGAAGCATTAAAACATGCCAAAATGCCCCGCATCCACACCGGTATTGGCACATCTGATTACCACATTAAAGGAAAATTCAACTCAACCAGAGAAGATATTTTAGAAAGAGCAGTACAATGCGTGAAGTGGGCAAAAAACTTTGTAGATGATGTTGAATTTTATGCTGAAGATGCAGGCAGAACAGATAATGAATATTTAGCCCGTGTAGTGGAAGCAGTAATTAAAGCAGGCGCCACCGTTATTAATATCCCTGATACCACCGGCTATTGCCTACCCAGCCAGTACGGCGCCAAAATTGCATTCCTGAAAAATAATGTTCCCAATATTGATAAGGCCATTCTCTCCTGCCACTGCCATAACGATCTGGGTTTGGCTACCGCCAATTCGATTGAAGGTGTTATAAATGGCGCCCGACAAATAGAATGTACTATTAATGGTTTAGGCGAAAGAGCAGGAAATACTTCATTAGAAGAAGTAGTGATGATTATACAACAACACAAAGATTTAGGTTTTTATACCAACATACAAAGCCAGCAATTAAATCCCATTAGCCGATTGGTGAGCGATACCATGCGTATGCCGGTACAGCCCAATAAAGCAATAGTAGGTGCCAATGCATTTTCACATTCGTCCGGTATTCATCAGGATGGATTTTTAAAGAGCGCTATTACTTATGAAATCATCAACCCAAAAGATGTGGGTGCAGATATTTCTAAAATTGTGTTAACAGCCAGAAGCGGACGAAGTGCTTTGGCTTATCGGTTAAAAAATTTAGGTTATGAATGCACCCGTAATGATATTGATGCTTTATATGAAAAATTTTTACAAATAGCTGATCAGAAAAAAGAAGTTGGCGATGATGATTTGCATGCAATGGCCAAACAACATCAAAGCATAGTAGCATAGTATGAATGTAGCACCCGCAATACAGGTTCAACATTTACAAATAAAACAATATGGTAAAACCATTTTGCAGGATGTGTTTTTTACTTTAAATAGTGGTGAGCATTTGTTGATTACCGGTGCTGCAGGTGCAGGAAAAACGACATTGGGAAAAGCCATTGCAGGAAAAATTTTTTACAAAGGAAGCATTGACATTAACAATAGCAATCATACACCTGAACAGGCACAAATTGTAATGATTGAAGATACGCATCGGTGGAAAAATTTAACCAACCAATCACAATTTTATTACCAGCAACGCTTCAATAGTTGCGATGCAACAGACAGCATTACTGTTGAAGCCGATTTACTGCAACATTTGCAACAATTTGGTATTTCAGATACAGAAGCACTGTATTTAAATTATTGCCAACAATTTAATTTACTGCACCGCTTACAAACACCACTTATTCAATTATCGAATGGTGAACAAAAAAAACTGCAAATTATTAAAGCACTGCTGCAGCAACCGCAGTTATTGATTGCAGATAATATTATGACCGGATTAGATGTTGCAGCCAAAGAAACCCTGTTACAAATATTGCAACACCTGAGCAGAAATGGAACTACACTGATTTTTATTACTTCCGGAACACTTTGGCCCGATGTTATTACGCATGTATTAACACTTGAATTGAACGGAATTTATGCGTTTTTAAAAAAATCTGAATACCAAATTAAAAATACATATACTACACCGTTACCCAGATTTATGAATGCAACAAAGCCAATTGAAAAACAGACAGCTTTGGCGCATTCAATGATTGAAATAAAAAATACCACCATTCAATATGGTTCAAAAAAAATATTGGATAATATTAACTGGCAGGTTCATAGTGGCGAAAAATGGCTGATTCAAGGACATAATGGTGCCGGCAAATCAACTTTATTAAGCCTAATAACAGGAGATAATCCACAGGCCTATGCCAATCAAATTAAAATATTTGGAAAACAAAGAGGCAAGGGTGAAAGCATTTGGGATATTAAAAAAAGAATTGGCTACATCTCTCCGGAATTACATAAATATTTTGACACAGATATATCCGTTGAAAAAACCATAGCATCGGGCTTTTTTGATACAATGGGTGTATATAAAAAGCTAACGGATGATCAGCAAATTGCAATAAGCGCAATTATGCAACAGTTTCATCTGAACGAATACAGCCAACAAAAACTGGGTGCATTGTCATTGGGTTTACAACGCTGGGTATTATTGGCAAGAGCATTGGTAAAAAATCCGCCTTTATTGATTTTAGATGAACCCTGTCAGGGATTGGATGAAGCACACATTCAACATTTCCTGTCAACCATACAACAAATTGTAGCAACCAATCACACCACTTTAATCTATGTTACACATGTTGAAAATGAAATTCCTGAAGGAATTGATTTTGTGTTACAGCTACAGCAAGGCAAACAATTCATTCATCAACATATAGCTGGCAAAGTATCAACTTCAACAAAGCAACCAGAAACGCTTGAATCCATCATCGGTGAAAACAATTAAAACGGAATGTATGAAAAAAAATATAGTTATTATAAATGGAGACGGAATTGGCCCTGAAGTAACTGCACAGGCTGTTCGTGTATTACAAGCTATTGCAGAAAAATTTAACCATGAATGGCATTTTACCGAATGTTTAATGGGAGCAATAGCCATCGATAAAACAGGGGATCCTTTACCCGATGCAACGATTGAAGCCTGTTTAAACAGTGATGGAATTTTATTTGGTGCAATTGGTGATCCTAAGTATGATAATAATCCCTCAGCAACCGTTCGTCCTGAACAGGGTTTATTGAAATTAAGAAAAGCATTACAGTTGTTTGCAAATGTGCGCCCTGTTACAACGTACCCGTCTTTACATTATCTGTCACCCTTAAAAGAAAAACAATTACAAAACGTTGACTTTGTAATTTACCGCGAATTAACAGGTGGTATTTATTTTGGAAAAAAAGAATTAAACGAGGAAAAAACTCAGGCTATTGACGAATGTATTTATACAACAAATGAAATAGAACGCATTGCCCACATTGCATTTAAAGCTGCAGAACAAAGAAGAAAAAAATTAACATTGGTTGACAAAGCAAATGTGCTGGAAACATCAAGGCTTTGGAGAAAAGTAGTGCAAGATGTTGCTAAAAATTATCCGGAAGTAGAGGTGAACTATTTATTTGTAGATAACGCTGCTATGCAGATCATCCTTAATCCTTCGCAGTTTGATGTAATACTTACAGAAAATATGTTTGGCGATATTTTAAGTGATGAAGCAAGTGTGTTAAGTGGTTCTTTAGGTTTATTACCCTCAGCTTCGTTCGGGCTAAGTATTGCATTATTTGAACCGATTCATGGCTCCTATCCTCAGGCTGCAGGAAAAGATATAGCCAATCCACTCGGTGCTATTCTTTCTGCTGCAATGATGTTAGACTATTTTGATTTACCCAATGAAGCAGCCATCATTCGCGCTGGTGTTAGTTGGACACTCAATAACAAATTTGTTACAAAAGATATAGATCCAATTAATTTTTATTTCACATCAACGATAGGAGAATTAATATGCGATTTTATTGCAAGCAATAACAATTTTGAAGACATCAATCATAAAAATATTGAGTTGCGCAAGTCTACCATTATTTAATGCCAACTTGTTCAACTCAAAAAAAGTTCTTTGTTCTTAAGCATACAACAGGTATATTTGTTCTAAACACAAAAACGTTGAAGAACAAATTTTATAATGCAATTTTTTTTCGTCTGTTTGTATTAACAGCAGCGATAGTTATTGTCATTATTCTGCCTGTCTTTAGAGGGGGGTAAGTTGATTTGTTCTAACCTATAAACAAATTTGACCCGTCTCTAAAAATGGCGGGTTTTTTATTTCATACAACAAAAACAAACACATGTATTACAACGAAAATACTTTTATTTATTTAAATGGCAGCTATGTAAAAGCAGCCGATGCAACTACAGATTTATATGGCCAGACATTGCATTATGGTTATGGTGTTTTTGAGGGAATACGCTCTTATAAAACAATTGCAGGCACAACAAAAATATTTAAGCCCGAAGCCCATTTTCATCGGTTACAACAATCTGCAAAAGCACTAAATCTGCCTTATCATTATACTGTTGAAGAATTAATTGAAGCCACATATAAAGTGTTGGCACTAAATGAATTGCAAGACGCATATATACGTCCGTTAGTATATGCACCTGCCAATATGAGCTTTGTACAAAATACTACTTCATATATTGTTATTGAAGCTTGGAAAATGGAACCATTTTTAGGTGATAAAATGTTACGGGTGGTAACATCTTCTTTTGAAAGACCTAATCCTAAAGCCTTTCACATTCATGCCAAAGCAACCGGCCATTATGTAAATTCCATCTTAGCCAGTCAGGAGGCAAAGCAAAAAGGATACGATGAAGCCTTGTTATTAGATATACATGGTTATGTTGCAGAAGCGCCTGGCGCAAATGTTTTTTTTGAAAAGAACGGCACCCTCTTTACACCAAAATTGGGAAATATTTTACCCGGTATAACCCGTGCAACCGTATTGGAATTGTGCAACGAATTAAACATTCCGGTGAAAGAAATACAATTTAAAATTGAAGATATGTACCATGCAGATGCGGCTTTTTTCTGCGGAACTGCTGCCGAAGTGATTGGTATTGCATCATTAGATGATAAGCCCTTTGTAAAACCCTGGGCCGAAACAATCAGCAAACTCATTCAAACTTCTTATAAAAACTTAATTACTGAAAACAAAAGAACACTTTTAAACGAAGTGTTAGGAACCGAATAATTGATTCACCACTATCATTACACAATTTTAATTTTATGCCGAACGAATTAAATAAGTACAGTAAAACACTTACAAAAGATGAAACACAACCTGCAGCGCAGGCCATGTATTATGCTATTGGTTTTAAAGAAGAAGATTTTAATAAAGCACAAATTGGCATAGCAAGTATGGGATGGGACGGAAACCCCTGCAACATGCATTTAAATGATCTGGCTACAGCAGTTAAAAAAAGTGTTGATCATACAGAAGGTTTATTAGGACTGCGATTTTATACCATTGGTGTAAGTGATGGTATTAGTATGGGAACTGACGGTATGCGTTATTCTCTGGTTAGCAGAGATTTAATTGCAGACAGTATTGAAACGAATGCAGGTGCCCAATATTATGACGGTTTGATTACCATTCCGGGATGCGATAAAAATATGCCAGGCTCTATCATGGCTATGGGCCGTTTAAACAGACCCGGTATTATGATTTATGGTGGCACCATTGCCCCCGGACATTACAAAGGAGAAGATTTAAATATTGTTTCTGCTTTTGAAGCATTGGGACAAAAAATTGCCGGTAAATTAAGTGAAGGTGATTTTAAAGGTATTATTCAACATGCTTGCCCGGGTGCAGGTGCTTGTGGTGGTATGTACACCGCCAATACCATGGCAACTGCCATTGAAGCACTGGGTATGAGCCTTCCTTATTCCTCTTCCAATCCTGCATTAAGTAAAGAGAAACAAAAAGAATGTGAAGAAGCAGGTAAAGCCATCAAATTATTACTGGAAAAAGATATTAAACCAAGAGATATTATGACACGTGAGGCTTTCGAAAATGCCATCACCGTTGTTATGATTATGGGAGGCAGTACCAATGCAGTATTACATTTAATTGCCATGGCCAAAAGTGTAGGCATAGCATTGAACATTAATGACTTTCAAAAAATTAGCAATAAAGTTCCGGTACTTGCCGACTTTAAGCCCAGCGGTAAATATTTAATGGAAGATTTACATCAATATGGTGGCCTTCCTGCAGTAATGAAATATTTATTGAAAAAAGGATTACTGAACGGTCAATGCCTTACCGTTACCGGCAAAACTGTTGCCGAAAATGTTGTAACAGCTCCTGATCTTGATTTTAACCAACAACAGGTTATTAAACCTGTTGAACAACCCATTAAAGCAACCGGACATTTACAAATTTTATTTGGCAATTTGGCCACTGAAGGTGCCGTTGCAAAAATAAGTGGTAAAGAAGGAACACATTTCAAAGGTACCGCAAGAGTATTTGATGGTGAACATGACTTTATAAAAGGCATTGAAAATAATTTAATTAAACCCGGTGATGTCGTCGTTATACGCTATATAGGCCCGAAAGGTGCACCCGGCATGCCCGAAATGCTAAAACCAACCAGTGCCATCATTGGTGCAGGCTTAGGTAAAAGTGTGGCATTAATTACTGACGGGCGTTTCAGTGGCGGTACACATGGCTTTGTAGTAGGCCATATTACCCCGGAAGCATTTACAGGAGGCCTATTAGCACTGGTTGAAAATGATGATATTATTGAAATTGATGCAATAAAAAATACCATCAATCTTTTGGTAGATAACAGCATTATTGAAGCCAGAAAATTAAAATGGAAACGCCCTGCTTTAAAAGCAACCAATGGCGTTTTATATAAGTACGCTCAGTTGGTAACCTCCGCATCTGAAGGCTGCGTTACCGACGAAAAACCATATCAATCATAATTAAAATTATTTTATGGAAACAACACTTACAGCACCTAAAAATATTGCCGCATCCACTCCTGGTAATACCACTAATATATCCGGATCACAAGCAGTATTAGAAGCCTTTATGGCAGAAGGCGTTGATACCATATTTGGTTACCCTGGTGGCGCAATTATGCCAATTTATGATGCATTGTATGATTATAATAATGAACTAACACACATACTCGTAAGGCACGAACAAGGAGCCATTCATGCTGCACAAGGCTATGCACGCAGTTCTGGTAAAACAGGCGTAGTGTTTGCAACCAGCGGACCGGGTGCTACAAATCTGGTAACAGGATTGGCTGATGCAATGATAGATAGTACACCGTTGGTTTGTGTAACCGGACAAGTTTTTGCACACTTGTTAGGTACCGATGCATTTCAGGAAGTAGATGTAATTAACATTACAACACCCATTACAAAATGGAATTACCAAATTACCGATGCTACTGAAATACCGCATGTTTTAGCAAAAGCATTTTATATTGCCAGAACAGGAAGACCCGGTCCGGTATTGATAGACATAACCAAAAATGCGCAGTTGCAAAAATTTGATTATGAAGGCTACAAAAAGTGCGAACATATTAGAAGCTATAGGCCTAAACCCATTGTTAGAAAAGAATACATTGAACAAGCTGCACAACTCATTAACGAAGCCAAAAAACCTTTTGTACTATTTGGGCAAGGCGTTATTTTAGGCAGAGCAGAAAATGAATTCAAAGCATTTATAGAAAAAGCCAATCTGCCCGCTGCATGGACGCTTTTAGGGTTGAGTGCGCTGCCAACAGACCATCCGTTAAATGTTGGAATGCTTGGCATGCACGGTAATTATGGCCCCAATGTATTAACCAATGAATGCGATGTACTCATTGCCGTGGGTATGCGATTCGATGACAGGGTAACCGGACGTTTAGACAAATATGCCAAACAAGCCAAAATAATACACTTAGATATTGACCCCGCAGAAATAGACAAAAACGTGCAAACAACGGTACCGGTTTGGGGCGATTGCAAAGAAACGCTACCCATGCTCACTAAATTATTGCAACCCAATCAAAATAAAGAGTGGATTGAAAAGTTTAGTGCTTTTGCCCAAAAAGAATACGACATAGTAATACATGAAGAACTGAACCCAAGTACCGAAATTATGACCATGGGTGAAGTAATTAAAACATTGAATGAGTTAACCAACGGTGATGCCATTATTGTTACCGATGTAGGCCAACACCAAATGGTAGCATGCCGTTATGCAAAATTCAATCAGTCAAAAAGCAATATCACTTCCGGAGGAGCCGGCACTATGGGATTTGGATTACCCGCTGCCATTGGTGCAAAATTTGGCGCACCCAACCGAACAGTTGTGGCAATTATTGGTGATGGCGGCTTTCAAATGACCTTACAGGAATTAGGGACAATCATGCAATTTAATGTAAATGTAAAAATACTCATACTGAATAACCGGTTTTTAGGAATGGTTCGCCAATGGCAACAATTATTCAATGACAAACGCTACTCATTTGTTGATATTACCAGTCCCAATTTTGTTCAATTAGCAAAAGCATATAGCATTGAGGCCAACAGTATTGATAAAAGAACAGATTTAAAAAATGCATTACAAACCATGTTGAACCATAACGGTAGTTATTTATTAGAAGTGATGGTTGGAAAAGAAAATAATGTTTTCCCAATGGTACCGCAAGGTTGCAGCGTTGCAGAAATCAGGTTACAATAAATGCAATTGATTCAAATTATAACATCAACAACATGAAACAGGAATTTACCATTACCGTATATACCGAAAATCAAATCGGGCTTTTAAACAGAATTGCCATCATTTTTTCGCGTAGAAAAATAAATATTGAAAGCCTGAATACTTCTCCTTCCGAATCAGAAGGCATACACCGGTTTACGATTGTTATTAATGAAACCGAAGATGTAGTAAGAAAACTATGCCGCCAAATAGAGAAACAGGTAGAAGTTTTAAAAGCTTATTACAATACAGAAGATGAAATAGTATGGCAGGAATTGGCCATGTACAAAGTATCTACAGAAGCCATTGCAGAAAAAGTAAAAGTAGAAAGGTTATTAAGAGAATATGGCGCCAGAGCCGTTGTAATTAGAAAAGATTATACCGTTTTTGAAACTTCCGGCCATCGCGAAGAAACCGATCGGTTAGTAAAATTTTTAGAACCCTACGGTTTAATAGAATTTGTAAGAAGTGCAAGAGTAGCCATCATCAAATCAAGCCATGGCTTTCATGAAAAATTAAAAGAATTTGAACAAACTGAACCTGGCGAGGAAGTAATAGAAAATGAATACCTCAGTAAACAGGCAGAAGTATTTACCATGTAATACAGAATCATAAACAACCAACTTTAAAAATTAAAAATTAGCAAAATGGCAAAATTGAATTTCGGCGGCGTTGAAGAAAACGTAGTAACCCGTGAAGAATTTCCATTATCAAAAGCACAGGAAGTATTAAAAAATGAAACTGTTGCTGTAATTGGTTATGGCGTTCAAGGACCCGGACAAGCTTTAAACCAAAGAGACAATGGTATTAATGTTATTGTAGGGCAACGTAAAAGTTCTAAAACATGGGATAAAGCTATTGCCGATGGCTTTGTACCCGGCGAAACTTTATTTGAAATTGAAGAAGCATTACAAAGAGGTACCATTATTTGTTACCTGTTAAGCGATGCTGCGCAAATAGCATTGTGGCCAACCGTAAAAAAACACCTCACACCCGGTAAAGCACTTTATTTTTCGCATGGCTTTGGCATTACATTCAATGAACAAACCGGCATCATCCCTCCAAAAGATGTAGATGTATTTTTAGTTGCACCAAAAGGTTCCGGTACTTCATTAAGAAGAATGTTTTTACAAGGCCGTGGCTTAAACAGCAGCTATGCTATTTATCAGGATGCTACCGGTAAAGCGAAAGACAGAGTAATTGCATTAGGCATTGCCGTAGGAAGCGGCTATCTGTTCGAAACAGATTTCAGAAAAGAAGTATTCAGCGATTTAACCGGCGAACGGGGTACATTAATGGGTGCTATACAGGGAATATTTGCCGCCCAATACCAGGTACTGCGTGATAAAGGCCATTCACCCAGTGAAGCTTTTAACGAAACTGTAGAAGAACTTACACAAAGCCTTATGCCGTTGGTTGCTGAAAATGGCATGGATTGGATGTATGCCAATTGCTCTACTACAGCGCAAAGAGGTGCATTAGACTGGTGGAAGAAATTCAGAGATGCCACAGCTCCTGTATTTAAAGAATTATATGAAAGTGTTGCAAGCGGAAAAGAATCTCAGCGTTCTATTGACCTGAATAGCCAACCCGATTACCGCGAAAAATTAGAAGTTGAATTGAAAGAATTAAGAGAAAGTGAAATGTGGCAGGCAGGAAAAACAGTGCGCAGTTTAAGACCCGAAAATCAAAAATAAAGTGAATGAAAAAGATGGTGGTGTAACATACACACCATCATCTTCTTTTAATGATCAGTGCATGCATGTAGCAGAAAATACATATCAATTCAATTATAATGAAGCTTACCAAAAACTAAAGCAGGTGGTAGCGCATACGCCCTTGCAATACAATCAAATTTTATCTAACCAATACAACTGCCAGGTATATTTAAAACGGGAAGATTTACAAATAGTTCGCTCGTATAAATTACGCGGTGCATTTAATTTGTTAAGCAGCCTATCATCTGAACAATTAAAGAAAGGAGTGGTTTGCGCCAGTGCAGGCAACCACGCACAGGGCTTTGCGTATAGTTGTAAATACTTAGGCATCAAGGGCATTGTATTTATGCCCATTATAACACCAAAACAAAAAATTCATCAAACAAAAATGTTTGGTGAAGGTGCTATTGAAATAAAATTAACAGGCGATACTTTTGATGATTGTTCCCATACAGCACAACAATTCACCCTCAAAAATGAAATGACATTTATACCACCATTTGATGACCGGAAAGTAATTGAAGGACAGGCCACTGTTGGTATTGAAATCTTGGAATCCTTATCAAATATTGATTATTTATTCATACCGGTTGGCGGTGGCGGATTAGCAGCCGGAGTGGGTAGTTATTTTAAACAATATGCCCCCAATACGCAATTAATTGGTGTTGAACCCGAAGGAGCGCCTTCTATGCTAAAAGCTTTTGAGGCCGGCCAGCCTGTAATGCTGGAACAAATTGACCGCTTTGTAGATGGTGCTGCCGTTAAAAAAGTGGGTAGCCTCACCTATCCTATCTGCAAAGAAACACTCGCAACCATTTGTTTGGTACCAGAAGGAAAAGTATGTACCACCATCTTAAACCTCTATAATCAAAATGCCATTGTTGCTGAACCTGCAGGTGCATTAAGCATTGCCGCATTAGATCGGTATGCAGAACAAATTGCAGGTAAAAAAGTAGTTTGTATTGTAAGTGGCGGTAATAATGATATTGACAGAATGCCTGAAATTAAAGAACGCTCATTACAATATGAAGGCATTAAACATTATTTCCTCATTCAATTTGCACAAAGGCCTGGTGCCCTTAGAGAATTTTTAAACAAAGTATTAGGGCCAAGTGATGATATTACCCGCTTCGAATACATGCAAAAAACCAATAAAGAAACCGGCCCCGCTTTAGTGGGCATTGAATTAAACAATCCTAAAGATTATAATGCCCTTTTAAACAGAATGCACGTAAACGGGATTGATTTTACTGAAATTAATAAACAGGATACACTTTATAGTTATCTTATCTAAATTTTTGCATAAAAACTTAAATTTTTTATACAAATTTTTCTAAAAATTGAATATATTTGAACGATTGCTGCCATTATATAAAAACAATTTAAATAACAATGGTAAATTATAACAAAAAAATGGCTGAAACTACCGGTTTATACAACCCCGCTTTTGAGCATGATGCATGTGGTATTGGCTTCGTTGCCAATATTAAGGGAAACAAATCGCATCAAAATGTATTAGATGCCTTAACCATTTTGGAAAATATGGAGCACCGGGGTGCCTGTGGTTGTGAAAACAATACGGGTGACGGTGCCGGTATTATGATACAATTACCCCATGAGTTTTTCTTTGAAGAATGTGTAAAACTGGGCGTACATCTTCCATCTTTTGGTAAATATGGTGTAGGCATGATTTTGTTTCCAAAAGATATTCGTTTAAAAGAAGAATGCAGAGATATTTTTAATCGTGCAGCCGAAACATTGGGTTTAGAAGTATTGGCTTATCGAAAAGTACCGGTTAATCCCGCTAATATTGGGCCTACTGCACTTTCAGTTGAACCCGAAATGGAACAGGTATTTATTGCCTGCCCCGATCATATCAATCATCCCGATGCCTTTGAAAGAAAATTATTTGTTTTAAGAAATTATGCTTCGCATACTATTCAAGATACAGTAAAAAAAGATGCCATTGGTTTTTATATCGCTTCCTTATCTTACAAAACCATTGTATATAAAGGCCAGTTAACCAGTATGCAGGTTCGGAATTATTTCCCCGATTTAGTAAACAAAAAAGTAGTCAGTGCTTTCGGTTTGGTTCACTCCCGTTTTGCTACCAATACTTTTCCTTCCTGGAAATTAGCACAACCCTTTCGCTACATTGCACACAATGGAGAAATTAATACCCTCCAGGGTAATTTAAACTGGCTAAAAACCAGTGAAAAAGGCTTTACTACGCCTTATTTTACCAAAGAAGAAATGGATATGCTGTTGCCTATTGTAACCGAAAATCAATCAGACTCCGCTTGCTTAGACAATATGATTGAATTACTGACACTTTCCGGTCGTTCATTGCCACATGTAATGATGATGCTGATTCCGGAAGCATGGGATGGCAATGATCAGATGGATGCTGTAAAAAAGGCATTCTATGAATTTCATGCAGCTTTTCAGGAACCATGGGATGGACCAGCCTCTATTTCTTTTACAGATGGTAAAATTATTGGGGCCACTTTAGATAGAAACGGACTGCGTCCGTCCAGGTATTGCGTTACCAAAGATGATCGTGTTATCATGGCTTCTGAAACAGGCGTATTACCCGTAGCCCCCGATTTAATAATTGAAAAAGGCCGCCTGCAACCCGGTAAAATGTTTGTGGTTGATATGGAACAGGGTAGAATTATTAGTGATGAAGAATTAAAGAACGAAATATGTTCTAAAAAACCTTATGCAGAGTGGTTAAACAAATATAAAATCAGATTAGAAGAATTACCGGAACCAAGAGTAACGTTTAGCCATTTGCATCACGATCAGGTTTTTAAATACCAAAAAGCATTTGGTTATTCAACCGAAGATTTGGAAACCATTATTGCGCCTATGGCTTTAGATGGAAAAGAGCCAATCGGTTCAATGGGTACAGATACACCTTTAGCTGTATTAAGCAATCAACCACAACACTTAAGCCATTACTTTAAACAATTATTTGCACAAGTTACCAATCCGCCCATTGATCCCATTCGCGAAAAAATGGTAATGAGCCTGGCAACTTTTGCAGGTAACAATGGGAATATTTTAGTTGAAGATCCGTTAGATTGCCATAGTGTAGCTTTAAAACATCCTATACTCAACAACCACGAATTAGAAAAAATCAGAAGTATCGATACCGGTATCTTTCAAGCTAAAACCTTACAAACTTATTTTCGTGCCGATGGCAAACCGGGTTCATTGCAAAAAGGCATCGACCGCCTTTGCCGCTATGCAGTTGATGCTGTGGAAGATGGCTTTGAAGTATTAATTCTTTCAGATCGTGCTATTGATAGCGAACACGCACCCATACCCTCTTTATTAGCCACTGCAGCAGTACACCACCATTTAATTAGAAAAGGTTATCGCGGACAGGTAGGTATTATTGTTGAAGCCGGTGATGTATGGGAAGTGCATCATTTTGCCTGCTTAATTGGATTTGGTGCCACAGCCATTAATCCTTATCTGGCACTTTCTACCATTCGGGATATGAAAATTGATGGTTATTTGCAAACCGAATTAGATGTTGATCAACTCAAAAAAAATTATATCAAAGCTGTGTGCGATGGGTTGTTAAAAGTTTTCTCCAAAATGGGTATTTCTACCCTGCAATCTTATCAGGGGGCACAAATATTTGAAATAGTAGGCTTAAACAAATCAGTAGTAGATAAATATTTTACCGGAGCCACTTCGCGTATTCAGGGTATGGGGCTCGATGAAATTGCCCGTGAAGCCTTGGCCAAACACAACCTCGCTTTCAGTAAAAAAGATATTCCGGTACAACGATTAGCCGTTGGTGGACAATACCAATGGAAAAGAAAGGGAGAAGAACATTTATTTAACCCACAAACCATTCATTTGTTGCAATATGCTACCAGAATGAATGACTACAATACCTATAAAAAATATGCAAAACTAATTAACGAACAAGGCTTAAAAGCTTGCACCATCCGCAGTTTGTTAGATTTTAAAAGAACACGTGAACCAATTTCAATTGATGAAGTAGAACCCGCAGAAAATATCTATAAACGCTTTGCTACTGGTGCCATGAGTTTTGGTTCTATTTCACATGAAGCACATAGCACATTGGCCATTGCCATGAACAGACTGGGCGGAAAAAGTAATACGGGCGAAGGTGGTGAAGATGAATTACGGTATGAAAAATTGCCCAATGGCGATAGTATGCGCAGTGCCATTAAACAAGTGGCTTCTGCCCGTTTTGGAGTTACCAGTTTGTACCTTTCAGAAGCCGATGAATTGCAAATTAAAATGGCACAGGGTGCTAAACCCGGTGAAGGCGGTCAACTACCCGGACATAAGGTTGATGAATGGATAGGCAAGGTTCGGCACGCTACACCGGGTGTAGGGTTAATTTCTCCTCCACCCCATCATGATATTTATTCCATTGAAGATTTGGCGCAATTAATTTACGATTTAAAAAATGCCAATAGAAAAGCCAGAATTAGTGTAAAACTAGTTGCTAAAGCAGGTGTTGGAACCATTGCCGCCGGTGTAGCAAAAGCAAAAGCCGATGTTATTTTAATTTCAGGATATGATGGCGGAACCGGCGCTTCTCCGTTAAGTTCAATTAAACATGCCGGATTACCTTGGGAACTTGGTTTAGCAGAAGCGCACCAAACCTTGGTAAAAAATAAATTACGCAGTAGGGTTGTATTACAGGCAGATGGACAAATGAAAACCGGAAGAGATATTGCTATTGCTACTTTAATGGGTGCTGAAGAATGGGGCGCCGCTACTGCAGCATTGGTTGTAGAAGGTTGTATAATGATGCGTAAATGCCATTTAAACACCTGCCCGGTAGGTGTTGCCACACAAGATCCTGAATTAAGAAAACGCTTTACCGGCGATCCTGAACATGTAATACATTTTTTTCAATTTGTAGTACAGGAGCTCAGAGAAATTATGGCAGAACTTGGTTTTAGAACCATCAATGAAATGGTAGGAAAAGTAGATAACTTAACCCTACGTGAAAATGTAAAACATTGGAAATACAGTAAACTAGACCTTTCACCTATTTTGTATAAAGAAGAAGCATCTCCTTATGTAGGATTATATCATCAGGAAGAGCAGGATCATGGATTAGAAGGTGTATTAGACTGGAAATTATTGGAAGCAGCAAAACCTGCCATTGAAAGCGGCAAAAAAGTAAAAGCCGATTTCCCCATTAAAAATACCGATAGAACAGTTGGGGCAATACTTTCCAATGAGATTACAAAAATTTATCGTTCAAAAGGACTGCCAACAGATACCATTCATTTCAATTTTACCGGCACAGCAGGCCAAAGTTTTGGAGCCTTCAATACCAACGGCATTACGCTTGAGTTAGAAGGCGATGCCAATGATTATTTTGGCAAAGGTTTAAGTGGTGCCAAACTCATTGTATATCCACCCAAAAACGCTTCTTATATTCCTGAAAACAATATCATTATTGGCAATGTTGCCTTCTATGGTGCTACTTCAGGCGAAGCCTACATTAGGGGGAAAGCCGGCGAACGTTTTGCCGTACGTAATTCGGGTGTTGTAGCCGTTACAGAAGGCGTGGGCGATCATGGCTGCGAATATATGACCGGCGGTAAAGTGGTTATTTTAGGAAATACCGGAAGAAACTTTGCTGCGGGTATGAGTGGTGGCATTGCATACATATATGATGTAAACAACAATTTTAAACAGAATTGCAATACCGAAATGGTTGATTTAGACCCGCTTGATGAAGCAGACAGTAAGGATTTACAGCAATTAATACAGGCGCATTACAATTATACCGGCAGCGCGGTGGCCCGTTTTGTAATGGATGATTTTGATAACCAGTTGAAAAATTTCATCAAGGTATTTCCGAAAGATTATAAAAAAGTGCTGAAAGAAAAAAGCACAAAAACTGTTAAACAATCTAAGTAAGCATTTGAACATTGTACAAGAGCAATAACAATTATTTTTAAAAGAAATGATTATGGGTAAACCAACAGGATTTATAGAATTTCAAAGAGAAACTCCCAAAAAAAGACCGGTTGAAGAGCGGTTAAAAGATTTTAAAGAATTTGTACTTCCCTTTACAGAGGAACAACTCAATCATCAGTCAGCCCGTTGCATGAATTGTGGCGTACCTTTTTGCCACAATGGCTGCCCCTTGGGTAATGTTATTCCTGAATTCAATGATGCAGTGTATGATGGTAATTGGAAGGAGGCCTATGACATCCTCATCTCTACCAATAATTTTCCGGAATTTACAGGTCGCATTTGCCCCGCTCCTTGTGAAAGTGCCTGCGTTTTAGGTATTAATCAGCCTGCAGTTACCATTGAAGAAATTGAAAAACATATCATTGAAATTGCCTTTGATAAAGGCTTTGTTCAACCCAAAAAACCCAATGTATACACCGGTAAAAAAGTGGCTGTAATTGGCTCGGGACCAGCAGGTTTAGCTGCTGCTACACAATTAAACTATGCAGGCCATGCAGTAACCATATTTGAAAGAGATGATGCGCCAGGTGGATTGCTGCGTTATGGAATACCCGATTTTAAATTAGAGAAATCTGTGGTGGATAGAAGAATTCAATTAATGGAACAAGAAGGTGTTGTATTTAAATGCAATGCCAATGTTGGCGTAAATGTTAGCATTAATGATTTACTGCGCGAATTCAATGCTATTGTATTGGCGGGCGGATCAACTTTTCCAAGAGATTTGAACATACCCGGCAGGGAATTAAATGGCGTATATTTTGCCATGCAATTTTTAAAACAAAACAATAAACGAGTGGCCGGTAAAAAACCAACTGCCGATGAAAACTTCTGTATAGAAAGTAATATGCTATCGCATGAATTAATGGCCACAAGCAAAAATGTTGTCATCATAGGCGGTGGTGATACTGGAAGTGATTGTGTAGGTACCTCTAACCGGCACAAAGCTAAATCAGTTACACAATTTGAATTATTACCCAAACCACCGGAAAGCAGAACCCCTTATATGCCTTGGCCTACATATCCAATGGTATTAAAAACCACTACTTCACATGAAGAAGGAGCTGACAGAAAATGGGCAATTGCAACTAAAGCTTTTTTAGGTGATGAAAACGGCAACCTGAAAGCCATTAAAGTGGTGGATTTGGAATGGACCATTACGAATGATGGAAAGCCGGCAAGGTTTATTGAAAAAGAAGGTAGTGAAAGAGATATGCCTTGCGAATTGGCATTATTGGCCATGGGTTTTGTTCATCCTGAACACAGTGGGTTAATAGAAGAACTTGGCGTTGAATTAGATGAAAGGGGCAATGTAAAAGCCACTGAAAAAAACTATCAAACCAATATTGCCAAAATATTTACAGCCGGCGATATGCGAAGAGGCCAATCGCTGGTAGTATGGGCCATTAGTGAAGGCAGAGAATGCGCCAGAAAAGTAGATGAATTTTTGATGGGCAGTTCAATTTTAGAAACAAAAGATGAATCTTTATTGGCTGTAATTTAAATTAATTAAATTTTAATACCTTGCAATTAGTCACCCATTTGGGTGACTTTTTTGTTTATATTATCATAAAAATTTGAAAATCAGTTATTTATACAAACTCATACTATTTTGCCAAAATAATATATTCAAATTATAATAAATTACATTTGATATTTTTATTTGTTTTTGTAAATTTTTTGCTATTTTAGCAAAATAAATTTCATATTTTTATTAAATTTAAATTTAAATCTGTATCATGGTAAAAAAAGTATCTTTTAAAGCAATTGCACCTTTTACTTTACTTGGCATTGTTGCAATCGCAGCTTTATCTATCCATTCATTACCAGATTTTGTAGATACCAAAGGCCAATACAATACCGCAGATATTGCCTGGATATTGGTGGCAACGGCATTGGTATTTTTAATGACACCCGGATTAGCCTTCTTTTACGGCGGTATGGTGCATAGAAAAAATGTACTTTCTACTATGATAAAAAGTGTAGTAGCCGCAGGTATTGTTAGCATTCTTTGGGTGGTTGTAGGGTATAGCTTAGCATTTGGTGATTCCATTGGAGGATTTATTGGCAACCCAGCTACCCACTTTTTCTTTAATGGTGTAGCTTCAGGGGCTCCCTGGGTAGGTGCTCCTACCATTCCGCTTACTTTATTTGCCTTATTTCAATTAATGTTTGCCATTATAACACCCGGTTTGGTCGTAGGCGCTGTAGCAGAACGTATTCGCTTCACGGCATATATATTGTTCATTGCATTGTTTAGTTTACTGGTATATGCACCCATTGCACACTGGACATGGCATCCGGATGGCTTTCTGGCAAAAATGGGTGTTCTGGATTTTGCAGGTGGAACCGTAGTACATATTTCAGCAGGCTGCGCTGCCTTAGCCGGTGCACTGGTATTAAAACGTAGAAAAGCTCATATAGAGCAAAGAGAAATTCCTCCGGCCAATATACCTTATGTTTTAATTGGTACAGGTTTGCTTTGGTTTGGCTGGTTTGGTTTTAATGCCGGCTCTGCAATGGCGGCTAATGCTTTGGCTGTATCGGCCTTTGCTACTACCAGTATTGCAGCCGCTGCCGCAGGATGTTCATGGATGTTTTTTGATGCTGTAAAAGGTAAAAAACCCTCTGTACTCGGCTTTTGCATTGGCGCAGTGGTTGGACTTGTTGCCATTACTCCTGCATCCGGCTTCATTGGTATACCTCAAAGTATTTTTGTAGGAGTAATTGCAGCCGTCATTTCTAACATCGCGGTTCATTACAAATCAAAGTCTACACTCGATGATACATTAGATGTTTTTCCCTGCCATGGTTTAGGTGGTATTGTTGGCATGCTATTAACCGGCTTATTAGCCACTAAAACGGTGAATGCAGCAGGGAATAATGGATGGTTGTATGGAAATGCTGGTTTGTTTTTTATTCAATTCAAAGCCATGCTTATAGTGGTAGCATATAGTTTCACGATGTCGTTTGCCATATTCAAATTTATCAATTTCATTTTACCATTAAGGGTAAGTTCAGCTGAAGAAGAAGTAGGATTAGACAAATCACAACACGACGAAAAGTACGTTCAGGGAACAATTTTATTAGAAGAGATTGGTGAAAACGAAGAAGGTTCCATCATTCAAAAGGAAATTATTATGCATGCTTCATAAATCAAAAAAGGTACAGCAGGTAAAAAGCTTCTGACCAAGCCTATTTGCTGTACCCTTTTATTAACAAAAAACCAACCACAATGTTAAAGAAAATCTGCCAACTAACTGCAATAAGTTTTGCAGCGGTCACTTCTATTGAGGCTCAAACGGACTCCACAAAAAAAGTAGAAAGTAACACCACATTTACTTACGCTGTTGATGCTTATTACAGAACTGATTTCACTGACCCCTCCTCCGATGGTAAATCGAACAGTTTAACCAGTTTTACCGATTCAAAAAATTCGTTTGAATTAGGGATGGCCTCTGTTAGAGTTGACCACTCCTTTGGAAAAGTAGGCGCTACTGCCGATTTAGGCTTTGGAAAAAGAGCCGAAAATTACTCTTACAATGATGCAGGTACCATGGCTGCTATTAAACAGTTATTTTTAACCTATACGCCTGTTAAAGGGCTTACCTTAACCGCAGGTAAATTTGGTACTTTTATCGGTTATGAAGTGTTGGATGCTTATGCCAATAGAAACTATAGCATGAGTTATGGCTTCTCTTATGGGCCTTCCTTTCTTTCATACGGGTATTAAAGCCGATATATCATTAGGTGGCAAAACTGCTATTATGGTGGGCATTGCCGATCCTACCGACTTCTCCACTACCACTTCAGGTAACAAAGTAGCCTTAGCACAATTTAGTACCGGAACAAAGAATGACCACTTCAAAGCATTCTTAAACTTTCAGGGAGGCAATGGCTTCAATCAATTTGATTTGGTATTGAATGCAAATGTAACTGACAAACTAAGTTTAGATTATGATGGTACCATTAAAACAGTAAAAGTTGCCGGTATTAGTAACAGCTGGTCTAGCAACGCACTGTACATTAATTATGATGCCACAAAAACGGTTGGCTTTACCTTGAGAGGCGAATATTTTGATGACAAAAAAAATGTAGCGGGCGTTGGAGCCGGAATTATTGCAACCACATTATCCGGAAACATTCACATCAATAATCTTACACTCATCCCCGAAGTAAGAATAGATAATGCGCAATCTGCCATTTTCTCAAAAAGCAGCCTCAATTCATTTAGTAAAAGCGATGTAAGCTGCTTATTGGCCGCTGTATATAAATTTTAAAAATTACCAACCAAAACTAACTACTAATTAAAAAAAATTACAATGAAAAGAAAGAAATCAATTTTTTTAGGAAAAAGAATTACTGCACTATCGTTTTTATTGCTTTTCAGCCTAGCAATGATTTTTCCAAAATCGGGATGGACACAAGACCCAACCGGTGCCAAAACGGGCACACTATCTGATATTGATACAGCAGCAGTAAAAACATTAGATACTTTAAGTAAGGCCAAAGACAGCAGTACTGTAAAATTGTCTGAACATCTCAACCAATTAGCAGCTACAGTGCATAGTATTGGTGATGCAGACGGGCATAATAAAATTGCCATCAATATTATGTGGACATTAATTGCAGGGTTTTTGGTAATGTTTATGCAGGCAGGTTTTGCAATGGTGGAAACTGGTTTTACACAAAAGAAAAATGTTGCACACACCATGCTGATGAATTTTTTAATTTATGCCATTGGCATGTTAGGGTTTTGGATAGTAGGTTTTGCCATTATGTTTGGTGGCGCATTAAACCCGGCAACATTAGGTGGCGCAGCGGGAGTAACCAGTCACGAAGTGGTAATTCATTTATTCGGACATGATTTTGGAATAGCAGGATCTGCTGCATATTTTTTAAACAGTAAGGTATATGACGTAGGCGTATTTACGTTGTTCTTATTCCAAATGGTTTTTATGGATACTACAGCCACTATACCAACAGGTGCTATGGCTGAACGTTGGACATTAAAATCATTTATAGTTTATGGTTTCTTTATTTCAATGTTTGTATATCCCTTATTTGGTAACTGGGTTTGGGGCGGTGGCTGGTTATCAGCTTTAGGCACCAATTTTGGTTTAGGTCATGGACATGTAGATTTTGCAGGATCTTCTGTAGTGCATATGGTTGGCGGTGTTGCTGCATTAGCCGGTGCACTTGTAATTGGCCCCCGATATGGAAAATATGGTAAAGATGGCAGCGTAAAAACCATACCCGGTCATAATATTCCTATGGCTATTATTGGAACATTTATTTTGGCATTTGGCTGGTTTGGATTTAACCCCGGTTCAACATTAGCCGGTGGCGATTTACGTATTAGCATTGTTGCGGTAAATACCATGCTGGCCTCCGCTGCAGGTGCCATAGCAGCTCTTTTTTACATGTATATAAAAGGCAGCAAGGCTGACCCCGGAATGATTGCCAATGGCATGTTAGCAGGTTTAGTAGCTATAACAGCACCTTGTGCTTTTGTAACAGCTATTTCTGCAGTTATTATCGGAGCCATTTCAGGCATATTGGTAATTCTGGTTTACAATTTTGTAGATACCAAATTAAAGATCGATGATCCAGTTGGTGCATTTGCGGTGCATGGAGCCAATGGTGCATGGGGTGTTTTATCGTTGGGCTTATTTGCCGATGGTTCTTATGGTGATGGCTGGAACGGAGTACCAGGTACTGTTAAAGGTTTGTTTTATGGAGATTATAAACAATTTATAGCACAATGCATTGGAACAATTACCTGCTTTGTATTTGTATTTGTTACCATGTATATATTTTTCAAAGTATTAAATAAAATAATACCATTAAGAAGCAAAGAGGCTGATGAAATTGCAGGTTTGGATATACCTGAAACAGGTGTTTTAGGTTATGTTGATTAAGATAAATTTTATTTAACTATTGATAGCTATGCACATGGGAAGGGATACATATGGGGATGGGGTTGCAAAACCCCTCCTTATATTTAAAAAAAACGGATAAAATACACTATTTACTATACCAAAAAAACTTTTTGTTATGTATAAACATATAAAAAAAGCCATCCAACCCATCCGGCTAATATTAAATGATAGCAGGGTTACCGGTATTTTATTAATTATTTGCACGCTACTATCTGTTTTATTTTCTAATGCAACCCAAACACATGCATATCAGTTGTTCTGGCATAAAAATTTTTTCAAAACCTCTTCGGCGGTTTTGCCCGCTAATCCATTAGAATGGATTAATACAGCTATGATGTCATTTTTCTTTTTACTGGCTGGTATGGAAATTAAAAGAGAATTATTAAATGGCGAATTATCTTCCTTTAAAAAAGCAATATTACCTTTTGGTGCTGCCTTAGGTGGTATGGTTATGCCTGCAATACTATATGCCGTATTTAACCATGCATCCGGCCATTTATCTGGTTGGGGTATACCCACTGCAACAGACATTGCTTTTTCATTAGGTATTGCTTCTATCATCGGTAAAAGATTTCCTGTTGGTCTAAAAATATTTTTAATGGCACTGGCTATTATAGACGATTTAGGTGCCATTGTAATTGTAACACTGTTTTATGGCGGTAAAATAAATTTATTTTTCTTAGCTGCAGCAGGTATTTTATATTCAATACTAATCATACTAAATATTTTAAAAATAAAAAATATATTTTTATATATCATTATTCCGATTGCTTTATGGTATTGCATGTATCGCTCAGGTATCGAGGCGGGCATTACAGGTGTGTTGGTAGCATTTGCCTTGCCGGTTAAT
The DNA here is from genome assembly GCF_001623405.1 of Hydrotalea flava. Taxonomy (GTDB): domain Bacteria; phylum Bacteroidota; class Bacteroidia; order Chitinophagales; family Chitinophagaceae; genus Hydrotalea; species Hydrotalea flava. The sequence goes on from NZ_LUHG01000100.1 coordinate 159,761, forward strand.
TTTTTACCTTCAGTTGAGAAAGCAATACATTTCCCGGTTAATTACCTTATTCTCCCATTATTTGCATTAGCCAACACGGCAATTATACTACCGGATAACTTATTTAATCATATGATTAGCCCAATAAGTATGGGCATTATTGTTGGATTAGTAATTGGGAAACCATTGGGCATTTATTTGTTTAGCAGAATATTGGTTTATTTTAAAATTGCGCACTTACCGGCTAAAACAAATTGGACACAATTAATAGGCATGGGTACATTAGCAGGCATAGGGTTTACAATGTCAATTTTTACCACCACATTGGCATTTAAAAATCAGGAATTTAAGGAAGAAGCAACTGTTGCTATTATGTTGGCTATGTGCTTGTCGTTCATTATCAGTAGTATTTACTTTTTTGTATTAGATATCAGGAAAATAAAACTTACCCGTACACAACAAATATTAAATTCCAGCGCTTCAAATGAATGGATTATTTCTCAAAACTAATTGCTTAAAATTGTTGTGAGCACTTTCTTACAAACACTTAAGAAAGTAAAGAGGCTGTATCAAAAGTGCTATGCAGCCTCTTTTTATTCGGTAAGGGAATGGAGAAAATTTTCGTTTATGCAAATCTCAGCCCCTTCTTTTTGCTTTTGATACATCCTCCTATTTTTTGCAAGGCTAAGCAGAATTTCGTCCGGCATTAATAATACCAAAGGAACAACGCATTGCTAATTTTTCGTAAGTATTTTTTAATGATTCTTGTGAAGAATATGCTTCCAGCTCTCTAACTTTCGTAATAGCATATTGTTGAATGGTTACCAACGGTAAAACAATACGTTCACGCATTTGAATAGACATTTGATCAACAGGATAATCTGCCATTAAGCCAGATTTGTTGTTTAAAAGCAGTATATATTTTTTTGTGAGTTCATATTCGCTATAAACCATATTCCAAATTTCACCATACTTTTCATCATTTGCTAAAAATGCGGTTAATGGAAAGAAACATTTTTGCATGGCCATCTCACAATTATCAATTAAAGTTTTGAAAAATAATGAATGCTGGTATAATGCTTTAATAGCGTCCCATTTCCCTTGATGCTCTGCAGCTTGCAAAGCGGTTCCAACTCCATAATAACCGGTAACATTTTGTTTTATTTGACTCCACGAGCCTACAAAAGGTATGGCACGCAAATCATTCAAAGTTAATTTACTGGAACCACCTCTTTTGGTAGGCCTGCTTCCTATGTTGGTTTCTGAATATAATTTAAGCGGACTAACATGCACCAGATAATCAATAAAATAAGGATGATTTTTTAATTGTAAATAAGCCTGATAACTGGTTTCGGCAATTGCTTCCATTAATTGTTCTTCCATTTTTTCTAATGTTATTTTATTATTAGAAAAAATTTCATTCGATATGCCGGCATGTATTAATTGCTCAATATTGTATTGTGCTGAATCGATCGTACCAAAATTAGAACTAACGGTTTGGCCTTGAATGGTTAACTGTATTTCTTTGTTGGAAATATTGCTGCCCATTGATGCATAGAATTGATGAGTTTTACCACCGCCTCTGGCAGGAGGGCCGCCACGTCCATCAAAAAACACTACGTCAATTCCATATTGTTTTGAGATATCGGTTAATGCCTCTTTCGTTTTATAAATACTCCAGTTAGCCATTAAATAACCGCCATCTTTTGTTCCGTCTGAAAAGCCCAGCATGATGGTTTGCTTATTATGCCTTTTTTGAAGATGTGCACGATAGGTATTTTGCTGATACAATGTTTCCATAATCGCAGCAGCATTTTTTAAATCATCAATGGTTTCAAATAGTGGAACAATATCTATGTTTAAATCTTCTTTCTTCCACCCCATTAATAAAAACATACCAAAAACTTCCATTACATTAATGGCACTAAAGCAATGGCTAATAATATATCGGTTACAACCCGCCTCGCCGTTTAAATGCTGTATATCACGAATTGCAGCAATAATATCTAATGTATCTTTTTGTACGGGATCTTTCAAAACTCCTGAATCAATTGTAGTTTCAATAGCAGCCAGCATGTTTAATTTTTCAGCATCACTTGATGCAGCATAATCTTTGGGCAAGACATTGGTATCATGAATAAGAAAGTCAAAAATTCTGGCATGAATACTGCTATCCTGCCTAATATCTAATGTTGCAAAATGCAACCCAAACAATTCAACTTTATTAATGAATGATTCAACCAGATTTACAAAAAGATGATTGTGTTCATAAATGAGTTGATACCTTATTTTTTCCAGTGCTTGTACAATTTCATTTTTGGTTAAATCAAATTCATGCTCTGGAACAAATAAATTATCGTACAATCTTTTTTCCAAATTAGTTAAAGCTACATCTACCCCTTTAAAAGTTAAACGCCGCTTTAACTTTCTAACTTCACTGAAATAGGAACGAATAATACTTTCACGTAGCACATTGGCTACCTTTAAACTGATATCACGAGTAACAAACGGATTACCATCTCTATCACCACCCGGCCAAAAACCCATTCTAATGATAGCATGATGCTCACTTAATAAACCAGGTACATTTTCTTTAATATAAGTAATAATGCGGCCTGCAGCATGATAAAATACATTTTCAAGATACCATATTAAACTAACTGCTTCATCGAAGGGAGTAGGTTTTTGTTGTTGAAAAAAAGGAGTTCTTCCTAATTGTTGCAAATAAGTATATATCTGTTTTTCATTATTGGTATTGATGGCAGAAGAAAGATCATGAATAATGCCCAATACAGCACCCCTGTAAAATTGAGTAGGATGAGCAGTGAGCACTAACTGAATACTAAAATCATTGATACGTTTTTTCAAAGTATCCATCACCTGCTTTTGATCTGCTTCTAACAGTAATTGTTTTACAGTTCCTTTGCCCTGCATATCATTTACTTCCTTAAAAGCTGCATCTTCTAAGGCATCAAACAATACTACCTGTCTTTCAATATATTGAACAAACCTAAAAAGCAAATCAATTTTTTCTTGCTCAGAATTTAAATTGGTTTGTTTATTAAAAAATTCCTGAATAATTTCTAACGGTCCTTGCTTTTTTTTATATCCTTCTTCACAATTTAATAAAAGCAATGAAACCAAAATACCGGTTTTCTCAATTCTGTGAAAAGGTAATGATGTGAACAAACTATTGTATAACTGAAACTTAATAGCCACCTGGCTTTGAAATACGGATAAATTAGCTGACGCAGACATGATAGTATAAAAATTTTAGATTAAAAAAGTGACAGGCCATCGTTTTGGGCTTGAAAATTAATAAATATTTTGGTAGTATAATTAGATTTTATTTACCTTAGCATTACAATCAGTAAAAAAACAGCAATAAAAATTGATTTTTATTTAGCAATGATTAACTCCATCATTTACATATTTTCTACCACCACTACTACTACCCTGTAAAGGGTAACATTATTTTATATTACACATTGGGCATTTTCGCTGTTTTCTTCAAAAAGAATTTATTTTAACAAAGTTAATACTAGTAGGCAAATTGAAATGTATATTTTAAAAAATAATTATTATATAAAATAATTTAAATTTATGAAGGTTTTAAAATTTGGCGGTTCCTCTGTTGCAAATGCAGAGAATATAAAAAAAGTAGCTGAGATAGTAGCTGATAAAAAATATGAACAATCCATTATTGTAGTTTCAGCATTGGGTGGTGTTACAGATGCATTAATACAAACAGGCACTACTGCGGCCAAAGGCGATGATAACTACAAACAATTGTTACTAAATTTAGAAACCCGGCATTTAGAAACCGTTAAAAATTTATTACCTGTAACTATACAGAGCAGTTGCCTAAGCAACGTAAAACAAAAATTTAATGAATTAGAAGATATATGTGAAGGCGTATTCCGATTAGGTGAATTATCTAAAAGAACCATGGATAGAATTGTGAGCTATGGAGAATTGCTTTCATCCACTATCATTTCTCATTATTTGAATGCCATTCAAATTAACAACGAATGGCTGGATAGCAGAAAATTAATTACCACCAACAGCCAATTCGGATTTGCACAGGTTATTTTTCCGGTAACCAATAAAAATATACAGGATTGTATTGCACAATCGTCCTCAAAAAAATTTGTTTCCCCCGGCTTTATTGCTGCCAATCAGGAGGGTTTAACTACTACACTGGGACGAGGTGGCTCAGATTATACTGCAGCAATTTTTGCAGCAGCCATACAATCAGAAGCATTAGAAATTTGGACCGATGTTACCGGAATGATGACAGCCGATCCGAGATGGGTTTCAAATGCAAAAACCATTCCTTCCACTTCTTACAGAGAGGCCATGGAATTATCGCATTTTGGAGCAAAAGTAATTTATCCGCCTACCATACAACCGGCAATGCAACAACTTATTCCAATATGGATTAAAAATACTTTTCAACCTCAGCAGCCCGGTACCGTTATTGAAAACATTTCAGCACAAAAAAATGAAATTATTACAGGAATATCCAGTATCAATACCATTAGTCTGCTTAGCTTAGAGGGCAGCGGCATGGTAGGTATTCCCGGTTTTTCAAAACGCTTGTTCGAAGCATTATCTTCAGCAGGAATTAATGTTATACTGATAACACAAAGTTCTTCTGAACATTCTATATGTGTGGCAGTAAACAGCGCAGATGCAAATATGGCTAAACACTTTGTAGATGAGCATTTTGCCAATGAAATTGCTTCGGGAAAAGTAGATCCTTTGAAAGTTGAACATGAATTATCGATTATTGCTTTAGTTGGCGATAAAATGAAAAGCCACCCGGGAATTGCAGGAAAAATGTTTGCAGCACTGGGCAGAAATGGTGTAAACATCAGGGCAATTGCGCAAGGCTCATCAGAAAGAAATATTTCTGCTGTAGTTGCTTTTAAAGATGTAAAAAAAGCAGTCAATGTTTTACATGAGGCATTTTTCGAATCGAGTTACAAACAACTGAACCTTTTTATTATAGGTTCCGGAAATGTAGGTAGTAAATTATTGGAACAAATTAAACAACAACAAGAATATTTACTGCATCATTTGAATTTGCAAATCAGAATTACCGGTATTGGCAATAGCAGGCACATGCTTTTTAATGATGATGGCCTTCAACTCAACAATTGGAATCAATTATTACAAGAAGCGCCACCCATGAAATTGAGTGGGTTTATTGAAACCATTTTGTTAAAGAACTTACGTAACAGTGTTGTTGTAGATGTTACTGCCAATCATCAGGTGGCAGATACCTATGCCGAATTATTATCCCACTCTATAGCTATTGTTGCATGCAATAAAATTGCAGCCTCTTCTGCCTATAAAAATTATATAAAGTTGAAACAATTAGCCAAGGAGTTTAATGTTCCCTACTTCTTTGAAACCAACGTAGGTGCAGGATTGCCAGTGATAGGAACATTAAATGATTTAATTAGAAGCGGCGATAGTGTTCATAAAATTCAGGCTGTATTGTCAGGTACCTTAAATTATGTTTTTAACAATTATAATGCTACTGAAACGTTTGCAACAGTTGTAAAACAAGCACAAAAAGAAGGTTATACTGAACCCGATCCAAGGTTAGATTTAGGTGGTACAGATGTAATGCGTAAAATAATGATATTGGCCAGAGAAGCGGGAACTGCTATAGAAATGGAAGATGTAACCAATCATTCTTTTTTACCGCCATCTTGTATGCAGGGAACCGTAGACGATTTTTATGTGGAATTAGAAAAACATGAAGCACATTTTAAAGAATTATACTTAAAGGCTAGCGCAAACAACTGTAAGCTAAAATTTGTAGCTGAGTATGTAAATGGAAAAGCCGAGGTAGGATTAAAGCATATACCTGCTGATTCTGATTTTTATCATTTATACGGAAAAGATAATATTGTATTGTTTTATACACAGAGATATCCGGAACAACCCCTTGTAATAAAAGGGGCCGGTGCAGGTGCCGATGTAACTGCATCAGGAGTTTTTGCGGATATTATTCGGGTGGCTCATTAATGATGAATACCTATAAAGTGTACATAAGCTTTCTGTTCACTTATAGCAATATTTTTAAAAAGCAAAAAAGAAATTGTGCAAATAAAACAACAAAGCATTACCGTTAGTAGTCCTGCAACTGTTGCCAATATAGTATGCGGTTTTGATATTCTGGGTTTTGCAATCAATCAACCTGAGGATTTCTATACCTTAACTATTAGCGATACCAAAGGTGTTACAATAATAAATGAAGATAATTTTAACCTACCACTTAAAGCGGAAGAAAATGTTGCCGGAGCTGCACTTTTAGCATTTTTAGAAGCAGTACCTGAAATAAATGGATTTACACTGATCAGTAAAAAACAAATTAAACCCGGCAGTGGAATAGGTTCCAGCGCAGCCAGTGCAGCAGGTGTAGTGGTTGCAGCCAACTTTTTATTAAATAATTATTTTAACCAATTAGACCTGGTTCGTTTTGCCATGTTTGGTGAAAAAGTGGCCAGTGGAGTAAAACATGCCGATAATATTGCACCGGCAATTTATGGTGGCGTTACACTCATCCGTTCTATTTTTCCATTAGATATTATTCCCATAGCAGCTCCCGATTTATATGTAACCGTTGTTCATCCTCAAATTGAGGTGAGAACAGCCGATGCCCGTCAAATTTTAAAACAAAATGTTTTACTAAAAGATGCTATCAAACAGTGGGGTAACATTGCAGGTTTGGTAGCAGGTTTTATTCAACACGATTATGAATTAATTTCAAGAAGCTTAGAAGATGTAATCATTGAACCGGTAAGAAGCATATTAATTCCAGGATTTTATGAAATAAAGAACAAATGTAAAGAAGTGGGTGCTTTAGGTGGCGGTATTTCAGGTTCAGGTCCTTCTATTTTTATGCTAAGCAAAACCAAAGACATAGCCATTGCAGTTGAAAATATTATGAAAGAGGTATACAATGCTATTGGTTTAGATTACTATACCCATGTAACCACTATTAATCAGCAAGGTGTAAAAATCATCAATTAAGATATGTATATATAATTTATTTATAACAAATAAGTATTGGCTACACATTTCATTTTAAAACATCACATCAACATCCATTTATTTTATAATCATGAAATATTTTAGTTTAAACCATAAAGCTCCTGTTGTAGATTTTTCAGTAGCCGCCATTCAGGGACAGGCACCGGATAAAGGGTTGTATTTTCCGGAAAACATACCTGCTTTACCCAAAGGATTTATTGAAAATATTCAAAACTACACAAAAACAGAGATTGGGGTAACCGTAATGCAACCTTATGTGGGTAATGCAATGCCACTATCCATTCTTGAAAAAATTATTGAGGAAACGGTTGGCTTCCCATTTCCTTTAGTAACCATCACACCCTCCATCGCTGCATTGGAGTTATTTCATGGTCCAACCTTAGCTTTTAAAGATGTAGGCGCAAGATTTATGAGCAGATGTCTGGCTTATTTTAACCGGAATAATACCCAGCCGGTAACTGTGCTGGTAGCTACTTCCGGCGATACCGGCGGTGCTGTTGCTCATGGATTTTTAGGTGTGAAAGGTGTTGAAGTAATTATTTTATATCCCAAAAATAAAGTAAGTAAAGTACAGGAATTGCAATTAACAACACCGGGTAATAATATTACAGCACTTGAAATTGAAGGTAATTTTGATGATTGCCAGGCAATGGTGAAGGAAGCATTTATGGATAAAGATTTAAACAGGAAATTAACGCTTACTTCTGCCAACTCTATCAATGTAGCCAGATGGCTGCCACAACAATTGTATTATTTTTTTGCATACCAGCAATGGCAACAGCAAACCCCTCCCGTTATATCTGTACCAAGCGGTAATTTTGGTAATATCGGTGCAGCAATACTGGCACACCATTCGGGCCTGCCTGTTCAGCATTTTATTGCAGCTTGTAATGCCAATAAAGTAGTAACCAACTATTTAAGTACCGGCACTTATCAGGCGCAACATTCTGTTCCAACCTTTTCCAATGCAATGGACGTGGGCAATCCAAGTAATTTCATAAGAATTCTTGAAATATTTCAACACTCATTTCAATCATTAAAAAATAAAATAAGCAGTTTTAGTATTGATGATGCAACTACAATACAAACCATTCAAACAGTATATCAACAATATAATTATTTGTTAGACCCGCATGGAGCAGTTGCTTTTGCGGCATTATCACGCTATTTACAACAATTTCCAAATTTGCAAGGTTATATAGCTGCAACTGCACACCCGGTAAAATTTCCTGATGTAGTTAAAACTGCCACAGGTTATGAGGTACCCATTCCGGAAGCTATTGAGGAACTGTTCACTAAAGAAAAAACAAGTATGAATATGCCTGCAAACTTTAATGCATTGAAAGAATGGTTATTGAACAGGAAACATTTTTAAACAAACCGGCTTTTCCGTTTTTATTTGTACACCGGTGGGTACTAACATACCGGTACTCTTATATATGGTAAATACCACAATATTATTGGTATCTCTATTGGCCACCAATAAAAATTTTCCGGTAGGATCAATGGTAAAATTTCTGGGATGTATACCCAATGTTGATTGATGCCCCAATTCCGTTAAAGTACCATTGGCAGCAATTCGGTAAATGGTAATATCGTTTGCCTTACCCCGATTTGAAGTATATAAATATTTCCCATCAGGAGTAATATGAATGTCTGCACTTCCCCGCTCATTGGGATCACCAACAGTACATGATGCAATGGTTTGTATGGCTTGCAGCCGCCCGGTATTGCTATCATAATTAAAACAAATTACTTTACCGGCCAATTCTGTAATTAAGTATGCAAATTTTTTGTTGGGACTAAATGTTAAATGCCTTGGGCCATATCCGTCAGGAACATCAAATAATGCGGTATCTGTTTCTGATAAAGGCGCTGTTTCATTGGTAGGATTAAAATGATATTGATACACTTTATCTGTTCCTAAATCATCCACAAATAAATATTTATTGCCAGGAGAAAAAATGGTACAATGCACATGTGCCTGTTCCTGTCGGGTAACATTTACACTATATCCGTGATGCTCTATATTTTGTGCCAGTGGTTGCAAAGAACCATCTGCATTAATCTTTAACATAGACAAGCTACCGCTGCTATAATTAGCCACAGCAGCCCATGTATGGGTAGCATCTACATCAATATAGCAGGGATCATCTCCCCCACTTGGCGTGGTATTTAACAATTGTAGTGTTCCATTTTTTTTATTGAAGGAAAAGGCACTTACGGCCCCCGGAATTTCTTTGTGATTTTCATTCACAGCATAAACAAATTTGCCATTATCTGAAACAGTAAGATAAGAAGGATTGGATGTTCCAGTAAATGTACTCACCAAATTAGCAGAACCGGTATTCGTATTAAACTTATACACTTCAATATGATTGGTATAACTACCTACCATCATATAATATTCATGGGGCTGACTGATTCCTAATAAAGAAAAAACTGAACAGCACAGCGCAAGCAATAAACGCATAAAAATTAATTTTAAGTACAAGGTAAATATTTTAAAATGAAAGCATTACTTAAAAAAATACTAAGGAGCAGAATTTGATTTTTGTTAAGTAGAATGTACAAAATAAAAAAACCGTTTGAAAAAATCAAACGGCTTTGTATGAAAGAAATATTCAGGCAGATTACTCAAATTTCAAATCGAGCCCTAAACCTCTTAATTCATGAACCAATACATTGAAAGACTCCGGCACACCTGCCTTTGGTATGTTTTCACCTTTTACAATGGCTTCATATGTTTTTGCACGGCCAATAATATCATCAGATTTTAATGTTAATAATTCCTGTAATATATTAGCTGCGCCATAAGCTTCTAATGCCCAAACTTCCATTTCACCAAAACGCTGACCACCAAATTGTGCTTTACCACCCAAAGGTTGTTGGGTAATTAAGCTGTAAGGTCCAATTGAACGAGCATGCATTTTATCATCAACCATGTGGTGCAGTTTAATCATGTAAATAACACCCACAGTGGCTTTTTGATCAAAACGTTCACCGGTTTCACCATCATACAAATAAGTATGACCGTTTAATGGAATATTCGCTTCTTCACAGTATTTTTCAATTTCTGTTGTAGTAGCACCATCAAAAATTGGCGTAGCAAATTTCAACCCTAATTTTTTTCCGGCCCATCCTAAAATGGTTTCATAAATCTGGCCCAGATTCATACGGGAGGGCACCCCTAATGGATTTAATACAATATCCACCGGTGTGCCATCTTCCATAAAAGGCATATCTTCTGCACGTACAATTTTTGCAACAATACCTTTATTTCCATGTCGTCCGGCCATTTTATCACCAACTTTCAATTTACGCTTAACAGCCAGATAAACCTTAGCCAATTTTAAAACACCTGCTGGCAATTCATCACCAATTGAAATATTGAATTTCTCTCTTTTGTATCTGCCCAGTTCTTCATTATATTTAATACTGTAATTATGCAACATTGTATTAATATAATGATCAGTTTCGGCTTCACCTGTCCAGCCTAACGGATTAACGCTTTGATACTCAATAGAAGCAATATTTTTGGCATTGAATTTTGCGCCTTTCCCAATTAATACCTCACCAAAAGTATTGGTAACACCGGCAGATGTTTTATCTTTTAATAAAACCTGCAGTTTACTATGCAATTGTTCTTTTAAAACTTCAACATTTTGCTGATGTATTTTTTCTACTTTTTCTAATTGTGATTTTTCTTTTTGTTTACTGTTCTTATCTTTCTTAGCACGCTGAAACAATTTTTTATCAATCACAACGCCTTCTGTTCCGTTAGGTGCTTTTAAAGAAGCATCTTTTGCGTCACCGGCTTTATCACCAAATATGGCTCTTAATAATTTTTCTTCCGGTGTAGGATCAGATTCACCTTTGGGCGTTATTTTACCAATTAATATATCACCCTCTTTAATGGATGCCCCAATTCTGATGATACCATTTTCATCCAAATCTTTGGTGGCTTCTTCAGAAACATTTGGTATATCGGGCGTTAATTCTTCTTCACCCAGTTTGGTATCGCGTACTTCTAATTCATATTCATCAATGTGAATAGAAGTAAATAAATCTTCACGAACTACTTTCTCATTAATTACAATAGCATCTTCAAAATTGTAACCTTTCCATGGCATGAAAGCTACTTGCAAGTTTCTTCCCAAAGCCAATTCTCCATTTTGAGTGGCATAACCTTCGGTTAAAAAATCACCTTTTTTAACAATTTGTCCTTTTTTAACAGCCGGACGAAGATTGATAGAGGTAGCCTGATTGGTTTTGATAAATTTGGTTAATTTATAAACACGCAAATCATCATCGAATGAAATGAGTTTATCAATCTCGCTTCTTTCATAACGCACATGTATTTCATTGGCATCTACAAATTCTATCACACCATCTCCTTCTGCATGAATTTGAATTCTGGCATCACGGGCTGCTTTACCTTCCAAACCTGTACCTACAATCGGAGATTCTAATCTGATTAATGGTACGGCCTGACGTTGCATGTTAGAACCCATCAATGCACGGTTGGCATCATCATGCTCTAAGAAAGGAATTAATGAGGCACTTAATCCTACAATTTGGTTGGGCGCCACATCCATATATTCAACTTCCTCTTTATCTAAAATGGGAAAATCGCCTGTTTCACGGGAAATTACCTGATCAACAGCGAATTCACCATTAGAGGTAAGTGGTGTATTACTTTGTGCAATTTTTGCGGTATCTTCTTCTTCTGCACTTAAATAGGTTAATTCTTTCAAATTAACTTTCCCATTTTCTACTTTACGATAAGGGGTTTCTATAAAGCCCATATCATTAATGGTTGCATGTACACAAAGGGTAGAAATCAATCCTATATTCGGGCCTTCGGGTGTTTCAATGGTACATAAACGACCGTAATGCGAATAGTGAACGTCGCGCACCTCAAATCCGGCTCTTTCTCTGCTTAAACCACCGGGTCCTAAGGCTGAAATCCTACGTTTATGTGTAATTTCAGATAAGGGGTTGGTTTGGTCTAAAAATTGAGATAATTGGGAAGTACCAAAAAATGAATTAATAACGGAAGATAAAGTACGAGCATTGATTAAATCAACAGGCGTAAATACTTCATTGTCGCGTACATTCATTCTTTCACGAATGGTACGAGCCATACGAGCTAAACCTACGCCAAATTGTGCATACAATTGTTCGCCCACTGTTCTAACACGGCGATTGCTTAAATGATCAATATCATCTACTTCGGCTTTACCATTGGTTAAACGAACCAGATATTTGATAATTTCAATAATATCTAATCTTGTTAATACTTTTTTCTCGATGGATAAATCAAGGTTCAATTTGCGGTTAATTTTATAACGGCCAACTTCACCTAAATCGTAACGTTTGTCTGAGAAAAATAATTTATCGATAATACCACGTGCTGTTTCATTATCAGGGGCATCAGCACCACGTAACTGACGATAAATGTGCTGAACAGCTTCTAATTCACTGTTTGAGGTATCTTTATTTAAAGTATTGTAAATAATTGCGTAATCACCGCCTACATCTTCTTTTTGAATGAATACGCTTTTAATGCCTAATTCAATAATTGTATCAATGGCATCTTCATCTAAAATGGTATCGCGTTCCATTACAATTTCATTACGCTCAATCGATACCACTTCACCCGAATCTTCATCTACAAAATCTTCAACCCAGGTTCTTAGTACACGGGCAGCTAATTTTTTTCCAATGAATTTGGATAATTCCTTCTTATCGGTTTTAACTTCATCGGCCATTCCGAATAATTCAAGAATATCTTTATCTGTTTCATAGCCTATGGAACGTAAGAGGGTGGTTACCGGGAATTTTTTCTTACGATCAATATACGCATACATTACATTGTTAATATCGGTGGCAAATTCCATCCATGCACCTTTAAAAGGAATTACACGGGCAGAATAAATTTTAGTACCGTTAGGGTGTACAGACTGGCCAAAGAATACACCCGGGGAGCGATGTAATTGAGATACAACAACGCGTTCAGCACCATTTACCACAAATGTGCCGCGAGGTGTCATATAAGGAATATTTCCTAAAAACACATCTTGAACAATGGTTTGAAAATCCACATGTTCTTCATCATTACAACTTAACCGCAGTTTAGCTTTTAATGGAACGGCATAGGTTAAACCACGCTCCATACATTCTTCAATTGAATAACGTGGCGGGTCAATAAAATAATCTAAAAATTCCAGCACGAAAATATTACGTGTATCTGTAATAGGAAAGTTTTCCTTAAATACACGGAATAGTCCTTCTACATTCCTTTTATCGGGTGTAGTTTCTAACTGAAAAAATTCACGAAATGATTCAAGTTGAATGTCTAATAAATCAGGTGCTTCAGCTAAATTTTTTGTTTTGCCAAAGTTGATCCTTTTGTTCAGTGTTGTTGTTGACATAGTATTTTGTAAAACCGGTTTTAGCTAATAAATAGGGAAACGATAGGTTCCCGGCGCTTTGTTATACAAAGATGAAAGGGATTTAATGGCCATTCCCAATTCACCGGAATCTAAATGCCTTAAAATAAGGATGGCAAAAGTACGGAAAGCAGGTGAAAGAAAAAACAAAATTTATTTCAATATTGGCTGGTTTTTGCTTCCGGTACATCAGTCAGGTTGTTCACTACCAACCCAATGCATTACCCAGTCCCAAAATTCCCTTTAAAAAAATTACCCCCGAAAGTATTTCGGAGGTAATGAATGAATGATTTACGGTAAAGTTATTTGATTTCAACTTCAGCTCCGGCATCTTTCAGCTTATTGGCTAATTCTTCAGCTTCAGCTTTAGAAATACCTTCTTTTACTGGTTTGGGTGCACCATCAACCAGATCTTTCGCTTCTTTCAAACCTAAACCGGTTAATTCTTTTACAATTTTAACCACATTTAATTTGCTGGCTCCACCACTTTTCAGAATAACATCAAATGAAGTTTGTTCTGCAGCAGCAGCAGCACCGCCACCATCACCACTTGCAACTACTACAGCTGCGGCAGCGGCTGGCTCAATACCATATTCTGCTTTTAATACATCTGCTAATTCTTGTACTTCTTTAACTGTTAAACCTACCAGGGTTTCGGCTAATGCTTTTACGTCTGCCATAATATTTAAGTTTTAAAAACCGCCTTCATTGCGTTTGCTCCGGCGGAAGGTTATGGAAAAATACCCCATTTTTACCTCAGAGGTGTTGGTTATAAAATTTTACAAATGAACTATTCAACAGCAGTGGTTGTTTCTGCCTGTTTTTCGTGATGGTGCAATAAAGCAGCCAAAACACGTTTTGCAGGAGATTGTAGTAAACCAATTACTTCACCTATCAATTCATCTTTTGTTTTAATTTTTGTTAATGTTACCAGATTAGCATCACCGGTGTAAATATCACCATTAATGAAAGCTGCTTTTAATTGAGGCTTTTCATTATTGCTTGCTTTTCTGAAAGAAGAGATAATCAATGCAGGATCTTTCGGGTTTTCCGAAAAAAGTAACGCTGTTACATTGTGCAATGATTCATATACCCCTGTATATTTTTCAGCATCTAATGCTTCCAATGCTTTTTTAATCAGTGTGTTTTTGGCTACTTTCAGCTCTACATTCTTATCGAAACAGGCTTTACGTAATTTACCTACCTGATCTACTGTTAATGATTCAGTATCGGTAACATAAAAGTTATTGTATTGTGAGAACTTTTCTTTTAAAAGTTCAATCACTTCATTTTTTTGTTCTTTGGTCATAACTAATTTTTTAAATACCCGGGTCATATTCGGAATTCCGAATCACCAGGACTTAGTTTGCTAATGATTTTGCATCTAATGTAATACCGGGGCTCATAGTGCTGGCCATATTAACGCCTTTTAAATAAGTACCCTTTGCAGTTGCGGGTTTTAATTTTAAAATAGCATTAATTAATTCAGTGGTATTTTCTGCAATTTTATTGGCATCGAAAGAAACACGGCCAATGGAAGCATGAACAATACCTGCTTTATCCACTTTAAATGCAATTTTACCACCTTTTACTTCATTCACTGCAGCGGCTACATCGTTGGTAACGGTACCGGTTTTGGGGTTGGGCATTAAGTTACGAGGACCCAATACTTTACCTAATTTACCAATTTTAGGCATTACTGATGGGGTTGCAATAATTACGTCTACATCAACCCAGCCTGATTCTATTTTTTGAATGAATTCATCCAACCCAACATAGTCAGCGCCAGCCTGTTTTGCAGCATCTTCTTTATCAGGTGTACATAAAACCAGTACTCTTTTGGTTTTACCAGTACCATGTGGTAAACTTACAGTACCGCGTACTTGCTGATCGGCTTTTTTAGGATCAACACCTAAGCGAATATGTATATCTACAGAACTATCGAATTTGGTGCAATTAATTTCTTTTACTAATGCAGCGGCTTCTTTAAGGGAATAAACTTTGTTTTTATCCACCTTACTTTCTGCTACTTTTCTTTTTTTAGTCAGTGCCATTTTATAAAGTTATTTAAGGTGAATAATTAGTTTTTCCAGGGAGCATCCCCCTCAATATTAAGTCCTAAACTACGTGCAGTACCTGCAACCATTTTCATGGCGCTTTCTAAAGTAAAACAGTTCATATCGGGCATTTTATCTTTTGCAATGCCTTCAATTTGTTCCCATGTTACTTTTCCAACCTTAGCACGGTTGGGTTCTTTACTGCCTTTTTGAATTTTTGCTGCTTCCATTAATTGAACGGCAGCCGGTGCGGTTTTAATAACAAAGTCGAAAGACTTGTCGGAATACACTGTAATTAAAACGGGAACAACTTTTCCCATTTTATCCTGAGTTCTTGCATTGAATTGTTTGCAGAACTCCATAATATTAATTCCCTTGGAACCAAGGGCAGGACCTACAGGTGGTGCGGGGTTGGCCTGACCACCTTTTACCTGCAGCTTTACAAAGCCGGAGATTTCTTTTGCCATAATTTTACGATTTGATTGGTAATAACGTTTTGTTTTAAACAAAACTCCCAAGCTCCATCATTAAGAATAAGAACTATTTTGGGACGGCAAAGGTAATAGAATTTTTGATTCATTTAACCTTCCAACTAAAAAATCTCCTGAATGGGAGATTTTTTAGAAAATATTTTCTGGATTACCATTAGCCTATCTTTTCAACCTGCATATAATTTAACTCTACCGGAGTTGATCTTCCGAAAATTTTAACGGTAACTTTTAGTTTTTTCTTCTCGTCATTCACTTCTTCAATAATACCATTAAAATCGTTAAATGGCCCTTCAATAATTTTAATGGTTTCACCAACAATAAAAGGCTCGCTGATGCTGATACCCTGATCATTCATTTCATCCACTTTTCCAAGCATTTTATTTACTTCACTTTTACGAAGTGAAATGATATTGCCTTTAGAACCCTTGCCATCAGTAAGAAAATGCATTACATTGCTAATATTGCTAATGTGCTGAACAATTTCATCGTTTAATTTACCATCAGCTACTTCTATCATTACATAACCTGGAAAATAGTTTTTTTCCCGCATTATTTTTTTACCATTCTGCACTTTGTACACTTTTTCCATTGGTAAAAAAACCTGTTTAATAATATCAACCCAACCACTGCGCTGAATATCTTTATCCAGATATTCTTTTACTTTTCGCTCTTTTCCACTCACTACCCGTAACACATACCATTTGGTTTCTGGTTGTGGTGTAGTAATGGCATCTATTACTTCTGAAGAAATCTCCATGGAATAAAAATTACTTGAACAATGAATAAATTAATTTTAGTACCTGGTTGGAGCTAAAATCCATTAACCATACAATACCTGTAATAATGATGGTTGCTACCAAAACAATTACGGTGCTTTGTTGCAACTCTTGCCAGGTTGGCCAGGTTACTTTTTCAACTAACTCGCGGTAGCTGTCTCTAAAATAGGTAGTAACTTTATTCATTTTATTTTTGATATTATGATGGCAAACACATTTGTTGCAGCACTGCTAATATTCAGTTCGTTGCATAAGGCATGTGTAAACCCCCGTTAAAATAAAACCACAATAGCACGGGTACTAGGATTCGAACCCAGATCGAAGGTTTTGGAGACCTCTATACTAACCGTTGTACGATACCCGTATAAACTTAAAAGCTATCCCGATGTTGTCGGGACAGCCTTTAAGAAATTTTCTGTTGCAAATATAGGAAAATTACAACAAAGGATTTATTAAAATAAAGAGCCTATTTCAAAATTTCAGTAACCTGTCCTGCTCCTACTGTTCTACCACCTTCTCTAATCGCAAATTTCAAACCTTTTTCCATTGCGATGGGTTGGATTAATTTTACAGTTAAGTTAATATTATCACCAGGCATTACCATTTCTGTTCCTTCAGGTAAGGAAACTTCACCGGTTACATCGGTAGTGCGGAAATAGAACTGAGGACGGTATTTATTGAAGAATGGAGTATGACGGCCACCTTCTTCTTTGCTTAATACGTAAACCTCACCTTTAAATTCTGTATGTGGGGTAATGCTTTTGGGTTTGCAAATTACCATACCACGACGAATATCTTTCTTTTCAATACCACGTAATAATAAACCAGCATTATCACCAGCCTGACCTTCATCTAATAATTTCTTGAACATTTCCACACCAGTTACAGTTGAGGAAAGCGGCGCTTCCATTAAACCAACAATTTCAACTGATTCACCAACTTTTATCACACCCCGTTCAATACGACCAGTAGCTACTGTACCACGACCTGTGATAGAGAATACATCTTCCACACTCATCAGGAATGGTTGATCAATTGGGCGGGGAGGTAATGGAATATAACTATCAACAGCATCCATTAATTCATCAATTTTACCAACCCATTTTGGATCTTCAGCCAAGGCGCCGGTTGCAGAACCCTGAATAATAGGAGTATTATCACCATCAAAACCATATGAGTTTAATAACTCACGGATTTCCATTTCCACTAATTCTAATAATTCAGGATCGTCAACTAAGTCAACTTTGTTCATAAATACTACAATACGTGGTACACCTACCTGACGGGCCAAAAGAATGTGTTCTTTGGTTTGAGGCATTGGACCATCTGTGGCAGCAACCACCAGAATAGCTCCATCCATTTGTGCAGCACCGGTAATCATGTTTTTAACATAGTCGGCGTGACCAGGACAGTCAACGTGTGCATAGTGACGGTTAGCAGTTTGATATTCCACGTGTGCAGTATTAATGGTAATACCACGCTCTTTTTCTTCAGGTGCACCATCAATCTCATCATATTTCCTAGCCACATTACCCATTCCTTTTTTAGATAAGATTGTAGTTATGGCCGCAGTCAAGGTGGTTTTACCATGATCCACGTGACCAATTGTTCCAACGTTAACGTGGGGTTTATCCCTCAAGAAGCTTTCTTTTGCCATTTTATTTGTTTTTAGTTGTGTGTAAAAATTTAAGGCCTCTGCCTTGTTTTAGTTTTTATTTTCTTGATTTTTCAAATCCTGTTATTCAAATTAGTACCACTATTTCCAACTGCACATTCTTTTCCATTATAAATGGAGCCGTTGATGAGAATTGAACTCACGACCTCTTCCTTACCAAGGAAGTGCTCTACCCCTGAGCTACAACGGCCTGATAAAAAAAATCGGTTTTACTTATTAATAGTATCCATTCCAATTCAAAAAGTCATGAACCTATTTTTTTTATTTCCGTTATTTCAGGCAAAGAGCGGGAGACGAGGCTCGAACTCGCCACCTATAGCTTGGAAGGCTATCGCTCTACCAAATGAGCTACTCCCGCTTGAAATTGTAACAGCCACTGAGCCGATACTTTTTCGATTTAAAGAACTATTTTACTCTCCCCAAAAAAAGAATAATTGTGGGCAGGAGTGGATTCGAACCACTGAAGTCGAAAGACAGCGGATTTACAGTCCGCCCCATTTGGCCGCTCTGGAACCTGCCCAATACATTTTTTGAGCCGAAGAAGGGAGTCGAACCCACGACCTGCTGATTACAAATCAGCTGCTCTACCAACTGAGCTACTTCGGCTTACACAAAGAACTACCGTTTTTTTCGGGATGGCAAAGGTAATGGAAAACTTATTTCAACAAAATTCTTCTACAAAAATTTTTAATCAGTTTTCAACATTTCTGCAAAAGTACTGCTATTACTGAGCAATTAATTTAAAAATCGAATGCCACAATAGCAAAAAAAAAGCCCTCTTTGCAGAGGGCCGGTAAAATTTGTTAAGCAATGGTTAGCTTTTCTTTTTTTCGTTTAATTTGATTGATCATGGAATCAAATGCCATATCAAAAGACTCTTCGAATGATTTTGAAGAGGCTTTTACAAAAAAATCGTGTTTGGGAACATGAACGCGGATTTCAACAATCTTGTCTTTAATTTTATGAACTACATTATCCAATTTAAGAAAGACATCTACTTTTAAAACCTGATCATGAAAAGTGTTTAATTTTTCCGTTTTTTTAGTTACATAATCTAACAGTTTAAAATCTGCTTCAAAATGCACAGTTTGAATGTTGATGTTCATAGCAACACACGTTTAATGGTGAAAAAATAATGTAAAGAACTGTTTTAAATGATGTGTTTTTATACATCATCATTTCATGATAAATCTACAGCTTTCATTTTATAAAATAAAGCTAATTCGTTATTGTTTTTCTTAAAAAATTTTCCTATTGCTGGTGCCATAAAATTTCAGGCTTTAGGATGAGCTTTTTTGTGAATGTCTTTTAGCTTTTCGATGGTGGTGTGGGTATATACCTGTGTTGCGGCTAAACTGCTGTGCCCCAATAGTTCTTTTACGGCATTTAAATCTGCACCATTGTTTAAGAGATGGGTTGCAAAAGTATGGCGTAGCACATGCGGACTCTTCTTTTGCATGGTTGTTACTGTACCCAATAAATTTTTAATGTTTTGATACACCTGTCTGGGTTGCAATGGTTTATTTTTTTTATTCACAAATACACAGGGTTCAATAGTTCCAAACTGATGATGCTTTTCCTTCAGATACCCTTTTAACTGAGTCAATAAGGTATCATGAATGGGTATGATTCGTTCTTTGTTCCCCTTCCCTATTACTTTTATTTGTTGGTTGGCAGCATCAATTTGCATTTCTTTTAAATGTATTAACTCACTTAAACGAATGCCTGTAAAATAAAATAACTGCAAAACCAGAAAATTTGTTTTTTCATCCCAATTGGTGGTATCAATAGCTGTTTGTAACAATAATTCCATTTTGGATTCATCTACAAATGCAGGCAGCCTTTTTTTGGCTTTTGGAGAAATAATGGTTGCCATGGGCGATTGCCGCAACAATCCCAATTTTTGAAGATGCTTGAAAAATGATTTTAAAGTAGAAATTTTTCGATTGATGCTCTTGGACTCAAGTCCCTGTTCTTTTAAAAATGCAAGCCAACTTTTAATAAATGTGGGCTGAATATCGTTGATAGCCGGAGAATTAAACTGATTAATTTGGAAATGAAGAAATTGTTCCAAATCCTTTTGATAAGCTGTAACGGTATATTTTGAATATCGCTTCTCAAAACTGAGATACGCAATAAATTGTTGTAATTCAGGATATGTTTCAATAATAGACATAAAAAAGTAGCCTAAAATTAACTATCTCAGGCTACTAAATATATTTTGGGTATAAAAGCATTTTATGCTTCTATTTTTCCACTGGCAATTTTTTGCTTGTAGATTGCTTTTAACACAGTTTCTCTGCGTTTAACAGAGGGCTTTGTAAAAGTTTGACGCTCTCTTAATTTAAGCAGTGTTTTGCTTTTTTCAAACTTTTTCTTATACTTTTTCAGCGCCTTGTCAATGTTTTCGCAATCTTTTGAATCGATAATAAGCATAATAAAATATCTCCTTTTTTGAATGAATGGGCTGCAAAGATAATAGGTTCCGGTAAAATTCCAAATATCAAAATTATTTTTGTGTCTTTTCCATTTAAATTGCAGGTATGTTTACAGGAATTATTGAATGTACTGGCTATGTTGAAAAGATTGAAAAAAGTGGTACAAATACCATATTTTGGATCTCATCGCCACTTAGCAATGCTTTAAAAGCCGACCAAAGTGTATCGCATAATGGCGTTTGCCTTACTATTGAGGTGGCTGAAGGTAACTCGCATCGAGTAACTGCTATTGAAGAAACCTTACAAAAAACCAATTTAAACCATTTACAACCGGGCGATATCGTGAATATTGAACGCTGTATGGTTATGAACGGACGTATAGACGGGCATTTGGTGCAGGGTCATGTAGATTGTACTGCAACCTGTATGGAAGTAAAAACCTTAGTCGGAAGCTGGGAGTATACGTTTCAGTTTCCAGCAGCCTTTGCCCCATTGATTATTGAAAAGGGTTCTATTTGTTTAAATGGTATTAGTTTAACCTGTTTTAATGTTACGGAAAACAGTTTTAAAGTAGCCATTATTCCTTATACATTTGAACATACCAATATGTCATCTGTAACAATAAAAACTGAGGTGAATCTTGAATTTGATATAATTGGAAAATATATCTTAAGAATGGAAACGTTGAAAAAATTTTCTTAAATCATTTTTCTTTTACAAAAACATCTTATAAAATCTTTACAAAATCTTTACTTTAAGGTAATGCGCTGAAAATAGTTGGTGATTTTTCAATTTAAAAAACATACAGTGATGTCCTTCCAAAAAAATTAAGCTTCTACTACCCTGGTTTTACTTAAATAATCATGCAATGGCATTTCTAAAAAAGGAATAAAAAAAGCATCTATAATAGTTAACCGGATAATACTGCGCATAAATATAGGCCATATACCGGGTTTACCTCCCGATTGGGTTACCACCTTACTTCGTGAAAACCATTTTCCCGGTGTACGTGCAAAGATCCATTCAAACAAAAAATAATATATGAACACTACCAATCCAAATATTTCACCAAAATTATAAGGCGTGTATTCATAAAAAACAACATACCAATCCCATACTTTATTCAATAAATATGCGATTGAAAACACAAGAATTAAATCTACCAGAAAATTAAGCACCCGGGTGCCAAAACCTACTATTTGCATATTGTTATTATTTTTATGATAGAACTTCCCATTGTGGCATCTTCCTGAATTATTGAACAGCATTAGCTGATTCATTTGCAAACATAACGCAACAATTACATTTATTCCGAACATCAAAGTAATTACTTTTGCGCAAATTGAATTTTGTATGAATCTAAATCTAATGGAAGAATTGCAATGGCGTGGATTAATTCAGGATATAATGCCCGGAACCATTGAACAATTGAATAAGGAAATGACCTCGGCCTATATTGGTTTTGATCCTACTGCAGATAGTTTACATATTGGCAGTCTGGTGCCCATTTTATTATTGGTTCATTTGCAAAAAGCAGGGCATAAACCCTTTGCTTTAGTAGGTGGTGCAACTGGCATGGTGGGCGATCCGAGCGGAAAAAGTGAAGAAAGAAATTTGCTGAGTGAAGATGTTTTACAGCACAATGTGCAATGCGTAAAAAAACAGTTAGAAAAATTTTTAGACTTTGATACTACAAAGCCCAATGCCGCCGAAATGGTGAATAATTACGACTGGTTTAAAGACATGAGTTTTCTGCATTTTATCAGAGATGTAGGAAAGTATATTACCGTAAACTATATGTTGGCCAAGGATAGTGTAAAAAAACGGATAGAAAATGAAAACGGAATGAGTTTTACCGAATTTACCTATCAGTTGGTACAGGGCTATGATTTTTACTGGCTTTATACACACAAAAACTGCAAACTGCAAATGGGTGGCAGCGATCAGTGGGGCAATATTGTAACCGGAACTGAAATTATCAGAAAAAAAGCAGGCGGCGAAGCCTTTGCATTTACCTGCCCGCTGATAACCAAAGCAGATGGCGGTAAGTTTGGTAAAACTGAAAAAGGCAATGTTTGGTTAGATGCGCAAAAAACTTCTCCCTATCAATTTTATCAATTTTGGCTGAATGCCAGTGATGAAGATGCAAAAAAATGGATTAAAATATTTACGCTGCTACCAAAAGAAACCATTGAAAGCTTATTGGAAGCACACGATAAAGCACCATATGAAAGGATTTTACAAAAAAAATTAGCCGAATCATTAACCATTTTTGTGCATAGCAAAGCAGATTATGATTTTGCAGTGCAGGCTTCTGAAATATTATTTAATAATGAAACTGCTGATATACTGGCCAGTTTAAGTGAAAAGCAACTATTACAGGCTTTGGAAGGTGTGCCTACCATCACCATTTCAAAATCACAAATTGAAAGCGGTTATGATTTATTAAACTTTTTAACTGAAACCAATATTTTCCCCAGTAAAGGCGAAGCCAGAAAAATGTGGCAGAATGGTGGTATCCGCATCAATAAAAAGAAAATTGAAACCGATTATGTGCAGATTACAAAACAAGACCTTTTGCAGAACAAATACATCCTCATTCAAAAAGGAAAAAAAAATTACTATTTAGTAGTTGTAAATGATTAGGATTTGAGTGGGCTTACTCAATTTTGTATTCATCTAAATTATGTAAAAAAGACAGTTTACTTTCAAACAAACTGTCTTTTTGTTTTATAAAAACCCGGGAATTTGAGCTATGGTTTGCCAAATATTTTCTGCTACCACCCTATTGCCGGTTTCATTTAAATGAACCCCATCTTTGGTTAAAAACCCCCTGTCGGCATTGGTATGATTTTGTGCTGCAATACAATCAAATGCCGCTTTTCGCAAATCACAAAGTGGTACCTGGTAAGTGGTGGAAAGATTTCTGATAATACCATTGTATACATCAATATCATCATCTTGCCGGTTTTGACCTTGTAATTTTTCGCCAATGGATATAATGGTGCATAAAACCACAGGAATATTGGACGCCTGAAGTTTATTTAAAATGGCTTTGTAAAATTTTTCAAACTTATCGGCATCGGTACCTGTTCCGTGCGATACTTTATGCCATACATCATTTACACCAATTAAAATAACTACCAAAGCAGGATTTTTATTCAAAACATCATCTTCTAACCGAAGGTATAAATCGTAAATTTTATTGCCACTAATACCAGCTCCCAAACAAGTTAGCTGAGCTAAGCCATTTTGTACTATTTTTTCATTTAACAACTGCAAATAACCACCGGGCAACGTGCTAAATTCGGTAATTGAATCGCCGAAAAATAGAATTGTTTTTGTTTTTTTTGAAACTGTGTGTGACATAAGCAACATTGCAATTACAAATAATGCCAATAAAATTAGTTTACTTTCCATTTGGATACCCATCAGGGATGAATTAAAGATAACCTGTTGCAACGGAAATAAAAAGGATGTGAAATCATTTTTTAACCATAAAATCTATTCCATACAAAATAAATAGAGGAACTTAGTGTTTCTTTTATATTCAACACTAAAATTGATACATGTTAAAAAAAACACTTTTCTTACTGGGTATCATTTTTTCAGGACTTTTGGCAAAAGCTGCCGAACCAGATACCACCAGTGCCAGGGTATATTTTCAATTCAATAAACCCGATTTAACACCTGCTGCAAAATTAATTTTAAATGATGTACCGCCCGGCGATTCAAGTATTACTTTAACCAGAATTAGAATTTATGGTAATGCACTTTCTAAAGAAAAAAATACAAACCTTGCTGTTAAAAGAGCCAATAATATTAAAAAATATTTAATGCAAATTGGTATCAATCCGGCTATCATTTCAACATTTGCAGTTTCAGAAAATGGAACTGCACTTCCCCAGCAAAATGATGAAGTTGTTGTTACTATTTTAATTGATTACGATGCAGCGGTAATAGAAAGAACGATTATCATAAAACCACCCGCAAAACAAACTGATTATTTGAAAGATTGAAGCCTTATTGAAGTTGTAACCAGAAAATTTCCTTTTATTGTGATAAAATTTTTTGGAACAAACCAAAGGCTCCCCTATTTTTGCACCCCAATGTAAAAATTGGTGATAGGATTGGGTTATGGTGTAACGGTAGCACTACAGATTTTGGTTCTGTCTGTCTAGGTTCGAATCCTAGTAACCCAACCAAAAATAAGCCCCGGTAAATATTTCCGGGGTTTTTTATTGCAATAAAAAACCGAAGTATTGATAGTGCTTCGATTTTTTGTTTTAATTTATTATGCAATCAATTTTTGGAAGATACTTTAATTTCCTGCATTGGATTAGGTGGTGTAACAGGGTTTCTTCTATTGATTAAACCTGCTTTAAATAATTCAAATTTAGTAGGCGAACTTACTTTTGGCCACGAATTATTACTTTCATCAATATCTGCAGTTTCGCGTAATGGGTCTAATTGCATGGATTTTACTACCTGATTGGTAACAAATACTTTGGTTACCTCATTTTCATTTTTTCTCCAAATTTGAGCAGGTATTCTTTCCATAGCTGTGGTGCCATCTTCAAATGTGAATTGAAGAATGATGGGCATTACCAAACCGCCTTTATTTTTAAAAGTTATTTCATACAAGTGTTTACCCAGATAAGGCTTTAATTCATCCTGCGTAAACTTTTCTGCAGTAACGCTTGCAGGAAGTGTTACATGAATCGTTGAATCGTACGGAATGATACCGCGGTCATATTTCCAGTAAAAATCGCGGAGAGAGGTATCTGCATCGGTAAGAAAAGTAATGGAATTATTTTCCCTGTTCCTTATTTTAGAAATATCATCAAACTGAGGAACGGCAGGTTTGGCTAATGGCATTGTACGAACACCATTTCGCTGAGGCATGGCACCTATTAAAGCAGCATCGACTACAGCATGTTTTACTGAATCAATGGCAATATCGCAGGGATCGGTACTGTAAAACCAACCTCTCCAAAACCAGTCTAAATCTTCACCGCTTGCATCTTCCATTGTCCTAAATAAATCGGCAGGTGTTGGATGTTTGAATGCCCACCGGCGTGCATATTCCCGGAATGCAAAATCAAACAACTCACGACCCATAATGGTTTCGCGTAATATATTTAATCCGGTAGCCGGTTTGGTATATGCATTAGGGCCAAACTGAACAATATTTTCACTATTGGTCATAATAGGTTCTAACTGATCTTTAGGCAAACGCATGTAATCGGTTATTGTCCAGGCGGCTCCTTTACGGGATGGGAATTTATTGTCATACAATTCTTCGGTGAGGTATTCAACAAAACTGTTCAGGCCTTCATCCATCCAGGTCCATTGGCGTTCATCACTATTTACTATCATTGGGAAGAAATTATGCCCCACTTCATGAATTATCACACCTAACATGCCATTCTTAACGGCTTCGCTGTAAGTGCCATCTTTTTCGGTTCTTCCATAATTAAAACAAATCATAGGATATTCCATACCATTACTGGCTTCAATACTTTGTGCTACGGGATAAGGATAGGGGATAGAGAATTTTGAATACGTTTTAATGGTATGTGCTACTACCTTGGTTGAAAATTTTCGGTATAATCCATATGCTTCTTTACCGTAAGCGCTCATACACATAACTTTTTTACCATCTATATAAGCAGGCATAGCATCCCAAATAAATTTTCGGGATGATGTCCATGCAAAATCGCGTACATTATCGGCTGAAAATATCCAGGTTTTGGTTACAGATATTTTCCCTGTTTCAGCCTTTTTTGCCTCATCTAAGGTTACTATTTCAATCGGTTCTTTGGCAGTTTGTGCTTTGTTCCAACGTGCTAATTGATTGGGCGACAAAACCTGATTGTAGTTTTGGCAGGTGCCGGTTGCCATTACAATATGATCGGCAGGCACTGTTATTTGTACTTTAAAATTTCCAAAAGTTAATGCAAACTCGCCTCTGCCGGTAAACTGATGGTTTTGCCATCCTTGAAAATCGCTGTACACACACAAACGGGGATACCATTGCGTAATAGTAAATAAATAATTTCCATCTTCAGGAAAGTATTCATAACCACCACGGCCTCCCATTTGCATTCTGTCGGAAATTTTATAACTCCAGTTTATTTTAAAATTAAATTGCTGGCCTGGTTTTAAGGGATGAGGTAAATCAATGCGCATCATGGTTTTATTGATGGTATAGGGCAAAGCTTTTCCGTTTGCTATATTGATAACTGCATAAATTTTATCGCCATAACCATTGTCTTCGTTCGAAGTTTCCAATCTATTTATTATGGTGTTGGTCATTTGGTTATTCAGGTAACTGGCGTCCTGATAATTGGCATTGTGCAGGTTATTGTGTTCATTTTCATCTAACTGAATCCATAAATAAGTAAGCACATCGGGTGAATTGTTGTGATAGGAAATGGTTTCAGTTCCAGTTAAAAGCAATTTTTTTTCATCTAACGAACACTGAATATCATAATCACAGCGTTGTTGCCAGTATTTAGGCCCCGGGGCGCCACTAGCTGTTCTATACTCATTAGGAGTAGGTAAAATGGTTCCCAATTGTTCAAATTTGTTACCATGGTTGGAACCCGGATTGTTTTGAATATTTTGGGCAGGTAAAATATTCCAACCCAACAATAACAAAATAAAAAACAGCAACTTTCTCATAGCAGATGTGTTATTGTTTAAATATGAAAAGGCACTCTTTGCAAACACATTTCTAAAGATAAGGCAATAATGGCTGCCGACAAAAACAGCAAATAATCCCTGCGACTTACCTTCATAATACTTACCAGTATAAAAGCAATGATAAGAATGATTAGTACAATGATTAATTGGCCTACTTCTAAGCCACAATTAAAGGCAAATAATTGCCAGATGATCCGCTGGTCTTTCCCCAATAAACTCTTTAAATAATTACTAAAACCCAACCCATGAATTAATCCAAAAAATAATGCAAAAAAATAAATAACCGAAAACTTTGATTTGAACACAAATTTTTTCACAAATAAATTACTAATGGCTGTAATTAAAATGGTAACAGGAATTAAAAACTCAATCCATCGTGTTGAAAAATGCACTACATTCAAAACACTTAAAGCAAGGGTAATAGAATGGCCAATGGTAAATGCGGTTACTAAAATTAAAATTTTTTTCCAATCTGCAAATTGATATCGGGTGCATAAAGCTGCAATAAACAAAATATGGTCTAATGCAGTGATATTGGCAATATGTTCACGCCCTAATGTAAAATACAAATTAAAATCGCTCATGGCGTTCAATATAATACCGACATTTGTAACCACCAAAAAATTAAGATAAATGGTTGCTTTACTGTATAAATGGATATGGATTACCTACATTACTGCCATGCACCCGTTTTATGTTTCGGTTATTGATTTGCATCACAATGCAAAAGAAAAAATGGTGGAAGTAAGTATTAGAATTTTTACGGATGATCTGGAGCAGGTTTTAAAAAAACATTTTAATAAAAATGTAGATTTAACGCTTCCGGCCAATAAAGCGGAAGTAGATAATATGATACAACAATATATATCGCAGAAAATGAATGTTACCATTAATAATGCAAGGGTTCATTTAAAATATATTGGTTACGAAATTCAAAAAGAAAGTGTGTGGAGTTACTTTGAGATAGACAATATTCCATCCATCAAAAAAATGGATATAACATCAACGCTATTGTATGATTACCAGCCAACACAAGTAAATATTTTTCATGTAAACTGCAATGGTGAAGATAAAAGTTACAAGTTAGATAACCCGCAAAACGCTGTAAGTTTTATTTTTTAACCGTTTTTTTGAGGGGTGGTGTTAAATCCACAATGGCATAGTGTTGCAATTCTTCCGGCCTGGTTTCCGGATTAAGAAAGTCAAAACTCAATTGTGTTACATGAAAATTATCGCCCCGGTGCAACACTTTGGCATAGGGAAATTTCTTTTCAATTATAGCAACACTATCAGCATTGGTTACAGCAACTTCGCCTTCTTTTAATCCATTTATGGTGGTGTCAGGAAAAATATATTGTCCATAAAAATAAAATGGATAGCCCGGATGTATGCCTGCAACAATCACTTTCGACTTGTCAATATGTTTGGCGTTGATAAACCCGGCCGCAGTATTGCCCATTTGGTATTGCAATAAAGCAGGATAGAATGCAGTATTTAAAAACACATTGATGCCGATAATGGTAAAGAATGCAATAACAGGTAACCGGTGAAAATGTAATTTTTTAGAATAAAAAAGCGAGTACATTAATAATAAACATAATGCAGATAATGTTGCTACAAATTTGGGTATATCTGAAAAAGGAAATGCCATTAATACAATTAATGCCATCCAAAGCGCAGTAAAAATAAGAAGGTGTAATAAAACCAGTATTCGCCGTAAATGCCTCCATTTATGTTCAAAAAACAAAGCATATAAAAACTTTGCAGTTACAATTGCTGCGAAAGGGAATGCTACAAAAATATAGTGTGGCAATTGTGCCTGGCTTCTGGCTAACACGCAATAGGTAATAATGAAGCCACCGGTGGTAATCCACTCCTGTTGTTCAGTAAGTTTACCTTTTTGTTTTATTACTGTTTTTATTTCTAAAAACAGTCCAACCAGAAAAAAAATAATCCATGGCAAAAAGCTCCACAACATATTTTGCAGTAAAAAGGTAAACTGATTCATTTCTCGGTTGGCATTCTCGCCGGTATAACGGCCAAAACTTTGCGTCCAGTAATAAAACCTCAATCCTGATGTGATATAATTTCCGCCTACCATTTTACCGGGATGCATATCAAACTGTTGGTACAATCCTATACTCATTGGCAATAATAGTATTGTTATGATTAGTAGGCCCGAAATGTATTCCCAACGATAGAACTGCTTCCATTCCCTACGTAAAATAAAATGGGGCAGAAATGCAAAAACCGGTACAAATAATGCTATAGGCCCTTTTGTAAGCATACCACCAGCAATAGCTATAAAGCCCAACACAAAATGAATATACTTTTTGTTTGTATACCATTCTGCCAATTGCCAGATACTGAAAATAACCCAACCCATTAACATGGTATCGGCTCTTACATCATGATTCATGAGGAAGAGTGCCTGACTGGCTGCCAGCACCATAGCACTCAGCATGGCTATTTCTTTCTTATAATAAAGCAATGCCAGCCGGTAAGTAGCATAAATAGCTACAATAGAAAATAAAACAGATGGTAAGCGATAAGCCCAATCATGAACACCGAAAATATACATACTTAATCCGGATAGCCAGAAAAGCATGGGTGGTTTATCTAAATAATCGTGGCCTAAATCATATACTTGCAGATAGCTTTTGCGGGCAAACATTTCTCGGGAAATGGATGCATATTGCGCCGCATCAATATCCATTAGCGGAATTAAAAACATTCCCAATATATAAGTAAAGATGCATAAACCTATTACAAATAATACAACATTTTTTTTCAACATACCTGCTGCCTTAATCCACCATTACAAATAAATCATTTGGTTGCAAAATACAGTTAAATAGTTACAGAAATATCAAAATAAAACACAAATATCACTGTATTGCTCCATTTTATTTCAGTAAAAATAGCAAGCATTATGCCGTAATGCTTGGGTTACTGATTTTTTTTGCAATGACAATTAAACGGGGCGATTGCTTCAGGTGAAATGGCTCCAGTGCATAATTCCCAAAAACTTCCTGAATTTGCAAATGTTGGTAGGCCATCATTTCAGTAAAATCACCCAATGTAAACTTTGCAACTTTTTCGGTAAATAAATGCTTTAAGGTAATATTGCCTTTGCCTTTTTCAGTTACCTAAATTTGTTTGTAAAAATGTTCTGGATCCTGCCAAAGTGTAATATAAAAAACGAGGTGATTGATTTCAATTTGTTCTATTTTTTTAAATAACTTTCTACATACTGAACATTCATATAATCTAAAACAAAAACACCATTCGGTTTTAGGCTTTGAGCAATGGTACGGATAGCATTATTATGTTCTCTCAACGTTCTAAAAAAACCAAAACTGGTAAAAAAATTAAATGCAAAATCAAAATAATTTACATAAAAGGGCAGCCGCATATCATGCACAAAAAAATGTAACCTGTCATTTTCAAATTGCTTAGCTTCTACTATATTTTCTGGTGCCAAAGCAATGCCGGTTACATCAAATCCTTTTTCGGCAAATATTTTACTATGACGCCCTTTTCCGCAGGCAACATCTAAAATAGTAGATGAAATAGCCGATTTTAAATATTGCAGCAAATGAATAATCCATTCATTGGCCTCATCTTCATTTCTGTTTTGATATATTAAATGATAATATGGCGAATTAAACCAGTCTTTATACCAATTTCTTAAAGGCATCCAATAATTGCTATTAATGAAGCTGCGAAATTACAAATAGAAAGTTGGTAATGATGTAAAACAAATGTTTGTAAACAATAAGGCCACTATAATTAAATTAATGAAAAAAATATGAATCAATTACTTAAATTTGCATTCCCCCTGCAGAGAAAATAACCGAATAAAATATGGCATTAATCAAAAGTATTTCAGGCATTCGTGGCACCATCGGTGGCAAATCGGAAGAGAATCTTAGCCCTTTAGATGTTGTAAAATTTACTGCAGCATTTGGTACATGGCTATTGCAACAAAATCATTCAAATAAAAAAGTAGTAATTGGCCGCGATGGAAGAATTAGCGGTGCAATGGTTCAGGAATTGGCTATGGCTACACTCATGGCATTGGGTATAGATGTTGTAGATGCAGGTTTAAGCACTACCCCTACCATTGAAATGGCGATTCAGTTTGAAAACGCAGCCGGTGGAATGATCATCAGCGCCAGCCACAATCCCAAAGAGTGGAATGCTTTAAAACTATTCAATCATCAAGGTGAATTTATTTCGGCAAACGATGGTGCTATTGTTTTATCCATTGCAGAAAAAAATGAATTTGTATTTGCACAGGTAGATAAATTAGGTAATAAAACCATTCATACAAACTTTATAGCACAGCATATACAAGCAATTATTGATTATCCATTAGTAGATGTAGCTGCTATTAAAAAAAGAAAATTTAAAATAGTAATTGATGCCATTAACAGTACCGGCGCTATTGCAGTGCCCGCTTTATTACAGGCTTTAGGTATTAAAGAAGCCGATATTATAGTATTAAATAAAGAAGTGAACGGAAAATTTGCACATAATCCAGAGCCATTACCACAACATTTGCAGGAATTATGTAATGCAGTAAACAAACACAAGGCTGATATTGGTATAGCAGTAGATCCTGATGTAGATAGACTTTCATTTGTATGTGAAGATGGCAGTTTATTTGGCGAAGAATATACATTGGTAGCCATTGCAGATTATGTATTAAAGAACAGGAAAGGCAATACCGTTAGCAACATGTCGAGCACCAAAGCATTGAAAGATGTTACATTAAAACATGGTGGCATGTACTACCCTTCTGCTGTTGGCGAGGTAAATGTAGTTACAAAAATGAAAGCAGTAAATGCCGTAATTGGGGGTGAAGGCAATGGCGGCGTAATAGTGCCCGATTTGCATTATGGCCGCGATGCTTTAATTGGCATTGCTTTATTTTTAACTTATTTGGCTAAAGAAAAGAAAAGTGTAAAACAATTACGCAATATTTATCCCGACTATTTTATCAGTAAAAATAAAATTGAGCTTGAAAAAGGATTTGATATTAAAAAAATATTTGAACAGATTACAAAGAAATATAAAGAATATCCCATCAATACAGAAGATGGTTTAAAAATTGAATTTGAAAATGACTGGGTGCACCTTAGAACCAGCAATACAGAACCCATTATTCGCATTTATGCGGAAAGCAACTTTAAAACTACTGCCGATAATATTGCCAAAAGAATGATGCAGGACATCCGTGAAGTAATGTAATACAACTTCAAATGCTTGTAAAAGCTCTTATCAACACTGTGATAAGAGGTTTTTTTGTAAGAAACTGTACAGTATATACCTTTACTGTTTAACTGAACAACGATTACCCGATGAGTAAAAGAATTTATTTAGATAATGCAGCCACTACCCCTATTGATCCCGAGGTTTTAGCGGCAATGATGCCTTATTTAACTGAACATTTTGGAAATCCCTCTTCAATATACAGCTATGGCAGAGAAACACGCATGGCAATAGAAAATGCCCGAAAATTGGTAGCAAAAATTTTAAATGCCCATCCTGCAGAAATATTTTTTACAAGCGGGGGTACTGAAAGCAGCAACACTGCTATTAATGCCGCAGTATACGATTTAGGATGTACACATATTATTACATCGCCTATTGAACACCATGCTACTTTGCATACTGTTGAAAAATTACACCATCAACATAAAATAAAACTGAGCTATGTAAATATTCTGGAAAACGGCCATGTTGATTTGCAACACTTAGAGCAAATTTTAACCAGTTCAACCGAAAAATGTTTAGTTACGCTGATGCATGCCAACAATGAAATTGGAAATATCACCAATATTGCATGGATAGGAAATATTTGCAAAAAATACAATGCAATATTTCATAGTGATACCGTGCAAACCGTTGGTCATTTTCCATTTAATTTAAGAGAATTACCCGTTCATTTTATTACCGGCGCGGCTCATAAATTTCATGGGCCCAAAGGGGTTGGTTTACTTTACATTAATGAAAATATAAAAATAAACCCCTTTATACAAGGTGGTGCACAAGAAAGAAATATGCGTGCAGGAACTGAAAATGTGTATGGTATTGTAGGGTTTGCAAAAGCATTGGAAATTGCTACGGAAAATTATCCAACCCAAAGTAAATACATCAGAGGGCTAAAGCAGTATATGATGCAGCAGCTACAACAGCATATCAAGGGCATCAGTTTTAATGGTGATACTTCTGATGAAAGTCTGTACACCGTTTTAAATGTAAGCTTTCCGAAAACTGAAAAAAGTGAGATGCTGTTATTTAATTTAGATATTCATCACATCTGTGCCAGTGGTGGCAGCGCCTGCACCAGCGGCACCGATCAGGGAAGCCATGTTATCAGGGCATTTAATAATAATCCAAATAAAGTCGCCGTTCGGTTTTCTTTTAGCCGGCACAACTCAAAAGAAGAGATTGATGAAGTGATTCAACAATTACAACAATTTATATAATTGAACTTCAATAAAATACCGGCCTCCACATACAGAAGCCGGATTTTTATTTTTCAATATTTTAATATATTATGATATGTATCAGCAATAATATCTTTGAAATTTACTGCATTTTAATGGCCAATTGCTTTCTTAGCAAACCATGATAAAACATTAATAATACCGGTAAAAATAACAGTGTTGCCATTAATGAATTTTTATAAAAAGGCAAACCATCTGCCATACACATCCATAATCCGGTGGCGTTCATAGGCCGGTTATAGCCTCCATGTGTAACCCAAACAGTACAATTAGAAAGCAGAAAATAAATTGTGGGTCCTACCAATGCGCCCAAAACAAGGGTAGCATATTTTTTGCCTTTCAACATCCAACCTGCCAATACCAAAACACTTAAAAACAAATAATTCAGCAATTGATAACTATAAAAACCAGGAAAAGGAAACTGTCCGGTTACATACAAAAGCTGAATCATGATATCACTGCCCAATAAAGCGAATAATGGAAAAATAAAAGTGAAATGTTTTTGATGCACCATCATACCAGATACAAGGGCAACAGCCATAATTGGCGAAAAGCCGCTCCATTGAATATTATTGGCAAAAATAATTTTGCAGAATACTGTTAACAATAAAACAATTCCTGCATAAATCATATTCTTTTTTGAAAATTGCATATTGCTGATTTAAAGGTTCATATAAAATAGCATAAAAAACAGGCAATCAGCTCCAGCATACACACAGTTGATAATTTTGCCCATTCAACAAAAACAAAAATAAGCAATTTGAAGGTTTTATACGCTTTTTAACTATAAAATTGATACTCCTAAATAGGAACAAATGCTTTAAACAATAATACCCTGCCACTACTGGATATGGAATATTCTGTATTGGGAATTATGAAACAGGCTTCGCCCTGTTTAATTACTTTATTTTTTCCATTGGTGCTGCTGATAATAAAACCACCTTCTACCGCAATAATAATTTCGGGAGAGGCTGCATAAGCTGTGTATTGATTGGCTCCTTCCCATTCTATTTTATGAATGCCAAAATCAGGCACCGGGCATGGATAATTGAATTCAAGTACGTTTCTTTCAATTTGCTTTCCAGTTAAAATTTCCGGTATAACGGGTTGAAAAATGGTATGCTTCAATAATTCCGGCACATCTATATGTTTAGGTGTTAAACCTGCCCGCAAAACATTATCGCTATTGGCCATTAGTTCTACATTTTGCCCCTCTAAATAAGCATGTGGAATACCTGCTTTTTGGAATATTCCCTCCCCTTTTTTTAATTGTACGATATTAAAAAAGTAGATAGAAAAAATGCCACGGTCAATATTTTCAATTGCTTCTTTTCCTTCATATAATTTAGCTACCCACCAACCCGGATCGTTTTTGGTAAGAAGGCCTTCTGCTTTTTTATGCAGTTCTTTTCGAACCAATGTATTTAACTTATTATTAATGTCTGTTTGTTCCATTTCCATCACTAACTGATATAATGCTTTGTAGCCCTGCTTTTTAAACAGGGGCAATAAAACGCTTAACTCAAATGTATTGGCCAAAACAGATTCGATTGCTGCAGCACTTTTAAAGCCATGCAACAACCAAAATGTTTCGCTGAGTGCAACCATCACTTCAGGCTTGTGGTTTTTGTCTTTATAATTCCGATGCGGCGCATGAATGGGAATGCCTGCCTGTTCTTCTGATTCAAATCCTTTGATAGCATTTTCTTTTGTAGGATGCACCTGAATGGAAAGCATTTCTCTTACATCCAAAACTTTCAATAAATAGGGTAACTCGCCAAATTTAGCCTGAATGGCCGGGGTTAACACTCTGTTTGGATCCTGTTGTATGAATTGTAACAAACTAACCGATGCGCCATCATCCAAAATAATTTCTGCAGCGGCACTGGGATGTGCACCCAGCCAATATTCGGCATAGGGTTCACCATTGGTATTTTCAATTCCGAGCAGTTTCGGAATATATGTATAGCCGCCCCAGGCATAATGCTGAATTTTACCTTTTAATTTATAAATATTATCTTGCATTTGTTCGTTTTTTTCTTTGAAAGAAGCAGAAGCCGATTTTACACTTTTGCATCCTAAAATATTTTTCAATTAACGCTGTTTCATCAAATGCTAATCTATGCTTTCCATCTGTTTATAAAAATAATTTTATTCACATGAGCCATCAAAAAGAAATAGGAAATCTTGGAGAAAATTTAGCAATCAGGTATATTCTTGAAAATGGTTTTCAGTTATTGTATCAAAACTGGAGGTATAAATATTGGGAAGTAGATATCATTGCTTTAAAAAATAATACCATTCACTTTATAGAGGTAAAAACCAGGCAACAATCGCCTTTTGGGTTTCCGGAAGATAGTATTCAGCAACCAAAAATGGATGCTCTGAAAAAGGCTGCCTCGGCATTTATGGAACAACATCCACAATGGGAACAGCTTCAGTTCGATGTAATTGCCATTACCCTTCAGCAACAGCAGGTGATTGAAATTTATTGGATAGAAGATGTGTTTTTTTAAGTTCAATTGAAAGCATCACTTCTTTTAAATTTAAACTTTGGGGCAATTTTTCTTAAATTTAAGAAATACATTCACTTTCTTTAAATTTTAAAAAGGAACGATAAGTCTTAAACAAGCAAACATCAGGAGGGCAACTGCTCCATCATTTTTTCAACCATTTTATAAGTAGCCGGACAATAAGCAACATTTTGTTGATGTACATGAATATATTGTACCACCGGCTTTTTGGCCAAATGCGGAAAACCGGCACAACTTTGTGGACGTACAGGATATATACTGCACTTATTATCTTTTAAATTTAAAAACTGGCAGGGTTGTTTGTTATTCACCCAATCTTTGTCTTTTTTATCAAAATGCAACCAATAATCTTTCATTTCTGCAACGCTTATATTTAAATAAGCAGCAATTCGCTTCATGTCGGCAGTTGTAAAAGTAGGTGTCATTGTTTTACAACAATTGGCACAGCTAAGGCAATCAATTTCATTCCACACAGCTTTATCTAACATTACCACCAATTTATTTAAAGATGTGGGTGCCTTTTTTTCTATTTTACCTAAATATTTTTTAAAAGCAGATTTATGATAACGAACTTTTTGTTTAAATGAACGGAGATTAACAGGTTGCATAAATGTGAAATAAATTGTTTTAAAAGTATTAACGGTAAAAATATTGTGGATTGAGCAATTGCTGAAATAAATATTACAAGATTGATGGAATTGACCCTGCTTAAAAAGTCACTACTATCTCCACTTTACTGCTTCATCTTCTAAAAATGATATCAAATACTAAACAGGTAAAAAATATTGTATTTTTATGGGTTATAACCTGCCATGATGCAACAATGAAATGTTATGTGGGAAGCATATAAAAAAGGATTTAAAACCTATTTACAATTAGAGCGCTCATTAAGTGAACATTCGGTTGAGGCGTATTTGCGTGATGTTGATAAATTAACTCAATACATTCAATTACAATCAACACCTAAAACCCCGGCCGACATTCAATTAAATGACCTGCAACATTTTTTGGAATGGATTGGCAATTTAGGAATGCTGGCCACATCGCAGGCCAGAATTATTTCAGGCATTAAACAATTTTATAAATACTGCTTAACTGAACAAATTGTAATTACAGATCCTTCCACACTTTTAGAGGCACCTAAAACAAAAAGAAGTTTACCTGATGTACTCAGCTTTGAAGAAATTGAAAGCATTATTGCTCAAATTGACTTAAGTACACCAGAGGGTACCCGCAATAAAGCTATAATAGAAACCATGTATAGTTGCGGATTAAGAGTAAGTGAAGTAATTAATTTAACCATCAGCCATATTTATTTTGATGTTGAATTTATACGTGTTACCGGAAAAGGCAATAAAGAACGCCTTGTGCCTATTGGTGCACCTGCTTTACGGTACATTCAATTATATATGGAAACCATCCGCAAACACCTTCCCATTCAAAAAGGTTTTGAAGATGTTTTATTTTTAAACAGAAGAGGCAAGAGCCTAAGTAGAATCATGATTTTTTATATTATAAAAGATCTGGTTTTAAAAGCAGGAATTCAAAAAAATATTTCACCTCATACTTTCCGCCATTCTTTTGCCACACATTTAATTGAAGGAGGAGCCGATTTAAGGGCCATTCAGGAAATGCTGGGGCATGAAAGCATTACCACAACAGAAATATATACCCACTTAGATCGTAATTTTTTAAGAACCACTTTACAGGCTTTTCATCCTGCCTTTAAAAATTAACAACAAAAGCTGGTATATTCAACAAACGTTTAATAGGTTTGCAGCACATTAAACACTGTTATATGAAAAAAATATTGTTTGCAGCCCTTGCTTTACTGACTGTACAATTTGGTTTTAGCCAAATAAAAGTACCCGCAGCAAGCCCTACAGAAACCATTATCCAGGATTTTGGTATGGGCAGATTAGAATTAACGTACTCAAGACCCAATTTAAGAGGTAGAAGTGTTTTTAAAGAAAACAGTGAATTAGCACCATTGGGGAAAGTTTGGCGTACAGGTGCCAATGCTTCTACCAAATTAAAAGTAACCGACGAAATTGATTTGGCCGGTAACAAATTGGATTCAGGTACCTACGCCATTTTTACCATCCCGGGTAAAAAAAAATGGACCATTATCATCAATAAAGACTCAAAGAATTGGGGAACAGATTATGCGCAGGCCGATGATATATTCCGGTTTATGGTTCCTGCAGAAAACATGAAAGAAACGATGGAAACTTTTACCATGCAATTTACCAACATACAACCCGAAAGTTGTGAGCTGCATTTAATGTGGGGTAATGTGGCAGTAAAAGTGCCCATTATTACGCATATTGTAAGCCGGCTGAATGCACAGTTTGAGCAGGCGCTGCAAGCAGATAATGTTAACCCCAATCTCTATTTTGCAGCAGCTAATTTTTATTACGATATAGCCAAAGATTACAATAAAGCTTTAACCAACGTTACCAAAGCAACTGAAAATAATCCTACAGCCTATTATATGTTTTTATTAAAAGCAAAAGTTGA
The DNA here is from genome assembly GCF_001623405.1 of Hydrotalea flava. Lineage (GTDB taxonomy): Bacteria > Bacteroidota > Bacteroidia > Chitinophagales > Chitinophagaceae > Hydrotalea > Hydrotalea flava. The sequence goes on from NZ_LUHG01000100.1 coordinate 198,983, forward strand.
AAAAGCCATTGGCGATAAAGCCAGTGCTAAAGCTGATGCTGAAAAATGCATGCAATTGGCCACCAAAGCCAAAAATGATGATTATGTGCGTGGTGCCAATATGTTGTTGAAATCATTATAATTAAGGTTAATGCATTATTAAGCGTTCATTTACCCATAAAAAAGCTGCTGTCACTTATTTGAAACAGCAGCTTTTATTTTTTTAAGCTATAGGAAAACTTAATGCACTTCTGCCATATCAGGAATAGCATCTACTTTATAAGCACCTGCATCTAACTTAGCTTTGGTTTCGCTAAATGCTTGTAAAGTTTCCTGAATATCTGCATCGGTATGCGCAGCAGTAGGTATTAACCGGTAAATGATGTGTCCTTTAGGAATAACAGGATACACCACAATAGAACAGAAAATGTGATAGTTTTCACGTAAGTCCATTACCATTGCAGTTGCCTCTTCTACCCCACCTTTCATGTAAACGGGAGTAACTACTGAATCGGTATTCCCAATATCAAAACCTCTTTCTTTTAATCCCTTTTGCAATTGAATGGCATTACTCCACAATTTTGCCTTCATTTCAGGCATATTTCTTAACATTTCCAAACGCTTCAAATTACCAATTACAATAGGCATTGGTACACTTTTGGCAAAAATTTGAGAACGGATATTATAGCGGATATAATCTATAATTGCTTTAGGCCCTGCCATAAAAGCACCAATAGAAGCCATTGATTTGGCAAAAGTTGAAAAATATAAATCAATTGCATCCTGACAACCCTGTTCTTCTCCCGCACCGGCTCCAGTTTTACCCAAGGTACCAAAACCGTGGGCATCATCTACCAGCAATCTAAACTCAAATTGTTTTTTAAGTGCAGCAATTTCTTTTAATTTTCCCTGATCGCCGGCCATTCCAAATACACCTTCTGTAATTACTAAAATACCGCCGGCATTTTGCTTTTCAATTAAAGCAGTAGCCCTCACCAATTGCTTCACTAAATCTTCAATATCATTGTGTTTGTAAACATAACGGTGGCCGGTATGTAAACGCAAACCATCAATAATACAGGCATGGCTTTCTGCATCATACACAATTACATCATGTCTGCTGCAAAGCGCATCAATTGCACTCATAATACCCTGATACCCATAATTCATTAAAATGGCATCTTCTTTCTGCTCAAACGCTGCTAATTCTTTCTCTAACTGTTCATGGTAATTGCTGTTACCACTCATCATTCTTGCGCCCATTGGTGCAGCCAGTCCAAATTGTTTGGCAGCTTCAGCATCAGTTTTTCTGATTTCAGGATGATTGGCTAAACCTAAGTAATTATTCAGGCTCCAAACAATCATTTCTTTACCACGAAATTGCATTCTATTGCTTATTTCTCCATCTAATTTAGGAAATGCAAAATAACCATGTGCTCTTTCCCGATGCTGGCCAAGAGGGCCATAATGTTTTACTAATCTTTCAAAAATGTCTGCCATGCCTAATTTTTATTTTAAATGAGGAATGCTTCAGGAGGTTGCCAACAAAGCAATATTGATTGATTGGTTGGTAAACAAAAACCCAACATATTTGCTACAACACTGAAATATATTCGGCTGCAAAATTAATAAATTGGTAAGATGAAGGAATAAAAAAGATTTTTTAATTACCATATGCACCGATTTATACAATAAATTAATAGCTGCAAAAAATCAGGCAACTTATCTTTAACACCTTAAATATGGAAAAAATGAATAGAAAAAGTTTATTAATTGCTCTGGGATTTATGGTGTTATCCATTCCGCAGTTGCAAGCACAGCCAAAGATGAACAATACGCAAACGGCAACTATTGCAAGGCCAAAATTAGTAGTAGGAATTATTGTAGACCAAATGCGGTGGGATTATTTGTACCGTTTTTATAATGTATATGAGCCCAATGGCGGTTTTAAAAGATTGTTGCATCAGGGATTTTCCTGTGATAATACTTTAATGCCTTATGTGCCAACGGTTACGGCGGTGGGCCATACTTGTGTGTATACCGGCAGTGTACCTGCTTTAACAGGCATTACGGGCAATAACTGGTTTGATAACAACACTTTAAAAAACGTGTATTGTACTGATGACGCCAGTGTTGCTACGGTTGGCAGCATTACCAAAGCAGCCGGTGAAATGAGCCCACGCAATTTATGGGTTACTACCATAACCGATGAATTACGCCTCGCTTCTAATTTTAAAAGTAAAACAATTGGTATTTCCATTAAAGACAGAGGAGCCATTTTGCCTGCAGGACATGCCGCCAATGCAGCTTACTGGTACGATTACCAAACAGGCAATTTTATAACCAGTACCTATTACATGAATCAATTACCTGAATGGTTAACCAATTTTAATAATAAAAAATGGGTAAATACTTATTATGAAAAAAAATGGTCGCCCATTTTACCGCAATCAACCTATCAGCAACTGTGTGATGTTGATGAAAACAGTTATGAAGGCAAGCCTTTTGGAAAAGATGAGAAAAGATTGCCGTATGATTTGTCAAAATTCAAAGGAAAAGATTACAGCAAAATTGCCAGTACACCTTATGCCAATGATTTGTTAGAAAACTTAGCCGAAACCACCATTGCCAACGAGCAAATGGGGAAAGGCAATGAAACAGATTTTTTGGCAGTAAGTTTTTCAAGCACCGATTATATTGGCCATACATTTGGACCCAATAGCTGGGAATTATTAGATACCTACGCCCGTTTAGATAAAACATTGGGTAAATTATTGGATTATTTAGATAAAACCGTTGGTAAAAATCAATACACTCTGTTTTTAACTGCCGACCATGCCGGTGCACAAATTCCTGAATTTTTAACCAAACACAATATTCCCGGCGGCAGGGCTGATGATCGTGATTTAATGAAAGAATTGAATCAACATTTAGCAGCACAATTTCACCAACCCAATTTAATTCATGCTATTTGGGAATTTGATGTTTATTTAAATCATGGTTTAATAGATTCACTGCAACTGAATCAGGCTGCTATTGAAAAAAGTATTGCACAATATTTACAAACAGATAACCGAGTGTTAACTGTTGTAAACAAAATCACTGCTGCAACTGCTTCATTACCTGTCAGTATCAGAGAAATGATTGTAAATGGATATACACCCAAAAGAAGTGGCGATTTACAGATAGTGATGAAATCCGGCGTTATAGATGCAGGAAAAACCGGTATGAGCCATGGCGTTTCTTATACTTATGATACCCATATTCCTTTGTTATGGTTTGGATGGGGCATACAAAAAGGCCATACCAACAAAACTACCTACATGACTGATATTTCAGCAACTGTAGCCGCCTTATTAAAAATTCAAATGCCTAGTGGTTGCATCGGAAAACCCATTACAGAAGTTTACCAATAAACTCACTTCACATTACTAAAAAAGCAGTGCTTCCAAAACGGAACACTGCTTTTTAATTTTTAGGATGTTTTTGTTTGAGCCAAACTTTATTTTGTCAGTTTAGCCTGAAGGTTTTGATTTAATGCTTCTAAAAACGCTTCTGTATATAAATAATGCTCACCGTGATTTACTTTATTGCCATAAATGCAAACAGCCAAATCTTTCGTCATTTTTCCACTCTCAACAGTTTCAACACAAACGGTTTCCAAAGCATGGCAGAAATGAATCAATGCCTCATTATTATCTAATTTACCGCGAAATTCCAGGCCTCTTGTCCAGGCAAAAATAGAAGCAATGGGATTGGTAGAAGTTGGATTCCCTTTTTGATATTCACGATAGTGGCGGGTAACCGTACCATGTGCAGCTTCTGCTTCCATTACAGTACCATCCGGTGTAATTAAAGTAGAGGTCATTAAGCCCAATGAACCAAAACCCTGGGCAACGGTATCGCTTTGGACATCGCCATCATAATTTTTACAAGCCCAAACAAAGTTGCCATTCCATTTTAAAGCAGAAGCCACCATATCATCAATTAAGCGATGTTCGTAAGTAATGCCGGCTGCATCATATTTGGCTTTAAATTCATTTTGATAAATTTCTTCAAAAATATCTTTGAAACGGCCATCGTATTTTTTCAGGATGGTGTTTTTAGTAGATAGATAAAGGGGCCATTTTTTGCTCAATGCCTGATTAAAGCAGGCACGTGCAAAACCTTTAATGCTTTCATCGGTATTATACATAGCCAGAGCAACACCATCCCCTTTAAAATTATATACTTCAAATTCCTGAACAGAACCATCATCACCTTCAAACTTAATGGTTAGTTTTCCTTTCCCTTTGGTTACAAAATCGGTAGCGCGGTATTGATCGCCAAAAGCATGGCGGCCAATGCAAATAGGGGCAGTCCAGTTAGGTACCAATCGTGGTACATTTTTGCAAACAATGGGTTCACGAAATACAGTTCCATCTAAAATATTGCGGATGGTACCATTGGGGCTTTTCCACATTTGTTTTAAGTTGAATTCTTTTACACGAGCTTCATCAGGTGTAATAGTAGCGCATTTAATACCAACACCTGCTTTTTTGATGGCATTGGCAGCATCAATGGTTACCTGATCATTGGTGGCATCGCGGTGTTCAATACCCAAATCAAAATATTGAATATCAACATCTATATAAGGCAGAATCAGTTTGTCTTTAATATATTTCCAGATAATTCGTGTCATTTCATCGCCATCCAGTTCTACTACCGGATTTGTTACTTTAATTTTTTGTTCCATATTGCTAATTTTTGTTTTTAAAGGGATACAAAAGTAGGGTTTTTGCTATTTTGAATAGAAAAGATGAAAGCATTAGGTAATAAAATCATCAACAGCACATCTGTTATGAAAAAAGCTTACATGTATATATTTAAACTAAACATTCACAACCAACACGGGAATATGCACATGGTGCCTGACCGATTCAATAGTTTCGCCAAATAAATAATCTTTAATACCCCGGTGTTGGTGTGCCCCCATTACCAATAAATTAGCTTTGTTTTTTTCAACAATACGCACAATTTCTTTTTTTCGGTTACGATAACCCAGCTCATATATTGCCTCATAGCCCAATTGTTGTAATTGCATGGCATAATTTTTAAGCCGGTCTTTATCTTTCCGGGTTTCATCATCATCACTTTCTTTTCCTAAAAAAAGAGCCGATACACTTTCCACCACATGTATTAAAATAAAAACAGAAGCTTTATTACCCTGTGCCAAGGCATAAGCAATTAATTTTTCATCTTTAGCAGTAAAATCTAAAGCAATGGCAATTCTATTATTTTCTTCTAAACGCAAAGCATGTAATTGAGGGGTTTCACCATGTAATTTAATACTCTTACGCATCTTGCGTTGAATGGCAAGGGGTAAGAATGTGGTCGTTAAAAACAACCACGATAAAAAAACTGCTCCTATACCAACAAGTATTTTCCATATATAATTTCCCGGTTCCTGATATAAAACAGCTACTTCTTCTATCACCATTTTTACATTCAAATAAATTAATATAATGGCTACTAACCATGATAATAATTTAATGGGCAATGAAATGGTAAATTTGCCCATGGTTTCCTTATCGCTCACAAAATGTATGAGCGGAATCATGGCAAACCCTAATTGCACGCTCAGTATTACCTGACTTAAAATAAGTAAGGCGTCTATCCTGTCATCACCATAAATTAAAATCGTAATTACAGCGGGAATAATAGCCAAAAGCCTTGTAATTAATCTGCGTAACCATGGATTAATGCGGAGGCTGATGTAACCCTCCATCACAATTTGCCCGGCATAAGTGCCGGTAATGGTAGAGCTTTGGCCGGCAGCAATTAAGGCAATGGCAAATAACAAAGGGGCCAGTTTAGAACCCAGCAATGGTTCTAATAAACGATGTGCATCTTCAATTTTTGCTACACCTGTATTACCGGTGGTAAAAAAAACAGAAGCAGCCAAAACCAAAATAGCAGCATTTACAAAAAATGCGGCATTCAACGCAATAGCACTATCAATATTATTGTAACGGATGGCTCTTTTAATACCCTCATCATCTGTTTTTATTTTTCGCGTTTGTACTAATGCGGAGTGCAGATATAAATTATGCGGCATTACCGTAGCACCTATTATTCCTACAGCAATATATAATGCTTCTTTATTTAAATGATGGGGCACAAAACCATACATTACCTGATTTAAAACGGGATGCGCCAGAATAATTTCAATTAAGAAGGATACGCCAATAATGGCTACTAATGCTATAATAAAGGCTTCTAATTTGCGAATACCAAAATTTTGTAACCAAAGTAATAGCAGCGTATCCAACACTGTTAATGAAACACCCCATATTAAAGGCAATCCGGTCAATAAATTAATACCCAATGCCATACCCAGCACTTCGGCTAAATCGCAGGCAGCAATGGCAATTTCAGCAAGAATATATAAACAAAAATTTACAAATTTAGGATATATTTCTCTGTTGGCCTGGGCCAAATCTCTTCTTCTTACAATTCCTAATCGAGCACTTAAACTTTGCAATAACAAAGCCATTAAATTACTCATTAATAATACCCATATAAGGCTGTAACCAAATTGAGCGCCACCCTGCAAATCGGTAGCCCAGTTTCCGGGATCCATATAACCTACACTCACCAAATAGGCAGGCCCAATATAAGCCAGTATTCTGCGCCAGCCTTTTCTGGGTTGCAGTGTATCTACACTTTCGTGTACTTCGCTTAAAGAATGTTCGTTACGTTGCACCAATCTATCCATAAATATTACTTACAAAAATAATGGTTAATCTTCCTTAAACTATAAAACTTACCACAGATGTATTACTTTAGTGCCTGAAATAAACGCCATGAAAAGTATTCAACAGCTTATTACGTTTATACTCATCTTCATTTTTTTAGTCGGCTGCCAAACACATTCTGGCGACTTAAGTGGTACAAAACCAGTTAGCAGCAACGATTTTTTTGCTGCCTTCCCTCCCATTGGGTTGCCCATTACCATTGTCGATACCAACATCAATTCATTTGCCGACACTACTGTAATAGGTATAAAAGCCATGTCTCAGTTTATACCCGATAGTATTTTAAATCATTTCCATCTCAATAAAAAAGCCATTATACATCCCGTAGGAAGTATTCAGAAATTAAAAGAGAAATACCTTTTGGCTAACTTCAGCTATAAAAATAATACCATACTTGGGGTATTTGTGTTTAACGAAAAGAATGAATTTCTGGCTGCAAAAAATTTGGTTCAATCAAAACAAAATGATGGTTATGTACACAGTGTATATATTAATAAAGAACCTACTTTTTTAATTAGCCGGGAAAAATACAGTGCTGATAAAAAGTTGTTATATACCCGTACAGGCTGGGTGTATAACAGCGGAAATGCCTTTATGGTAGCTATGAATGATGGCAATGAAGATGAATTAAAAAACAATACCATCATTAATCCTATTGATACTTTGCCCGAAAAAAATAAACACAGTGGCAATTATGCAAAAAACTCAAAAAATTTTATTGCAATAAGGGATGGTAAAACCCCCAAATTATATCATTTTTTTATTCACTTTGAAAACAAAGATAATTGTAACGGCGAATTAAAGGGAATGATGAAAATGGTGGGTGAAGATAAAGCCGTATATAAAGAAATTGGGGAACCCTGCAGTATAGAATTTACATTTAAAAACAACGAAATTACTTTTAAAGAAAATGGCAAATGCGGCAATAAACGCGGCATACAATGCTATTTTGATGATACCTATCCTAAACAAAAATCACATAAGATCATTAAGAAAAAAAGAACCTGAAATTTTCTATTCATTGGGTAGGGCACTTGTTTCAATCGATTGCGGTTTATAAAATTTAAACTTTTATGTGCTATAATTGAAGCTTTTAACATAGTTTCACTTTTTAGGTCTAATTAATGTGTAAAAAATACATTTTAAATAAAACCCTTTATATTGCAAGCCCAATTCAAATAACCAATCAAGAAAAAGTAATTTATGAACTTCCGAAGTTATCATGTGCCATATGTTGTAAGCGAACAATACAATAAAAGAGCAGCCTATTTTTCAATGGAATTTGCGATTCATCAGCCACTTAAAATATATAGTGGCGGCTTAGGATTTTTAGCAGGTTCGCACTTGCGAAGTGCTTATGAATTAAGACAGAATATGATAGGTATTGGAATTTTGTGGAAATATGGCTATTACGACCAAACCAGAAATCAGGATCAAACCCTGCAACCCACCTGGATGGAAAAAATATATTCATTTTTAGAAGATACGGGCATTAAATTTCAAATTATTATACATGATCATCCGGTATGGGTAAAGGCCATGTATTTGAATCCTGAAACTTTTAAATCAGCACCTCTGTTTTTATTAACTACCGACTTGCCGGAAAATGATTATGTATCGCAAACCATTTCACACCGGTTGTACGATGCCAATGTATCTACCAAAATTGCCCAATTTATGCTATTGGGTATAGGCGGGGCCAAATTAATGGATGAACTTGGATTTAATCCGGATGTATATCATTTAAATGAAGCACATGGTGTATCGGCTGCTTTTTATTTAATGAATAAATTTAAAAGTGTTGAAAAAGTAAAAGAACATCTGGTATTTACTACCCATACACCAGAGGAAGCAGGCAATGAAAAACACGATATTTATCTCTGTCAGAAAATGAGTTATTTCTGTGGTATTAGCATTGATGAAGTAAGACGTTTAACCGGTATTACAGATGATTTATTCAACCATTCATTAGCAGCCCTGCGTTTTGCACGTAAAGCCAATGGCGTTAGCCGGCTGCACGGTGAAGTAAGCAGAAAAATGTGGAGTCATTACATCGGCATTTGTGAGATTATTCACATTACCAATGCACAAAACTGGCGTTACTGGGCAGATAAACAGTTGTACAAAGCCATGGAAGAGGGCAATGATCTTGCTTTTGATGACAGAAAAAACTATTTGAAGAAAAGAGCATTTGAAATTGTAGCTGACCAGACCGGTAAATTATTTGACCCTAATGTATTAACCATTGTTTGGGCCAGAAGATTTGCAGGGTATAAACGTGCCGACTTTCTTACACAGGATTTAGAAAGATTTGAAAAACTGATCAATAGCTCTGACCAGCCGGTACAAATTATTTGGGCCGGGAAACCTTATCCGGTTGATTATCCTGCCATCAGCCAATTTAATAATTTGGTGCATTTAAGTAAAAATTATAAAAATGTAGCTGTATTAATTGGATATGAACTTACATTAAGCAAAAGGTTAAAACAGGCGGCAGATGTTTGGTTAAACAACCCCCGTGTGCCCAGAGAAGCATCCGGCACCAGTGGCATGACGGCAGCTATGAATGGAGCAGTTAATTTTTCAACAGATGATGGCTGGATTCCGGAATTTGTAAATCATGGCAATAATGGTTTTGTAGTGCCCAAGGCAGATTATGAAAACTTAAGTATACACGATCAGGACAATTATGACCTGAATAAGATGTATGAAATTTTAGAACAACAAATTGTGCCACTTTATTATAAAAATTTTGAAACCTGGCGCCAAATTATGAAAAATGGAATGCGTGATGTGCGTTTTCAATTTGATAGCAATAGAATGGCACATGAGTATTACGAGTTAATGTACAAATAATTTATATTTATAATAAAAATAAAAATCTGCTGTTCCTATCAATACAGCAGGTTTTTTTGGATGGAACCAGCGGTTTTGTTTTAAACCCACAAGCACGAACAGTTCATCACTTAAATAAACAAAAAAAGCTCCTTACAAATAAAGTAAAGGGCTTTTTTAAAAATGATGATTAAAACCAATTAGTAATATCTGAGTTTTAATTCTACCCTCCTGTTCATGGCTCTGCCTTTGGCAGTTTTATTATCAGCAACAGGTTTTTTAGAACCATAACCGGTTGCATGCAACCGATCGGCACTAATACCACCTTTATCAACAAAGTATTGCATTACCGCATTGGCACGTTTAACACTTAAAGCCTGGTTTACAGCTTCACTACCTACGTTATCTGTATAACCTTCAATATCTAATTTTAAATTAGGATCATCTTGTAAAATTTTTACCAATTCACTTAATGGCTTGTAAGAATTCGCAATTAATTGTGAACTACCTGTTGAGAAAAAGATGTTTTTGGCAATGCTATTCACTCTCACAATTACCTCTTCTTTTACAACAGGGCAACCAAAGTTTTCTTTTACACCAAAAACATTGGGGCATTTATCTTCTTCATCATTAATGCCATCCCCATCTGAGTCTGGCACCGGGCAACCCTGATAACGTGCAACTCCTGCCACATTCGGACATTTGTCTTCATCATCATTAATGCCATCCCCATCTGTATCAGGAATGGGGCAACCATTATATTTGGGCAAACCCGGAACGGTAGGGCATTTATCATTATCATCAGTAACGCCATCACCATCTGTATCAGGCACAGGACATCCATTGTATTTTGCAACACCGGGTACTGTGGGGCATTGGTCTTTATCATCAGTAATACCATCATCATCAGTATCTTTTGGTACTTCCTTTACAGGTGGTGGTGGCGCAGCCAATTTTACCTGTTTTTTGCCGGGAGCAATGGGTGAGGCAAAACCTAAACTATATTGAAAATTATAGTTGGTTAAATCTGAAATCCCCAAATGATAGGAATATTGCAGATTAATAAAATTGCCTTCGCCCAAATTAAATTGCAAACCTGTTCCAACTGGAATATAGGCTCCAAAATAAGTGCCGGCATACATGGATGCACCAACTCCGGCAGATAAATAAGGCACCATAAAATACTTATCTGTTAATAATTTTAAATTTACACTGGCATCGGCTTCCAATAAAAATTTATCCTGAAATGGTGCTTGTACACCACTCTTGTATAGGAATGGATATTTTAAGAATGAACCTCCAATACCCGCCATAAAATCTAAATGATCTGTTAAACCTTGAAAATACTGCACATTTAACCCCGGCGACATATCCTTCATTTTTGTCCATTGGCGATTCTCAAAAACAGTAGTAATTGAACTGCTGCCAATTAAATCGGGGGTTTTAAAATCCTTGAGAAAGAAATTGATACTCAAAGAAGGCCTTTTTATCAGCTGTGTTGCTTCCTGGCCGAATACAGAAAGCATACCGCCAATACTGATTAAAAGTAGTAGGGTTTTCTTCATAATGTTAATTTTATTGTAGCAAAAATAAAGGGGTTATTCAATTTTAATAAAATTATTACAATTTTAATATTCAGTTAATGTTAACATCCTCATTCCAACGTGTCTTTATCTACCTCTTCTACCCTTACTTTCACCAGTCCACGCTTCATAAATTGCAGTTTTCGGGCAGCAGTTCTGCTTAAATCAATTACCCTCCCTTTTTTGGCCATGTGCTTGCTCATTCTGTCATTAATCCGCACAATCACCGATTTATCATTTCTCAGGTTAGTTACCCTTACCCAGGTATTCAATTTAAAGCTGTTGCTGGCTGCTGTCATATTTTTGTTATCAAAACGCTCTCCGGTTGCGGTTTTGGTACCAGTTAAATTTAAACTGTAAAAACTGGCAATACCAGTTACCGTTTTGGGCTTTTTTACAGCTATGGAATCCATGCTATCCTGGCACTTTCCAATTACAGCAAGGCTTAAAAAAAACAAAAAGTTAAGTAAAAAAATTTTCATTTGCTATTATTTAGTTTAAAAAACTACCGCCGGTTCATTATTATTCTATATGAACATATCGGCCAGCGGTTACTTACTTTCATCCAAAATGGAGTTAAGTATTGATTAACAAGATCTTATATACCATTATAAGCATCTTGCAATAAATAATTTCTATATACTGTATATATTAGTGTGTATAAAAAAGTTGTTATCGCAACAATCTAATTTAACCGAAAATGCGACATTTTAGCAGGATGATACCTGAAATATTAACAAACTCAACTCCAAAGTACATTCATTGTAAACTACATAAAGGATATTGGTTTTATTGTATTTGCTTTTGTGCAATGTTTGGCTGTGCCTTTCACCCAAGTACTGTGCCAAAAAATGAAAATACAGCATTCATATCAGAAAATCTACACAATTTTAAACATTTTGATGCTGCATTTGATTGTTTGCATATGATAAACCTGAATGAATTTGTACCTAACATTTACATTGACTTGCGTTATGCCGGAAATGATAATTTTATGCATACCCCTATGTATCCTTTCCATACGGCTATTGCCTATGCCAGAAAACCGGTAGCTGAAGCTTTAAAAGCAGTACAAGAAGCATTGAATGCAAAAGGATTATCCTTAAAAATTTGGGATGCCTACCGACCTTATGCAGTTACTGTGGCATTTTGGAAAAGGGTGCATGATGAACGATATGTAGCCAATCCTGCTAATGGCAGTGGCCATAACAGAGGTATTGCAGTAGATGTTACTTTGGTTCAATTACATAACGGTATGCCATTAGACATGGGTACTGATTTCGATAATTTTACGGATAGTGCGCATGGTAATTTTAGTCAATTTCCATCGCAAATATTGGCGAATCGAAAACTATTGCAGGATATAATGACAACACACGGGTTCAAGGCTTTGCCTACTGAGTGGTGGCATTTTAGTTGGATCAATGCAGCAAATTTTCCTGTTCTGAATATTCCTTTTAAAAAGATGAAAAAAATAGTACAATAATTTGTAGGAATGGAATTACTGAAGAAATTTTTGTGTTTTTTCAATCCCTGTAATATCCATACTACTTCTTATCTGAAGCTGAATATTCTGAATCCATTCGGCGCAGCCACGTTGGTATAAATGCTCATTAATGGCTTGTATTACCTGCATCACCGCATCATATTTTCCTTCAATTACAGTAGCAAAAGGCCCAACTTCATAATCAATACCCGACTGTTGAATAATTGCAATGGCTTCATCTACCCACTCGTAGGGATGCTTATCTGTAACAATTGGCATAATTTGAATGGACGCATTAACTATGAATTGATGCATAATATAAATTTTATATTTCAAAAATATTTACAATTGCATTCAAAGAAATAGTTCCATAAACATGAGGAAACTGATCCTGTAAGGTTGGAGATGATTCGTATTTTAAAGGAACATTTAATTGAAGGGTATCAATGGTTAATTGAAGTAAATTAATTTCACTGGCATAATAACGTTCTAGCACGCCGGCAATTTGCTTATAGGAACAACAATGAATAAACCCTTCAGATTGCAACGAAGGGGCCGTATAATAGCCCAATTGCAGCGCAACAGCCCATTGTTGTTTTGTAGTGATATGATAAATTATTGGTGACATTATTTTATAACATAATTTTCATCAGAGATCCATTATTTCCAAACACGTTGTATCGCTTGATTCAACAGCATTAAATCGGCCAGCACCATTGCTGTTACAGCTTCTAATACTACCGGCACACGAAGTGCAATACACAAATCGTGACGGCCTTTTATAGAAAATGGCTCAACAGTATTGGTTTCCCAGTTGAGTGATTCCTGCTCCTTAGGTGTAGAAGAAGTTGGTTTAACAGCTACTCTAAATATGAGCGGATTATTATTCGTAATACCCCCAACCACACCTCCTGCATGATTGGTTTTTGTTGTTCCATCTTCTGCAATGATGGTATCATTGTGTTCAGAACCAAACATTTTAGCCGCAGCAAAACCGGTTCCAAATTCAATACCACGTACGGCAGGAATGGCAAAAACAGCATGCGCTAATAACGATTCTACTGAATCAAAAAAAGGCTCGCCAAGCCCCAAAGGCAAACCGGTTACCACACATTCTACAATTCCGCCTACAGAATCTTTGGCTGCTATCGCTTTTTCTAACCCTGCTTCGATGGATGAAAGGCCGCCAATTTCGGTAATGGTAGCCTTTACTGATATATGCTGCAATAATTTTTTTGCAATAACACCTGCCGCAACCAGACAAACTGTTAAGCGACCACTAAAATGTCCGCCGCCACGATAATCTTCAAAACCACCAAATTTTTGATGTGCCACAAAATCAGCATGACCGGGCCTGGGAATGGCTCTTTGTTTAGCATAATCCGTACTACGTGTATTATTATTTTCAAATAAAATCGTTAAGGGTGCCCCTGTGGTAAAATCATTAAAAACGCCGCTTTTAATGATGGGCAAATCAGATTCCTGACGCGGAGTGGTTCCCTTTTGTACTCCACCCTTTCTTCTTTCAATATCTTCTAAAAAATCCTCTACCCGAAGTGGTAATCCTGCCGGTATCCCATCTATACATACACCCGCACTTTCGCCATGCGATTCGCCAAATATTTGTACCCTGAAAATTCTGCCAAATGCGTTCAAAGCCTGTAATTTTAATTGTTAATGATGTAAAGATACAACTGCGCCTAATGCAGAAATATGGTGATAAAAATCGGGGTAAGATTTGTTAATAGCTTCTGCAGATTGAATCACTACCGGACCTGTTGCCTTTAAGGCAGCCAGGGCACATGCCATTGCAATACGATGATCATGCCACGAAGAAACGGTTGAAGCAAGTAAATCATTCCCACCCTCTATTAACATTAAATTCCCCTGCAATTGAATGTGTACACCCATTTTCCAAAACTCTTCCTGCAAAGTAAGCGCTCTGTTACTTTCTTTATGTGTAAGCCGTTCAGTACCCTCAATAACGGTAGTGCCTTTGCAATAAGCTGCCAGAGCAACCAATGGCGGAAATAAATCCGGACAATCTGTTGCATTAAAATGAAATGCCTGAAGGTTGCTTTTCTGAATGTGAATTTGATTGGGTTCAATAGAAATAAGGCAACCGGTATCTATCAGTGCCTGCAATATAGCTTTATCGGCCTGTGTTGAATGAATATCTAATCCCTTAACAGTAATATTTCCCGCTATTGCACCGGCCACCAATAAAAAAGCCGCCCCACTCCAATCGCCTTCTACTTCATATTCTACAATATTATTTTGTGAAGTAGCATGCCATGCTTTATCAAAATAAAAAGAAGTATATCCGTTATTCTTTGGTGTTTTTAAACCAAAGTGTTCCATTACTTTTAACGTTAAATCAATATAAGGTTTACTTTTTAAATTATTTACGGAAATGCTTACATCTTTAGCATCGGCAGCAGCATATGCCATTAATAAGCCCGTTAAAAACTGCGAGCTGAGGGTACCATCAATTGTAATATTGGCCGGTGTTAATGGGCCTGTGACCTGTATAGGTAACTTGCCCTGATTGGTTTGTACTTTTACATTTAACTGTGGTAATATTTCATGAAAAAAATTCATGGGGCGCTGTAATAAGCTGCCTTCACCGGTAATAGAAATGGCAGTAGTATTGAGAGCTATTAAAGGTGTAAACATTCTGATACCTAACCCACTTTCTCCACAATTCATTTGATGGGTATTGGCATGTATTCCTTTTGAAGCAATAATTAAACGGTTGTTTTCATTTTGAATAGTAGCCCCAAGCTGCTGAATTACCTGCAGTGCCGCTCTGTCATCATTTGAATAGCCAGGGTTATTTATAATACTGGTACCCGTTCTCACTAATGCTGCAGCACATGCTCTTTGCATAGAACTTTTAGAAGCAGGTGCCTGAAGAGTGCCTTTTATTTCAGAAGGATGAATCGTTGCAATCATTGAATCAAATTAAACTAAATTATTTTATAAATTTTTTCAAGATCTTTCAATGGAATGGGTAAAATAATACCCTTTCCAATTTTTTCAATCAGAATATAGTGAACAAACTCTTGCTGCCGTTTTTTATCCATTTGCAGCATATTCATTACCTTTTTTGTATCAAATACAAAATGAGTAGGCAGACCATATTGGGTTAACAATGCCGATATACGTTCGGGCTGTTTAAAACCCAATATTTGTTGAGATAAAATGGCTGCATAGTGAATGCCAATTGCTACTGCATGACCATGTGAAAGGCTATATTGGTTTTCAATGGCATGACCGAGTGTATGCCCCAGATTGAGTAATTTTCTTTCCCCTTTTTCAAATTCATCGGCTTTTACAACCAACATTTTTAGCTGTACATTTTTTTGTATCAGCTCATTCAATTTTTGTTTGTTTTTCTTGAGTAAAGCAGGTGATAATTTTTCTAAATTTCTGAACATGGCTGCATTTTTAATACAGGCATGTTTAATAATTTCTGCAAAACCGTTCTGCCATTCTGCATCAGGAAGAGTTTTTAGAAAATGTGTATCATACAATAAAAATGCAGGTTGACGAATGGTGCCCATTAAATTTTTGTACAATCCAATATCAATCCCATTTTTTCCACCGATAGAGGCATCTACCATTGCCAGTAAAGTAGTTGGTACAAAACCAAAAGCCACACCACGCATATAAATGGCTGCAACAAAGCCTGTAATATCGGTAACAACGCCACCCCCTACACCAACCAATGTTGCTGTACGGTCGGCCTGCAACTGAATTAATTGTTCAATAATGTATTGAACTGTTGCTATGTTTTTGTGGGCCTCACCTGCAGGTATAACAATGGTTTTCCAACCTTTAAAATAGGTTGTATGTAATGGAAAGATGTTGGTGTCGGTAATAATAAAAGTGTTTGCAGGTTTCAGCATTTGCTTCAATTGCCGGAATGATGCATCGAAATAAAAATCAGTATGTTGCTGATTGAATCGAACAGATTGATGCAGCATATATAATTAGTTTATTAAATGTAAAAAAAACAAACAAGATGAGAATGTGTTTATTCATTAAAAATGGAACATATTACACCAAAGGTGAACAACAAATATGGCTATTATACAAAACAGCCAATAACAATTGATGTTATTGGCTGCCATTAATTTAAGAATTCATGATTTTATTTTGATGGTTAATACTTTCCATGTGTACTGCATCAAAATAACGGGTAATAAATTCTTTGCTGAGGCCTAATTTTTCGCCTTTTGCATAAGCTCTTTCTAATATTGCATTCCATCTGTTGGTTTGAAGAATGGTGATATTGTTTTCTTTTTTGTAAAGGCCAATTTTTTCGGCTGCCTTCATACGTTGACCCAGAATTTGCATCAGTTCATCATCCAGATGATTAATTTGTTGACGCAATTTTTCTAATGCTGCATGGTATTCTTCAGATGGTACATCTTCTTTTCTCCAGTTAATATTGCCAATCATTTCTCCCAACCGTTCGGGGGTTATTTGCTGTTTGGCATCACTCCATGCATTATCAGGATCAATGTGGCTTTCAATAATTAACCCATCATAATCCAAATCAATAGCAGTTTGCGCAACATCCTGTAAAATATCGCGCCTGCCGGAGATATGAGAAGGATCATTAATCATTAACATGCCGGGATTTCTTCTTTTCATTTCAATAGCCAAATGCCACATGGGTGCATTTCTATATTCTGTATTACCATAAGAACTAAAACCACGATGTATTAATCCAATATTTTGAATACCGGCTTTGGCAATGCGTTCTACTGCCCCTGTCCATAATTCCAGATCGGGATTAATTGGATTTTTAATTAATACCGGAATATCAACACCGCGCAATGCATCAGCAACTTCCTGTACACTAAAAGGATTAACGGTTGTACGTGCACCAATCCAGAGTACATCTACATCAAAATTAAGCGCATCTTCTACCTGTTTGGCAGTAGCTACTTCCACCGTGGTAAATAATCCGGTAATTTTTTTAGCTTGTAATAACCACGGCAATCCCTTTACGCCAATTCCTTCAAATTGTCCGGGACGTGTACGGGGCTTCCAAATTCCAGCCCTTAACATATCTACCTTTCCCGTTGCGGCCAAACGGGTTGCGGTTTCTAATACCTGTTGTTCTGTTTCAGCGCTACATGGGCCACTAATAATGAGTGGGCGCTTTTGCCACACATCCATGATGTTTTTTGTTTGTTGGGTTGCCTGCTCCATCTTCATTCAAATTGTAAGTGATGATTAATTGGTTGTTACAGCAAAAAATAGAATAATTGTTGACCGCACTAATCTATTTATTTGCAAAAAAATTTATCGCTCATTGGCTTCATTCATTCTGATTTTGCGGCCACGATAGTTTTTACCATCAATGGCTTTGATCATTTTAGCAGCAGATTTTTTTTCAATTTCAATCCAGCTGTTCATATCTCTTAAATCAATTCTGCCTAAAACATCTTTTTTCAAATCGCTCATATCTAAAATAAACTGAAGAAAACTGGCTTTATAAAAGCCATCTTTACTTCCCAGATTAATGAATAAGCGAGTGGTATCTGCACCAGACAAATTACTATGCCTGTCTGAAGCACCTCTTCTGCCATTTTCGTTATTACCGGTTACAGCATTGCGCCCTACTGGTTCCCTTCTTTCTCGTTTAGCTTCTCTTAAGTTTAAATCTTCTGCGTTTTCATAATATTTAAGGAAACGGTCAAACTCTAATGCTGCAATTCGGGTTAAAACTTCTTCTTTTGTTATGTCGGCAAATTTTTCACGCAGCATGGGTAAATAGGATGCATACCTGTCGTTTGATACATCGGTTTGCAACAATTTATCCATGAAGGCATAAAATTGTTTACGGCAAACATCTTTACCGGTGGGTAATTCTAATTTATGGAAAGTTGTTTGTACCAATTTCTCAATTGAACGTATTTTGTATACTTCCTTTACATGTATTAAACTCATGCAAATACCGGTACTTCCTGCACGGCCGGTTCTACCACTACGGTGGGTATATACTTCAATATCATCAGGCAAATCGTAGTTAATAACATGGGTAATTTCTTTTACATCAATTCCCCTTGCTGCCACATCGGTGGCTACTAATAACTGTAATGCCTTTTCTCTGAATTCGCCCATTACTTTATCGCGTTGTTGTTGTGATAAATCGCCATGCAAGGCATCAATATCATACCCGTCACGGGTTAATTTTTCAGAGATAGATTGTGCTTCGGCTTTGGTTCTGGTAAAAATGATGCCGTAAATACCGGGATTAAAATCAATTAACCTTTTCAATGCTTCATATTTGTGATGTGCATTTACCACATAATACTGATGGTCGATATTTTTATTGGTTGTATTTACTTTACCCACGGTAATTTCAAAAGGTTCTTTCATGTAGCGTTTACTAACCTTTTTAATTTCGGGAGGCATGGTAGCGCTAAACAACCAGGTAGATTCTCTTTTGGGTGTATTTTCCAGAATGAACTCAATATCATCTTTAAAGCCCATGTTCAACATTTCATCGGCTTCATCTAATACCACATAACTGATTTGTTCTAAGTTAATGGCTTTTCTTTCAATTAAATCGATTAAACGGCCAGGTGTTGCAACTACTATGTGCACACCTTTTTTCAGGTCGCGAATTTGCAAGCCAATGGAGGCGCCTCCATATACTGCCACTACCTGAATGTTTTGTTTAAATTTTTTAAACAATTGAATTTCGCTTACAATTTGCAGGCAAAGTTCTCTTGTAGGGCATACAACCAATGCCTGGGGGTATTTCTGATTTTCGTTAATTAACTGAAGTAAGGGCAATCCAAATGCTGCAGTTTTACCGGTTCCGGTTTGTGCCAATCCAATTAAATCTTTTGTTCCACTCAATAAAACCGGAATTGCTTTTTCCTGTATGGCTGTAGGATTCACGAATCCTAATGATTCAGTAGCCTTTACTAAATTTTCTTCTAATCCTAACGCTTCAAATGTTATCATGTATTCTTAAATTTTGTGCAAAGGTAGATTATATTATCCCCTTGCTTTGTTTTGTTTATGTAACTTGCACAGTGCGCTATTTCATTTTTAAAGCGTTTTGTGCCTTCCGTTTTTATTGAAGAATGCGTTTTATTTTATTAGCATTCTCCATTAATTCTATTAAATAGGTATAATTTTCTTTTTCCAGACAGGCTTTAAATTTTCTCAATTGTACAATATGCTCATTCAGTACATCCAGCACATTTTCTCTGTTTTGCATAAATATGGGCCCCCACATAGCGGGATTACTTTTAGCCAACCGAACTGTACTTTCAAAACCACCACCGGCCAAATCAAAAATGGCATCTTCTTCTTTTTCTTTTTCCAACACAGTATTTGCCAATGCAAATGAGGTGATGTGTGAGATATGACTTACATAAGCCGCATGCACATCGTGTGCATCGGGAGCCATATACACCAAATGCATTCCTAATGCTTTGTACACCCCTTCCATTTTTTGCACAGCTAAACCATCTGACAATTCTTTTTCACATATAACACAGGACCGGCCTGCAAAAGCATCGTGTACAGCTGCCTCGGGGCCACTGTATTCTGTACCCCACATAGGATGTGTTGCCACCAGTCTGCGCCGCATGGGATGCTCTTGCACTGCTTTACAAAGTGCCATTTTGGTGGAGCCTGCATCGGCAACAATTTGTTGATCATTGATTTGATCTAAAATATCCACAACAACAGGAATGGTAACATCCACCGGGATGGCCACATAAATTAAATCGCTTTTTTGGATTGCCTCTTTTAAAGGAAGTGCCTCATCTATCAATCCTAATTGAAGCGCTTTTTGTTCACTTTCCCTGGTTCTGCTAACGCCAATAATATGTTTGGCCATACCCTTTTCTTTTAAGGCAATGGCAAAAGATCCGCTGATTAATCCAACACCTACTATTGTTACATTGTTAAACATGAGTTCATTTACTTAATTCGATGAATGGCTTCCATTAATTTTTCTTCTGTTGCACAAAGGCTTATCCGTACATATTGATTACCTGCTGTTCCAAAAATACCTCCCGGTGTAATAAAAATTCCGGCATTGTATAAAACGAAATCACTTAAATCAAAACCATCTTTTACATGCTTAGGAACAGCTGCCCAAACAAATAACCCCACCTGATTTTTTTGATAGGTGCATTGCAATAAATCGAGTAATTCAAAAACCTTCTCCCTGCGTTTGGTATAAACTTTATTCAACTCCATAAACCAATCTTTCCCTAATGAAAGTGCTTTTGCAGCGGCTAATTGTAATGGCAAAAACATGCCACTATCCATATTACTTTTAAAGCGCAATACTTCATCAATTCTTTCTTTCCTGCCACACAACATTCCCACACGCCACCCGGCCATATTATGGCTTTTGCTTAATGAATTTAATTCTATCACTACATCTTTGGCCCCATTCACCTGTAGCATACTAACCGGATGTTCATTCAAAATAAAACTGTAGGGATTATCGTGAACAATTAAAATTTGATGCCGGTGTGCAAATACTACCATTTTTTCAAATAAGGCCAAATGCCCGTTCTGACCTGTAGGCATGTGCGGGTAGTTTACAAACATTAACTTCACCTTCGACAAGTCTTCTTGCGCCAATGCGTTGAAATCTGGTGCCCAGTTTGCTTGTTCCTTCATTTCATAATTTCTGCAAATACCACCTGCTAACGTAACTGCACTGCTGTAGGTTGGATAACCAGGATTAGGAACCAAAACTTCATCTCCCGGGTTCAGATAGGTCATGCAAATATGCATTAACCCCTCTTTGCTGCCTATTAGTGGTAAAATTTCCGTCTCGGAATCTAAATCAACCCGATACCATACCTTATACCAGTCGGCAATTGCCTTTTGCAATACCGGTGAGCCCTTGTATGATTGATAGCCATGTACATTGGGCAAAACTGCATTTTGTTGCAATGCAGCAATTACATCTGGATGCGGAGGCATATCAGGACTGCCAATACCCAAATTAATAATTTGCTTCCCTTCGCGGTTCAAAGTATCTATTTCTCTGAGTTTACCGGAAAAATAATATTCTCCCACTCCCTGTAATCTGTCTGCAATGGGTATCATATTAAATATTTCCATTTTTATAAATACCGAAATTTTTAAACATATCGATATGAGGCTTCAAAAGTTTTAATACTTTATTCAATTCGTTTACATTTTCAAATTCCATATCAGCATAAAAGCTGTACTTAAAATTAGTACCGGCAATAGGCATACTTTGCAGCTTACTTAAATTGATGCCATTATCGGCAATAATGGTGAGCACTTTAGCCAGACTTCCTTTTGTATGATCGGTTGCAAAGTGAACGGTTGCTTTGTTTGCATCGGCAGCCTCGGTTGCATCCTCTGTACGTTCTACTACCAGGAAACGGGTGTAATTATTTTTCTGTGTTTGAATATTGGGGGCAATGATATCCAATTCATACAATTCTGCTGCCAATGAACTGGCAATAGCTGCAATCGCTTTTTTATGTTGTGTACTTAAAATCTGTGCGCTTAATGCAGTATCTTCCGTTTCAACCAATTTCCAGTTATGTTTTTCTAAAAACTCCAAACATTGCTGAATAGCCATGGGATGTGAATGCACTTCTTTAATATCTTCTAACCGAACACCCGGATCAACCATAAGGTGTTGCTTAACCGGCAAATACACTTCTCCGGTAATTTGCAGATTACCTTTCTGCAATAATCCGTAATTGGGTAATATGCTACCCACAATAGAATTTTCAATAGCCATTATACCACCATTACTTTCCTTTTTGGTGCCGGCTATTTTTACCAGATCTTTAAATGTGGCACATGCTATAATTTCTACATTTTTACCGAAGTATTCGATGGCAGCCATGTGATGAAAACTGCCTTCATAACCCTGAATTGCTATTTTTTTTTTCATAAAATAAAAAATCCCGGCTTTAGGCCGGGTGTTATATTGGTTGTTTTAAAATTAAACATTGGCAAATTACACCCGGCTACTATTGAATAAAGTAGTAATAAAAGAAAAAACAGAAACCGGTATTTGCTGTAATTTGTTTCATAATGCCTCAAAAATAAGGCATTCAAAAATCACCACAAAAAAAATTTTAAATATTTTTAAAAACTAACATGCTTTAGTTTTTAATTATTTATAATTTATATACTAATTATATTACATGAGGTATTGATATGAAATGATCTAAAAAAGGGTACAAATTGTTAAAAATACTCTGACTTTACCGAAAGAAAAAAGCCCTTCCGTGGAAACGGAATGGCCTCTAACGATTGCTTGCCATATGAAAAACTCTTCTATACTTTACTTCGGCTGCAGGCTGCCTTTTGAAGTAAGTATGTTTGCTTATTGCAATTATTTTTTAGCAGCGCTATCTACTTTTGCAGCAGCGCTATCTACTTTTGCAGCAGCAGTATCTACTTTTGCAGCAGCGCTATCTACTTTAACGGCAGTTGTTGAATCAGTTTTTGCTTCATCAGATTTTGCATTGTTGCAGGCTGCCATAACACCGGCTACTGCTAAAACGGCTAATAATTTTTTCATTGTTGTGAGCTTTTTTTGTGAATGAATTTTCTATTAATACCACACTGTAATAAAAGGTAACCCTGCCACAAGATTTTTTTTGAAATAATATTTTAAGTAATTTTTGGGTTACTTTTACCCTCCTTCAAGTATTAAAAGTACATCGCGTGAAAGCTGAGTTTAACGAACAGGAATTACTGAAAGGTTTGGCAAGCAACGATACCAGAGTTATTGAAATCATATATAAAGAAAACTTTAATATGGTACAGTCTTTTATTCTCAATAACAATGGTACTTACGATGATGCCAGAGATATTTTTCAGGAAGCTATGATTGCGCTATATGAAAAAGCAAAAAGCGAATCATTTGTTTTAACCTCTAAAATTAGCACGTATGTATATTCCATATGCAGGAGATTATGGCTTAAACGATTACAACAAATGGGCAGATTTGTTCAACAAATTGATGGCTTTGAAGAGACTGTTCAGGTGGAAGATGACCTTGAGATTCATGAAAAACGCAACGCCGAGTTTGCAATAATGGAAAGGGCACTCAATAGTTTAGGTGAACCCTGTAAAAGTTTATTGGAAGGCTATTATTTGAAAAAATTAGATATGCAGGAACTGGCCAAATCGTTTGGGTACACCAATGCAGATAATGCCAAAAACCAGAAGTATAAATGTTTAACCCGATTGAAAAAACTATTCTTTGCACAATATAATATTGGAGAATAAATACAATGGAAGACATTCTTTTAATACAAGCAATTGAGCGTTACCTGGATGGTACCATGTTACCTGCCGAAAAAGCCTATTTTGAACAGTTGCGAAAAAATACGCCCGAAATTGATCAAATGGTGGTTGAACATAGCATGTTTTTAGCACAAATGGATGCATTTGCCGACCGCCAGCAATTTAAACAGGCATTGCACCAAAGCCATCAAAAACTGATGGAAAAAGGTGAAATTAACGAAGGTTCGGCCATCCATACCAAAGGCAAAATCATCATGCTTTGGAACCGGTACAAAAAAGTTACCTCCATTGCTGCCAGCGTTGCAGGCGCTATTGCCATTATAACCAGTGCTATGTTTGCTTATTTTAGCCCAGCAGTTAATGTTAGTCAGTTGCAACAGTTGAGCAAAGATATTGAGGTAATTAAACGTAACCAACAAGTACAAGGCTCATTAATTAATGAAGTGAAAAGCAAATTGCCTGAAAATGCCCGTTTAATTAGCGGCGGTACCGGTTTTTTAATTGATACCAAAGGCTATCTTGTTACCAACGCCCACGTTTTAAGAGGCTCCGGTGCTATTGTTGTAAATAACAAAGGACAGGAATTTACTGCCAGTATAGTAAATATTGACCCTGCTATTGATTTGGCTATTTTAAAAATTAATGATAAAGATTATCAGCCACTGAAATTTTTGCCTTACAGCATTGCTAAAAAAAGCGGCGATTTAGGGGAAGAAATTTTTACTCTGGGCTATCCCAGAAATGAAATTGTTTACACGCAGGGTTATTTAAGTGCAAAAACAGGTTTTGATGGAGATACTTTAAGTACACAAATTCAAATGAATTCTAATCCCGGTAATAGCGGAGGCCCTGTTTTAAACAAAAAAGGTGAAGTAATTGGTATTTTAAGTACACGCCAAACCCATGCCGATGGTATTACTTTTGCTATCAAAAGCAAAAATATTTACAGCTTAGTGAACCACTTAAACAACAATGATTCGGAAAAAAATAGCACAAAAATTAAACTCCCCTTAAAATCATATATTGCCAATAACAACAGAGAAGAACAGGTGAAGAAAATGGAAGATTGTGTGTTTTTGGTGAAGGCTTACAATAACTAAGTAAAGTTTTATAACATTAAAAAAGCCACCTCATTAAATCGGGTGGCTTTTCTGTTTTAAACAATGGAATGAACCCATTATTTCCACAAATATTCAGGATATGCTCCTGATTGTACCAATGCTTCAATGCTTTTTTTCACTTCCGGCGCATCTTCTTTATAAGTAACCCCAAACCATTGGGCAGATGTAGGCAATACTTTTACCACGCCTAAATTTCTTTTCACAAATTCATCAACCACTAAAGGAATAAAAAATTCTGATTTAATATTTTTGATATGCTTATCGAGAAATTCACCAAACAATTTTTCTGCCAGCGCAATAATGTTGGGATGAAAACCGAAGAAATTCATACTGACAGGGGTATTATCTGGCAAAGTACCATTCCCGTTTTCCTCTTCAAATATAATTTTTCCGGATGTATGATCTCTATAAATTTTTGTTCTTTCCTTGATATTCACCAATTGTTGTGCTTCATTTACAGAACAAACACCGCGGCTTACACTTCCATTGCCACTCAGTGTTTTCGATAATTCATAACCCATAATGGCATAGGTTGTTTCATTGCATTCCTGCTGCAAAAATTTAGCAGCTTTTTCAAAAGCTTCTCTTCCATAAAAATCATCTGCATTGATGATGGCAAATGGTTCAGTTATTTTCTCTTTACAGCATAATAATGCATGGGCTGTACCCCAGGGTTTTACCCTATCAGAAGGAACAGTGTGGCTTCCCACAAAATCATGTATGTGCTGGTACACATAATCTATTTCAATTTTACCATTTAAACGGGGCTCAAATTGTGCTTTAAAGGCATCTGCAAATTCTTCACGAATTATAAAAACTACTTTCGAAAACCCACTTCTAATGGCATCAAAAATAGAATATTCCATAATGGTTTCGCCACCGGGACCAAAAGCTTCTGTTTGTTTCATAGAACCATACCTGCTGGCCATACCTGCTGCTAAAATAACGAGTGTTGGTTGCATAATTGTAAATTTGAATCTTTGCGAAGCTAAAAGATAAGTTTAAAACATCCAATAGTTTTATTACAAATACATGCTGCATGTTTACATTACCTTTTGATAAAATGCCCTATTTGCAAGCCATTCCACTAACTTATGCAGTTGTTAACCAAAACATAACACTCACTGTTTTGCGATTAGATGTTATTCATCCTGAAGTAAGTGGTAACAAATGGTTTAAATTACAATTTTATTTAAATGAAGCTTTTCAAAAAAAAAGCAGCCATATTGCTACTTTTGGGGGTGCATATTCCAATCATATTTTAGCAACAGCTGTAGCCTGTAAAATGGCAGGCATGCCTTGTATTGGCTTTATAAGAGGTGAAGAAAAAATTACCCCTACACTGAAAGCTGCTGCCAACGCCGATATGGAATTGCATTTTATCAGCAGAACAGATTATCGGAATAAAACCCTGCTGCAGCAGCAATTTCATCAATCCGGTTATTATTGGGTGCAGGAAGGCGGTTATGGTGAACCGGGTGCAGCAGGTGCAGCAACCATACACCGGTTTATTCCTTCGCAAACCACCCATATTGCCGGGGCTGTTGGCACAGGTACCATGCTGGCAGGATTACTAAAGGGTGCAGTACCACACCAAACTATTTTAGGAATTCCCGTTTTAAAAGGCGCCGAAAATATACAGCAGGATATTGCACTACTGGTAAAAGAACAGGAAAAAATGAAACAAATGGTTTGGTTGAATACCTATCATTTTGGGGGCTATGCAAAACACAACAATCAGCTACTGCAACAAATGAATGAATGGTGGCAATTATACCGCTTACCTACCGATAAAGTTTATACAGCAAAACTTATGTGGGCTGTTTTCGATTTAATAGAAAAAAATTATTTCCCTTCAGGAAGTAATATTGTAGCTGTTCATAGTGGCGGTTTACAGGGTAATGCATCCTTGTTACCGCATATTTTGAAGTTTTCATAACAGCATCACCGCTATATTTGTCTGAATGAAACGTATTTATTTCCTTGCCGTTGTTTTTCTAGTTTGTGGTCAATTGCCTGCACTTGCACAGCAAAACGATACCTTGCCCAATTTTTCGGTGCATGCGCTCACTAAAAATAAAAATCAAATCAGTTGGATCAATCCACATCCAGATTGCAATCAATTAGTTGTGCAGCGCTCTTACGATAGTTTAAAATTTTTTACCAGTATTTTTTCGGCCCAATCGCCAGAATTGGTGCAAAACGGATTTGTAGACAATCAGATTACACCGGGAGTTACAGTGTATTATCGTATTTTTTATGTACTGCAAGGAGGTAAATATTTTTTTACTGCTTCCCAATCGCCGGATAATTTAAAAGTTATGGCAGATGCCCAAAAAAATAACCAGATTTTATTATCGGGTCAACCTACGCAAAATAATGAAACGGTTATCATGTTCCGCATCTTTAATAAAGAGCGCGATTCGTTATTGTATATGCTGGAACCCAAAGATTACAGGCATTTTAAAGATTCAATTGCTACAAAAACCAAAGACACGCTAAGTATAGTAGCAGAAAATGAAATTATATTAAGAAGGTATATTCCAAAAATGGTGTGGAAGCCATCTGTATTTGTTTTTACCAATAATAAAGGCTATGTAACCATTGCTTTACCCAATGCAAAAGCACATGATTACAATGTAAAGTTTTTTAATGACAAGAATGAATTGCTATTTCAGATGAATGGGATAAAAGATCCATATCTGGTAGTAGATAAATCTAATTTTTTACATGCAGGCTGGTTTTATTTTGAACTGTATGAAGACCACCACCTGAAAGAAAAAAACAAGTTTTATATAGAAAAAGATTTTTAAACTGCCCATCCCACCTCAAACACCTTTGCAAAGTTTTCTTTTACGTGTTGTTTTACCTCATCCATGGGAATAGGCATTCCCAACTCTTTTTGCAGCGAGGTAACCTGTTTATTTTGAATACCACAGGGTATAATATTGTTGAAATAATTTAAATCGGTATTGATGTTGAAAGCAAAACCATGCATGGTAATCCACCTGCTGCATTTAATACCCATAGCACAAATTTTACGTTCAAAACCCTTTTTATCCGGATCAATCCAAACACCGGTTTCGCCCTCACTGCGGCTGCCTTTTATACCATAAATTGCCAATGTTTGAATGATAACTTCTTCCAAACTGCGCAGGTACCAGCCTAAATCAGTTTTAAATTTATCTAAATCAAGAATAGGATAACCAACAATTTGTTGCGGACCATGAAAAGTAATATCACCGCCTCTGTTAATATGAAAAAAATCAATACTTTTTTCCTTCATTTCAGCTTCTGAAATCAAAATATGTTCGCGTTTTCCGCTTTTACCCAATGTATAAACGGGTGTATGTTCAACAAAAAGCAAATAATTTTTGGTTTGTTTCCGGGTAACTTCATTCGATTTTAAGGCTACATTGGTTGCAAGCAGTTGCTCCTGAAAATCCCATACACTTTTATAATCTTTTAAACCTAAATCTTCAAAATAAACCAACCGCTCCATAACTGAATAAATTAAAATTGAATATAAATTTCAGCAGCACTTTTCAAAGTATTTCTTCAAAGTAATTTGGCAAAGTTACAAAAGCAGGCCGTTGAAAATAATACATTTTTATGGCCTGCACCTATATTTGCAATAATGAATATGGAAGACATTCAAATACCTGCTGAAGAAAACAATGAAAACCTTTATGAACGCAAAGCGTTTTCAATTGATAAAAATCAGGAACCCATTCGTATTGACAAATGGTTACAAATGCGATTGGAAAATACCACACGCAACAAAATTCAGAAAGGTATTGAAGCAGGTTTCTTAACCGTAAATGGAAAAATTGTAAAGAGCAATTACAGAATTAAACCCGGCGATGAAATTGTATTACTCAGTTTCAATAATCCTGAATATACCGAAGTTAAAGCTGAACCCATTCCTTTAAACATAGTGTTTGAAGATGATGCCATTATGGTCATTAATAAAACAGCCAATATGGTGGTGCATCCGGGAATAGGTAATTATACCGGCACATTACTGAATGGTGTAAAATATCATTTACTGCAACAAAACGCTGCTTTAAATGAAGATGAATTGCCGCGTTATGGCCTGGTACATCGTATTGATAAAAATACAACCGGTTTAATTGTGTTGGCTAAAACTGCCGATGCAGCCGCACATTTGGCCAAACAATTTTTTCATCATACCGTTAAACGAAAATATGTGGCATTGGTGTGGGGAAATATAGAAGCAGATGAAGGTACCATTGATGCACATATTGCCCGGCACCAGCAATATAGAAAAATGTTTGCCGCATATCCCGATGGTGAAATTGGCAAGCATGCCATTACACATTACCGTGTGTTGGAACGATTTAATTATGTGACATTAGTTGAATGTGTGTTAGAAACCGGAAGAACCCACCAAATAAGGGTACATATGAAATATTTAGGCCATGCCCTGTTTAATGATTTTGAATATGGTGGCGATAAAATTTTAAAGGGAACCATTTACACCCGTTACAAACAATTTGTTGAGAATTGTTTTACTGTTTGTAACAGATGTGCATTACACGCAAAAACGCTGGGCTTTGTGCATCCGGTTACGGGCAAAGAGGTATTATTTGAATCTGATTTACCGACCGATATGGCACAGGTAATTGAAAAATGGAGAAACTATATTCAACACAAAAACATAACAGATTGACAGTTTACCACTTCATCAGAAATTTGTTGAAACAATGCGTACTGCATGCTCCCATTGCACTCACAAAGAATGAACGAATAGATCGTCAAACCCACCGCGTTATAAAAAAAGTTTTACAAAATGAAGGCATTGGTGTAGATGTAGGTGCTCACAAAGGAAAAATTACAGCAATGATGGTAGCGGCATCACCCCGCCAACAACACTATGCTTTTGAGCCCATCCCACAATTGTTTAAACATTTAGAAAAAAAATTTAATGAAAAAGTAAAGGTGTATCCTTATGCATTGAGTAATAGTACAGGCATTTCAACCTTTAATCTGGTTACAACCAATATGGCATACAGTAGTATACGAAAAAGGCCTTATGACCGGCATGAATTAGATGACTACATACCTGTTAACTTAAATACGTTAGATGCAGTTATTCCTTCATCCATCCAAATACAGCTAATTAAAATAGATGTGGAAGGGGCAGAGTTTTTAGTATTAGAAGGCGCTATGCAAACCATACAACGCTGTAAGCCCATAGTTTTGTTTGAATTTGGTAAAACCGGTGCCGGTGTATATGGTATTCCTTCCAGAAAAATGTTTGCCTTATTTAACCAAACACTGCGCTATAACATTTTTACTTTAAGCGGATGGCTACAACAAAAAGAACCACTTACTTATGCCCAATTCAACCATTTTTTCATTCATGAAAAAGTTTATTTCTTTTTAGCGGCACCTCAACCGGATTAATCGCAAAGTTTTACAGGTATTCCTATATTTGTCGCTGAAAAAGTAGAAATCAATTATATGCAAACAGATATCAGAAGTAACTGGACCCTTTTAGAAATTGAAAATATATACCGCTCACCTTTATTGGAATTAATATTCAATGCAGCAACCCTGCATAAAAAATACAATAACACTGCAGAAGTACAGGTTTGTACTTTACTGAGTATTAAAACCGGAGGTTGTACCGAAGATTGTGCCTATTGCCCACAGGCAGCACGTTATAATACCGATGTAAATGTTCAGGCTTTAATGCAAAAAGAAGAAGTACTGGCTTATGCAAAAAAAGCAAAAGATGCTGGCAGTACCCGTTTTTGTATGGGTGCAGCCTGGCGTGAAGTACGCGATAACAGAGATTTTGACCGGGTATTGGAAATGGTAAAAGGCGTAAATGAAATGGGCATGGAAGTTTGCTGTACACTGGGTATGCTGACTGAAGATCAGGCAAAAAAATTAGCAGATGCCGGTTTATATGCCTACAACCATAATTTAGATACCAGTGAGGAACACTATCACGAAATCATTACTACCAGAACATACAACGACAGATTAAATACTTTAGAAAATGTAAGAAAAGCTGGTGTTACGGTTTGTTGCGGCGGTATTATTGGATTAGGCGAAACACATGAAGACAGAATAAAAATGCTACATACACTGGCAACAATGCCCCAACACCCGGAAAGTGTACCCATTAATGCACTGGTACCCATTGCCGGAACCCCTTTGGCACATAATAAAAAAGTAGATGTATGGGATATGGTGAGAATGATTGCCACAGCAAGAATTATTATGCCTGCAACCATGGTACGCCTGAGTGCCGGAAGAACCAGTATGACTATTGCAGAGCAAGCACTATGCTTTCTGGCAGGTGCCAACTCAATTTTTGCCGGAGATAAATTATTAACCACTCCCAACCCCAGTTTTGAAGAAGACAATGTTATGTTTGAATTACTGGGTTTGGTACCAAGAGAATCTTTTAAAGAAGAAAAACAACATTTGAGTGAAATGGTATAGCGGCTCAACAATTCATTTATTCTAAAGGCCATCACCCTTCCAGTTAAAATTTAAACTAACCTGGTGAAACATGTTTTGCTGATAAAAACCGGTTGCATAACGAATGTGTATTTTTTTAAATAGCACACCTGCACCCAACGTAAATCCATTTAAACCATTGGCCGTAGCATAAGCATTTAAATCGTGACGGCGTAAAAAATTATAGCCTACGGTAACTTCTACTTTATGATCAATCAACAATTGTACAGAAGCAACCAAATGGGTTACCAATTGATTTATAAAATTAGCATTATTGCTTGTATTACTATAAGCTGCATTAAAAGCAGTATCATTATACAAGGTATTAAAGGTTTGTAAATGATGCGCCGTTAATGAAAATTGCAAAGGTGCCTTTTCTAATCTTTTAGTAAAGCCCATTTGCACATCAAAAGGCAATTCTTCTCTTATGCCATGGGTATAAGTTTTTAATTGCGATCCCATATTTTTAACAACCAATCCGGCCTGAAAACCCCGAGCGGAATCATAATAATTTAATCCAATATCTATTGCTATTCCGCTGCTTTTATATTGGGCATAATGGCTATTCATGAATTTAAAAGTACCACCCACCCACCAATTGTTGTGATAAGCATGCGAAAATAGGAGCTGCGCCACATAATCTACAGGTTTAAATGTTCCGAAAACATTGCCGGCAGCATCTGTTTGAGTTAAAATGCCATAATCAAAATAATTAATACCAATGGCTACATTGGTTTTTGATTGATTCAAATACCATGCAGTGGTTAAGCTATAATTTTTAATGCCTGCAATAAAATTATTGAAAGCAGTATTGAGTTGCTGCTGCATAGCAGGCCTTAACAGTGCCGGATTTTGAAAAGCCATACCCACATCATTGCTAATATTGGAAATATTTACCCCTCCCAATGCAGACAATTGGGCTGTATTAGGCTGTGTAACAAAATTATATACAGTATTTCCGCCCAATGTTTGGGCAAACAAACCCATGCTGCATAACAGCAAAAAAAGAAGGAATTGCAGTTGTTTCATTAGCGCGGTCAAGATACTAAAACTTGTAATTGTTCCGGTAAAAGTTAGCTTCCAAACTAAATTTTCCCCTTTAAAAAAAGGAATGGGTAAGCTTTGCAGCAATAATTATATTTGTTGTCATGCAAAAATCAGTTTCAGAAACCCCCTTAATGCAACAGCATAATGCAATCAAGCAAAAATACCCTGATGCCATTCTGTTATTTCGGGTAGGCGATTTTTATGAAACTTTTGGTGCCGATGCTATTGTTGCATCATCCGTTTTAGGTATTACCCTAACCAAGAGAAATAATGGCGCTGCTGCTGCATCTGAGCTGGCCGGTTTTCCGCACCATGCCTTAGAAACATATTTACACAAATTAGTAAAAGCCGGTTATCGGGTGGCCATTTGCGACCAGTTAGAAGATCCAAAACAGGCCAAAGGCATTGTAAAAAGAGGTGTAACCGAATTGGTTACCCCGGGTATTGCCACCAATGATAAATTACTGGAACATAACAGCAATAATTTTTTAGCTGCCGTTCATTTTACAGAAACTATTACAGGAATTGCTTTTTTGGATATTTCAACCGGTGAGTTTTTTATTGCAGAAGGCAATATAGAATATGCTGATAAATTACTGCAAAGTTTAAAACCGGCAGAGGTAATCTTTCAACGCAACCACCAAAAACAATTCAAAGAATTATTTGGTAACAAGTTTTATACCTACACACTAGAGTCATGGATTTTTGATGAATTGTTTGCCAATGAAAGCTTGCTCAAGCATTTTCAATCGCATTCATTAAAAGGTTTTGGCATTGAACATTTAAAAGCCGGAATAGTAGCAGCCGGAGCTATTCTGCATTATCTGAAAGAAACAGAACATCCTAACCTACAACATATTACAGCAATAAAACGGATTGAAAAAGAAGATTTTTTATGGATGGATCGTTTCACCATTCGCAACTTAGAATTATTGGGTAGCGGCCATAAT
This sequence comes from Hydrotalea flava, assembly GCF_001623405.1. Lineage (GTDB taxonomy): Bacteria > Bacteroidota > Bacteroidia > Chitinophagales > Chitinophagaceae > Hydrotalea > Hydrotalea flava. The sequence goes on from NZ_LUHG01000100.1 coordinate 232,586, forward strand.
GAAGGCAACGGATTATTACAAATTTTAGACAATACCATAAACCCAATGGGCGCCCGTTTATTGCAACGCTGGATGGTTTTTCCACTTAAAAATAAAATTGCGATTCAGGAAAGATTAGATGCGGTTGCTTATTTAATTAAGGAACCTGAATTACGCAGCAAAACTGCCCATGCCATTAAGCAGTGTGGTGATATTGAACGCTTACTGAGTAAAATTCCCACAAAAAAAATTAATCCCCGCGAAGTATTGCAAATTGCCAAAGGATTACAGCAAACCGCTGCCATAAAAAGCGCATTTGCCAATTGTAACAATATTTATTTACAACGTTTATCTGATGCGTTAAATAATTGCAGCGTAATTACAGAAAAAATTATTAAAGAGCTAAAAGATCCACCCCCGGTTTCTGCACAGAAAGGAGATGTTATACAAGTTGGGGTGGATGCAAACTTAGATGAATTAAGAAAAATTGCTTCAGGAGGTAAATCATACTTACTCAATATCCAACAAAAAGAATCCGAAGCCACCGGAATAACATCATTGAAGATTAGTTTCAACAATGTATTTGGTTATTACCTGGAAGTTACCAACGCTCATAAAAATAAAGTACCCACACACTGGATAAGGAAGCAAACTTTAACCAATGCTGAGCGATACATTACGCCTGAGTTAAAAGAATATGAAGAAAAAATAATGGGTGCTGAAGAAAAAATTCTTGCACTAGAGTCCGGTTTATATGATGCACTGTTAACTGCGCTGCAAGATTATATTGCACCCATACAGGTAAATGGCAGTACGTTAGCCATTATGGATTGTTTAATCTGTTTCGCTGAAAATGCGTTGAAATTTGAATACAGAAAACCTGAAATACACGATGGGTTAGCATTGCATTTAAAAGAAAGCCGGCATCCGGTCATTGAACGAAATATGCCTTCAGGTGAAGCATATATTGCTAATGATATTTCATTGGATCCTTTAACCCAGCAAATTATTATTTTAACCGGACCAAACATGAGTGGTAAAAGCGCCATATTACGTCAAACTGCCTTAATTACGCTCATGGCTCACATGGGCAGTTTTGTACCTGCTGCAAATGCCTCTATTCCATTAACCGATAAAATTTTTACCCGTGTTGGTGCCAGCGATAATTTAAGTGGGGGTGAATCTACTTTTATGGTAGAAATGAATGAAACAGCCAGCATTATTAACAACCTTTCAGAACGGAGTTTAATTTTATTAGATGAAATAGGAAGAGGTACCTCAACCTATGATGGTATTTCCATTGCATGGAGTATGGTAGAATACTTGCACGATTCGCCATTTACGCCAAAAACATTATTTGCTACCCATTACCACGAATTAAATGCACTGGAAAACCAATTGTCACGGGTAAAAAATTTTCATATTACCAATAAAGAAACAAGTAATAAAGTTATTTTTCTGCGAAAACTGGCGCCGGGTGGCAGCACACATAGTTTTGGTATTCATGTTGCTAAAATGGCCGGCATGCCGCCTGAATTAATTGAACGGGCCAACCAAATTTTACTGCAATTGGAAGGAAAAGAATTACAACATCAACATAATGATGATGAACCTGATACAACAACACATTTGCCGAAAATAAAATCAGGAAAATTGATAAAAGCGCCACAAGTTCAGTTATCTATTTTTGATGCACATACCGAAACTTTTGAAAACATTCGTAAAATACTGGCTGCCATTGACATTAACCGACTTACGCCGGTTGAGGCGCTGATGAAGTTGAACGAAATAAAAGATATGCTTCGCTAGTATTTGAAATACAGAGAGACGATCCTATTACTGATACGTCTCTCTGTTTCCTGTTACCCTGATTGTTTTTAAAAGATTGTATTGGATTTGCGGTTTTTTAAAAGTATTGGATGCTGAATTATATTGGATATTAGATGCTAAAGTATTCTCCCTCCTTCATTTTTATGCACCTGGCATTAATACGGTATCAATAACATGTATTACTCCGTTACTTTGATTTACATCGGCAATAGTAACATAGCTTTTACCTCCTTTGGCATCGGTTAATACTAGTTTTTTGCCTTCTATTGTAGCGGTTAATGTACCACCCTCTACTGTTTTTAAAGTTGCTTTACCATGGCCTTCTTTAATTAATTTCGCAATGTCTTTGGCATTGTATTTTCCTGCCACTACATGATAAGTCAAAATTTTAGTTAATAAAGCCTTGTTTTCCGGTTTTACCAAATTATCAACAGTTCCGGCTGGTAATTTATTGAAGGCTTCATTGGTGGGTGCAAAAACCGTAAACGGACCGGCACTTTGTAAAGTTTCAACCAATCCGGCGGCTTTTACTGCAGCTACCAGTGTGGTATGATCTTTTGAATTTACTGCATTTTGCACAATGTTTTTACTGGGATACATTGGCGCTCCGCCAACTTCAACAGTTTTTTCTTTTTGAGCCATAGTTGCATTCATTACCAAAGCCGCTGTCATCATTAAAAAAATTCTTTTCATAGTGTTTTTTGTATTTGTTTTTAAATGTTTTGTACAATAGTTACGAGGGCGGAATCAATTCGGTTTTGTATTTCTGATTTTTTTTGTATCCCGGTATGCCAATAAGTAATTAAATTCAACCTTTAAACTTCATCTTAAATGATTTGCCATGCATCAATGGAGAATTAAACTCTCGATATTCATTAATTATTTCGTGTTTGCTATTTTATTAAATAGTGTAGGCACGGTTATTCTGCAAGTTCAAAATAATTATGGTGTAACACAAGGTGCTGCAGCCGTTTTGGAGCCCTTTAAAGATTTAAGTATTGCCATCGTTTCATTTATTATATCTTCTTTTATTACTAAAATAGGCTATAAAAAATCGATGCTCATTGCACTTGCATTTATTTCATTGGTGTGTTTTTCAATGCCTTATACCAATAGCTTTTTTGCCACCAAGCTTTTATTTGCGGCTATAGGTTCCAGTTTTGCATTAATTAAAATATCAGTGTACAGTACCATTGGATTAGTTACTCGCTCTGAAAAAGAACATATCAGCCTCATGAATTTTGTAGAATCATTTTTTATGGTGGGTATTTTAGCAGGCTATTTTATATTCAGCTATTTTGTAAACGATAAAGATCCACATTCTACCGCCTGGCTGAAAGTGTATGTTTGGTTGGGGGCCTGCACTACATTTGCTTTTATTTTATTATTGAGTGCACGACTCGATGAATCAAAAGCACAACAGCAAGTTCAGAAAATTTCATTAGCGAAAAGTGTTGGAGAAATGTTTCAATTAATTGTTTCTCCAATTGTAGTTATTTTTATTGCCTGTGCATTTTTTTATGTATTAATTGAACAAAGTATTATGAGCTGGCTGCCCACTTTTAATAGCCAGGTTTTAAAATTACCAACCACACTAAGTATAGAAATGGCCAGTATTTTAGCCGGCTCTACTGCAGCGGGCCGCTTTTTAGCCGGCCTGGTACTAAAAAAATTAAATTGGTTTACAACACTGTTTTTATGTTTGATTCTGGCAACCATTTTAGTGTTAGTGGCCATACCGTTAGCAGAAAAAACAACGGGGCAACCCATTACCGGTTGGGCTACTGTTCCCATTGCAGCATTCATTTTCCCTATGATTGGATTATTAATTGCACCTATTTATCCGGCCATTAATTCAGTTATTTTAAGTACACTTTCGGTAGAAAAGCAAGGTGTTATGTCTGGATTAATTATTATTTTTTCCGCATTGGGCGGTACAACAGGCTCTTTAATTACCGGCAATATTTTTCAATATTATGGGGGTACTCAGGCATTCTACTTTTCATTGATACCAATCACTATTTTGGCGCTTTGTTTGTTTATTTTCAGAAAATTACAACTCAAATACAAACAACAACATTCACAAGTGTAAACATTCAATCAATTTCATTTTATTCTATATGCAAACATTTGATAACTTATTAAATATTGAAGATTTTGGAGAATTATATGTTACCATCCAACAAAGTAATTTATTTTCTGATTCTAAATTTTTTGTAGATGCCATTCCTGTTCATTCCGTTGAACAAATTATTCATTCCTATCAGTCACAAAAAAATTCAACCGATTTTAATTTGTTATCGTTTATTGAAACGCATTTTAAACTGCCAAGTGACAGTACACTTCATTATCATTCAGACAATAAAGATATTACTACCAATATTCAGGATTTATGGGAAGTATTAACCCGGCAACCCGGAGAAAAGGGTGGCACATTGATTCCACTACCCTACCCTTATATTATACCCGGCGGACGTTTCAGAGAAATTTACTATTGGGATAGCTATTTTACAATGCTTGGGTTAAGTGTGGATAGAAGATGGGATATCATTGAAAATATGATTAAAAATTTTTCCTATTTAATTAATACGTTCGGCCATATTCCCAATGGTAACAGAACCTATTATCTTAGCCGCTCACAACCGCCATTTTTTTGTTTAATGGTGGAATTACTGGCTGCAAAAAAAGGGACCCATATTTTATTGGATTATTTACCTGCAATTGAAAAAGAATATGCTTACTGGATGGATGGAGCTGACCAGTTATCTGAAACCCAAACAACCTACAGAAGAGTTGTTTTATTAGAAAATGGTGCTGTTTTAAACAGATACTGGGATGATGCTGATACACCCAGGCCGGAAGCCTATAAGGAAGATACACACTTGGCTCAACAGGTAGCAGGGGCTACTGCTAATGAAATATACCGCCATATCAGAGCTGCAGCAGAATCGGGCTGGGATTTTTCGAGCCGCTGGTTTACTGATGCACAAAACATGGCCACAATTGAAACCACCCATATTATTCCGGTTGATTTGAATTGTTTGCTTTTATTTATCGAAGAAACGCTTGCCAATATTTATAATGGTACCGGCCATACTAACAAAGCAAACTTATTTATCCAAAAAAGTACACAACGCAAGGAAGCCATTCGGCAGTTTTGCTGGAATGAAGAGAAGGGTTTTTATTTTGATTATCAGTTTATTAAAAAGCAACAAAAAACAGTTTATTCACTGGCAGCATTATATCCCTTATTTTTTTCAATTACATCGAAAGAAGATGCAGCTAAAGTTGCAGCCATTACGGCTGAAAAATTTTTACAACAAGGCGGTGCCATTACTACTACATTGCATTCAGGCCAGCAATGGGATGCACCGAATGGATGGGCACCTCTGCAATGGATAACTTATAAAGGTCTCAAAAATTATCAGGAAAATCATTTAGCCCATCAGTTAAAAGAGAACTGGCTGTTACTCAATGAAACAGTGTACAAAAATACAGGAAAATTAATGGAGAAATACAATGTTGAAACATCCTGCATACATGCGGGTGGTGGTGAATATCCTACCCAAGATGGTTTTGGGTGGACCAACGGTATTTTTCTGGCCTTGAAAAATGATGATTAATTTTTTGAAAAATATACGCAATGCAACAAACCAGCACTTTAAAGCAATTGGCTCAAATATTAAACATGAGCATTTCTACCGTTTCCAGAGCGTTAAAAAATCATCCGGATATTGCCGAAAAAACCAAACAAAAAGTAAGAGAATTGGCAGCATCTTTAGAATATGAACCTAATGCATATGCCATTCAATTGCGAACCAACGTTAGCAACGTACTGGGTATTATGATACCTACTATTACAAATTTTTTTTATGATACCTTTATTGCATCTGTTGAAGAAGAAGCAAGAAAGGCCGGTTATTCTTTATTAATTATGCAATCGGGCGAAAGCAGTGAAGTGGAACAAAACAATTTAAAATTGTTGAAAAAAAACAGGGTTTCGGGATTATTTGTATCGGTTACTAAAGAAAATAACGACATATCAGCATTTGAAAAATTAGAAGAACAGAACATACCGGTGGTGTATATTGATAGGGTTCCGCATCATGAAAACTGTAATAAAATTTGTTTGGCAGATACAGAAAGTGCAACCTTAGCTGCATATGCACTTATTGAGCATCAGAAAAAAAATGTTCTGGCTTTATTTGGTTATCCGAACCTATCCATCACTGAAAAAAGATTGGAAGCATTCATACATACTTTTCAAACATTTGCTCCTGCTGCAATTGTAAATTGCCGGTTTCCTGATCAAACAAAAGCTGCTAAAAAAGAAACCTTACATTTTTTAAATTCCAAAAACATACCCGATGCTATTTTTTGTATGGGCGATCAAATTTTAATGGGTGTCATGCAGGCATTATATGAAAAAAAAATAAAAATTCCTGAACAAACTGCTGTTATCAGCATCAGTAATGGATTTATTCCTACTTTATTTCAACCCAATATCACATACATTGAAACCAGTGGGAAAAAATTAGGAAAATATGCTTTCAAAAGAATGATGGAATGTTTGCATGGTGATAAAACATTCAAAGAAATATTAGTTCCGTCTATTCTTGTTAGCGGTAACTCACTTTAATTTTTTATACAAATCAGGATAATCGCTGATTAAGCCGTTTACACCCATCTTTTTTAAACGCTCCATGGTTGGCAAATCATCCACCGTCCAGGGTATTAATGCAATACCCAAATCCCGGCATTGTTTTACCAGCAAAGGCGTAACCATACTATAATCGGGCGAATAAATGGTAGGGATAAATCCGAGTTGCTTTAACTGTGCCGCGAAATTCAATTGCATTGGGGGTTCTACCAATAAAGCAGTTTTAATTGCAGGATAATGATGATGCAGGTATTGCAATGTTCTGATATCAAATGATTGAATAATAACTCTTGAAGCAATACCTTTCGCTTCAACTATATTCATAATTAAACGAACAAAAGAGGCAGGATCAGGATGGAAAATACCGTCGGTAGAATCGGTACTTTTTGTTTCAATGTTGTATTGAACCGGTGGTAAATGGTGCAAATGGGTATAGGCTTCTACCGCATCAATCACTGCACTAAGTTTGGGCTTATGTATCGCAATTTTTTGCTGATTGGGAAATCGCGGATAAAATTTCATACCCACATCATATTGCTGTGTTTCAGCATACGTCATCTGATAAATATTCAAAGTTTTTTCTTCTGCAGCTGTTACCGGTGTTCCATCATGATGTAAAGAAAATTCTTGATTAATATAAGGATCGTGACTAATTAGTACCTGACTATCTTTTGTAATCACTGCATCCATTTCAAGTGTAGTTACCCCTAACTCAATTGCTTTTAAAAATGCAGGAATTGTATTTTCAGGCATCAACCCCCTGCAACCCCTATGGCCTTCTTTATCAAAAAAACCGGGTTGGGTGGCTTGTTGTATTTTAGCAGTGGTACAAGACATCATCAATAAAAATAAAATACTATATTTTTTCATTTGGCTGATTGAATTTTTATTTTCAACATTTCATTGGCCAAAGCCTGTTGTGATGCATTGCCGGTTTTTAAATGCCCCACAACAGACTGAAAACTTTCTTCATCTTTATTCTGACTGAGTTTAAACACATGGTTGCATTGTGTAACTTCTATTTCAAAAGCTACAATGGCTTTCATGTTTTCTTTTACATAATCAGCGGGCATCTTTTCAACATCTACAGTACTGTTTGCTGTACCTTCAAAATAACGGGTTTGCCGTACTAATAATTGATACAATTCTGCATCATCTAAAAACCTGATGATTCCTGATGCATGTACCGCCATATAATTCCAGGTACTGGCCACTGCGGGCGGGCTGTACCAAGCTGCGCTAACATAACTTTCCGGCCCCTGAAAAATTGCCAATACCTTGTTATTTGCTTCATAAGCCAGTGTGTGTAATTGATTGCGCATAACATGACCTGTAAGAAAAATAGTTTCATTTCTTTTTTCAATCAGTACAGGAATATGTGTTGCCACAGGCCAGCCCTCAGGCGAACATCCACATAAAGTAATGAAAGGATGTGCCTGCATAAATGCAAATACATCGTTGGGATAATTGGCTTTGAAATGTGGCAAATGATACATGTTCGCAATTTTGGGATTCAACCGATGTCCATTTCTAATGCCCGGTTCGTAATGAATTGGAACAGAGCCTATCCGTTTTCCAGGCTATCCTTTTTTTAAGATGGAACGGCTACCGGTTGGGTATTGATCATATTCGCATTCCGCATGGCAATATTCCTTACCGCAATATTGGTAATAGTTCTAAATGCTTCCTGCGAAATAACATCATCTCCCGCCATTGCAGGAACACCGGTATCTCCCCCTTCACGTATGCTTTGCACAATGGGAATTTGCCCCAGAAATGGCAATTCATACTCCTCAGCTAATTTTTTGCCTCCTTCTTTTCCAAACAGGTAATATTTATTGTTGGGCAATTCTGCAGGAGTAAAATAAGCCATATTTTCAACCAGACCGATGATGGGCACATTAATTTGTGCCTGTCCAAACATGGCAATTCCCTTCTTGGCATCAGCCAAAGCCACCGGTTGTGGTGTTGTTACAATAACTACACCTGTTACAGGTACAGTTTGCATTAGTGTTAAATGAATATCGCCGGTTCCGGGAGGCATATCGATTACCAGATAATCCAATTCACCCCAGTCAACTTCTGTTACAAACTGTTTTATGGCACTGCTGGCCATAGGGCCGCGCCATACTACTGCATTTTTTTCATCAACCAGCAAGCCAATGCTCATCAATTTAATGTGGTATTTTTCTAAAGGAATAATGATCCCTTTGCCATTCATTTCACGCATCATGGGGCGTTGTCCGCGTACGCCAAACATAATAGGAACGCTGGGTCCGTAAATATCTGCATCCATTAAACCTACATGAGCGCCACCCTCGGCCAATGCCAAGGCCAGATTTGCGGCAACGGTACTTTTTCCTACTCCACCCTTTCCGCTTACCACTGCAATAATATTTTTTACGCCGGTCAAAAGTTGAAGGGCATCTTTTCTATTGGTGGTTGTATGGGCAGTAAAATTGATATTCACTTTTGCGTTTTTATTCACGAATGTATGAATGGCATTTTCACTAGCTTTTCCAATTATTTCTTTCAACGGACAAGCCGGAGTGGTTAAAACAATAGTGAAGCTAACTTCATTATCATCGATAACAATATCTTTTACCATATTCAATGTAACAAGATCTTTGCCCAAATCCGGTTCCTGTACATTGCTGAGTGCTTTTAAAATATCAGCTTCAGTCATCACGCAAGTTTTTGTTAAAAAAAGTAAATTTTCGCAAAGTTAATCCCCTTCCCTCTTACTTTGTTACGAAATTAGCAGTAATCAACATTTATAGAAAACCTTTGTTTCTCATTGTGTATAAAGCCATATTTTTAATCACTGAAATTGGTATGTACATATATAGACAGAGATTTTACCCTAAATTGCAATTCGGTTTTCAGTTAGTTGCAAAAAAATATTTTATCAAATAACGAATGAAACAAATTCTACAATATTTTTTGCCTGCCATTGTTCTTTTTCTGTTTGCGCCAAAACTTCAGGCACAAATCAGTAAAGCATCCAAAGATTCTGTAATTCAGTTATATGGAGTGGTAATGACTTCTGATAGTTTAAAGGCCATTCCTTCTACCAGTGTAATTGTAGATGGCAAAGGCAGGGGTACCATTACAAATTATGATGGCATCTTTTCTATTGCAGTTTTAAAAGGCGATAAAATTACCTTTTCATCTATTGGTTATAAAGATAAAACCTATGAAATTCCTACCCATTTAACCGATAACCAATATAGTTTAATTGTATTATTGGTGAGCGATACTAACTATTTGCCTGCCGCCATTTTAAAACCCAGGCCTACCCGCGAACAATTTGAAAGAGATTTTGTGAATACGCAAATTCCGGATGATCAATATGAAATTGCCCGACAAAATACCGACGAATCGAAACGCAGAGCGCTATTGGCTGCATTACCTGCCGACGGCCGTGAAGCAGTAAATTATCAGTTAAGACAACAGGCAAACCGATACTACTATCAAGGGCAATTACCTCCTCAAAATATTTTTAACCCACTTGCCTAGGCCGATTTTATTAAAGCCTGGAAAAGAGGTGATTTTAAAAGCAAAAAATCGTCTTCCTCCGGTTCCGGTGGATATTAGTGAGCCTATATTGCAATTTAGCTTATTTAAATAATTTATTTATGGAATATGTTTCAATTGTTGGCGCAGGCACTATGGGTAATGGTATTGCACATGTATTTGCACAGAATGGATTTAAAGTGTCTTTAATAGATGTACACCCACCTCAATTAGACAAAGCAATGGCTACCATTGCAAAAAATTTAGAACGACAGGTTGGGAAAGGAATGATTACAGAAGAAAAAAAAATTAAAACACTGCAAAATATTGTTACACATACTACCATTGAAAATGGAGTACAACAGGCTGCCCTTGTTGTAGAAGCAGCTACTGAAAACATAGATATAAAATTGCAATTATTTCAGCAATTAGACGCATTTGCGCCTGCCAATGCCATATTAGCTTCTAATACATCATCGATTTCCATTACAAAAATTGCCTCAGTTACTAAACGGCCCAACCGGGTAATTGGAATGCACTTTATGAATCCCGTGCCTGTAATGAAGTTAGTTGAAATTATCAATGGTTATGATACACATCCCGATGTTAGCAATACCATTATAGCACTAAGCATCCAATTAGGGAAAATTCCATGTGTGGTAAATGATTACCCGGGTTTTATTGCCAACAGAATTTTAATGCCCATGATTAATGAAGCTATTTACAGTTTATATGAAGGTGTTGCCAATGTTGAAGCCATTGATACCATCATGAAATTGGGTATGGCCCATCCAATGGGGCCCCTTCAACTGGCCGATTTTATTGGGTTAGATGTTTGCCTCAGTATTTTAGAGGTGCTGCATAAAGGGCTGGGTAATCCAAAGTATGCACCCTGTCCGTTATTGATCAACATGGTTACTGCAGGAAAATTAGGCGTAAAATCCGGAGAAGGATTTTATACTTATACTGCCGGCAATAAGGAATTGATTGTAAGTAACCGATTCAGGCATTAAATATTACAGTGCTTCTAACCTGAGATCAATCACTTAAATTTACCACAACGGCAATTTTTCTTTTTTAAGTTTGAACTATCTGCATCATGTTTTTTGTGCTTTCTAAACTATTATTCTTTTTACTTTCGCCCCTTACCTGGTGTGTTATTTTGGGGATAGCATATTATTTTTCAAAGTCAAAAAAAGTCTTTAAAATATTGGGTATTGGCCTTTTCATTTTATTCAGTAATACTTATTTGTACAACAGTGCAGAAAGCCGATGGCAAACCAATCCTGTTCAATTTAATCAGCATAGCGAGGCAGCCATAGTATTGGGTGGATTAATTAGTTTTAATAAAAACCATGAAGGCTTTTTTAATGGCGCAGCCGAAAGGTACACTGCCGCTTTGCAGTTGTATAGCGTTGGCGCCATTCACAAAATTATTGTAAGTGGAGGTTCAGGATTGTTGTTGGATACCGTTGATAAAGAAGCCAAATTTTTACAACAACAGTTTTTGAAAGCTGCTGTTCCGGAAAATGATATTTTGGTAGAAGACCAATCACGCAATACTTACGAAAACGCATTGTATACCAAAAAACTGATAGAAGCCGATCATCTTAAACCACCCTTTTTATTAATAACATCTGCAGAACATATGCGCCGTGCATTTGCTGTTTTTCAGAAAGCAGGTATTCCTGTAATACCCTACCCCGTTCATTACAACGTTTTACCCAACCGAAAAAATAATTGGTATGATTTTATCATTCCAAATTTTTGTAACTTCTATAACTGGCAGGAACTATTCAAGGAAATGATTGGATTTGCTGTGTACCGCATTACCAATAAATTGTAACTACAACGCTTTTATTTCAACTGATCGTAAATCATTTAGTTTAAACAAAACTTCATTCAATCTTGCCTTGGGTATTCCAATTTTCATATAACAAAACAACTGCGTATCCTGATAAGTAATAGAACAATTGTATTGTTTAATTATCATCATTACATCATTCATTGCGTTATAATTGAAATGCAAATCATACAACAAGGCTACAGGACATTGAACCACCGGAACCATTTGCAAAGCAAGCGCTGCTGCAGATTTGTATGCATTGATCAATCCTGGAACGCCTAATAAAGTGCCTCCAAAATGTCGAACCACAATAATTAATACATTGGTTAACTGCCTGCTGTCTATTTGTCCAAGAATAGGTCTGCCGGCAGTTCCGGAAGGTTCGCCATCATCACTCACTCTAAAATCTGTTTTATCCATTCCCAACCGGTAAGCAAAACAATGATGCACTGCTTTGGGATGTTCTTTTTTTAAATCAGACAAATATTGTTTTACCTGATCTTTTGAAGTTAAGGGATAAGCATAAGCCAGAAATTTACTGCCTCTGTCTTTATATTCTGCAAATGCTGGTTGTTGAATGGTGAAGAAAAAATCAGGTGTTTCACTCATATTCAGCAGGAATAAAATATTGAATAAAATCGTTTTGTAAATTTTCTGAACATTGTAATTGCGCTCCAAGTAATTTGGGTGCGGGTAAGCCACGGTTCATCCACATTGTTGTATTGGTAATTACCCTTGCATCATCCCATAAACCGGCATCAATAAAACACTGCAACAAAGTTGTACCCCCTTCGACCAAAATGCTTTGAATATTTTTTTCATAACAAGATTGCACAATAGCAGGGATTGCTGATATTGATTGATTCCATTGTATGTATTCAACACTTCCTGTTGTACGGTTTATTTTTCGATTCCAGATAAGGGTAGGATTTCCATCTGATAAAATATGTAAGCGCTCAGGAAGCTCACAATTGGCATCAATCACCATTCGCAGAGGTTGCGCACCATTGGGCCAATATCGATTGTTTAAAAGTGGATTATCCTGCAAAGCTGTATTTTTTCCAATAAAAATGGCTGCTTCCTCACTCCGCCATTTGTGTACCAGTCGATTGGTATAAGCGTTTGTTATGAACAAACGTTCTGTTGAATGATTCGCAGTAAACGCATCGGCGGTTTGTGCCCATTTTAAAATAATATAGGGTCTTTTTTTTGTATGAAACGTAAAAAATCGTTTATTTAATTCTTTACACTCCTTTTCCAGAAGGCCGGTAACTACTTCAACCCCTGCTGCTTTTAATTGATCAATACCCTTACCGTTTACTGCCTCAAAAGGATCAAGGGTACCAATAACTACCCGCGGTATTTTATGCTGTAGAATCAGCAAACTACATGGTGGTGTTTTACCAAAATGTGCACAGGGCTCCAATGAAACATATAAAGTAGATTTTGAAATGAGTTGCCGGTTTGCATCAGAAACGCTCTTCATGCAATTCACTTCTGCATGCGGGCCACCAAATTGTTGATGATACCCCTCTCCAATTATTTTGTCATTATATACCAAAACAGCACCCACCATTGGGTTAGGTTGGGTGTACCCAACAGCCATTTTTGCCAATTGAATACAACGTTGCATATAAAACTGATCTCTTTCCATATTACACCTGCCAATTTTACAAAAGTAGCTGAATTGGTGCTATTTTGCAGTATGACTATAAAAACTGCATATCAACAACTACTATTGGCTTTGTTTGAATTGTACAATGACAGAGAAGCTGCAAACATTGCCGATATGGTCATTGAAGCAATAACCGGTTTCAATAAAATTAACCGGATAGTGCATCCGGAAATAACACTGAATCAGGTACAAAAGGCTATATTGCAGCAATATTCAGATGAGCTGGCACAATATAAACCAGTTCAATATATACTGAAAAAAGCCTGGTTTTTTGGTTTGCCATTTTTTGTAAATGAATCGGTATTAATTCCAAGGCCAGAAACAGAAGAACTGGTTGCATGGTTGCTGCAAGAAGCAAAGAATATAGAACTTCCAACTTCAGTTTTAGACATTGGCTGTGGAAGTGGTTGTATAGCCATTACTATAAAACATCAACGCCCCGATTTCAATGTAACCGGCGTTGACATTAGTGAAAAAGCATTATCAGTTGCTAAGCAGAATGCAGTAATACATCAAACTAATATTAATTTTAAAACAATTGATATTTTAAATACCTACAACTGGTCATTATTGGATAGGTATAATTTTATTATCAGTAATCCACCCTATATTGGATGGTCAGAAAAAAAATCAATGGCAAAACAAGTGGTTGAATTTGAACCACACGAAGCCTTGTTTGTACCGGATAATGATCCATTGCTATTTTATAAAACAATAGCCCAGTTTTCAAAAAACCATTTAAACCCGAATGGTTTGCTTTTTCTGGAAGTGAATGAAAATCTGGCACATGAAACAAAACAGGCATTACAGGAATTGGGCTATACAACTTTTTTAAGAAAAGATTTGCAGGGTAAAAACAGAATGCTACAAGCAAAGTATAATTTTTTAAATGAAAAAAAATAGTATATTACTTCAAATTACAGTATGGAAAATATTCTCTCCACCGATAATATTTCTAAAAGCTACGGGCCTGTTAAAGCATTGAACAATCTGACTTTTGAGGTTCCGAAAGGAGCTATTTTTGGCATATTAGGACCCAATGGAAGTGGCAAAACTACTACCCTCAGTATTTTATTGGATGTATTAAAAGCAGACAGTGGACATTATAGTTGGTTCAACAATAGCACCGACAAGCATTACAGAAAAAAAATTGGTACCTTATTGGAAACGCCCAACTTTTATCATTATTTATCTGCATTTGATAATTTAAAAATTACACAAGCCATCAGTAGCCGGGGTAATAAAACAGAAATTGATGCTGTATTAGAAACTGTTCGGTTACAAAGCAGAAAGAACGATAAATTCAGCACATACAGTTTGGGTATGAAACAACGGTTAGCCATTGCAGCAGCATTATTAGGCAATCCGGATGTATTGGTTTTAGATGAACCCACGAATGGTTTAGACCCGGTTGGAATAGCAGAAATAAGAACATTGATAATAGAATTGGGCCAACAGGGAAAAACAATTATTATGGCCAGCCATTTGTTAGATGAGGTAGAAAAGGTTTGTACCCATTTCTGCATTTTAAAACAGGGCAATTTATTGGTAAACGGACCGGTAAAAGAAATTTTGAGTAATGAAGATGTTATCATTCTTCGTTCAAGCGATCTCAACCAATTAAAGCAGGTTTTATTATCCATCCCAGGATATACGCATTTAACTGAAGAAAAAGATTTTTGTCAAATACACTGTTCTGCAAACGCTATTCTACCGGAGGATATTAATGCCCATTGTTACAACAAAGGTGTTATTTTATCGCATTTAGAAGTAAAGAAAAAAAGTTTGGAAGAAAAATTCTTTGAATTAACAGGAAATTAAAATTATATTTTAAAAATATTTATACTGCATCATGAAACAACTATTACAAATAGAATGGCTGAAAATAAAAAAATATCCTGCATTCTGGTGGATGCTGGGCATTGTAACTTTTACTTATCCGGCTATCAATCTACTATTCCACAACGTATACGAAAATATTACCTCCAGAAAAGATATGGCCGGTAATGCTGCAAGATTTTTATTAGGCAATCCTTTTGCTTTTCCCGATGCCTGGCATTCTGTTGCTTACTTTTCTTCCTGGTTTTTGCTGGTTCCTGCTATTTTAATTATTATGCTCATCACCAACGAGTATCAATATAAAACGCACCGGCAAAATATTATTGACGGATGGATTCGGGATGAATTTATTACTGCTAAACTTTTAGATGTATTGATTGTGGCTGTAATTGTTACGGTAATGTATACTTTGGTAGCTGCATTTTTAGGATTTTATTATTCTGATGCGGTGGGTCAACACAGATGGAGTGAGGAGCTGTATTTTATTCCACTTTTTTTCTTAATGACATTTGCACAACTCAGTATTGCATTTTTTACAGGATTTATTATTAAAAAAGCATTTATTGCGTTGGGCATTTTCTTTTTTTATATGCTCGTTATTGAAAATATAATGAAAGCCTATTTCAGTTTCAAAAGCATACCCATTAATGCCTATTTACCATTTGAATTATCAAACAGATTGGTACCCAGACCAAACTTTTTAGGAAAAATTGATGAAGCATCCAATCAGGCCTATTTACAAAGTTTATCAGATATTAATTTGCATATTTTGTATACACTAATTTTTACAGGCTTTATCTGGTGGCTTTGTTATAAAACATTCAGGAAGGCAGATTTATAAATGTTATTATTCCGAAGCTTTCAATTGTTGTAAGGCATGCTCAATTTCCGGATATAAAAATGTAAACCCTGCTGTTCTTATTTTGGTATTGTTAACGGTAGTGCTTTTCAGTACTTCAATGCTCATTTCGCCCATTATTATTTTTAAAAGGAATGATGGAACATAAACGGGTATAAACCATTTTCCACGTTGAATTTTGGCTAATGTCAGTGTCAATTTTTTGTTAGTAACAGGTTGATTGGCTACAGCATTATAAACGCTATTGAGCTGATTATTTTCGAGGGCATTCATAAAAAGCCGGCATAAATCGTCAATATGAATCCAGCTTATCATTTGGTTTCCGGATCCTAATATGGTGGCAATCCCTCCCCGTAATGGTTGTTTAAATGCCTGAAGTGCACCACCGGTATTACTTAAAACAATACCAATTCTATATTTTACCAATCGTATTCCTAAGTTTGAAACAGGTGTAATGCTTTCCTCCCAAAGTCTACAAGTCTCTCCTAAAAAATCCTTTGCTGGCGGTGTACTTTCAATAAAGCCGTTTATTTTGCTTGTATCGTTATCCGGACCATACCATCCAATGGCAGATGCACTTACAATTGTTTTAACATTAAAACTATTCATAGTTTGCAATGAATGAACAAGCAGTGCACTGCTTTTGGTTCTGCTTTCCTGTATTGCTAATTTTCTTTTAGCCGACCATCGTTTATCTGCAACACCCGCTCCGGCCAAATGCACAATGGCATCTGCTGAAGCCAGCGCTTCAAGATCAATCAACTGATTATCTACATCCCACTTTGCATAGGAAAGTGCGTTGTGATGACTATTTTCAGGCGGATTTCTACTCAGCACAATTACCCTATAACCATTGTTTAGCAGCATAGCAGTTAAATGTTTCCCTACCATTCCTGTGCCACCTGTTATAACGACAGTTTTCATAAAAATGATTTACAATAGTAATTGAATGAATAAAGTTTTTATTTAAACAAGAAAATATATCAATTGTTATCAAAAATAAACCCTTCGCTACGAAACGAAGGGTTATTTTTTATTCTACCAACTAAACCGAAAAATTAATCAGGTTTTTTACCATCTAAAAAACTGTTCAGACTAGAAATCTGAGTTTTGTTGTTTTCATCTTTTTCAACTGTTATTTTACTATAAAAGTTTTCTACTGATGCCAATTGGTTATTTCCAAATAATTCCATTTTACGGCGCACATAAGCAGGCACTGTATCAAATTCATTATTCGGATCATTAGAATTCATGTTATAAGATAAATTTCTTAACCGATGTAAGCGCTCAGTAGCCCTGCGACGTTGTTCTTCTACTTCATCCAAATCACTATTGTATTGAAACAAAGAAGGCTGCTCAACCTGTGTACGTTCGTGGTAATGGTGTTTTACTTCAGGTTCTTCTTTCTTTTCATTGGTATAAAATTGAAGTGGTATTTCTTCTTTCTTAGTTTCTTCTTTTATTTCAGCAGGCTGAACCGGTAAACTATTGCCAGTAACTTCGGGTATTTCCGGTTCAGCATAAATCTTAAAAGGTTTAGAAAGAATAGAAGGTGTTTCAGCTTTCTCCGCTAATTTCATGCCTGCAATATTTTCCTCAATGGCATTGGGCAGTTCTGCTTCCATTTTTACTTCCTGCTGAGGAGTTACAGGAGTTGTTATTTCAGTACTCAATTCAAATTGCAAAATCTCAGTTTCACGCACATCTAACACAGCTTCTCTTTCCACAGGAGTATACATGGAAAATTTAGCAGTATTATTTTCCGTTTCATTTTTAATATGTGGTGCAAATGGATCTGCAATAGCTTTATCATTTGCATCAGTAGTATTTGAAGCCGGTTGTACATCTGTATGCTGATGTTCATCCAAACCCAGCGTCATTACAATTTTTTCAGGTTTTGGTGCTTCCATTTTAGGAGCAGCTTGTTTTTCAAATGGATTTTTATGCTCAAATCCGGTTGCAATCATGGTAATACCAATTTTTTTATCCAAAGTATTATCATAACCCATTCCTACAATAACATCGGTATTTTCTCCTGCCTGCAAGCGCAAGTAATTATTAATCACTTCAATTTCATCCATCGTGCATTCATGATCTCCTTCCGCGCTATTGATGTTGATTAAAATCCATTTGGCACCTTTAATATCATTGTCATTTAATAAAGGTGAGTTTAATGCTTCTTCAATCGCTCTTTGTGCCCGGTCTTCACCTTCTACCTCAGCTTTTCCTAAGATAGCAACGCCTCCATTTTTCATAACAGTGCAAACATCTGCAAAGTCAACAATAATATGGCCGCGGCTATTAATAATATCTGTAATGCATTTAGCAGCAGTTGCCAACACATTATCAGCTTTACTAAATGCTTCTTTCATTTTTAAATTTCCATATTGCATCCGTAATTTATCATTGCTAATTACAAGCAATGTGTCTACGTATGGTTTTAATTGCATAATACCTTCTTCCGCCTGAGCCATTCTTCGTGGGCCTTCAAAACCAAAAGGAGTGGTTACAATACCAACCGTTAAAATACCTAATTCTTTACATACCTGGGCAACAATGGGGCCACCTCCTGTTCCGGTTCCTCCACCCATACCGGCCGTTATAAATGCCATTTTGGTATTTACTTCTAAAATACTTTTAATTTCCTGCAACGATTCTTCTGTTGCTTTTTTTCCAACTTCAGGATTCGCACCTGCACCAAGACCCTGTGTTAAATGTGGGCCTAGTTGAATTTTATTGGGCACTTTACTTTGTTCAAGCGCTTTGGCATCGGTATTACATATAATAAAATCTACGCCTTCAATGTTTTGTTCATGCATGAAGTTTACGGCATTACTACCTCCACCACCAACACCAAGCACTTTGATGATGGATGATTTTTGTTTGGGCAAATCGAAATGAATCATAACGTACGGTTTAATAGTTAGTAAGTAGAATAAACGGTATTTACAGGATAGTGGTAAAAAATTTATCTTATAATTTGATCTTCTTCTTCTTTAAACAATTCAATGATGCCATTTTTAAACTTATCCCAAAAACGTGCATTCAATTTGGGAGCAGTTCCAATTTTTTCAGTTGGTTGAACCATTGACGTTTCTACAATTTTGGTTTGTTCTTTTAACTGATGTGGCACCTGAATATGTTTAAATTGTTTTGAAAAATCTTTGGATTTTGATTCGTAATCATTATAACCTTTCAGAATTAACCCCAGGCAGGTTGCATACATGGGCTGTTTTAATTCTGCAATATGATTGGGTGCCAAATGCTCATTAGGATAACCAATTCGGGCATTTAAACCGGTAATATATTCGGTTAACTGAATTAAGTGTGTTAACTGAGAACCGCCGCCGGTAAGAATAATACCTCCATTTAAAGCATTATTATCTAAACCAACCTGTTTTAAATGGTAGGTTACAAAATCTAAAATTTCACTCATTCTTGCCTGTATAATTTGCGCCAGATTACGCATGCTGATTTCTTTTGCAGGCAAACCTTTTAATCCCGGTATGGTAATATAAGTATTGGCTTTGGCCTCATCGGCAATAGCACAACCGAATTGAACTTTTAATGCTTCAGCCTGTTGTTTTAATACACCAAGGCCCATCCGTATATCGTTGGTAATATTTTCACCACCAAACGGAATAACTGCTGTTTGTTTTAAAATACCTTCATAAAAAATTGCCAAATCGCTGGTTCCGCCACCAATATCTAAAATAGCAACTCCGGCTTCTAAATCAATCTCACTCATTACTGCACTGGCACTGGCCAAAGGCTGCAATACCAGATCTTTTGTATGAAGTCCACTTCTCAATACCGCTCTGTTAATATTTCTGATGGCATTTTTATCGCCGGTAATAATATGAAAATTAGCTCCGACTTTTACGCCATTGTATCCAACAGGGTCTTTTATATTTTGAATGTTATCTACCTTAAAATCCTGAGGAATTACATCAATAATTTCGTCTCCTGCAGGAATAAAAGTTTTCCGTTGATCGGCAATTAGTTGATCAATTTCTTTTTGCTGAATTTCAATTTCAGGATCCTGGCGTACAATATCACCTCTTGTTTGTAAACTTTTAATATGATAACCGGCAATTCCTACATACACATCTTCAATCAACAGTTCCGGATTACTTTTGGCACAATTTTCCAAAGCCTGTTGAATAGATTTGATTGCCTGATCAATATTCAGCACCTGGCCATGAAGCACACCATTGCTGTTGGCTTTTCCAAAACCAAGTATTTCTAATTTACCTTGCTCATTTTTTCTGCCTGCTATCACAGCAATTTTGGTAGTGCCAATATCTAACCCTACAATAATTGGCGACTCATTCATTCCAACTATTGCTTCGTTTTGAACAGATGATTGATTCATATTTGGCTTATCTTGTTGCATCATACTGATTTTGTTTTGTATAGGGTACTTTAAAAATGATAATATTTAATTTTGTTTTTTCATGACTGCTTTGGGCGCTTTTTTATTCTTATTTGAATTCGTTTTTAAACCCAACTTCTGATTATCTGATAACGTGTGATTGTTTATTTTATTTTGTTTAAAATTTATTTGTTTTTGCACCTTTTGCTGCTCTTTTTCTACAGGTAGGTTATTCGTTTTATTCACACTATTTTGTACAGATAAATTATGCTGAACAACTGCAGTATCAGACATCCATGATATAGCAGCGTCTTGTTTAGCTTTTACAGAATCAAGGCCATTATTTTTATATTCACTTTTAACAGCTACAACCTGATTGTTAAATCGAAGATCAATTGTTTTATAAGCATTCATGCTTGTACGGGTAAATATCTGTTGATAAAAAGCATAAAGATTATTAAACTTTTTTTCCAGACTATCAGCTGTACCAAAATTGATTAAATGGCTGCCAACCGTAGGCACCAGTTCAAATTCAGCATTTGATTGTATGTTGATTTGTGCAATTTGTGCCATCCAAAAACTATCGGCTTGTATAAAAGATGCCATCCGAACCATTTGCCGTAACAGCAAACTATCTGGTTTAGAAATTTTAGCTGACATACTGCCGGGATAACCAGTAAACACCGGTACACGAACCGCAAACTTATCACTTTGTGGTAAACGCATTGCCGCACTATCTATATAAAATGCATCTTCATTATTACCCAATACCATTGCAACAGGAGTTCGTTCTTTAATTTTTACGTGTAAAATATTTTTATTATCAAAATACAAGGCTGCATTTTTAACCCATGTATTCTTTTCAACCAGCATTTCAAAACTTTTTAAATAAATACTTTGGAGCGAATGCTGTGTAATTTTTCCATTCGTATTCAATAACGCTATAACATCTTTTTCATCTATAAAAACATCCTGAAAATTTTTATCTAATTCAACACTTACGCCATTACACACCTGCTGGTTTTGCCTTTTAATGGCAGCTGACAATAAAACAATCATACCCATACCAAAAATTATCCAAAACAGATTGGCAATGCCTTTTCTGCTGAATAATTGTTTGAAACGAATATGAGTAAGTACGGCCATTTTTATTCTATTAGTTTTTCTTTTAAAGATTCTACCATTTTATCAATATCTCCTGCACCGGCTGTTATCAGTAGCTCGGGCCGGTTCGTTGCTACCCAATGTATTAGTTCATCTTTCGATAGTAATAACACATTCGTACTATTCATTTTTTCTATCAACAATGCAGCATCAACGCCTGGAATGGGTAATTCTCGTGCCGGATAAATTGGCAGTAGAATTACCTGATCTGCATTTTGTAAACTTTTTGCAAAAGCATCCGCAAAATCTTTTGTTCTACTATATAAGTGTGGTTGAAAAACCAAGACCATTTTTTTATTTGGATAAAGACTGCGTACACCATGAATAAGTGCATCCAATTCAGCAGGATGATGTGCATAATCATCTATAAAAACATGTTGAGCTGTTTTTAAAATGAATTCAAATCTTCTTTTAACTCCTTTAAATGTGCTTATGCTTTCTTTGATTAAATGGTCGGCAATACCTAATTGTTTGGCTACGAGAATAGCAGCCAGGGCATTTTCAACATTATGCAAACCACCCATATTTAATTGAACGGATGTTAATTGCCAGTATTTTGCCTGAACCGTAAATACATAACCACCCTCCTGAATTTGAATTTGTGAAGCATGCACATCGGCGTCGGGAGTTGATAAAGCATAATTGTAGTGCGCTACTGTTTTATTTAATTTGTCTGCACATGGTATTGTAGAATGATAAATTAAAGCTCCATCTTTTTTAATTTTTTTGGTAAAAGCAATAAAAGCATCTTCTACTGCTTCAGCTGTACCATAAATATCTAAATGGTCTGGATCAATTGCAGTAACAATAGCAATATTGGGCAAAAGTTTTAAAAAGCTTCTATCATATTCATCGGCCTCTACCACCACTACATTATTTTCACTGCTCCAGAAATTAGATTGATAGTTAGTAGAAATACCACCTAAAAATGCATTACAACCATAGCCTGAATGTCTGAGAATGTGCGCAATCATGGTACTGGTAGTAGTTTTACCATGGGTACCACTAATACAAATATTAAAAGAATGAAGGGTAATCCATTGCAGCACATCGCTCCGTTTTACAATCAAATATTTTTTTTCGGCACAAAACACTAATTCTTTATTGTTTGCAGGTATTGCAGGTGTATATACCACCACATCTGTTTCAGCAGGAATAAGTTTGGTATTTTCTTGATAATGTACAGCAATACCTTCAAGTTCTAATTGTTTCGTCAATGCGGTTTCGGTTCTGTCGTATCCACTTACATGCGCACCTTTAGCATGAAAATATCTTGCCAAAGCGCTCATGCCAATGCCGCCAATGCCAATAAAATAAACAGTCTGTATGTTTTTTAATTCAATCATTGAATCGTTTCTAAAATTTTTTCAGCAATCATATCTGCGGCATTCAACTTAGCCAGTGATGCAATATTTTTACTCAGTGTTTCCTGCAATGCCACATTTTGAATTAAATCAAGAATAGCAGGCACTAAGCCAGTATCAGCCTCATTGTCTTTTACCAACCGTGCAGCATTTTTTTGAACCAGATATTGTGCGTTAACGGTTTGATGATCTTCTGCTGCATATGGATAAGGTACAAATACAACAGGTTTTTTCACTACACACAACTCAGCAACAGACAGGGCTCCTGCTCTTGAAACCACCACATCGGCAGCAGCATAAACCATATTCATTTTTTCAATAAAAGCTTGAATCCAAAATGAATTTGTTCCTTCTGCCAAATGCTTATATTGTTGATAGGTATGTTGCCCGGTTTGCCAAATTAGCTGTAATCCATTGTCGGAAAACGATGCAATATTTTTTGCGATTGCATTATTAATACTTTTGGCACCAAGGCTTCCACCCAGAATTAAAATTGTTTTTTTGTTGTTCAATAACCCAAAATATTTCAGCGCTTCATCTTTTGAAATTTTGTTATTGATGATTTCATCACGTACAGGATTACCTGAAATAATAATTTTTTCTTGAGGAAAATATTTTTGCATGTCCTCAAAAGCAACAAATACGTATTGTACTTTCTTTGCCAGAAGCTGATTAGATTTACCGGCTAAGGAATTACTTTCATGTATAAATGTTGGAATACCCTTACGCTGTGCTGTTCGCAATACCGGGAAACTGGAGTATCCGCCTACACCAATCACAGCATCAGGTTTAAAATTGTTCAGTATTTGATTCACTTGCCAAAAACTTTTAATCAATTTAAAGGGCAAGGAAAAGTTTTTAAAGAGATTGGCTCTGTTATATCCGGCAATATCAATTCCATTAATTTTATAACCCGCCTGTGGTATTTTTTCCATTTCCATTTTTCCCTTCGCACCAACAAACAATAACGAAACAGCAGCTTTTTTTTCAAGTGCTTTTGCTATGGCCAATGCCGGAAAAATATGTCCGCCGGTTCCTCCTCCGGCAATCAAAATTTTAAGCATTCGTTATTAATTGTTGTATCATAATATTATACAATTTAGAATCAAGCGTTTTGTAATGGTGCCTGAACTAACTTTTCATTTATATTTTGTTTCTCGTCTTCATTGGTTTTACCTTCTAACTGTTCAACATTTCTTGCTACACTTAGAATAATACCTATCGATGCGCAAGTAAATAAGAAAGAGCTTCCCCCCATACTAATTAAGGGTAGTGTAACGCCGGTAACGGGTACCATATTTACATTCACTGCCATATTTGCCATGGCCTGTATAACAAAGGTAAAGCTGAGTGCCAGCGCTAAAAATGCACCAAATGCATAAGGGCATCTTCTGAAAATACTGATACATCTGAATAAAAAAAGTAAGTAAATAAAAATAACAAACCCGCCTCCTAACAGGCCATACTCTTCAATAATGATGGCATAAATAAAATCATTATAAGCCTGCGGTAAATAATTCCGTTGTCTGCTATTACCAGGACCTAATCCCAATAAAACACCTCCATTGGCAATGGCAATTTTAGCCTGCTGTACCTGATAAGGTACTTCTGCATTGTTGGAATAAATAAAATCCTGTACCCTTTTTACCCAGGTAGATACCCGACCATATGAGCTTAGTTTTTCTATGTTTTCTGTTTTAAAGTTATTGTCAGCTTTTACCGGTTTGTAAGTAGTAATAGCAATGGTAATAATGATCATAACCGGAATGGAAGCCACCATCAATAATAAAAGAATGTGTTTAATACTTACACGGCCAATAAACATGAGTAATAAAGAAGTGGCACCTGTTAATAATGCATTTGACAAATTAGCAGGCATAATGAAAGCACAAACCAGAATAACCGGAATAACAATGGGGATGAACCCTTCTTTAAAATCTTTGATTACCCGTTGTTTTTTACTCAGCATTTTAGATAAATACATAAACAAAGCCAGCTTGGCAAAATCACTGGTTTGAAAAGTCATGTTAATAATGGGCAGTCGAATCCATCTGCTTCCCTCATTAATTCGGGTACCAAATAATAAAGTATATAACAATAATGGAATGGAAATCAGAAACAATATTGTTGCTACTCTTGAAAAAATGGTATAATTAACTCTGTGCAAGAAATAAATAATCAGCATACCCATTACCATAAAAGCCAGTTGCTTAAATAAATAAATCTCATTATTGCCTTTATTCATTTTATAAGCAAGTGAACCGGTTGCACTATATACCACAAGTACTGATATTAAAGCCAGTAAAATAACGATACCCCATATGTATTTATCACCTCTTGTTTTTTGCAAGAGTTGTCCCTTCATACCTTCTATTGAAGATATTTGTGTAAAAAGTGTATCGCTATTTGCCTGACTCATTTTTTATAAATCTTTTACAGCAACTTTAAATTGATTACCCCTGTCTTCAAAATTTTTAAACAGGTCAAAGCTGGCACAGGCAGGGCTTAATAAGACAACATCGCCCTTTGTTGCCAATTTAAAAGATTGTTCTACTGCATCTTTTGCGGAAGCTGTTTCGATGATTACCGGAACAACATTTTTAAAAGCAGTAACAATTTTTTTATTGTCGGTACCCATGCAAACAATTGCTTTTACCTTTTCTCTCACCAGGTCGGTAATCAGGCTATAATCGTTTCCTTTATCAACACCGCCCAGGATAAGAATAGTAGGCTTGTTCATACTCTCCAAAGCAAACCAGGTACTGTTTACATTGGTTGCCTTACTATCATTAATAAATTCAACACCGCGAACGGTTGCTACAAACTCCATTCGATGCGCAAGGCTTTGAAAATCATTCACAGCCTCTCTAATTTTTTCTTTTCTGATTCCTACTGTTGTAGCAGCAATACACGCAGCCATTGTGTTGTAAGTGTTATGCTTCCCTTTTAAAGCAAAATCATAAATGCTCATGCTTACGCGTTCTTCCTGAATGCGTAACATCATTTGATCTCCTTTTAGGTAAGCTCCGTTTTTAATTTCGTGTTTCATAGAGAATGGTAAGGGGTTAGTATGAGTGATTGAAATTTTGTTTAATTCTTTTTTAATAACATTGTCATCATCGCAATAAATAAAATAATCATCGGTAGTTTGATTTTCAATAATCCTAAACTTACTGTTGATGTAGTTTTGAAAATTATATTCGTATCTGTCTAAATGATCTTCTGTAATATTGAGCAGTACAGCAACATGTGGCTTAAAGGCAATAATATCATCTAATTGAAAAGAACTGATTTCGGCAACATACCATTGCTTAGAAGCTAATGCAACCTGTTTCGCAAATGAAATACCAATATTACCTACCATTGCACAATCCATTCCTGCCTTATCCAGAATATGATACGTTAATGCTGTGGTAGTACTTTTACCATTACTACCGGTTATTGCAATGATCTTGCTTTCGCCACAATACCGGTATGCCAATTCCACTTCACTGATAACGGGTATGTCTTTTTGTTTAACTTTTTTTATTATTTCATTTTTATCGGCTATTCCCGGACTTTTTACAACAATAGCTGCTTCTTCTATTTTATGAATTGAATGTAATTGCTCTTCAAACTCAATTCCAAATTGTTGCAACTCGAGTTTGTATTTTTCAGCAATCGTATTACCATCAGATACAAAGACTGAAAACCCTTTCTGCTTTGCAAGAATAGCAGCACCAACACCACTTTCGCCAGCACCTAATACTACTAACTTTCGATTAGCAGGGTTTTTAAAATCAATATGTTTAAATACATCTGGATGCATGGTATGATACTATCTAATTTTTAAGGTTACAATTGACAACAGCACACAAAAGATGGTTATAATCCAAAATCGTACAGCAATTTTACTTTCATGAAAACCTTTTTTCTGATAATGATGATGCAAAGGACTCATGAGAAAAATTCGCCTGCCTTCGCCAAACTTTTTCTTGGTGTA
Organism: Hydrotalea flava; assembly: GCF_001623405.1. Classification (GTDB taxonomy): domain Bacteria; phylum Bacteroidota; class Bacteroidia; order Chitinophagales; family Chitinophagaceae; genus Hydrotalea; species Hydrotalea flava. The sequence continues at coordinate 259,675 of NZ_LUHG01000100.1, forward strand.
TTTAAAATAAACCACCTGAATAATTACACTTAATTCTTCAATTAAAAACACACCACAAAAAATTGGTATCAATAATTCTTTCCGAACAATAATTGCCAATGAGGCAATAATTCCGCCTAACGCAAGGCTGCCGGTATCGCCCATAAAAACTTGTGCAGGATACGCATTGTACCATAAAAATCCAATACAGGCGCCAACAAATGCACCAACAAAAATGGAGAGTTCGCCCAAATTGGGGATATACATGATATTTAAATATTCAGCAAACTTGAAATTACCACTCACATAAACGAATATGCCCAATCCTGCACCAATAATGGCACTTACACCTGCTGCCAGTCCATCTAAACCGTCTGTTATATTTGCACCGTTTGAAACAGCAGCAATGATGAATGTTACAATTAATATATAAATAATCCAGGTATAAGCCTCGGCTCTGTTACCCATCCAACTAATTAATTTGCTATAATTAAATTCATGATTTTTGGTAAATGGAATGGTGGTAATGGGTGTTTTTACTTCAACAAATCTTCTGCTCTCGCCTTCAATATTTTTGGTAACAACATTAGAGCCTCTTGCTACCATTTCACCGGGATGCAACGATTTGTTTACTTCTTTCGTAATAATTTCTCGTTCAACCGTTACATTACTATTAAAATATAAAGTGGCGCCAATAATAATACCCAAGCCAACCTGCCCAATAACTTTACTGACTCCGGCCAAACCATCACTGTCTTTCTTTTTGTATTGTTCACCCCGTTTACCTGCTAGCCTTCTTGCTTTAATTTTAAAATAATCATCTAAAAAACCAATTATTCCAAGCCATACTGTACAAAGCAACATGAGGCGTATGTAAACCTTACTTAAATCGGCAAATAACAAAGTTGGAATTATAATCGCCAATAAAATAATTATACCCCCCATAGTAGGAGTTCCCTTTTTCTGTTGCTCTCCTGCCAAACCCAAATCACGCACCGTTTCACCAATTTGTTTATTCTTCAAAAAAATAATTATCCTTTTACCATAAACTGTAGTAATAATTAACGATAATAATATAGCCATAGCTGCTCTGAAGGTGAGGTATTGAAATACACCTGCCCCCATTATGTTGAAGTGTTGTTTAAGCCAGCTAAATAATTCGTATAACATATTCTATATTATTATCAGTCAAATATTAATTCATTCAGATTTTGAAAACATTTCCTGTAACACTTGTTTATCATCAAACGGATATTTTACGCCATTAATTTCCTGGTATTTTTCGTGACCTTTTCCTGCAATCAGAATAATATCACCTGAATTAGCCATTTTAACGGCTTGTTCAATCGCTTGTTTTCTATCAGGTATGGTTACATATTTTTTTTTTGCAGCAGTGGTTAAGCCTTTCTCCATATCAGCAAGTATATCTAATGGATTTTCTGTTCTTGGGTTATCGCTGGTAAAAATGGCTTTACTGCTTAAATCGCAGGCTGCTTGCGCCATAATGGGTCTTTTGGTTTTATCCCTATCACCACCGCAACCCACTACCGTTATGATTTGCTGAAAATCTTTTTTTAATTTTATCAGTGTAGTTAATACATTTTCTAAAGCATCTGGTGTATGCGCATAATCAACAATTCCTATAACCTGATTTTTACTTATAATGTAATCAAACCTTCCCTCTGCTCCGGTTATACCACTGAGAACAGTTAATATTTTTTCGGAATCTTCTTTTAAACATAATGCAGTACCATATACAGCCAATAAATTGTATGCATTAAATTCACCAATAAGCCTGAAATGAACCTCTTGCTTATTGATAAGCATTTGTAAACCCGTTAAAGCATTATCTAAAATTTTTCCTTTAAAATCAGATGAGGCTTTTAAACTGTAATAATATTTTACAGCTCTGGTGTTTTGCAACATTAATTCACCACGTTTATCATCTTTATTAGAAAGTGCAAAAGCATTTTCTGTTAAATTATCAAAAAAGCTTTTTTTAACTCGGATATATTCTTCAAATGTTTTGTGATAATCTAAATGATCGAGTGTTATATTCGTAAATATTGCGCCTTTGAACTGCAGACCGGTTATTCTATGTTGATGAATGGCATGACTGCTGCATTCCATAAACACATGCGAACAATTTTCAGTAACCATTCTTTGCAATAATGCATTTAAGCTGATGGCATCTGGTGTGGTATGTGTGGCAGGAATAATGTTTTGATTGATTTGATTCTGAACAGTACTAATTAATCCGCATGAATAACCCAACCCTGAAAAAAGTTTATACAGCAAGGTAGCTACCGTTGTTTTTCCGTTGGTACCGGTTACACCCACCAATGTTAATTTTTCAGATGGACAATCATAAAAATTATGAGCCATAAATGCTACCGCTTCATGAGAACTATTTACTTTAATGTAAGTAATATCTTTTTCAAATTGAAGTGGTAATACTTCAGCAACAATAACAATTGCACCGTTAGCAATAGCCGCCTCAATAAATAAATGGCCATCTGCCTGTTCGCCTTTAATGGCAATAAACACAGCATTGCTTATTACTTTGCGGGAATCAATATATAAACCAGATATTTCCATATCGGTATTACCATATACTTCCTGCAAACGCACTTTATATAATATGTCCTGCAATAGCTTCATGCTGTTTAATTTAATGCTACAGTTAAGGTTTGCCCTTTTGAAATGGTTTCACCCGGCATAATAGACTGATCAGTTACTTTACCTACTCCTTTTGCATTTACTTTTAGCCCCATATTTCCGCATAAATACATTACATCTTTTAATCCCATACCCTTTAATGAAGGCATGCGATAGGGTTGAATTTTTTTACTGTAAAGAATTGCGCTACCAGATGTTCCGGCAATGCCAGCCCAATCGTCTATAACAGAAACCGAATCAGTTGTTTTTATTTTGAGTGATTTTGTAATACGCAACAAATCATTTTTATAACCTACATAATTAAAATGGGTGCTATCGTTTTTAGTAGCAGCAAAACGGGTGCTGCTCTGTTTAACATAAAGCGTATAAAGTCTGTCTGCAATTTCTTTAAACACAACACCAGCCACTGCTGCACCATAAAAAACTTTTGCAAAAGGCTTATTTTTGATTACTACAATGCAGGTATACTGCGGGTTGTTGGCGGGGAAATAACCTGCAAATGAAGATTGATAAACTTTATCTGCATATCCTTTATTTGCATCTGCTACCAAAGCGGTACCGGTTTTACCTGCAACAGTATAGGGTGTATTTTTAAAAAGCTCTTTAGCAGTACCATTTGTACATACGCCTTCCAAACATGATTGAACTTGTTTTAAAGTAGTATTACTGCAAACTTTATCAATAAGTGTTACTGGTTCAATTTTCTTTAATACATTACCTTCTTCTACAATTGCGTTGACCAAATAGGGTTTCATCATTACACCGTTGTTGGCAATAGCATTGTATAATGTGAGTGTTTGCAAGGGCGTAACCTCCACATTGTATCCAAATGCCATCCAAGGTAATGTAGTAGCACTCCAACTTCTGCTTCCGGGTTTAATGATGGTAGAATTTCTTTCTCCAACCAAATCAATTCCGGTAGTTTCATCCAATCTAAAATCATGTAATTTTTTAATGAATGATCGTGGATTATTTTTATAGGCATCCAACGCCATTTCGGCCATCCCAACATTTGAACTGAGTTCAAATGCATGTTTTGCAGTAACTTCAAAATGTCCATGTTGTTCTGCATCATAAATGGTTCTATCGGCAATTTTTAATGTACCGCCATGCAGGTTTACAGTTTGACCTAATGTAATTTTTTTATCTTCTAATAAAGCCATTAATGTTGCCAGTTTAAAAGTTGATCCAGGCTCTGATGCATTGATGGCATAGTTATAATTTTCATAATAATTACCATCAGTACCTTTACCCAGGTTGGCCATTGCTTTAATTTTACCGGTAGCTGTTTCCATTACAATGGCGCAACCATGTTGTGCATCGTTTTGTACCAACATTTTCATGAGTGCATTTTCGGTAACTTCCTGAATCAACACATCAATATTTGTAATTATATCTTTTCCGTTTATTGCTTCTGTTTCGTAACCGTCATCTACCGGAACTCCCACTCCACCTGCAATGTATCGAACAAGGCGGCTTCCTGATTTGCCACGTAAAATACTATCATAACTTAATTCCAATCCCACTTTAAATGAATCCCGATCTAAGCCGATGGTTCTAAAAGCCAGCATTTTATATGGATTGAGCCGGATACTTTTATCATCAGCAATAAATCCGCTTTTATTTTTTCCCAAACGAACCAATGGAAAGTTTTTTAGTGTTGTGTATTGCTGATAGGTAATACTTCTTTTTAATAAAAAATAACGAAACTTCGCTCTGTAACCTTTCAGTAAAATTCTTTTATAACCTGCGGCAGATTCATCTTTAAAAAGATTGGCGAGTGAAATGCTGAGCGAATCAATATTTTCTCTGAACCTTTTTCCATTTTTTTCACGTAATCCATCAGCGCCAAAATCTACATATATATCAAATTGCGGAATACTGGTACTTAACATTTCGCCATCCTCACTATAAATGGTACCTCGCTCTGCATCGGTTTCTACATAACGTTCATGCAAACTGTCGCTTAAACTTTGCCAGTATTTTCCCTGTACCTGCTGAATATAAACGGCTTTGGCAAATATGGTAATACCAACCGCTACAATTAAAATGTAGGTTAGATATACTCTCCATAATATGTCGCGTTTTACATCCATTTTATACTAATTTTTTTTAGTATATAATTTAACTGGTAATTCTTTGTTAATCTGAATACCCATTGGTTCAACTTTTTTTAAAATTTCTGTTTCTTCAGTTTTAAACATCACTTCACTTTTCAGTGTTTTGTATTGATATTGTAAATCTTTGATATCATTTTTTGTTTTACTGATATCTCGAATTGTTTTATCAGCAACATGGCCATTAGCGATATACAAAACTGCCAAAAAACTAATGAATAAAATAAAAAGCAGATTATTGGTAATCCATTCAGAATTAAAAAGCCTTTGCAATGGCTTTCCGTTTTTATTTTCTGTTTTATTATTCGTATTCATGGTATTGAATCATGCTTTTATAATTTTTCAGCTACTCTTAGCTTGGCACTTCTGCTTCTTGAATTCATTTTTATTTCACTCTCAGAAGGCACAATTGGTTTTTTGGATATCAGTTTAAACTCCTGTTTTTTGGGTGTTGAAATGAAAGGGTTTTCATCTTCAACTGTTGTTCCTTTAAAATAATTTTTCACCAGCCTGTCTTCTAATGAATGAAAAGTAATAAAAGCCGCACGGCCACCTGTTTTTAACACATTGGGCAATTGTGTTAACAAATCATTCAATGCGCCCAATTCATCATTTACCTCAATACGCAGCGCCTGAAAAACCTGAGCAAAATACTTATTAGGATTACCCTTTACCATCTCTACCAAAGCTGCTTTAAACTGTGCAACATTGCTTACGGAGGTATGTTGACGGTATTGAACAATATGCTTGGCTAAAGTTTTAGCATTGGTAACCTCACCGTATTTTTCAAATAACTTGTGTAATTGGTGTTCAGAATAAGTAGCAATAATTTTTTCAGCAGTTAATTCAGAACGACCGTCCATACGCATATCTAAAGGCCCATCGAATCGTATTGAAAACCCCCTTGATGCTTCATTGAACTGATGACTGCTTACACCTAAATCGGCTAGGATACCATCTACCTGAAACACACCATGCAATTTTAAAAATCGTTGAATGTGTCTGAAATTTTCAGGAACAAATACCATACGTGCATCATGCGGAAAATTTTGAAAAGCATCTGCATCCTGATCAAAAGCAAATAACCTACCCTCCGCATTCAGGTGCTTTAAAATTGCAGCAGAATGTCCACCTCCTCCAAAAGTGCAATCAACATAAATGCCATTGGGTTGAATGGCCAGCATATCAATTGTTTCTGTAAGAAGTACTGGTATATGGTAAGTATTATCCATTGTAGCGCAATTAAAAATGTAAAACCATGATTATATACCACCTTCTAAACCCAACATTACTTCTTTGGCTAAATCGCTAAAAGCTTCCGGTGAAAAATCTTCAAAGAGCTGTTTGTATTTACCTGCATCCCAAATTTCAAAACGATCAATAGCTGCCGCTAATACAATATCTTTTTGCAATCCTGCATACTCCTTTAAAGATGCCGGTAATAACATACGGCCAGCGCTATCTAATTCTACTTCAGTAGCACCTCCTAAAAACTGGCGACGGAATTGACGTACTTTTGGGTCAAAATCATTCAACCGATTAATCTTAGCAATAATGACTTCCCAGCTTTTAAAAGGATATAGTGTTAGGCATTTTTCAAAACCACGACTGAGGATAAAACGTGATTCCCCTTCCGGCAACTGCTTTTTCAAGCCACCGGGCAACAGAAAGCGACCTTTCGCATCAACTGTAGCCTCATATTCGCCGTGGAATCCGTTCATTTTTAAAATTGTGGTTTAAAATTACCATTTATTTACACAAAATAACACTTTTCCCCACTTTAAATGCAAATTTTAGGTACTTCTATTTATCCACAGAAAATAACAGAGCAAAATCCTTACCTGCATTGGCTTTCAGCGATTTTTGATGGAAATTAAGGTGAATTCGATGTGAATTAGTGTGGATAAACTGCAAAAATGCTGTGAATACAGGCGTTTACAAAACTTATTTTTGAAAATTTAAATGATAAAAACCACCCAAAACAGTATTTGCCGAAATGGCTATACCTTGAGTAAAAAAGGATGAATGGATACTTTATTGAACATTAATCCTTCAAAACACCAGTTGTAAAATATTATTGTTGTTATGCAGAAATCTATTAATCCACAACAAATTGCTATTCAGGAATACCAGTATGAATTACCGGAAAATGCGATTGCTAAATATCCGTTAGCCAAACGTGATGAAAGTAAATTATTAGTATACAAACAATCAACTATACATACCTCAACCTACCAGCATTTACCTGATTTTTTACCTGAAGATAGTATTTTGATTTTCAACAATACAAAGGTGGTAGAAGCGAGATTGTTATTCACTAAATCAACCGGCAGCACTATTGAAATATTTTGTTTAGAACCTTTTGATACGCATAAAGATATTACAATAGCCATGCAACAAACCGGTAGTGTGCAATGGAAATGCCTGGTTGGTGGTGCAAAAAAATGGAAAGAAACCATATTGGAAAAAGTAATTACAATGCCTAACGGTACGCTATTGCTGCAAGCAGCAAAAAAAGAGGTATTAGACGAGGCAGGAACTTATTTGGTAGAATTTAATTGGAATGATGCAAATGTCAGCTTCGCTGAAATATTGCATTTTGCCGGTATTATACCATTACCCCCCTACTTGAACAGAGCAACGGAACAAGAAGATGCTATTCGGTATCAGACTATTTATGCTGAGAAAGATGGTTCGGTAGCAGCACCTACTGCAGGGCTTCATTTTACACCAGAATTAATGGATGCATTGAAACAAAAAGGAATACAAACCGATTATGTAACATTACATGTTGGCGCCGGAACCTTTAAACCCGTGAAAGCTGCTTATTTAGCCGCACATGAAATGCATGCTGAGTTTATAGATGTTTCAAAACAGTTTATACAACATATACAAACACAATTGAATCATCCAATTGTTGCAGTAGGTACCACTTCATTAAGAACCCTGGAATCGCTTTATTGGATTGGTATAAAAATTCATCAGTATTACCAAAAAAACAAAACACTCAATTCTTTACAGGATATCACGGTAGAGCAATGGCTACCCTATCAACAACAGGAAAATATTTCTATAAATCGGGCACTTAACTATATTCTACAATGGATGGATGTTCAGGGTAAAGAAAGGCTCATTACAAAAACAAGTATCATTATTGTTCCAGGGTATGATTTTAAATTAGCAAAAGGTATTATTACTAATTTTCATCAACCACAATCTACTTTACTGTTATTAATTGCAGCGATGATTGGTGATGACTGGAAGCGTGTTTATGATTATGCACTGAACAATTCTTTCAGATTTTTAAGTTATGGTGATGGCAGTTTGCTTTGGAGGATTTAAGCAGTTACACCAACAGGCATTTCTATAGTAAAGGTTGTTCCCTTACCAAGGGTACTATCCACTCTTATTTTACCCTTGTGCGCATCAATTACGGTTTTAACATAACTCATGCCTAAGCCGAACCCTTTTACATTGTGCACATTACCGGTATGGGCCCTGTAAAATTTTTCGAAGACACGCTTCATGGTTTCCTTACTCATCCCTATACCATTATCTTCTATCATAATAACAATATATTTATTGGTACTGTGTGTTGTAATTTTTATTTCAAGATTATTTTTTGAATATTTAATGGCATTATCAATCAGGTTCGATAATAAGTTGGAAAAATGAACTTCATCGGCCACCAGCATATCATTTTTTGCATTGAGTTGTAATACTACTTTGGCTTCTTTTTCCTTCAGTTGTAATTGATAATTTTCTACTATTTTACGTATCAGTTCATGCAAATGCAGTTGTACCTTTTTTAATTGCAGCTCCTGTTTTTCTGTAATAGCAGCCTGCAATATGGTTTCAACATGCTTATTCATTCTTTTATTTTCTTCTTTGATAATGCCACTGAAATAATTCAGCTTTTCTCTATCACTCTGCACTTTTTCATTTCTGATAGCATCAACCGCCAAGGATATGGTAGCCAATGGTGTTTTAAACTCATGCGTCATATTATTAATAAAATCACTCTTAATTTCGCTCAATTTTTTTTGATTTAAAAGTGTTCGCAGTGTAACAAAGAAAGCAGCAATAATTATAAGCATGAAAACTGCAGCACCGGCAATGATCCATTTCAGCGAATCCCAAACCTGTTTTTGAAAATCAGGAACAATGATAATTAAATTTTCATAAGGTCCAATCCCTTCTAAATCGCTGCCGGTTTCCGGAACTACCGGCACAAAAATTCTTCTGTTGTGTAAGGTATCCCAAAACTCTTTTTCAAAACCGGCTGATTTCATTTCTATTTCATCATTATTATTGGTAATGGCAAATTCAAAATTCAAATCTTTAATATTGGCTTTGTGAAATGCACTGCGTAATTTATGATCAACATCTTGTTGAGAAAAACGATCGCTGATGGCAGGTGGTTTTATTAAACTTAAAAAATCATTGGCAATTCTATAACCGGGACGTTTTGGAAAACGAAGCGAGGGGGTATAATGCATACTCTTACTTAAATCAATGGCCACATTTACACAAGCTTCTTTTACATTTCGCTGTAACTGTTCCTGTCTTACTGCCAGTAAATTTTTTAACCAGGATGCTTGTAGAAGAAAAAGCCCGAAAAGGGAAAGAGATATCAAAACAACAATAAGCGGTAATGTTTTCTTCATCATGTATTTCAAATATAAAACCCTGACAAGAAATATGAAACAATCTGTTGGTTATTATCATGCTTTTAACTTATTTACCGGATATACCAGATAAAAAGAGTTTACTCAGAAAGTTAAATATGCATATCCGGAACATTAGCCGGGCAAACTAACCTGCCCAATGTTTTGGCTTTAATTTCTTCAACAGATACGCCCGGAGCCTTTTCTTTTAATAAAAAACCTTTGGGTGTAATTTCTAATACTGCTAAATCGGTTACAATTTTCTTCACGCATCGTAGTCCGGTAAGGGGCAAAGTACACGCAGGCAAGAGTTTGCTCTCACCTTTTGGATTGGTATGCATCATTGCTACAATAATATTTTTGGCACTGGCCACTAAATCCATGGCTCCTCCCATTCCTTTCACCATTTTACCCGGTATTTTCCAATTGGCAATATCTCCATTTTCACTCACTTCCATGGCACCCAACACGGTTAAATCTATTTTACCTGCCCGAATCATGCCAAAACTTTCTGCACTATCAAACAAAGCGGCACCTTTAATGAGTGTTACGGTTTCTTTTCCGGCATTAATTAAATCAGGATCTATTTCAGCTTCGGCAGGATAAGGCCCCATACCTAAAATACCATTTTCTGATTGAAAAATCACTGTAATTGCTTCGGGAACATAATTGGCAACCAGTGTTGGTATGCCAATACCTAAATTAACATACATGCCGTCTTGCAGTTCCCGGGCAATTCTTTTGGCGATTCCATATTTATCTAATGCCATAAAAAATTATTTAATCATGATTTGTGAAAGTTGAAAAAATATTTGTTACCCCATTCTTACTGTTCTTTTTTCTATTCTTTTTTGGTACTGCTGCCCTTGAAATATTCTATGCACATAGATGCCGGCAACATGTACATGATCAGGATCTATTTCGCCGGGAGGTACCAGTTCTTCTACTTCTGCTATAGTAATAGTACCTGCCTTGGCCATTGAAGTGGAAAAATTACGGGTGGTTTTTCTAAATACAAGATTACCCAATGCATCTCCCTTCCAGGCTTTTACAATTGCAAAATCGGCGTGGAGCGCCAATTCCATTAAATAAGGTTTCTGATTAAAATAACGCACTTCTTTACCAGCTGCTACTTCAGTACCAAAACCTGCAGGAGTATAAAATGCAGGTATTCCCATGGCTGCCATTTGTATTCTTGTGGCAAGTGTACCTTGCGGAATTAAATCAACTTCTAATTCTCCTTGCAATAATTGCCTTTCGAACTCTGCATTCTCGCCTACATAACTGCTAATCATTTTTTTTATTTGTTTTTTTTGCAGCAGAAGGCCTAAACCAAAATCATCTACTCCTGCATTATTGGAAATACAGGTTAAATTTCGAATACCCTTTTGTACAAGGGCAGCAATACTATTTTCAGGAATACCATTTAAGCCAAAACCACCCAACATAATGGTGACACCGTCATGAATATCTTTGATGGCTTCTTGTGCATTTGAAACAACCTTATTCATACCTTACCATTTTTAAAATATTTATTACAGCAATGCATGCATCATTCGAAAAAAAATTGAACATCTGCTTAGATGGTATGATGCATTTGATTATAACCGTTCTTATGCAAGATAAGGCAAATAATTAAGCCATAAAACGTGATGTTCTATAAAAAATTAATCTGTGGCTATTTATGAGTAGGTTGGGTATCAACAGATTTAAGTGTAACTCTTCTACCATATGCAGAAAGTGAGTCCACTAGTTTTTTCATTTTATCAGGATGTTGTTCATAATATGAAAGGCTATGATAAAAACTGCTTTTGGTAATATGATGCCAATAGAAAACCTGTTCAAATTGTTTACGGTCGTCTCTAATTTTTTTAAAAACGGTATCCTGCCCGGCTTTCATATTATTCCATTCATTTACATTCAGCAAATCCCACATTACCACTTTCATGGTATCAAAATTCAGTACAGGCATTTCTGATTTATGGTTATTACAGGCCATCAGGCAAATTATTAAACAAATTATCATTAATATCTTCTTCATTCTATCTATTCATGCAGGTGTTTGGCAAAATTTTATAAGCTTTAGTTATTTTATTTTTTATCAATACATTTTAAATTATATTATTGTAATTGTTCTTTATATTTTGTTGCATTTCCAACATCTAAATTGGTAAAAACATCCAGCGCTTTTAGTTTGTCATCGGGATTTGCTTTTACAAAAAGGCCAATTAATTCCTGCACTTTTGTTTGCATAAAAAATTGAACAAACATGGTATTGGGATGTTCTCTGTTAAATGATTGTAATAAATTCAAAGCCTGTAAAATTCCGGAGCGTGCCTGCGATTCATTATCATACATATTATCAAGTCCCAATCGGTAATAATCATAAATTACAGTATGAATAATATTGTTGGCATTGTTGGTTAAATTATCTACCAGCCAATATCTGTTTCTCAATCCATCAAATGCACGCCATCCGTTAATGCTGGCATCTTCAGGTGCATTGTTTACTATATTTTGTGCTTTTAAAAAATAGGGTTGTCCTGCTTTGGGAGCAAATGAATCATAATCCAATCCAATGATTACATAGGCATAATAAGCCAGCACAGCAGTTAAGTTAGCTACCAAAGGGTCATTGCCCTGTATTCTGCTATCATTAAATTCTATGGGTTGAAATTCTATGTACTTGAATGTTACATCCGGATCTTGAAAATTTACCAATGCTGCCTGATAGGTACTATTGTATACCGGCCTTGCTGCCTGAATAATCAATGATGCACTAAATACATTGGTTTGTGGCATTGATTCAATATTGAATAAAAAACTGCAACCAATTTTTTCAGCAGGATTAAATTGATCATCTGTCCACTTCCTGCTATTTAAAAAATTGGTTAATTGCGATTGAAGTGTATTGAATATTTTTTTATCGATGGTAGTATTTACCCTGCTTGCATTAATGGTTACTTTGGCCTGTAATTCCTGTGCTGTAATGCCAGTACTTACACCCAAGCAAAGCAATAAAAATATGATAAATATGCTACGCATCTAATTCTTCACTTATGTATAAAACAATGTCTTTTGCCAGTTCTGTTTTAGACTTTAATGCCATCTTTTCTGTTCTGCCATTTTTTGAAATAATGGTAATTTGATTGGTGTCATATCCAAAACCGGCTTGTGCATCATTGAGTGAATTTAGTACAATACTATCAAGTTTTTTTACATTTAATTTTTCTAAGGAATTTTTAAGTTCTTGCTCTGTTTCTAAGGCAAAACCCATAATGTATTGATGCGCAGTTTTCTGCTTTCCGAGCAATGCAAGGATATCAATAGTTTTAACCAATGGAAGAAGCCATTCCGATTCGTTTTTATCCTTTTTAATTTTTTGAGGTGCTTTTTTTAGTGGTGTATAATCTGCCACAGCTGCATTCATGATAATAATTTGTGCTTGCGGCGCTTCTATCATGCATTGTTCCAACAATTCATTGGCAGTAGTAATATGAACCAACTTAATTTCTTTGAATGAAGAATACAATGCAGTGGGGCCGGTTATTAAAACAACGTTGGCACCTTCCAGATAACAGGCTTCAGCTATGGCGAAACCCATTTTTCCGGAAGAATGATTTCCAATAAATCGAACAGGGTCTATTGGTTCATAAGTAGGACCGGCAGTTACTAGAACAGTTTTGTTTTTTAATAATGTACCTCTAAAAAACTGACTAATTAAAAAGTTTACAATGGTTTCAGGTTCAGCCATTCGGCCCTCACCTACTAAGCCACTGGCCAACTCACCATTTTCAATAGGAATAAAATGAACGCCATCTGATGCTGCATGTTGAATATTTCGTTTTGTAGCAGGATGTAACCACATGTCTTCGTCCATAGCAGGAGCCGCTACAACCGGACAAGTAGCAGAAAGATAAACGGCCATCAATAAATTATCGCATATTCCGTTGGCAATTTTTGCAAGACTATTTGCACTGAGTGGTGCAATTAAAAATACATCGGCCCAACGGCCTAACGCCACATGGTTTGCCCAGGTTGACGATTCGGTTAAATTTTCTAATACCGCATTTTTACTGAGTGTTTCTAATACCAACGGACTCACAAAATTTTTTGCAGATGCAGTCATAATAACCTTTACTTCTGCACCGGATTTTACCAGCAACCGAACCAAATAAATTATTTTATAGGCAGCAATACTACCGGTAATACCTATTAATATTTTTTTCCCCTTCAACATGGTATTTTAATTAAAGTGCAAATAACAAAAAAGGCAGTATATATACTGCCCTTTTATCAATTTTAATACAATTTGTTGATTTATCTGAATAAATCGTTATCGTTGTTTAAACGGTAGTAAATTTTTCCTTCCATAAATTCATTTAAAGCAAGAATTGCCGGATTGGGCATTTTCTCGTAGGCACGAGAAATCTCTATTTGTTCTTTATTTTCATGAATTTCTTCCAGACTGTCGGTATGGCTGGCAAATTCATCTAATTTATTATGCAACTCTTCCCGAATGGTAATGTTAATTTGATTGGCCCTTCTGGCAACAATTGCAATAGACTCATAAAGATTACCGGTGATATCTTTAATATCTTTCAAACTTTTAGGTTCAACAGAGCTAGGTATATTAGCGCTGAGCTGTCTTCTTAGTTTGCTCATTTTGTAGGTTTTTAATTAAATTATTTGTTTCTGTATTAATTTTTGTAATTTCTGTAGTGTATTTACTTCCCTGAAAACGATCCAAAAAATCTGAACAATCGGCTTTTACTTTTTCAAATCTTTCCAATTGTTTATCAGGATAACTCATTTCGGCATATTTAAAATATGAACGTACTGACTGATATTTATATAAATCACCATTTTTTGAATCGGGATAATTATCTAAAACTCCTGAAAATGTTATAGCAGCTGCCTTAAAATAACCTAAATTATAATAGAGCTGGGCATTTAAAAAATCTTTTGTTTCTAATTTTTCCCGACATAAATCAATAATATTATTTGCCTCTTTTATTTTAGGTGAACCGGGGTGCATGTTAATGAATGCCTGCATTAAACCGATTGCCTTATTGGTATTTGTTTGATCTAATTCCGGTTTGGGCGATTGCTTATAATAAGTATATGCCCGCATGTACTCACACTCTTCGCTTTTTGCACTAGAAGGAAACGTTTCAGTGAATGTTTTAAAATAATTTTCAGCGTTCAAATAATCTTTTTGATAATAATAACAATAAGCCAGTTTGTAGTACATATCTTCATACCGATCGGTTCCTTTTACATAAGGGAACAAATCTTCAAAAAGCTGTTGAGCAAAATTATATTTTTTGTTTACGTAATATTGCTCCGCCATTTTGAATTTATAGTCAATATCCTTGCTCTTCAAAATCTGCGAGAATCGGTGACTTTTTTGAAGCTTCACTCCTTTTCTGGAACAAGCAGCAAATCCTAAAATGATTAATGAAAACAATACAAGTTTCTTCATACAAGTTTGCAAAGGTAAATAATTTTGGCAATATAAGTACGCAGGTTTAAAACATACGTTAATATTCTTGAAACACATCCCCCATTTACAGGAAAATAAATTTATTATAGGTGATAGAATAAAAGCGTTTCCATATTATTTCTAAACATTAAAAAAGCCCCAAAAATGGGGCTTTTTTAAAAATATGACTTTTAATTTAGTTTCTGCTTCTTAAATTTGGATGTGGAGCAGGAACAGTATTTGGTCCTTCTTCAGTAGTACCTTGTAAATCAATGGTATTAGCATCACCAGAACCGCCATCGTAAGAGAAAATAAATCTGCTTTCAGAAATACCTTGTTTATCAACCAGATATTTAATTACGGCATTTACTCTTTCCCATGCCATTTGCTGAGCAGCTTTGCTGGCAGCGGGGTGACCAATTACTTTTACTTTACAATCTGGGTTTGCTTTAATGCTTGCGGCGGCAGCATCCAATAATTGCATTGCTTCTTTGGTTAATTTATCACCTCTTTTAAATTGTACGCTAGGTAAGCTACTAATGTTACAAACCGGTGCTTTTTGCATGTTTGCAATCATATCTCTTAACTCTTTGCAACAAGCTGGTTCAGGACAAGTACCAACACCATCTGCATTTACCGGGAAACAACTTTGTGGTGTTAAAATTTCTTTATCTCTGTAGTCAGGAACGCCATCACCATCAGTATCTTTTGCTCTACCATGGCTATCAACAGGTGCACCGGCTGGTGTATTGGGTTCTAAGTCGAATTGATCAGTTACACCATCGCCATCGGCATCAGGCAATATAACCTTTGGCATTTTCATATGCTTGGGGCTATTCAGCTCATTGTACTCATAATTGTAAGGGTTAATCCACCATAAGGGTTGTACTCTTTTGGCAGTTTTACCTAAGTTAATGTTTAAATGAGCAGTTGAGAAGCTGTATTGGTCTCCTGAATTACCTACTTTGTTACCATCTAAATAATCATTACCGAACATGGGAACAGTGAATCTTTGTTCAATTCCGATATTTACACGGTTGCTGATTTTATAAGATACACCACCACCATAGCTTAAGCCATGCATTAAAGCCCAGGTATGTCTGCCATTTACAGGAGGTACATCATTGGGAAAATTAGAGGTACCAATTAAATTAGTTTGTGGATAATACAAGTTATGCAGTGAACCACCTTGGTTGGTCATTACTCTGGTATAAATTAAAGAATAACCTCCAAAAACATAAACATCCCATTTTGGATTGCCTCTGTAATGACTTATAGAGTTTAAAGACGCGATGGCATCAATAGAACCCATGTGGGTGTAGTTTTTAGCCCATACGGTAGCTTTACTGCTGGGAATAGAAACAATGGAACCATTGTAAGCACCTCTAATCGAGAATACATGACTGATGGATTTACGAAGAGAAATTCCACCTACAATACCACCATTGTATCCGCCAGTTAAAATGGCCCGGTCACCTAAAATGAATGAACTACCGGCACTTAAACCTAACTCCCACTGATCGCGGGGCTTAGCCGGGTAAGGGTATTGGTTGTTTAGAAACTCATTGTACTGAGGTATCCTTTTAGTAGGAACTTTAGAACTGTCTTTCCAGTCCCAACCCCAATCAGTTGATGTTTGCGCAAATCCAATGCTCTGAAACAGAACAAACATTGCTGCAAATAACGAAATGTACTTTTTGCTTGCCATAGCTTATGTTTAATGTTGATGATAAAATTCCCGACAAAAGTATTGTAATCGGAATGAACAATCAAATTTTATATTATGTTTTTACAGAACTGCCTGAAAAAGACAGTTTATTTCTGAAAAACGTTGCATCTGCAAAATTATTGTAAGTTATGGCTAATTAATTTAAGTTGCTAGTTAATTAGTGATTTTATTTAGCGTAAATGCCAAAATAAACATCACCAGTTTGAGCAGAAATCCTTTAAAGGTTACTGCATGTATTTTTCTCAAGAACAAAGCTTTGATTTCACTAAAACAGGTTTCTATCCCTTTTCTCATTTGTTCTTTTATAAACCTTATCCATGGCTCATCTTTTCTCAAAGAATTACTTTTTCGCTGAATCATCAGGTCTATTAATTCTACTTCTCTCATATCATCTTCGGCCTGATAATCTGTGTAAGCTGCATCTCCATATTTCTTGCTCTCAGCTGCTACAGCCAATGGTAATTTCTTTAATGCCTGTACATCGCTTTCACAACCCGGAACAAACCCAAATTCAACCGGAATGCCGTGGCTATTGACCAAAACCTGTACTTTAACACCATAAAAATACCTTCGCATACTGCTTTGTTTACCTCTCCATTGTTTCCCTTTTAACAGCTTACAACGGCTGATAGGAATGTTATCACAAACTGCTACAGGAAATGAATCAATAACATATTCTGATGCACCTGCCATGCTTTTCAGATAGTGGCCAATTTGATAAAACATAGAGAAAAGAAACTCACCTAAATCATGCAGCCGCCGGTTAAAACAACTTTTGTCAAGCATACCCGGAACTAATTTTGTCATCTTCATAAAACCTCGGGCATTATCTAAATGTCCTCCAAAATAAAGAGCTGAAACAATCGCCGTTGTTATTATCTCGCTGTCACTAAACCTTTCGTCTGATATCTTCTACATGGCCAATGGATTTTAAAATATCATCTACAATACAATAAATCCTTATAATCTTATCTTCGGTGAGCATAATGGTAAATTGTTTTTAAGTGTGGTAACTCAAAAATAATCCTTATCCATGCTCACCTTTTTTATTTTATAACTAGCAACTTGGGTTATTTAACACACTATATCATTCTGCTGCACATAATTATTATATTGCACCACTATACAAAAAGCTATGAAATTAGCCCTTCAGGTAATAAAAGACGAGTTGGATGAATTTGAAAAGCACTTTAAAGAGGCTGTACAAAGCAGGGTACCGCTGTTAGATCGGATTATGCATTATATTGTTAAAAGAAAAGGAAAGCAATTGCGGCCTATGTTTGTTTTACTCAGCGCCAAACTAGGGGCACCGGTAAATAAAAGTACATATAGGGCCGCTTCTTTGGTAGAATTATTGCATACGGCCACTTTGGTACATGATGATGTGGTGGATGAATCAATGGAAAGACGTGGTTTTTTTTCCATCAATGCCTTATGGAAAAATAAAGTTGCCGTTTTAGTAGGCGATTACCTTTTATCAAAAGGTTTATTGCTTTCGCTGAGCAATCATGATTTTGGCGTTTTACAAATTATGTCAGAGGCAGTTAAACAAATGAGTGAAGGCGAATTGTTGCAAATGGAAAAATCGCGAAACCTGAATATAAATGAGGCCATTTATTTTAACATTATTAAAGGAAAAACTGCCTCATTATTAGCCTCTGCCTGTGCAGCGGGTGCCTCTACCACATTCAATAATCCGGAGCAAATTGAACAAATGCGTTTGTTTGGCGAAAAAGTAGGCATGGCGTTCCAAATAAAAGACGACCTTTTTGATTATGGCACTTATAATATAGGCAAACCAACCGGCAATGATATAAAAGAAAAAAAATTAACCTTACCACTCATTTATACCTTGAATAATATACCTATAAAGGAAAGGAAAGCTTTGATGTACATACTGAAAAACGAAAATAAAAATAAGGTAAAAGTGCAACAGGTGATTCAAGAAGTCATGAAACACGGCGGTATTCAATACACCATTGAAATCATGAATCAATACAGGGATGAAGCTTTAAAAATTTTACACCAATTTCCTGAATCAGAAGTACGCAGTGCATTAGAAGAATTGGTTCGTTTTACTACAGACAGAAAATATTAGTACCTCACTTATTTTTTACCTAATCATTTTCAGAAACATCAGCATATACATTGGTTCTTCATGCAGTAACTGTTTTTTTTATTCATTGAAAAGCCAGAGCCTGAAAATGGATTGTATAAAATTAAATGATATCTTCATTCCCATTGTTTGTTGTACCAATGAAGTAATTTAAATATGGAGAAACGATGGAAAATGCCCGTTTGGGATGCCAATGCTGTTTTGCAATTACAATCTTCTTTAAAAGTAAATCAGGTTATCTGCCAAATTTTGGTTCAAAGAGGTATTGATAATTTTGAGAAAGCCAAACAATTTTTTCGCCCACAATTAACCGATTTACACAGCCCCTGGCTAATGAAAGATATGGATAAGGCTGTACAGCGTATTCTGAATGCTTTTCAACAAAACGAAAAAATTTTAGTGTATGGCGATTACGATGTAGATGGCACCACTTCTGTTGCCTGCATGTTCCGATTCTTACAATCTGTTTATCCGAATGTGGCTTTTTATATTCCCCATCGTTACAGGGAAGGATATGGAGTTAGTCAACAAGGCATTCATTATGCCCAAGAGCATGGATTTTCATTAATTATTTCATTAGACTGTGGTATAAAAAGCATAGAACTTATTCAATATGCAAAAGATCTATCAATAGATTTTATTGTTTGCGACCACCATTTACCAGACAAACAACTACCCCCTGCGGTTGCCATCCTTAATCCGAAACAAAAAAATTGTGCTTATCCCTACAAAGAACTGTGTGGTTGCGGAGTAGGGTTTAAATTAATTACAGCATTGGCTGAAAAACTCGGATTATCTGATACAATACCATTTCAATATATTGATTTGGTTGCCTGTGCCATTGCTGCAGATATTGTGCCCCTTACAGGGGAAAACAGAACACTGGCTTATTTTGGATTAAAAAAAGTAAATGAAAACCCTTGTATAGGCGTTAAAGCCCTGTTGCAACTTGCCGGCATGCAAAAAGAACTACATATTAATAATCTTGTTTTCATTATTGCTCCAAGAGTAAATGCAGCCGGTAGAATGGATGATGCTAAAAAAGCCGTTCAGTTATTCATTGAACAGGATATGCAAGCAGCATTGCAATTAGCAGAAATGTTGCACAACGACAATACTGACCGAAAAGAAGCAGATACCACTATTACAGCAGAAGCACTGGCATTAATTCAGGATGATGCAAATCACACACATAAAAAAACGACCGTAGTATATCAGGAACACTGGCATAAAGGAGTAGTAGGCATTGTGGCAAGCAGATTAATTGAAAAACATTATCGCCCCACAATTGTACTAACCAAAAGTGGCGAATACCTTACCGGCAGTGCAAGAAGTGTGGCCGGTTTTAACCTGTATGAAGCCATTCATGCCTGCAGGGATTATTTAATTGGTTATGGCGGCCATTTTGCCGCTGCAGGATTAACTTTAAAACCCGAAAACTTAATTACATTCAGCAATGCATTTGAAGCCATTGTAAATGAAACCATTGATCCAGATCTGCTTACCCCCGAAATTATAGTTGATGCGGTGATTACACTCAATGATATTACAATGGGGTTCTATAATATCATTTGCCAAATGGAGCCTTTTGGACCGGAAAACATGCAACCTGTTTTTATGATAGAAAAACTTACTGATACCGGCTACTCTAAAATTATAAAAGAGGAACACATTCGCTTTGTATTAAAACAAAATAATAGTACTATTACCGGCATTGGCTTTAATATGGCGCATTTTTTTTCTTTATTAGAAGCACAACAGCCTATAGATGTTGTTTGCACAATTGACCTGAATGAATATATGGGAGAAAAAAAATTACAATTACGGGTAATGGATATTAGACCGTCAAAATAAATTGTACATCGCAGTAAAAAAGTAGTATTATTTTTTCACAATTTTAAATAGAACATTTGAGAAACTTTATTCAAAAACAGCATTGTTCCTGTGTTCACACCAAAAATATTTGCAGATGAAAATATTGCAATACATATCTTATTTCTGGTACATTGCCATTAACTGGAATACTAGAATTGCCTGGTATATTGTTAGAAACGAACGGCGCGGAGAAAAAAAATATAGCATTCATTCAACCGGCTATGATGAATTAAAACATTTAGCACTTACTGATGTAGACATAGAGCACGCAAGTATTTATATGCCCGCCGATTTTACACTTTTAGAAACCGGATTTCAACAATTACAGTTACCACATTTGCATTTCATAGATTTTGGATGTGGCAAAGGAAGAGCCTTATGTGTTGCAGCTCATTTTGGTTTCAACAACATTACCGGAATTGAACTATCACCGCAATTGTATAAGGATGCGCAAAATAATATTGCCGTAACGCAACATTTGTTTCCGCATGTAAATTTTCATTTGATAAATAACGATGCCTTTTACACTCCAATCCCATCTACCGCAAATTGCTTATTCTTTTACAATCCTTTTGATAAAATGATTATGCAGCAGGTTGTTTTGAATATCGATAAAAGTCTGCTCGAACATCCACGATCTATTGAAGTTATCTACATAACCCCCATGCACAAAAATTTATTTCTTGAAAAAGGGTATACTGAAACATTCCATCAACGAATTCAGAAATATATGGAAATCAGTATTCTAAAAAAAGAGGATGTATCTAAAGCAAAAAGAAGGGGCTGAGATTTGCATAAACGAAAATTTTCTCCATCCCCTTACCGAATAAAAAGAGGCTGCATAGCACTTTTGATACAGCCTCCCTGAAAAAAATACAAAGTTTTATGCAGAAGCCTCTGTCTGCTGATGCATGAGTTCAATATTACGATCAATAAATCCGGTTAAATAATTTCCTTTTAACAAGCCTTGCGATAATAGCGCTAAATCTGCCAGATTTCTTACCTGCTTTTCCTGTTTTTCTTTATCATCCAACTTCAAAATATGTTGAAAAATTGGATGATTACCATTAACGGTAAGTGTAACTTCATCGGGCATTTGCGCATAGAATGATGCCATACCACCGCCAACAGCACCCATATCTTTCATACGACGCATAAATTCGGGCCTGGTAGCTACAACGGGTTTACTTTGTGGACTTAACCCTTTTAGCTCTACTGTAACATGTAAATCGTTGATGGGAAAACTAAAGAGATTTTTCAGATTTTCCTGCTCATCTTTTGAAAGTACCATTTCATTGTGTTCCTGTTTATCAATCAAATTATCTACAATATCTGCGTCCACTCTCACAAAATGTACATTTTCCCATTTCATTTCCATTGTATTAATGAAAGCCGCATCTACCAATGTTTCCATTTTAACTACTACATAGCCTTTATCTGCACAGGCTTTAATAAAAGCGTGTTGCTGTACCGGTTGGGTAGTGTATAAAATTACATTTTTACCATCTTTATTTTTTTGTAATGCATTCGTTGCATTCTTGTATTCCTCTAAAGTATAAAATTTAGCTTTTGTTTTTTCTGCTTCGCTTTTTGCGGTATCTTCTAACACTGCCTCTTCCATAATGAGGAAACGATTGGCCTTCTCTAAAAACTTATCATCCGTCATCATACCATACTTCACAAATAAGCCAAGGCTTTCCCACTTCTCTTCAAATGAAGCACGATCATTATTAAAAATTTCTTCTAACTTATCGGCCACTTTCTTGGTAATGTGGTTGTTTATTTTTCGAACATTCGGATCGCCTTGTAAATAACTGCGGCTTACGTTTAATGGAATATCCGGGCTATCAATTACACCATGCAGTAACATTAAAAATTCGGGAACAATATCTTTCACCTCATCGGTTACAAATACCTGATTGCTATACAACTGTATTTTGTCTTTTTGTATTTCGTAACTCTGCTTAATTTTCGGAAAGTATAAAATGCCGGTTAAATTAAACGGATAATCTACATTCAGGTGTATCCAGAACAATGGCGTTTCACCAAAAGGATATAATTCCTTATAAAATTTTTCGTAATCTTCTTTATTTAATTCATTTGGCTTTTTGGTCCAAATAGGTGCTGTATTATTAATAGGTTTTATTTCCTCATCTTCTTTCTTTTCGGCAGCAACATCATTAAAATAAATGGGTACCGGTAAAAATTTACAGAATTTTTCAAGTATTCCTTTTAACCTGTATGCATCCAAAAATTCTTTACTATCTTCCCCTACATGTAATATAATTTTTGTTCCCCGATTCCTTTTTTCAACTTCATACAATTCAAATTCCGGGCTACCATCACAACTCCAATAAACGGTTGGCGCTTCGGCAGTATAGCTTTGGGTTAACAATTCTACTTTTTCAGCCACCATAAATGAGCTGTAAAAACCCAAACCAAAATGTCCAATAATGTTGGCATCTTTATATTTAGCCAAAAATTCTTCCGCGCCGCTAAAAGCTACCTGATTCAGGTATTTATCTACTTCTTCTTTGGTCATACCCACACCAGTATCGGTAATGGTAATGGTTTTTTCTTTTGCATCCAGTTCAACTTCTATTTTCAAATCGCCCAATTCACCTTTAAATTCTCCGATAGAGGCCAGTGTTTTTAACTTTTGAACGGCATCAACTGCATTACTTACCAATTCCCGAAGAAAAATTTCATGATCACTGTAAAGAAATTTCTTAATAATTGGGAAGATGTTTTCGGTTTGTACCCTAATTTGTCCTTTTTGCATAACAATTGTATTTGAAAACTTTGGAATTGAAATTTTGACAGGCTTTTGCGTTCTAAATGGAAGATGCATCACCTGTTTCCATCGAAAATAAAAGCCTGTTTAATGTAGACAAATTAAATACCAAAAGAGGTTGAACTGACAAGCTGACAAGCATTAGCATTTATTCCCAACTCAATTTCAGATCATCTAATGCTGTTACCGGTCTGCTTCCTGTACCCGAAGTGGCCGTTTTAGAAACAACTCGTATCCAAACTTCTGTAGGAATATTGTTGAGCAGCGAACCAAAATTTACCTGAATAGGCTGTGATCCAAACTGACCATTACCTGACTGAAGCGATCCGGTTGAGGTAATTGTATTAAATATGGTTGGATTTTCACCCAAAGCATATTCAATTACCCAATTAGAGGTTCGGGTACTATTCTGATCGAGCGATTGCCATTCAAACGCTAACTGTATATTTTTTTTACCAGAGGTATTTGCCAGATGCAGCACAAATGCAGCACCAGGATCATAACCACCGGTTCCGGTTTGCCGAAGAGCTACCGCCCTGTTCATGGCATTGTCTTGTTGCGTAGTGGTTGCATTTGCAGGAAGGCCAATTGC
>NZ_LUHG01000018.1 GCF_001623405.1 Hydrotalea flava
GCCAGTAACAGCATGTTGCCGCAATTGGCGGTGACATGCAAAATAGAAGCTGAGTGCTCCTATCAAACTTTTGCGCAGGTTGACAGTGAAGTGCTCCGAAGTCGCCAACTGCGGCAACATGCAAAACGTTAGGCATAATTGACTAAACAAAAAAAGTAATTTTTTTGATATATAAAATATTTTTGGAGTTATCATTATGAAGAAAAAAGTGTTTATAACAGGTGGGACGGGTTTTTTAGGGCAAGCAGTCATTAAAAAACTCAAAAAAGAAAATTTTGAATTGCTGGGTCTTGCTCGTTCTGAATCATCTAAAAATAAATTACTGAATTACGGAGTAAAACCCATAGAAGGTTCATTAGAAAATATCCGGGAATGGGAAAATGTTCTCAAAGATGTTGATGTTGTTATTCATTTGGCTGCTCCGGTTGAATTTTGGGGACCTTGGGAGAAGTATCAAAAAGGAATAGTTGAGGCTACGCAAAACCTTTATTTGGCATCAGAAAAACATCATGTTTCCCAATTTATTTATATCAGCTCGGAAAGTGTTTTACAAGATAAAAAAGATTTAATAGACATTGATGAAACGGAGCCATATCCCAAAGAGCCCAATTCCTATTACGGGAAATCAAAAATGCTTGCTGAAAAATTTATTTTAAATCAACAGGGCAAAATGAAAAGCATTATCCTTCGCCCGACATTTATTTGGGGGAAGGGTGTAAAAGCCCTTGATACGATAATTGAAAAAATAAAATCCAATGATTTTATGTGGATTGACAAAGGAAAATCCTGGTTTGAAATGGTTCACGTTGATAATGTCGCCCATGCTATTTACCTATCCATATTAAACGGACAAAATAAGGATAAAGAAATCTATTTTGTTACAGATGACTATCCACAAACAGTTCGTTCATTTCTGACTAAGTTGATACAAACCCGAAATATCAATCCGCCAGATAAAAGTATTCCTAAATGGTTGGCTTTGTTTTTGGCCATTATTATTGAATTGATACGGAAAACACTAAACATAAAAAAAGCCCCTATGATTACCAGGTTTGATGTGGCTTTTGTTGCAATGAGTAGAAAGTATAACATCAACAAGATAAAGCACGAATTAAAATACAGCCCTGTTGTTTCAGAAGTGGAAGGATTACGAGAAATGAAATATGAATCATTTTAATCTTTACATTTGGAGAAAACAAGCGTTTAGCTTAAAAGGTTATTTTTTAGGTTCCAGATTTTTTTAAAATAAAATTAATCAGCAATCAATAGATTATTAGATGATTTTGAAAATAACTATGCCTAACATGCGGTATAGTTAATAAGGGTTTCAGTGGTATTCGGGGCATAGTAATCCACACCAAATTTCGCTGTAACTTGATAGGTGAAAAGCCAGCAATCCCTTACTAACCATACCGCCACTTTAGCGGTCATGCTAAGACGACACAATAAATGATAGATTAACGGACAAAAAATATGGAACACACAGAGCATAAGCATATCGAAAGCACCCACAAGCATGGCAACCATACCGAACACAGTGCAGTTGGACACGACAAACATGCAGGTCACAATGTTTCTGATTTTTGGAAGCGTTTTATAATCTGTTCACTTGTATCCATTCCTGTGCTTGCATTGTCGCACATGATACAACAGTGGTTGGGATTTGAATTCTCTTTTGCAGGCGACAAATATGTATTAGCAACTCTTTCCACTTTTATTTTTGTTTATGGCGGTTATCCCTTTCTGAAAGGTTTATATGACGAAGTAAATGATAACGCCATTGGTATGATGACACTGATTGGCGTTGCAATTACAGTTGCATGGGCTTACAGTGTCGCTATCACTTTTGGTTTGCAGGGAATGGACTTTTATTGGGAAATGGCAACCCTGATAGACATAATGCTTATCGGACATTACTTTGAAATGAAGTCAGTATTAGGAGCTTCCCGTTCTTTAGAATTATTGGTAAAGATGATGCCATCAATGGCACATCACATTAAGGACGGACACATTCATGATATGCCGGTTAGTGAATTGAAAATTGGAGATATGGTAATGGTGAAGCCGGGTGAAAAAATTCCGGTAGACGGCATAGTAACGGAAGGTGAAAGCTATGTTGATGAAAGTATGCTAACAGGCGAAAGCAAACCTGTCAAAAAAGAAAAAGATAGCAAAGTAATTGGCGGAGCAGTTAACAGCAATGGTTCACTCACAATAAAAGTTGTCAGCACAGGCAAAGACAGTTATCTGAACAAAGTTGTGAAATTGGTTGAGGATGCACAAAAAATAAAATCCAAGACACAAAACTTTGCCGACCGTGCCGCAAAGGTTTTGACTTTTGTTGCTTTAGGCGGTGGTGTCATTACACTTGTTGTTTGGTTACTCTTAGGTTTTCCGTTTGTGTTTGCATTGGAAAGAATGGTAACAGTAATGGTTATTTCCTGTCCTCATGCTTTGGGTTTAGCAGTTCCTTTGGTGGTAGCAATTTCAACTTCAATCGCAGCACAAAAAGGTTTGCTCATTCGTAACAGAACAGCTTTTGAAAATGCTCGATTGATAACAACTATCATCTTTGACAAAACAGGAACGCTTACCAAAGGTTCGCATGAATTACAAGAAATAAAAGTGCTAAACAGAGGGTTTGATGAAAAGGAATTGCTTCGTTTGGCATCAAGTATAGAGCAACATTCTGAACACTATATCGCTGCGGGTTTATTGCGAAAAGTAAAGGAATTGAAAATCGATATTCCAAAATCAGAAAATTTCAATTACCTGCCTGGAAAAGGATTAGAAGGAAACGTAGAAGGAAAAGAAATAAAGGTAGTAGGCCCGAATTACCTGAAAGAACAAAACATCAATATCAACGAAAGAGATACGGATTTTACAGGGACAGTCGTTTACATTTTGATTAACAAAGACGTTGCAGGATATTTTACATTTTCCGACCAGATAAGAGAAAGTTCTTTTGAAGCAATTCAAATTCTTAAAGAAGCAGGAATTAAAAACTTACTACTTACAGGCGACAACGAAAAAGTGGCAAAGAAAGTAAGCGATGAATTAAAAATGGACGGCTTTTTAGCCAATGTATTGCCGCATGACAAATTAGAAAAAGTAAAAGAGCTTCAGGATAAAGGCGAATATGTTGCCATGACAGGTGATGGCGTGAATGATGCTCCTGCTTTAGCACAAGCCGATGTTGGTATTGCAGTTGGTTCGGGAACTGATGTGGCAGCAGAAACCGCAGACATTATACTTGTAAACTCTGACCCAAAAGACATTGCTAACTTAATATTATTTGGTAAAGCGACCTACAACAAAATGATACAAAACCTTTGGTGGGCTGCGGGCTACAATATACTCGCAATTCCATTGGCAGCAGGTGTGTTATACAAGTGGGAATTTATGTTAAGTCCCGCAATTGGTGCTGTGTTAATGAGTTTAAGCACTATTGTAGTAGCTATAAATGCACAGCTTCTGAAAAGGCGGCTAACATGAGAAATTCAAATATACTCAAACGCAGAAAAGAAGCACGAACCGCTAACAAGGGCTACACGACAATGCGGGGTGCAGTGCTAAACAAAAAGTGTAGTGCTAAAAAGCCCGCACTGCGTGTAGCCCCGAACCGTTGTGCGTCAGCATTTCCGACCGCTATCGAAAACCAATTCTGACATATAAAATTTGATAAGTAAAAATTTACCAGAAAATTTTGTTTCCTAAATAAGAAACTTTTATCTTTGCTTAAAATA
>NZ_LUHG01000102.1 GCF_001623405.1 Hydrotalea flava
CATGTAACAACGGCTTGGCAAAAAAGCGGCTGACGCAGTCCTAAGACGCATTTTTTTTAAATAATCTATCGGAATTCTAATTATCTTTATTCTAAACAATCCGCTTCTTCGCCAAGCCCGGGGCGTTACATGCAACCTGAGACACAAGCAGGTTCAAATTCATAGCAGGACTTTAATGCGCTAATTTTTTTGCTTCTTACTGATAAACTTGTTTGACAACGCTTCATTAAAAACTGAACTTTTCAATTTATAAAGGACGTATCTCAGCGAAGCCCACTCCGATACTTTTGGTTCGCTTATCATTGACATATGGGCGACAGCAACTGTAACAAATCGTTCAGCTTTTATTATCGTAGCGACGTATCGCAGCGAAGCCCACTCCGATACTTTTGGTTCGCTTATCATCGGCATATGGGCGACAGCAGCTGTAACAAATCGTTCAGCTTTTATTATCGTAGCGACGTATCGCAGCGAAGCCCACTCCGATACTTTTGGTTCGCTTATCATTGACATATGGGCGACAGCAACTGTAACAAATAGTTCAGCTTTTTTATCGTAGCGAATGGATGAAAAAAAGATGAAATAAAAAAGGGTCGGCTGCATGTAACAACGGCTTGGCAAAAAAGCGGCTGACGCAGTCCTAAGACGCATTTTTTTTAAATAATCTATCGGAATTCTAATTATCTTTATTCTAAACAATCCGCTTCTTCGCCAAGCCCGGGGCGTTATAGCCAATGGTAGGACGACAGACACAGCAAAATGACCACACATTTCAAAGGAGAGAATGCCGAAAATCTTTAAGAGTAGGTATTAAATAAAATTAAAAACAAAAAAAATGAGAACAATCAAACATTTAGCAATTATCGGAGTGGTAGCACTAATGTCAGCTTGTGCAAGCACAGCCAATTTTCCCGTTTCGAGTACAGTACCTGCTGCGGATATTACCGCTACAAAAAAACAGGACAAAAACAAAAATTACGTTATTGAAGTAACTGCAAGAAACTTAGCGGAAGCTAGTAGATTAAATCCACCAAAAAACAACTACAGTGTTTGGATAGTTGCTGAAAATGGAACCACTAAAAATGTTGGTCAATTAATTAACAAAAATGCTAAAAAAGCAACTTTAAAAACAACAACTCCATTTAATGTAAAGGAAATTTTCATTACAGCAGAGGAACAAGGAAATCTAACTTATCCTGCAGGTATTGAAATTTCTCGAACTACTTTCAATAAGTAATGTAATGAGGATTATAAAAACAATTTTACTGCTACTCCTTATCGGAGTAGCAGTTATTTTTATTGTACAAAATTTAGAAACCGTACAGTTGTCTTTTTTAAAATGGAGTGTTACTATACCTTTGTCGTTTGCAACTGCTATAATTTACATTTTAGGTGCAATTTCGGGTGGTTTAATATTTTCAATTCTGAAAAAACTAACAATAGAAGATTCTGACAAGAAAGGTTAATCTCTAAAAACAAACAAAATGAGTACAGTAGAAAAAAATAATTTGGTTGAAACCTCTCAAAGTAAAACCAAAAACACATTCAAAGAAAAAATTGTTGGCTTTTTCAAAAATAATAAGGTTGCAACAGTTTTAACCGTATTGTTGTTGGTAGTTTTTATCTGGTTTTCCATTAAAATTCGCATAAACGAGAAAACCTTTAATAATGAGAAAACACAATTGATAACTCAATATGAAAGCAAAATTGACAGTTTGCAAATAAAGCACCTTGAGTTTGCTACAGAAGTTTTTTCGTGGTCAGTAAGAAGCGAATTACTAAGGAATAACACTGAAAATCTCAATCAATTACTCAGTATTTTTGTCCGACAGTCTGGAGCAGATTTGGTGCAACTTGTAAACCCAAAGGACAATATTGTTCTATTATCGTCAGACAAGAAATTTGAAGGAACTACTCTTGAAACAACAGCTTTTTCAAACCTTACAAGCACTAAAGTTTATACAGAAGAAAATTTAGTAAAAATTGTCAGTCCTGTAATGGGATTTAACGATAAAATTGGGGTTCTGCTAGTAGTGTTGAATAAATAACCACTGGCTATAACAGCAGTTTGGCAAAATGGCGGGTTCAGTGCTAAATTGAACATTCGGTTTTCAAATGAAGTTTAGTGCTAAATTGAAAGTAAGTGCTTCTAAATCCGCCACTTCGCCAAGCTGCAAAACGTTGTGCGTCAGCTTAAAAGACAGACCAGTAATAATATAATCAACCTTTGACAGAACTAAAAACCATAAACAAAATAATAGGTGCAACGACCATTGGACTGAATATTTTCATTTACATACCCTGGACTTGGGAAATTATTATGACAGGTGGTGGAAACGAAGGTTGGGGATTAATTTTCCTTCCAACGACTTTTGCTTTTCACCTTTTTATTATAACAGGAATGTTTTCATTTCTAGACAATGAAAGACTTGACAAAAAAATCTTCAAGACAACATTATTGTCGATTTGGTTCCTTTTAAGTCTAATAACTTTGATAAATTTTGGCTGGATTGCGACTTTAGTTATGGCTATTGTGATAATTATCTTTTTCTCACTAATAGGCTTGACGGTTCATAGAAAGTTGAACATTGAAAAATCTATTTTAATCACAAATTCAGTAGGCTCTTTAGGAATGTTAGCGACCCAATTATTATTAAACTTGTAACACATTGAATAAAAAGCAAACCATATTAACTAAATTCTATAATGACATAATTGTTATCACTTTTTCGTTGCTGTTTTTTATAGTGACAACTACAATTATCTCTATGATGTTGAGTGGCAGTAGAATTGACGGGATGTTTAAAGGAATATATTTTGGGTTGGGACTATCTATGGCTACATTCTACTACCTGCGTGGACAATTCAAAATATTGACAACCATAATTCAAGCATTATTAAATACAGCATTGACAGTTTTAACATTTTTCGGAATGGACTATTTAATTGGTGACAATGAAACGTCTAAAATTGCTTATGGTTATGTTTACATTCTAATTTCAATACCTCTTTTCATTACTACATACAAACAAATTTTAGACAACTTTGCGACAAAATTAAATGCAGACAAAAGAGCTAAAGAACCAGTAAATTTAACTTGAGAACACGAGACAATTATATTGACAGAAAAGAAAGCCGAACGCACAACAGGCGTTTGGCTCAATGGCGGGTGAAGTGGTTAATTGAACATTCTACTACGCATCAACTTTTGTGGTGTATTGACAGTTTTGTGCTACGAAATCCGCCACTGCGCCAAGCGCCAAAACGTTAGCAGAAAGCGTATTTGACAGCATCGCAACAATTAAACAGATGACTAAAAAATTAAACTAAGCAATACGACAAACTATTTTGACAGGTGGCCATATATATAACAGCAACTCGACTTCGGGACACATCAGCTTGACAGGCAGACACGCAAGTCAACGCAATAAAAAAATTAAAACACCCCCACCGCACAAAAAAATGAATTTCTATGGCTACCCGCATTGCACACATTTGGTGGCTGCCCTATCCTCAAACCCCATGCAAAGCAGCCACCAAAAGAGTGCAATTTTGCCGACCCACATTTTAACTTCGTATTATGACAGATGTGCATGATAAAATAACAAGAAGTTACAATATGAGCCAAATCAAAGGCAAAGACACAAAGCCAGAGATGATGGTAAGAAAGTATATTTTCTCAAAAGGATTTCGTTACAGACTTCATGACAAGCGACTTCCGGGTAAACCAGACATTGTTTTACCGAAAATGAAAGTTGCTGTGTTCATTCATGGTTGCTTTTGGCATGGTCATACAAATTGCAGGTATTTTGTCTTACCAAAAACCCGGACAGAATGGTGGTTGAAAAAAATTGAACGTAATAAACAACTCGACAGTGAAAATTTATTAAAATTGAAGGATGCTGGTTGGAAAGTTTTCACCATTTTTGAATGTAAATTAAAGCCGAATTTAAGAGCGAAAACACTTGAGAACTTAGTAAAAAAACTAAAGACAATATCAGAACAGAAGGAAAAGTGAAACAGTTAAATTACATAGACCTATTTGCTGGTGCATCAGCATTATCAGAGGGCTTCAAGCAATTGAAGTTTAATCCGGTTGCTCATATCGAAATGGACACAGAAGCGTGTTTAACGATAAAGACACGGGAAGCATATCACCATTTGAAAGAAATAAACAAACTGGACACGTATTACGACTACATTAGCGGAAATATATCACGTGATTCTTTATACAAACATATACCATCAGAAAAAGCAAATTCTGTGATTAACGCTGAAATTTCAGATTCATCGCTAAAACATATTTTTAAAACTATTGAAACCAATCTTAAACAACTACCCAATAGTGAACTTGATTTAATTGTTGGTGGACCACCTTGTCAGGCATACTCATTAATTGGCAGACATGGTGTTGATTGGGAGAATGACCATCGTTTAAAGCTTTATGTTCAATATGGCAGATTTTTAAAAGAATTCAAACCTAAAGCATTTGTGTTTGAAAATGTCCCTGGAATTTACAGTGCCAATAATGGTTCTCACTTTACACATCTGAAAAAATATTTCCGAAAACTTGGATATGAAATAGATGACCGGATACTTAATGCCAAAGATTACGGTGTTTTGCAAAATCGCAGAAGAGTAATCATTGTTGGATGGAGAAAAGACATCCAATTTTCATTCCCTGAGTTAAAACCAATTGTTCACAATTATACAGTAGAAGACATTTTTTCTGACTTATCTCCCCTTACTCCGGGTCAGGTCATTAACAAAGGGAAATACAGAAAAGAACCATCAGATTATTTAAAACAATTTGATTTAAGCAACGGAGTTGACTTCTACACTCAACATATTTCAAGACCACATAACAGCAACGACCTGAAAATTTATAAGATAGCAATTCAGAAATGGGAAGATGAAAACAAAAGATTAAAATACACAGACATTCCTGAAAAACTAAGAACACAGAAAAACACTGATTCATTCCTTGACCGATTCAAAGTTGTTGATGGTAAAGGTATTT
Organism: Hydrotalea flava; assembly: GCF_001623405.1. Classification (GTDB taxonomy): domain Bacteria; phylum Bacteroidota; class Bacteroidia; order Chitinophagales; family Chitinophagaceae; genus Hydrotalea; species Hydrotalea flava. The sequence continues at coordinate 5,021 of NZ_LUHG01000102.1, forward strand.
CGCATACAGTTGTTGCACACATTTCAAAAGACGGACACTATTACATTCACCCAAGTATTAACCAATGCCGCTCAATTTCTGTGAGAGAAGCTGCAAGGATTCAATCATTTCCGGATAATTTCTTTTTTGAAGGGTCAAGAACTGCTGCCTTCAGACAAATCGGAAATGCTGTTCCACCGCTATTGTCTCTGGCTATAGCCAACGGTATTAAAAAGCTGTTTCAGAAAATATGAGCATAACCTTTCGTGAAATACTAAATCAAAAATCATGGAGCAGCTATGAAGATTACATAGCAGAGGGTATTAACCAATATTCAACTGAACTATCAAAAGATATTTCAGAGGGAAGAAAACATAAGAAAGCTATACGTGAGTTCATTGAAAAGAATTTTGAGATAAAGAGAGTCCCTGAGGAACTTGAAGCCGAAAAAAATCTTCTTGCATCCGGTGAAGTTGTAGGGATTGACGGGACAATAGCAACACATAAGACAATTACCGGGACAATGGCACAGATAGGAGTTGTAGCCGTGAATTATCTGAACGAGAAAATTCAACACTCCTATTTTATCTCCGAAGCAAAATATAAACAGGACATCAAAGATGTTGCAGATTATCTATACTCACATGAAAGCATAAACAAGGTTGTTTCTGCTCCTGTATTAAGAGCAGCTTTACAAGTAAGGGAACGAGAACTTGGGCTTGACGATAAGTTTAAAGACAAATACAAAATTTATCATGGGCCCTTGATTCCTTTTGAAATGCTTGCCAATCCGGGAAAAGCTGAAATGAAAATTCTTGATGTAACAGTCGAGATTCTTGAAAAGATAATAGCAAACAGAAAATGTTTCAGTATTGTTAGCCGTTCACAAAATGATGCATACATTAGAATCGGCCTTTCATTAAATCCCGGTGAATATGTTCAATTGAAAAAATCTGTAGGACTTGAAATTTTAGAAGACAGAACACTACTTAAAGATAAAGACCGTTGGCGTGAAGAAGATTTTCTAAAAGTGAACAATTTTATCAACCAAAGAGCAATGAAAATAAAAGTTGGTGTGATAAAAATTTCACAACGACCTTATGTGTTTCATGCACATGAAGAAATCTTTGACCTTGCTGCAAGGATAATTTCCCGTGATGCAATGTTTCAAAAAGAAAAAGGATTTCCCTTGCTGGTAGATTATGCTGACAACCTTTGTTCAACGTATTTCAAAGCAAGCGACTTTAATAAAATAATAGAATATCAATTGGCTAAGGAAGGAGAATTCCTATCCGAAATGTCAGAAGAAACATTAAGACAAAAGTAAAATCATGGAATTAGATAAAAAACTGGCTTTAGGTTTTGTAAACTTCGATTCGGGGGTTGGTTCAAACAATGAAGTTGAAATACGTGTTCCTTATGATAAACTCAAAGAATTATCAAGAGGTAAATACGTAATTATTCCCCATGATACAGACGGATATTACTATTTAGCAAGACTTACAAGAGGCCCATTCTTTACTCCAGATGCTGTAAGCCGTGATTCAGCATTTGCAAGAGCATCTATTGTGCAGGCAGGTGATATTGCTTTTATTCCCGATTATCACGGAATAGGATATTGTGAATTAATTGGTTTGTTTCATTACAACTCATCACACCTGTCGGGTGTGCAGACAAGACCGCATCCAAAATCACCTGTTTACAATCTACCACCTGATAAAATTCAGGAACTATTGAAACTCAAAGGCAACATGTATTTGGGTCAATTAAGCGGTTATGAAGGAATTCGTGTATATCTTGATGCTAATTCAAAAGTAGTTTTGCCCCGAAACATTGGAATATTCGGAACTGTGGGGTCAGGAAAAACCAATTCATCTCAGGTATTAATTGAGGAGGCAGCAGCAGCGGGGTGGGCAGTTGTTGTTCTTGATGTTGAAGGGGAGTATATTTCAATGGACAAACCCAATTCTGAAATAGAGCATAATCCCGGACTGAAAAAGAAAGCAGAGCAGTATCAGATAACACCGGAAGGGTTAAGAGCATTTCAGGTTTACAACCCTGCGGGAACTGACAGCAAAAGAACAGATTCTTTAGAGTTTAGTATTCCATTTGGAAGTTTATCTCCTTATGAACTTTCCGCAATTATGGGAATGAATGAAACGCAGGAAGACCGTTTTATTGATTTATGGGATAAACAGGTTGCTGACATAACAACTAAATCAACCAAACCCAAAAATCCAAAAAATCAATGGAAAGCAATTGACGAAAATAAATTCCAGGAAGAACCCGAATATCCTGATTTAACAATTCAATCCCTGCTTGAAAGGTTAAATGTTGAAGTTACAGAGCAAAAAGGTTCTTCAAAAGCGTCATGGCTTGTAGTAAAAAGATTGCTGAATCGTTTGAGAAGATTTGGAATTTTTGATTCAACAGATGATTTGCTTGATGTTGGAGATTTTTTGAAAGCAGGTAAAGTATCGGTTTTAGATTTAAGCAATTCATACACAGTTCAGGTAAACAACATAGTTATTGCATATTTACTACGGAAGATTTTTGACAGCAAAATTTCTAATCCCGACTTACCGCCAACAATTATTTTTATTGAAGAAGCTCACACATTTGTAAGTAAAGAGAATGCTTCAAAAATGGAAGCGTTACTTGACCGTTTGCGTGAAGTAACAAGGCGTGGTAGAAAACGCTGGCTTGGTTTGTGTTTTATTTCACAGCAACCATCACATTTACCAGAGGAGATATTTGAGTTGTGTAACACTAAAATTATTCATCAAACAACCGGAAACAGAAATCTTAATGCCTTGAAAATTTCAGGAGGCAACGTAAATGAGGCAATTTGGGATGATGTGCCTACTTTAGGGCAAGGAAGAAGCATTATTATTTCACCGCAATATCAACATCCGATTATGACAAACATGCGGATTTGTAAAACAAACAGAGAGCACACAGACTAAATGAAAGAAATAAATTTTACACCCAAGGCGAGACTTATAAAAATTCTCGGTGAGCAACTAATAAAAGATGCCACAGTCGGAATTATTGAGTTAGTAAAAAACTCCTACGATGCTGATGCAACTAAAGTGGAAATTGTAATGCATTCCTTGAATACACCTGATGCAAAAATTATAATTCGTGATAATGGAACAGGAATGGATTTGCCAACTTTCACAAATAAGTGGATGAATCCTGCTACCGGACACAAAGAAGAGCAAAAAGAGAGAAAAGAGAGAACAAAACTTAAAAGATTGCCGCTTGGTGAAAAAGGAGTTGGAAGATTTGCTGCACAACAAATCGGAAATCATCTTAACATGATAACCAAGACCATTGAAACTGAACAAGAACTATTTGTAGAAATTGACTGGTCAAAATTTGACGAAAGAGGAAAAGATTTGCATGAAGTTACTGTTGGATATAAAATGCAAACCTCTGACAGATTTAAGTATAAAGAAACGGGGACAATACTTGAAATAACAAAGTTAAAATCAGAATGGACTAAGGACGAAATCGCAAAAGTTTCCAATTCACTTCGCAGAATGAAAAGTCCTTTCAAAGGGGCTAACAATTTTGATGTATCACTACGATTTGAAAATTGCCCGGAAGAATTAGAAAGATATGCAGACCTTGAAACATCGGACATACTTGAAAAAGCACATTATACCTTTTTTGCAATAGTAAATGACAAAGGTGATGTTGATTATGATTATCAATTCAAAATGCCGGGGTTTAAAACATTAAAGCATTCAGGCAAGGCAAATATTCTAAAAGAAACAAAAGAGGTTGTCAGACAAAATGTTGAGGTTGGAGAGTTCCTAATCAACCTTCATGTTTATGATAAGAGCTCCGATAAACTAAAAGTATCTAACATCAATAAAAAGGATTTAGCAGAATGGTGCGGTGTAAGTGTTTACAGAGATGGAATAAGAATAATGCCCTACGGAGAAAGAGGAAACGATTGGTTGAACTTGGATAATAGAAGAATACAATCTCCCGGAATGAGGGTGGGTAATGAGAATGTTATCGGAATGATTGAAATAAATCAGGACTCCAATACACATCTCAAGGATAAAACTAACCGGGAAGGACTAATAGAAGATGAATACTATGAGAAGTTTCGTTCACTGATTTTTGGTGCTTTTACAATATTTGAAGGCATACAATATGAAGACAGAAAGAGAATGACTCCCGTAAAGGAGAAAACCAGCAATGAAAAAATTGAAGCCAAAGTTACCAACGTAAAAGCTGATCTTAATGAGATTAAAAAGAAAGTTGAGGAAAGCGACCTGAAAACAGCAACAGCAACCAAACCTATTTTAAATAAGGTAGAACAGCAGGTAACAGAGTTAAAGCAACAGGTAACCGATACAATTGATGAACTGGAAAAGGATAAGCAAATACTTTTCAATCTTGCCGGAACAGGTCTTGCAGCAGAAAGGTTTACTCATGAATTTGCACGTCTTGTAAGTGGAGCATTATCATCCTTAGAAAGATTAAAAAAACGAATTGACCTTACAGATGCAAAGACCAAGAAAGAAGTAGATTCAATTAGCGGGGCGTTGGAAGCTCTACGAAATGATATTCGTTTGTTGGGCCCAATGTTTTACATCAAAAAAGTTGCTAAAGAAAAAGAACTAAGTATTGCTGAAATAATAAAAAATACAATTTCGCTACAAGAGCCATTTATAGAAAAAGCCGGAATTGAATTGATAGTTGAAGGCGATTCATTTGACATTACAATGCGGGAAGGTTCATGTATGCAAATATTCAACAATCTTATTGACAATGCTATTTTTTGGTGTTCAAGGAAGTCTGAAACAGATAAGAAGCAAATCAAGATTCTCATTAATGCAAAAGAGAAAACGGTTTATATTTCTGACAGTGGTCCCGGAATAGCCACACGATATAGAGATAAAATTTTTGACCCTTTCTTCTCAATGAAAGGTGAAGATGGCAGAGGTCTTGGTCTTTACATTGTAAAGGAAATAATGGACGAGAAAAATTTTGGAATCTACCTTGTAACAGAAGATGATTTCAAAGGATTATTGACGGGAGCGACTTTTAAATTAGTATTTAACGATAATAAAGAATAGAATGAAAAGAGTTTTAATTATAGACGATGAAGTCGAAAATCAAAGCGAAGCAATATTACAAGGATTTGAAGGAAGCCAAACAGAAGTTATTCTTTGTGCCACAAAAGACGAGGGTTTGAAGTGGATAAAAAGCAAAGCTCTTTTTGATTGTATCGTTCTTGACTGGTTTCTTGAAGAACCAGACTCATCCATATTAAGTAAACAGATTTTGGCAGAGTTAAATGGAAAATACTATGCACCTGTGATGATTTATTCCCAACATGCTGATGAGTTCAAGAATGAGTTAGAGCAAGGAACTATTTCATATCCGAAAAACCTAATTAGAGAATTTCAAAAGGACAATTTTTCTGAGATAAACTCAAAAATTGAAGAATGGCTGACATCTGAATACACTGCAAAACTTTCCAATATTTATTTGAAAGAAGTTTATGATAAGATTCACAAAACATTTTGGAGTTTGAACGAAATCAAAGATGGAAACATAGCAGCAGTTTATAAAAGCATCATATCTGAAAATGGGAATATTGATTGGTCAAATGATTTCATCATAAATATTTTGCTACAAAGTGTGACTACAGACAAATTTTTTAGGGATAATGTTCAGCCATTAATAGCTCAGGTTCAGGCAGCACAACTCCAAACTACCTCGGATGACAAACGAAAAGTCATTAACAAAATACTTTATTATAAATCATCTCCGGAATTCCTTTCAAATGGCGATATAGTAAAAATTAATTCCGGTGAGCAAAGTTGTTATGGCTTTATCGCTACACCTGACTGCGACCTATCACAGGGAAATACTCGTTATATAGAGTTTATTGAACTAGTAAAATTTCTATCTGTTCCGCTTGGCAACTCTAATAACACCATTTCAGAGGGAAAAAGTGGCAATCATTTTTTTCTTCCCGCAGTTCAGGAGGAAAACGAGCTAATTGATTTGGTTGCTGTATTCAAGGCAAATCATTTCATCACTGCGAAGGACAACAGAAGTGATAAATATCCCGGTGTTGCTAACAGAATTAAATATGCTGACACATTTATTTACAAGAATACTGACTGTGCTATGACTTACATTTGTTCTCTTGTGAATCCATACAAATCTGAATTACTTCAGAAAAGAATTTCACACAATAGTAGAGTTGGCATTCCATCAGTATATGAGTATCTAAAAGGAAATTGACCTATGCCGCAGTCACACACATTTGCAAACCGCTGCAAGCCCACGCAAAGACCAAAGTTTGCAAAAGAGTGTGGCTGCCCGACCCAAGAAGAAATTCATTTTTTCCCTCCCACCCTTCGGTGTTTTAATTTTTTTGCCAACGCACAACCCATGACAGACAAGCATTTTGACAGTTCAGAGCGTAAGCAAAAAGTAGTGCATCTTGACACGGAGGACAGAACGCCATCTGCTAACATGGGTTTGGCGTCATGCGGGGTGACGTGCTTAAATTCAATTGCAGTTTTTCAAATCAACTTTAGTGCTTGGTTGACAGTTTTGTGCCCTGAAATCCCGCACGAACGCCAAGCCCAAAAACGTTAGCGGTTATTTTATGAAAAGCAAGAGCAAGCCAGTTCAACAATATATTTATCATGAAATAGATGATAATGATAAAATTGAAAAGTTTCTAGAAAAGACTGCACCATTAATTGGACAAATAGTACACAGATTTAACACGCTTGAAGAATGTTTGAATCTTGAAATTTGTCAATGGTTAAATGACCGGTCAGACTCATATGGACTTATTGTTCTGCACAAATTAAATTACTCCTCAAAAGTTGACTTATTAAAACGTTTCTGCATCACATACGAAAATGATTGCAAGTTAAAATTACCTACACTCAACAAACTAATAGATTCCCTAAATGAGGCAGGACGTTTGCGAAATGCAGTAGTTCATGCAGAATGGGAAAATACAGATTTTGAAGGCTATACGCATGTGAATATCAAATTTAAACATGATGGATTTCGACAAGAATACATTCAGTTTACAGAGGACTCATTAAAATCGATTATAAAACTTATTAATGACACTATAAAGCTTTTCGACCTAGTTGACGACGAAAAAAACAACCGCTAACATCGCATTGCAACAATTGTGGCTGAGGAATAACTTTTTTCAGCTACATATAAAATCTCAGCATCAGTTCAGGCTGAAGGGATTTTAATCAGCTGAATAACATATTCTCAACTTTCAGTATATTTATTCAGCAACGGTAAGCCAGGCTGGACGGAAATGCATTCCACAACTGCTTCAATGCCTGGACGTTGGTAGCAATTGTAAAACGACACCGTGATACCGAAACAAGTAGAGCGACTTCAGACAAAAATTTCTAACATCAAGCGGACACTTGCTGCCGAAAAGCGAAAGTTTGGCTGCTATGACGACAGCCGTGGACTTCGCTATCTGCCAACAAAATATTTTGTTCAATTGCAGGACTACAAAGAGGGACTTACGTATCTGCGGTGGTTCAGCAAGAATTTTCCGGACGACGGCGGTTTTCCTGACTTTTTATTTCAGTGGACAATCATTCTTTTCAAGTGCGGTAAGACCCAAGACGCAGCTAAAAAGGCGTTTGAAACCTTTTGCGCCAACACTTACCTGTTTGACAAGTTCTTTGGCAGACCCATAACTCCAATTCTGAAGTGGGAAGGCTCTAACCTGGAAGTTCCAGGTTTTACAGAATATCTGGACTATTCAAGTGGACAAGCGGAACTTGCCGACTTTAGTGAGTGGCTGTACCGCCTCATTACATCAGAGGTCTTCAAAAGCCGCTGTGACAAATACATTGACATTCACAAGCAGCTTAAGACGGAAAGTGATTGGGAGACACGACGCTACCTGATTATGCAGGCGAGACAATTGCAAGAAACAATATGACGAACAACATGCTACCAACAAAAGGCTTGGGCGCTATGCCGGCGGACTGTAACGCAGCCACTCAGCTTCAGTTAACTATCAGCTGTAGTTCGGTCAGGCGACGTTCTATCAGCTGTTCGTTGTATTTTAAACTTTTGTATATTTATTCAGCAATCGTTCCCGGCTGACGGTTTTTCAAATTCCGCCACATCGCCAAGCCCTGGGCGTTGTGCGTTATACCACGACTATCTATTATCAAGGAATTAATCTTTCAAATAAAATTTATAATGAAGAAACTTTTTTTAGCTTTTATTATTACGACTTTCGCAAATTATTTTATTGCATGTAATAAATCTAACTCCCCGAGTACACAACCGACTTATCAAAAATTGGTTTTAGGTAAATGGGTTTATGCCCATTCAAACAAGTACGATAGCGTTTTTGCAAGCGGTGGTTTTGCTACACATACTCAATCATCTAATCTCGATTCAAATCACAATTATCTGCTATTTACTGACAGCAACATCTTATATTCTGTTCAATACGGCTGGGGAGCAGGTATGAGTGGTACTATATACAATGACACAGTGCATTATACGATAGTAGGCAATAATATCTTTTTGTCATGGCCAGCAGGGATTAACATGTATGCTGGACCGACAACTTTTACGTATCCTACCTATCAAGACACTATAGTCATAAAATCATTGACAGAAAGCAGTTTTACACTGACTCGGAATTATCATTTTAAGCATTTTATAGTAAATAGTGGAGAAGTAAAACAAAGTATTGACAGTTTAATAAGATGATGAAAGTACAAACGCACAACAAGCAGTTTTGCACAAGCGGGGCTGACCTGCTAAGAATCAGCATTAGTGCAGGTTTCAGCTATAGTTCCATCTGACGTAACTCTGTTGAGCAATAGTAATAACAATGAACTTTTATTTATAAATTTGGCTACAGTTACGAGCAGACTAATATCTTTTTCCCGCCTGCGCAAAGCTGTACCGTTAGCGGTCATTGTAAAAAGACTCTACAAACCACCGACAACAACAAAAAACAAAACCATATGAGAAAAATAATTTCATTTATGCACATATCACTTGACGGTTTTGTAGCAGGACCGAACGGAGAAATGAACTGGATTAAAGTTGATGAAGAGATTTTTGATCATGTCGGTAAGCGGATAAGCCAAGGTGACACTTCATTGTATGGACGAGTAACCTATCAGATGATGGAAAATTACTGGCCTACCGCAGCAGACAAGCCGACAGCGTCCAAGCACGACATTGAACATTCAAAGTGGTACAAAAACGTCCACAAAGTTGTTTTATCAAAATCGATGAAAGATGCAGATTTGACTAACACAACAATTATTAGCGACAACCTTTCGGACAGCATAAATGCAATAAAACAACAAGCAGGTAACGATATCTTCCTTTTTGGTAGCCCGACAGCAACACATTCACTTATTCAACTGAACTTAATTGACGGTTACTGGCTATTTGTTAATCCAATTATTCTTGGACGAGGCATTCCATTGTTTGTAGACATCAAAGACAAAATAAAACTACAACTATTGACTACTCGACAATTTTCTTGCGGAGTAACTGAACTGAATTATACAGTGGACAGAGAATAACAACGAACCGCTAACATGGTATTGCGGCAAGTGGGGCGGACAATCAAACTTCAGCAGTTGCGCACTACCCTACTTCAGTCCAGGCTGGACGTTTTCCAATTTGGCTTTTGAATTTTATCTTGTACTTTAGTTTTTCAATCGGCTTTTGTTCCAAGCTGGACAATCATCAATTCCCCACCTGACAGCAATACCTGTCCGTTAGCGGTAATGTTAGACACAGACACAGTAGAATGAAAAAGAAGATAGCAATTAGCGTTTATATAAGTGATAAAAGGAAATGCCTTTTTCCTGAACAATTCGACTTATGGGAAAGGTCAGATTGGAATGACGATTTACCTCCGTTTTTTAAAAGGCTTAACAAAATAGAAGACGACCGTTCGTTTGTCATTTTAGCGACTTCAGTTCTTGAATATCAAATTGACAGATTTCTAAAAGCTTTTATTCCTAATCATCAAATATTAATAAATGACAAGATGAATCTTGTTACAAAAATCAATCTCATAAGAGCTTTCAATCTAATTCCAGAGCATTTTCCAGATATGCTTGACAACATTAGAAATATTAGAAATGATTTTGCACATAATTTAAAAATTGACAATTTTAATGACGCAAATGAATCTGAAAAGTTACCCGGACACATTGAAGAAATGAGAAGGCTTTGGTATAAATTTCAGAATGATATGTGTTACTGGCAAGAAGACAAGCCTCTGCGATTGATGTTTAAAGACATTTGGAGAGTTTGTGTTGAAGGTCTGAGAGTATTTGAATCAAACGTTAGACTTTTTAGACAAGAAACTGAAAAAAAAGAATTTATAAATCATTTAAATAATCTGTCAAAGGAGTTAAGAAACACACGGGAGAAGGCAGAAATGTAAGCTCCCCCAAAAATAGTACGTTTTATAAGTAGACAAAAAATGTATAACTTTAAAACGTTTAATTATGAAAAAGAGTAGATTCAGTCCCCATCAGATTGCCAGTATTTTAAAAGAGTTCGATC
>NZ_LUHG01000099.1 GCF_001623405.1 Hydrotalea flava
CGCTTGCACCCTTTCCTCCTATACCCACCCCAGCAACATTCAGCTTATCGCTGGGTGCAATAAAGCCTTTGCCCAATACATGGCGTGGCACAATATAAAAGCCGGTAGCCGCCAAGGCGGTATTTCTTAAAAAATTACGGCGTGAATGGTTGGCAGCAGCATCGTTCGATTTCTTTTTCATATGATTGTGTTTATCAATACAAGTTTACATGTTTTCAGAATGTTATTGAAGTACATGGATAGGTTATTGCCATCCTGTTCCAACAATCGGATGGTACACTTTGGCTAAAAATTAGCGCAATGAATGTAGTGATTAATCAAGAATGTAAAAAAAGAAATGGGTGAATGGTAACCCCCATTCATACTTTAAAGGAATCACATCAAATAGCTGTAAATGGCTTAGAGCGCTCATTTTGCCGGGAGCATACGCAAACGCAACAATAGAAAATCAGTGCAGCTTAGCAAGTTTTTTTGATGAATATCAATTAGAAGATAGCAGGATATATGGAAATAGAAAGACATCATTTTTGAAATGTTTTATGAAAAGATTTTTCAACCTAACATGCCAAAGGCTAAAACCCAAAATTAAACAGTGCAAGAACGCATCGTGGGTAGCCAACAACAATAGGTGTAATCCCTCAATCTTTTGTATCATTGGGTTATACCAAAAACGAAATGTAAGAATGCCAAATAAAAGCTGAAAAACATTTTGTTAGTACAAATTTATTTTAATTCCAATAACCACCAGAACCGCTTCCTTGGTTTCAGTACATAGTTTTTACGGATATAGGTTTTAATATGGTTTATGGCTTCATCATAATCATCTGTAAACAATACCAAATCCATGTCACTGCGGGTAATGGTACCCTGCTCAGCCATTTCTTCTATAAAATCCATTAATGGTTTATAAAATTCTTTTCCAAATATTACAATTGGAAACTGAGTAATGGTGCGGGTTTGCACTAAGGTAAGGGTTTCAAAAAATTCATCCATGGTACCAAAACCACCGGGCATAATGATAAATGCATACGAATATTTTACCATCATTACTTTTCTTGAAAAGAAATGATTAAAAGTAAGTGAAGTATGCACATAGGGATTGGGTTTTTGTTCAAAAGGCAGTTTAATATTGCAGCCCACCGACTGACCGCCATTTTCAAAAGCGCCTTTATTAGCGGCTTCCATTGTGCCCGGTCCGCCACCTGTCATGGTAGTAAAACCCATTTTGGCAATTCGTTTCCCAAATTCTTCTGCTGCCAGATAGTATGGATGGTCGGATTTAAACCTTGCGCTTCCAAATACCGTAATACAGGGTCCTACAAAATGCAATACCCGAAAACTATTCAAAAACTCTATGAATACACGCCATGCAAATTTCAATTCATGTACTCGGGGCTTAGAACCCTCTAAATAAAAATTCTGTGTGGCCGGAATAATTCTTTCGCTTGTCTTCATAATAATCCACTTAAAACATTTCCAGATGAAAGCCCTGCGCCTTTGTTTATTATTTCAATAAAATACAGCATGCGGGGTAAGGTTTACATTTCAAATTACGGTAATTAATGAATTGAAATCAAAAAATTGCAGGTTAACATTTACACAATACTTTTGCGGGCAATTTCATATACCCTATGGGTAAACCAATAAAGGAAATGGAGCCATTAACCATACCGGCCATTGGGAAAAGTTGAATAGACAGGTTTAAGCAAGCAATAAAAATATAAAATACAAACTATGAAGCGTAAGTTAAGAGCATTGGCCATGGTGATGATTTGTGTAGCAGGCAGCATGCATTTGGTAAAAGCACAAACAACTGGCACAACAAAACACAAAAAAGATAGAAAAGGAGAATTTTATTTTTCATGGGGTTACAACAAAGAGTGGTATACCCACAGCAACATTAAAGTGGTACAACCGGCATTGGGTAACGATTATACTTTCAAAGCAGTAAAAGCACACGACCATATTGGTTGGGATGAAGGTATTTTGCGCATTCCTATTTCCATTCCGCAATACAATTACCGCCTGGGTTTTTTAATTAACAGAAAAAAAGATTTGTTTTTTGAAATCAACTTCGACCACACCAAATATATTTTTGCCGACCAGAATGCACATATTGTTGGCAAACTGAACAACCGGCAGGTAGATACTACGGTTGCCTTTAATGAACCCAATGGCTTTGCTTATTATTTAAACAATGGTGCTAATTTTTTATTGTTTAATTTAGTAAAACGCTGGCACATTTACCAAACAGGTGATGGCAATTTACAAATAGATGCGTTGGGCAAAGGTGGCATTGGTCCTGTTATTCCGCATGTACAAAATATGTTGTTTGGGCAAAATAACGATGCCGGCTTTCAGTTGGGTGGGTGGAATATGGGTTTTGAAGGCGCAGTGCGTGCTACCTTTTTTAAATATGCTTATTTAGAATTTGCCAACAAGGTTGACTATGCACGTTACAGCAATTTAAAAGTGTATGAAGGCCGTGCCAAACAATCTTTTGGAACCTATGAGCTGGTGTTAAGTTTGGGTTTTACTTTCCCCACAGGCAAAGTAATTCAAGTGAATTAATACAATAACCGCTATTCCACATTCAGTTAAAAAATTGAACCATGGCAACAAAAAATATGCGTATTATTTCTTATAATGTAAACGGCATTCGTGCTGCCATTAAAAAAGGTTTTGTGGAATGGCTGCAAACTGATCCTGCTGATGTAATTTGTTTACAGGAAACCAAGGCCACTAAAGAAGATGTAGACAGCAGTGCTTTTGAAACATTAGGCTACCATACCTATTGGTTTTCGGCGCAAAAGAAGGGATATAGCGGTGTAGCTGTTTTCACAAAAATAAAACCCGATGCTGTTTTTTATGGCCACCAAAAAGAGCAAAGCGATTTTGAGGGCAGGGTAATACGAATAGATTTTGGAGCCATTACTTTAATCAATGCCTACTTCCCATCGGGCACCAGTGGCGATGAACGGCAAACCTATAAATACCATTGGTTAGATGAGTTTTTAGATTATTTAAAAACATTACGCCAAACAAGGCCCCAATTAATTATTACCGGCGATTACAATATTGCACATACAGAAATAGATATTCATGATCCGAAAGGCAATAAAAATTCATCGGGTTTTTTACCGGAAGAAAGGGCATGGATGGATGGCTTTTTAGCAGGCGGATTTGTAGATACCTTCCGTTATTTACATCCCAACGAAAAAGGTGCTTACTCCTGGTGGAGCCAGCGTTTCCCCTCTGTACGTTTACAGAACAAAGGCTGGCGTATTGACTATATTACCATTACCAATAATTTGACTGAAGCATTAAGCGAAGCAGCCATTTTACCCGATGTAAAACACAGCGACCATTGCCCGGTATATGCTGCATTAAAACTGAATGTATGATAATATACAATGTAACATCGCATGTAGCAGCACCCATACATGAAACGTGGTTGCAATGGATGAAGGAAAAACACATACCCATGGTAATGCAATCGGGCTGCTTTTACCAATACCAATGGGTAAGGGTGTTGGGAACCGATGAAAGTGAAGGCTATACGTATGCCATACAATATTATGCCTATACCATACAGGATTATGAGCGGTATGTTAAAGAACATGCTATGGCATTGGGTAAAGTTGTGCAAGAAACCTGGGGAGAAAATATGACCAGTTTTCGCTCATTAATGCAGGTTGTGCAATAAATGTGGAAAGCTTTTATACTCATGTTTTTTCATTACATCAACTTCCTTATATTTATCACAAACCCTTACTCAGCCTCATTTTGCAACATTGAAAGCCTAAAACCCTTACCGACACTGTATTTCAGAAGATTGAGATATTGTTACCTGTTGTAAGTCCAACATACATTTTATATGAAAAGCCTTATCAATAAAGGATTTTGGGGCAAAACCTGTGCTTAAAAATTGAGAAAAATTATTTTGTTAATTGCCAAAAGCCTATACATTTGTTTTTGTTATTTAACTAATTAAACAATCATCTATGAACAAGGCTGAATTAATTGCAAAAATTGCAGAAGACGCTGAAATCACTAAAACACAGGCAAACGCTGCTTTAGATTCATTTGTTGAAGCAGTAACCAAAACTTTAAAAGGTGGCGGCAAAGTTACATTAGTAGGTTTTGGAACTTTCTCAGTTTCTAAACGTGCTGCCCGTACTGGACGTAACCCTCAAACCGGTGCACCTATTAAAATTAAAGCTAAAAAAGTTGCCCGTTTTAAAGCAGGTAAAGAATTAAGCAGCAAAATGTAATTTTTTGCACTACAGAATTAAATCCTGCTGTTTCAGCAGGATTTTTTATTTTTGCCTCTCATACAAATATTAAAAATCAATTTATTATGGGTAGAGGCGACAAAAAAACTGCGAAAGGCAAACGTTTTAAAGGTTCTTTCGGCAAAAGCAGACCACACAAAAAACAAAATGAAAAAAAAGAAGTGGTGAAAGCTTCGTAACAAATCATTCAATGCAGGCTGTCTCCATATTAGACGGCCTTTTTTTATAACTACACTACACTTCCCTTCCCATCCATTCTGCTGCAACAAATATCTTGTTACCACCATTAGTAATTTTTTTAATGTAAGCTTGTATATCTTCCAATTTTTTTAATGCCATCACTTCCCATTCATCAACTTTTTGGGCAGGGAATATGTTTTTGTATTACTTTAGAATTTCATTCAAAGGAAATTGCTTAGTAATAAAATTTACCGGCATTCCATTCATTAAAACCATGCACATGAATATTGTAAAAACAGCGTTCTGCAGCGCTACGTTAAGCGTTGTATTATTCACCGGCTGTAAAGAAAAACCGAACAAACCATCCGCATTCATTGACCTGAGTGCCATTGACACATCCGTAAAGCCGGGCGATAATTTCTTTTTATTCGCTAACGGAAATTGGTTGAAGAAAACCACCATACCGGCTTCTGAAGTTGGTGCAGGTTCTTTTTTAGATTTATACAACCACACCAAAAACAACATTCACACCATATTGGAAGAAGCAGAAAAAAATCCGGGGCAGGCAGGCAGTATTCAACAAAAAGTGGGCAACTTTTTTGCATCGGGCATGGACTCAGCTAAAATTGACCAGTTAGGTTATACCCCCATCCAACCTTTACTTACTACCATCAGCAATATTAAAACACCTGAATCAATTCTTCAATATGCTGCACAGGCACATACCCGAGGCAGTAATATGTTATTTGATTTTGGTGTATATCCCGACGATAAAAACAGCATGGCTACCATTGCCGTATTTGGGCAGGGTGGCTTGGGTTTACCCGACCGTGATTATTATTTTAAAACAGATGCGGCTACGCAGGCAGTAGTAGCTGCCTACAAAAATTACCTGCAAAAATTATTGGTATTGACCGGCACCGATAGCCTTACCGCCAGCAAACAGGTAGAACAAGTGTATGCATTGGAAAAACAAATGGCGGAAAGCCATAAAACCAATGTAGCCCTGCGCGACCCCCAAAATAATTATCACAAAATGGCCGTGAGCCAATTGGCCAACACAATGCCCAATTTGCAATGGCCTATGATGTTACAAACATTAAAAATCAAGGTTGATTCGGTAAATGTTCAGCAACCAGAGTTTTTTGCTAAACTCAATCAATTATTGGTTACACAACCCTTAGCCACCTGGCAGTTGTACTTGCGCTTACATACTATTAATAGTGCAGCACGTATTTTAAGTGCTCCATTTGTACAAGCATCATTTGATTTTTACGGAAAGGCACTGAGCGGACAAACACAAATGAAGCCCCGTTGGGAAAATGTTTACCGGACTATTGACAGCCAAATTGGAGAGGCATTAGGGCAATTATATGTTGAAAAATATTTTACCAAAGAAGCCAAGCAAAGGATAGATGAATTGGTGCATAATTTACAAACTGCCTTTGCACAGAGGATAAACCGCTTAGACTGGATGAGTGATTCAACCAAACAAAAAGGCAAAGAAAAATTACAGGCATTTATTAAAAAAATTGGTTATCCCGACAAATGGAGAGATTACAGTAAAGTAAATATTGACCGCAATCATTATTTTGAAAATGTAATGGCAGCAGAAGCCAACAATTACCAGTACATGGTACACAAATTAGGCAAACCGGTAGATAGAACAGAATGGGAAATGACGCCCCCTACCATCAATGCCTACTACAACCCCTTGTACAATGAAATAGTGTTTCCTGCGGGTATTCTACAGTTTCCTTTCTTTGACCCCCAAGCCGATGATGCCATTAATTATGGTGGTATAGGTATGGTAATTGGTCATGAAATGACACATGGTTTTGATGATCAAGGCGCACAATATGATAAAGAAGGCAACTTAAAAAATTGGTGGAGCAAAGCCGATTATGAGCAGTTCAAAAATAAATCGCAGCAAGTGGTGCATTTGTATGATGGATTTACAGTTTTAGATACGGTGCATGTAAACGGCGCATTGACTACCGGAGAAAACATGGCCGATATTGGAGGCATTGCCATTGCCTATGATGCCTTTAAAATGACCAAAGAGGGACAGAATACTACCCAAAAAATAGATGGCTTTACCCCCGACCAGCGCTTCTTTTTATCCTTAGCCCAAATTTGGCGTTCGAAAGAAAAAGATGCATATGTGCTTCGGTTAATCAACACCGACCCACATTCACCTGCTATGTATCGTGTAAATGGCCCTTTAATGAACTTTACTCCTTTCTACAAAGCATTTCATGTTGTGCGGGGCGAGAAAATGTATTTACCAGAAAATGAAAGAATAAAAATCTGGTAATTATTTCTTTTATTTCTTTCTCATCACCCCATTTGCCGGTTCTTTATTCCTGAAAGAACCGGCATTTTTTTGCGGCTACGCAAAGGTTTGAGCATTAAAAAGGGTATAATTTAATGGTCACTTGCTTTGTTTGCGGTTTTTATTGCTTATTTTTAAAAATCCCTAACCTCAAACCAACGATTGCTATGACAGCCCACACACAACGTTTTACTGCCTTAGATATATTTAGAGGCATGACCATCTGTTTCATGATTATTGTAAACACCCCCGGTGGTCCTTTATCGTATGCACCGCTACAACATGCCCATTGGAATGGGTTTACACCTACCGATTTGGTATTCCCTTCATTTCTTTTTGCAGTGGGAAATGCCATAAGTTTTGTAATGCCCAAATGGGCAGACAAAGCCAATGGATGGGTAGCAGGCAAAATTTTAAAACGCACCCTACTTATCTTTTTATTGGGTTACCTAATGTATTGGTTTCCTTTTTTTCGACTGGATGCGCAACACCATATACAAGCTGCACCATTTGCCAATACCCGTATTATGGGCGTATTACAACGGATAGCCCTTTGCTATGGCATTGCCTCATTGCTTATTTGGTTTTTAAAACCTAAAACAGCTTTATACATTGGGATTGCATTACTGTTTATCTATTGGGGCATCATGTATTACATGGGCGACCCTACAGACCCTTATGGAATGACCACCAATGCCGGTTATTACTTAGATGTTTGGTTAATGGGCCCCAGCCACATGTATCATGGTGAAGGCGTTGCCTTTGACCCCGAAGGTTGGCTGAGCACTATGCCTGCCATTGCCAATGTAATTGCAGGATATATGGCAGGTGCCTTTATTCAGAAAAAAGGTAACACATATGAAACACTCACCAAATTATTATTAGCAGGTTTTGGTTTATTTGTATTGTCATATTTCTGGAACCTCTCTTTCCCTATCAACAAAAAATTATGGACCAGCTCATTTGTATTACATACCGTTGGGTTAGACTGTATGATTATTGCGGCTGTGATGTATTTTGTAAGTTTCAAAAATTTAGGTGAAAGTAAAATCAGCTATTTTTTTCAGGTATTCGGTAAAAATCCGCTATTCATTTATTTATTGTCTGAACTGTTGGTAACTGTATTCTATATGATACCCATTGAAGGGTATCGTGGTTTAATTCAGTGGTTATATATTAATATTTACAGCCATGCAGGCGAATACTTTGGCTCATTTTTATTTGCTATTTCGTATATGCTGCTTTGTTGGGTAGTTGGCTATTATTTAGATAAGCGCAAAATTTATGTGCGGGTATAACCGCATTATTGTTGATCGCTAAACCCTTTTACCGGTTTTCCTTTTTTGGTTTTTTCATTTTTCCGGTTAAAGGGTGCAGCGGTTTCCACTTCGCATACACACCGAAAGCCTAACCAGCGATTGGGGCTTTTATAAGCCATACGCTCTTTAACCGTGCAATAAGCAATCGGCAAATCGTAGTGCCCGCCTTTGGCTACGCCTTTTTCTGCAATCATCTCACCCACATTACCAATCATATTGTAAATACCATATTGATTGGGGATGGAAAAACTAACCGGCATAATATCGCGTTGCCCCACCCGAAGGGAATCATCATCCGGATAACGGCAATTAAAATTTTTAACAGAATCGCCTTTATACAGGCTGTAAATACCCGGATAACCATAGGGATATTTAATGGAATCTAATTTACCATTGGCTGCCAATTCCCATTCAGCCTCAGTGGGCAGGCGGTAGATAACACTTCTAAAAGGAGGATGCGGCATGCGTGCCAGCAATTCATTTACCCGGTCGGTACGCCAGGCACAGAATGCTTGCGCCTGTTCATAACTAATGCCTGCCATGGGATAATTATTGTAACTATTGCTGCGATAATAAGTTTGAATAAATTCTTCCCCTCTTTGCCGGTAAGAAACCCATACCAGCGAATCGGGTAACATAGCGGCATAGGTAGCGGTATCATTCTCCCGGCCCAATAACCATCCTTCGGTAAAATCTTTCCAGTTGCTCACACTAATTTCAAAGGCATCCATGTACAGCCCGGGTTTCAGTAAAACCGTACCCGGCGGGGTTATAACCTTATCTCCATTCACAGCTTTTTGGGTAACAAACGAAAGGCCAATGGCACTTACGAACAGCATAATTATCCAACGCATCAATAGTATTATTTTTTATAAAGTTAAGGCATTCCGTATTAACAGCAGGTTAACTAAAAGATGAATAGCGGTAAACCCATTGTAAAACCTTACCTTTGCAGCCTTAAATTTTTTTATGGATATTAGAAATATTGCGATCATTGCACACGTTGACCACGGAAAAACCACATTAGTAGACCGCATATTACAGGCTACCAAGGTTTTTAGAGACAATCAGGAAACCGGCGAGTTGATTATGGACAGCAATGATCTGGAAAAAGAAAGGGGCATTACTATTTTTAGTAAAAATGCCGCTGTTACTTATAAAGACGTTAAAATCAATGTAATTGATACGCCCGGCCACAGTGATTTTGGCGGTGAAGTAGAACGTGTATTGAAAATGGCAGATGGGGTAATATTATTGGTAGATGCCTTTGAAGGCCCCATGCCCCAAACCCGTTTTGTATTGCAAAAAGCCTTGCAATTAAATTTACATCCTATTGTTGTTATCAATAAAGTAGATAAACCCAATTGCCGCCCCGATGAAGTGCATGATGCCGTATTTGAACTCTTCTTTAACTTAGATGCTACGGAAGAACAACTGAACTTCCCAACTTATTATGGCAGCGGTAAAAATGGCTGGTTTAATGACAGCTTAACCCCTACTGAAGATATTTTCCCGTTAATGGATGGCATTTTAAAACATGTACCACCACCTACCATTCAGGCAGGTTCATTGCAATTACAAATTACATCATTAGATTATTCTTCTTTCTTAGGCCGAATTGCAATTGGAAAAGTAACCCGCGGTACCATTAAAGAAAACCAGAACATTGCATTGGTGCAGGCAGATGGCAGCATCAAAAAAAATAAAGTAAAAGAATTATACGTTTTTGAAGGAATGGGCAAACGCAAAGTAACGGAAGTATTGTGTGGCGATTTATGTGCGGTTGTTGGTCTGGAAGATTTTAACATTGGCGATACCATTGCCGATACTGAAAATCCCGAAGGATTACCCATTATCAGCGTGGATGAACCTACTATGAGTATGATGTTCAGCATCAATAACTCACCCTTCTTTGGTAAAGACGGAAAGTTTGTTACCTCTCGCCACCTGCGCGACCGCCTGATGAAAGAAACAGAGAAAAACTTAGCCCTTAGAGTAGAAGATGCAGACAGTGCCGATAGCTTTTTGGTATTTGGACGGGGCATTCTGCACTTAGGTGTATTGGTTGAAACCATGCGCCGCGAAGGATATGAATTAACCGTGGGAAACCCACAGGTATTGGTGAAAACAGTGGATGGTAAGAAGCATGAACCTTATGAAATTTTAGTAGTAGATGTACCTTCTGAATTTAGCGGTAAAGTAATTGATTTGGTAACCCAACGCAAGGGTGAAATGCTGGTGATGGAAAGCAAAGGTGAAATGCAGCACTTAGAGTTTGAAATTCCTTCAAGAGGTTTAATTGGTTTGCGTTCACAAATGTTAACCGGCACTGCAGGTGAAGCTGTAATGGCACATCGTTTTAGCGAATACAAACCCTGGAAAGGGCCTATTCCCGGAAGAAACAATGGTGTGTTGATTGCTAAATTTGGCGGTACCACTACTGCCTATTCTATCGATAAATTACAGGATCGCGGCCGTTTCTTTATTGAACCTGGCGAAGAAGTATATGCCGGACAAATTATTGCCGAGCACATTAAACCCGGCGATTTGAATGTAAATGCAGTAGAAGCTAAAAAATTAACCAACCACCGGGCCAGCGGCAGCGATGACAGTGTACGCATTACCCCAAAAATTCAATTAACATTAGAAGAATGTATGGAATACATTCAACAGGATGAGTGCATTGAGGTAACGCCTAAAAACATCAGAATGCGTAAAGTGGTATTGGATGAAGAAGACAGAAAAAAAGTAAGCAAAAAAATGGGTGCTGAGGTTGAATAAATAATTAAATTTTAAAAAATATATAAAAAACAGCATTTATAAACTATTGCTGTTTTTTTTTGCATCAAAGTAATGCAATAAAAGAATAATTTTAATAAAATATATTTTAGTAGCTCATTTTGAATTCCAGATATCGTAAACAGAATTTCCCGATACAGTTATTATAGCATTGATTTCGCAATTTTCTTTGTGAAAAAGAAATTTCATGAAGAAAATACTTCTGCTACTATGGCTTTTATTACCCATTATTTTATTCGCACAAAAAATTGACAGCATAAACGTACACACACTTAAAAATGTTTCAGTTACTGGTTTTAAAACCGTTCGCGGAATAGGTCACATGCCAGATTTTAAAGATGGGATTATTTATGCCGGTAAAAAAAGCGAAGTGATTATGGTAGATAGTTTGGATGCAAATAAGGCTATCAATAATACCAGACAAATTTTAGGCAGGATACCCGGATTAAATATTGTTGAAACTGAAACAGGTGGCTTTACTGCAAACGGAATTGCAACAAGGGGGCTGAACCCTATTCAAAGCATTGAAATGAATACCCGCCAAAATGGTTATAACATTAGTGCTGATATATATGGATACAATGAAGCCTATTACCTTCCTCCTATGGAAGCAGTTCAAAGAATTGAAATGGTAAGGGGTGCCGCAGCATTACAATTTGGCGCTCAATTTGGAGGTTTGGTAAACTATATTACAAAAGATGCACCTGCCAATAAACCCTTTGAATTTTATACTTCGCAAACTGCAGGCAGTTATGGGCTTTTCAATACTTTTAATTCAATTGGCGGTAATTTTAAAAAACTATCCTATTATGCTTTCATCCAATATCGCTATATGGATGGGTACAGACCCAATAGTAAACAATGGCAGTTATCAGGTTTTGGAAAATTGCAGTATAAAATTTCTGAAAAGCTGAATGTTACAGCAGAATATTCTTTGCTTCGTAATACCATACAAATGCCGGGGGGATTAACAGATAGCCAGTTTCAGGCTAATCCCAGAATGTCTACACGTTCCAGAAACTGGCTGAAAACGCCTTGGAATATTGTTAATTTATCAATGAACTACAATCTATCCAAAAACAGCATAATTAGTATAAAGAGCACATATTTATACGGGAATCGTTCTCTGGTATGGAGAAACGAAGATGGTGGCCCGGCTGCCCAAGATACAATTGACCCCATTACAAATACCTACGTTCCAAGAGAAGTGGGGATAGAAAATATGAAAAACATCACAACAGAATTCAGATTTTCGCATCAATACCAATTTGCACATCAAAAAGCAACTATTTCGGGAGGTATCAGACATGCATATGCATGGTTAAAAAGGCTCGGGGGAGGGGAAGGAACTACCAATAGTGATTTTGATTTATCCATCCACGGCGATTGGGGTTATAACTTAAATTTTACCACTACAAACATCGCTCCTTTTATTGAAAATATTTTTAAGTTCGGTGACAAGCTGTCCATCATCCCCGGTTTTAGATTTGAATATTTAAACAGTACTGCAACTGGTTATAAAACTACAGATGGAACAAAACAAAATGTGTTAGAAAACAGATCAAGAACTTTTCCATTGTTTGGCATGGGCATTTCATATAAAACAGGAACCTACACCAATATTTACGGTAATATCAGTCAGGCATACCGGCCTATTGATTATAGCCAGTTAGAACCATTCGGAATAACATCCAGAATTGACCCCAATCTAAAAGACAGTTATGGCTTCAATGCAGATTTAGGTTATAGAGGTACCATTAAAAATTATTTTAATTTTGATTTGGGTGTTTTTTATCTGGCTTATAATAATAGAATTGGAGTATTAGTGCAAACAGACCCAAATACCGGAATGGAATACTCTGTGCGCAAGAATATAGCGAATAGTGTTCATAAAGGTGTTGAGAATTATTTGGAATTTAATATTTTAAAATACCTGAATGCACAATCAAAAACAGGCCTCAGTATTTTTAATTCGTTTGCTTTCATTGATGCCAGATATACCACCGGAGCATTCAAGGGCAACCGGGTTGAAGCTGCTGCCAAGACTATCAATCGTACTGGAATTATTTTTAATAACCCCCATTTTTCAGCAACTTTTCAGATAAATAATATTGGTGATGCTTACGGTGATGCTTCAAATGTAAAAACAAGCACTGACCCAATTGCAGGTTATATACCTGGATATACAGTTGCTGACCTCAGCATGACATATACCATCAAAAAAATCGCAATCAAAGTAGGTGTGAATAACTTAACTGATAAATCATATTTTACACGAAGAACTGATGAATATCCCGGACCAGGTATTATTCCTTCCATTGGAAGAAGTTATTATTTTGGATTTTCAACTCAATTTTAAATTTCCTGATAAGGGTCATTCACAACAAAAAACAGAACCCAATACAAAATATCTATTTTCATAATGAGCTCAAATTATAAGAGGCTATCTCAAAAGCAAGAGAAAGCCTCTTTTTTATGAAACTACCATAACAGAATTCTGTTTTTTATATTCTACATTTCTTCTTCCTGTACCAAAGGTTTACTGTTCTTATACAACAAATGCAACAAACTGGGCAACACTACCAATAACAATGGCAATGCTACAATAAATCCGCCAATTACGGCAATGGCTAAGGGTTGGTGCATTTGTGCACCGGTACCAATACCCAGCGCCAAAGGCGTTAAAGCAATAATAGCGCCCAACGCCGTCATTAACTTAGGCCTTAACCGGGTAGAAATGGAATAAATAATCGCTTCATCTACCCTGCCCACATTGGTTTTTCCTTTTAATGAATCCCTAAACTGCAAATAAGTAAAAATGGCATTCTCACCTATAATACCCACAATCATGATGAGACCGGTATAACTACCCACATTTAAAGGCGTATTGGTGAGGTAAAGTGCCAAATAACTGCCACTGATACCCAGTACCGCTACCAATATAATAATCAATGCAATTTTTACATCTCTGAACAAAAACAATATGACCCCAAACACCAGCAAACTGGCTGTAATTAAAATTACCAGTAACTCTTTAAACGATTGCTGTTGCTCTGCATAAGCACCGCCATAACTGATAAAATAACCTTGCGGCAATGCCACTTTTACGGCTACTTTTTGTTGAATTTCCTGCATGGTACTACCCAAATCGCGATTATCTAACCTTGCAGTAACTACCCCCATATTTTGCAAATTTTCTCTTTGTATTTCTGCATCGCCACTACTTAATGCAACTGTGGCCAAATTAGTAATAGGTATTCTTTTCCCATTGGGAAGAAAAATGAGTGTTTGTTTTACCTGTGCTACCGATAATTTGGCACTGTTTGGATAAATAAACCGAATATTACTCAACTGTTCCTTATCAAATACACTACCCACCACATTGCCTTCTAAAGCACTCTGCATTTGGTATTGAAAACTTGCAGGTGTAATACCATATTGGGCCAATGCGGTATAATTGGGTGTAACCAATACAGATGGACCGGCAATTACAATACCATCAAAAACATCGGCTGTTCCCTGAACAGTATTCAGCACTGCAGCCACCTGTCGGGACAGCTCTTGCAACTTCGACTGATCATTCCCGAAAATTTTTACTTCTATTGGCTGAACCGATGTCATTAAATCGCCCAGCATATCGGTAATTACCTGCCCAAAGTCAATACGCAAAGCCGGTTGCGTTGATTCTACCTTCAACCGAATATCATTAATTACCTCTTCCGTTGTCCGCATTCTGTTTTTCTTTAATTGTATCAGGTAATCGCCCCGATTGGGTTCTGTGATAAAAAATCCCATTTGTGTACCGGTTCTACGGCTATAAGCTTCTACTTCAGGCACTTTTACAATTATTTTTTCTACCTGCCTTAACATCCGGTCTGTTTCTTCCAATGAAGTACCGGGTGGTGAACTGTAATCCAATACAATACTTCCTTCATCCATATCGGGCAAAAAGCCGGTAGCTAATTTAGGATATACAACATAAATAGAAGCACCTAAAATTACGATGAACAATATACTGATATAAGGTTTACGGATAAAAAATCCCACCCATTTCTGTTGCTTTACTTCATGGCCATGATTTATTTTTTTGCCTACAGCATTTACCGACGCATTGCGGGTAAACAGCAAATACAATACAGGCAACAGTAACCAGGTTACAAAAAATGAGCATACCAAAGTAATAATCATGGTATTGGTCATTACTTTAAAATAAGCACCTGCAACTCCACTCATCAATACAAAAGGTAAAAAAATAACGATGGTACTTAAGGAAGATCCCACCATAGCAGGAAATAAATAATGAATGGCTTTTTGCAACAAAGTACTGGTGGGTTCGGCAGGATGTTCTTCGTGGGTACGATGAATTTGCTCCACTACTACTATCGCATCATCAATAATTAGCCCGATAGCAGCCGCCAGTGCGCCCAGCGTCATAATATTTAATGTTTGTCCGATAGCATACAAACAGATAATAGTGAGTAAAATTGTAACCGGTATGGTAAACAGAATAACGGTACTGGCTTTCAGTGAACGCAGAAAAATAATGGCCACCACTATTGCAAGCAATAACCCAATCCATAAACTATCGCTTACACTTTTAATGGCATCTTTTACAAAATTGGCCTGCTCATAGTATGGATGTATCGTTACATCGCGAGGCAGTATTTTTTTTAAATCTTTCAATTTAGCATCCATATTGCTGCTTACCTCAATTAAATTGGCATTGGGCTGTTTAATAACAGCCAGCAAAATACCTTCCCTTCCGTTTGCATTGATTTTGATATACTCCTTCGCTTCACGAATTTGCACATCGGCTATATCCTGCAACTGCACAATGCGCTTACCGTTATTGCTGATAACAATATGTTGTAATTGATCTTTCGAAACTACCGATGCATCGGTAAGTGATAAATACAATAAATGATAATCAGCCAGATAGCCGTTCGATTTGATGAAATTGGTCTGGCTTAATGCATAGTTCACCGAATCGGGAGAAATACCCAATGCAGACATTTTATCGGTATTCACAATTAACCAGTATTCTTTTGTTTTTCCGCCAATAACCCGCACTTCAGAAACACCGGATACCTGCGATAAAAAGGGTTTAATGGTATACAAAGCCAGCAGCTTCATATCAATGGGCGATCGGGTGTTACTTTCCAAAGAATACCCAATTACCGGCAAAATGGAAGGATTCATACGTTCCACCGTAATTTGAATACCGGGCGGCAGCGTATTCATAATTTCTGTAATTCGCGATTCAATTCTTTGTTTACTCACATCAATATTCGCATTCCAATTCAGGAAAGCAGATATTTCGCAACTGCCCCGGCTGGTAATGCTGCGTATTATGTGCAAATCGGGCACCCGCTTTACAGCATTTTCCAACTGTCTGGTAACAGTAATCATCATTTTATTCACCGGTTGTTGTCCGGCATCGGCTATAATTTTAATTTTCGGAAAAGTAATTTCAGGAAATAGTGAAGATTGCAATTTGCTGTAAGCAAACAATCCGCCCATAATGATGATGGCCATAAAAACAGCCAAAGGACTTTTATATTTTACAAAGAAATTGTTCATCCAAAAAATAATTAAAATTTACAAAGTATCCTGACCTTACAAAAAATTAAAAATAATTTTTATTACTTTTCTGTTATACTGTACTTGATTTAGAGTTTCATTTCAATACAGTATTCTGAAAAAACTGACCTGCCATACATGAAACATCACTTATTCTTTCAATGGCGTTGACAGAATCATCACCTTTGCAGTATCCGGCAAACCGTAATTCCCTTTTACAAGAATACTATCGGTAGTTTTAAAAGCAGGGGTAATTATTTCCACGGCATCATTCGTTTCAACACCTTTTTGCACCTGTACTTTTATTGCAGTAATACTATCTATCATTTTCATTACCCAAAAATTACTTTGCACTTCATCGCTTAACACGGCTGCTTTTGGAAGCGATAATGTATTCATTTTTTGAACTTTTATCAGGTTTACTTTAGCAATTAAATTTTCTGGTATTTGTTTATTGCTGTTTACCCTGATGATGAAGCTTTGTGTTTGTGCCGCAGGATCTACTGTAGGTAACGGAGTACCCATTGTACCTGTTAGTTGTGTACCATCGGGTAATAATAAATTAACCATTTTATTTTGTGGAAGATAGGGCTTCAATTCATAAGGCAGGTCTAATAAAAACACAAAACTCCTGTTATCGGTAATAGCTGCCAATGGCTCTCCATCTAACACATAATCGCCAGCATGGTAATTGAGCTGGGTAATATAACCATTCCCCGGTGCATGTATGGCAATGGTTCCTGAAAACCGCAAAGAAGTATCTAATGCATTAATGGTATTACCCAATGCCCTTGCTTCTTTGGTAGTAATCACAAATAAGGTTTCGCCCTTTTGTACATATTGGCCCAAATGAATATTTACCTGTTGTAAATAGCCGTTGGCATTGGCTTTCACAAAACTCTTCAATAAAAAGGCAGAAACAGCATTCAGGGTAACAGTTTCCTGCATCATACCCTTAACAGGATGGGTAATGGTAACCGGTGTGCCTGTAGCGGAATCTGCAACAGGCGTTGTGTGGACTTCAGCAGATTTTTCTTTACAGGCCTGCACTAAAATGGTTAGTACAATGCATAAATACAGTATATATTTTTTAAGCGTCATAATACTTTAGTTTCTGTTCCAGTAATTAATTTGGTTAATAATCTGTAATTTATTGATGGTATTTTGTGTAATTAAATTTTTTGCATTCAAATAATTGCCAATAGCTAAAATATAATTCGGCATCACTACATCACCGGTTTGCAGTAACTTTCGGTTTGCCTCAATTAATGTTTGCGTATATTTTATTTGTGTATTGGTTTCATTAATCAGTTCCTGCACCGATTGCAGTTGTTGGGCCAATTGTGCAATCTGTTGTTGAAACTGTGCTTTAAAATAATTGCGGTATTGCTGACGGGTTTGTTCGGCAATGGCAATTTTATCGTGTTTCATTTTTCTTTGCTTCCCATCATAAATAGGCCAAATAATCGTTACACCAAAGCTGGTTCCAAAATTTTTATAAGCCTGATAAGCAAATGATGAGAGATAGCCGGCATCTGCATACAAACTAACTTTTGGTTTATAACTAAAATCAATTTGTGCGTCACTGTTTTTCAGTTTTAAGCTATCTACAAAAAACTGTTTGTAAAAAACTGTTTGTTCTATTTCCGGTGTTAATACCAGTTGAATATCGGGTTTTTGCAATACAGTGTAAGCCGTATCTGTTAAGCCGCATAAATAATTGAGTGTACCATACTCATTGCTAAACTGAATGCGCAATTGATGAATCAATAAATCCTGCTGCTGAATGGTTACTAAAAAACTTAAATAATCAGTTTGTTTGTAGATACCTGATTCGGTTAATTTTTTCAGAATCACTTCTTCTTTTTTCAACAAATCAACCAATTCTTTATTGAACTGAATTTGTTGCTGTGTGCCATAGGCCGTAATATATTGAGCAGTTATGGCTTTGGTAATATCCTGCTCTGTTATTTTACCCGCTACTTGTAAACTTTGATTTAACAGTTGAATAGCTTGTTGCTGGTTTTGCAAGTTTTCTTTACCAATCAGCAGTTTGTTGGCAATAAGTTGTTGCGCAACATTGGCACCGTTGGTAATAGCACCATCATATCCCCAACCCTGATAAGAAGGCGCATAAGTATTTACACTGATGGCATTAATTTGTGGTTGATAGATGGCATGAATACGAAGACTGTCGATGATATTGCTTAACTGCTGATTATGGTAATCTTTCAAAAGCGGACTGTTTTCAATGGCGGCATTCACAAAAAATGGAAGGTTTTTTTGCTGTGCCTGCGCCCATCCAAAACATAATAAACTGCCGATGATGACGAATAATTGCTTTCCCATTATATTTTTTTCTCCTGATTAACAAACTGAATAATAAAAGAATGTTCATTTTGCTCAAATGTATATTGTATATGCCATTCTGCCAATCGGCATATTTCATGTACAATTGCCAGTCCCAAACCCGTTCCTTCGGTTTGTTGCTGTGGCCGGTAAAATCGTTTAAATACCTTTTCTGTATCTAAACTACCCTGTGCAGCTGTGTTACGAATGCTACAACTATTTGCAGTTAATACAATGGTAATTTGTCCATTTTGTGCAGTATACCGAATGGCATTATTCAGCAAATTATTGATGAGTATTTCGGTTAACTGCTGATGAAACAATACCGTAACGGGTACCAATTGCCGTTGTATGGTTAATTGTCTGGCTTCTATAAAAGCAGCTTTTTCTTCACATTTGTTCCGGATAATCTGATCTAACTGTACGGTTTCATTCAATGCAAACTGATTGTTTTCAATTTTAGCCAACAGCAATAATGACTGATGCAGTTTAATGAGCTTCTGCATATTATCGTCAATGGCCATCAGTTGTTGTACCCCTGCTTCATCTAAATTGTTTTGCTGAATCATACTTTCAATAGATGACCGGATTACTGCCAGTGGTGTTTGCATTTCATGCGCCGCATTTTCAGTAAAAGATTTTAAAGAACGGTATTCGGTGAAAATACGTTGCGACATTTCATTCAGGCTAATATTCAATACATGTATTTCTGTTACTTTACTAGTGGGTAACTGTAACGGCTGCGACTGCCCAATTTTATACTCCCTAATTGCAGTAATAGTTTGCTGAAAAGGTTTAAATAATTTATTGACCAATTTTCTGTTCACAAAAAAATTCAGTACCAAAAGCAAAGCAATCATTCCAAATGCCAATATGGCTATCAATTGCAATAAATCTTCCGTTTCTGCCTGCGATTTATTGACTTGTACCAGATAATGACGATTACCTACCTGCAAGTGAAATTGCAATTGCCGTATTTCCCGCATTTCCTGCTCAGCCTTATTAAATGCGGTTATGGTTCTGAATTTGTGTTTAGGTAATGCAATGACGTTACTGTCTACAATAATCCATTGGTTTTTGGTATTTTGTATTACAGGTAACTGATGATATTGTTGCACATAAGCAGAAATTTCCTGTTGTTCAGCCTTCAGGCTTTCATCTAATTGCCGAATAAGCACATATTGCAAAACGCCATAAAAAGCAATACTGCCCATTAAAAGAATAATAATGGCAGTCCAGGTATTAAAGCGTTGATAGGCGGCAAATGATTTCATGATTGCGTACGATTCGTTTTTAGTTGATCATATTTAAAATGATACAGGTATTAGTCAACCTGCATTTTATATCCGGCACCATAAATAGAACGAATACAATCTTCCCCGCCGGCTGCCATCATCTTTTTTCGTAAATTTTTGATATGCGTGTAAATAAAATCATAATGATCGGCCAAGTCCATATCATCGCCCCACAAATGCTGGGCAATGGCACTTTTAGACAATACCCTGTTTTTATTCACCACAAAGAACAGCAGCAACTGGTATTCTTTCTGTGTTAACTCAATTTCCTGCTGTTGTACCGTAACTTTTTGTGCAATGGTATCTATGAATAGCCAGTTACCAATATTCAGGATATTATGCCCATCCATTTTTTTCCGCCGTATAATGGCTGCTACCCGCATACTTAATTCGGGTAAATGAAAAGGTTTGGTTAGATAATCATCTGCCCCCAATTGCAGACCGGTAATTTTATCATCTAATGAATCTTTGGCTGAAATGATAATAACCCCGTCGTTTTTTTTGTTGGTTTTTAAATATTGCAACAGTTCTAAACCGGAACCGCCTGGTAGCATAATATCTAACACAATACAATCATATTCATACAAATCAATTTTTTCAATGGCATCGTTATAGTTGGTAACCGTTTCGCATAGATAGCCTGCGGCGGTTAAAAAGCCGGTCATGGTTTTGTTCAGTGTTATTTCATCTTCTATAATCAGTAACTTCATAATGCAATATGATGTTTAAAAAAAGTCTTCCATTTTCAATATACAAATTAACCCATGAATTCTGAAGCAAATTTGAATTGTTGGCATAGCACTTTCAAGTTGGCTTATTATTCCAAGCATAAAAAAACCTGCTGCGGGTGCAACAGGTTGTAGAAAGCAATCGGTATGGTACTTTATTTTTCCCACCAGGCTTTGTAAGTTGTTATTTCCTGGCCGCCCATTAATTGAATTTCTGCATTATAATTTTTTGTATTAATATTTTTTTCAGAAGTTGGATATAAAAAACGGGTTGGTATCACTCCGTTATTTAAGTTAACAGAACCACCAGGATCAAATGTAGGAAATCCTGTTCTTCTGTATTCAATCCATCCTTCAAAACCATTGTTAATATTAGCCAGCCATTTTTGGGTAATAATTTGTTTCATTGAGTTAGCCATACTGCTGTTATCAAAAGCTACCCCGGCATGAGTTAAATAATTGGTTGCTGTATTGGGGTCAATACCAATTTCGGCATAAGCACCCAATACGCCGCTGTTATAATAGTTTTGTGCACTGCCGGCAATAAAACCTTTTAAAGCTGCTTCTGCCAATATAAATTGCTGCTCTGCATAAGTAATAATTCTGGCTTTAATTAAATTAACGTTGGTTCCTTTTGTAAAACTACTATTGAAGTTAGAAGCCTGAGCTGTTTGAGAGTTGGTAGCATCTACCACCAATGGCAATCCGCCGTAATTGGTAAAATTAAAGGGTGCACCACTTGCAGTAAGCGAATTGGGAGCAAAATATGCCGTAATTCTGGCAGTATCTGAAGTGTTTACAAAAGTATTGTACAAAAGGTTGTTCATGTATTTTACCTGAAAATCACCTGTACGCTCTGTTAAGCTCACAAAATTATAAGGGGTTGTAGTTGGCAATGCCAAAGTACCACTTTGTGATGCATTTTGCATAATTGCACCATCATTTACAATGGCCTGCATTTCTGCACTTACGCTTAATTTAGAAGATACCCGCAATAAATATCGCAAACGCAACGCATTAATGAATCTGCGCCAGGCCATGGTGTTTGAATTGAATAACATGTCGCCACTAATTAAACCGGAAGGATTGGCTTTTAATAAACTATCTGCTCTTCTCAAAGAAGGGATGATTCCTGCAGCAGGATCGGTATACACTGTTTGCTGATTATCATATACAGGTGTGTATACACCGGATGCACCTTGTAAGGCTTGTGTAAAAGGAATATCGCCCCACAATTCGGTTAATTGTGCAAATGCATAAGAACGCAAAGTTAATGCAGCAGCCTGTAATAATGGATTGTTTTGCTTTACTGCCAGTTGATATAATGTATTGGCATCTCGTGCAGTTTCATATAAAGGAATCCAATAGGGTTCATTGGTAACGGGTTGGTAACGGGTTGGCTGGTCATAATAGGATTGACTGTACGTCATGTATTGATTATACCCATTACCGAGTGTCCATACAATATTTGCATTATTGTAGAACAAAGAAACAACAGTATTGGAAAGCAAAGTAGTGGCATCCGGTTTTTCCAAATTATTCGGATTGATATTTACCATTTGCAATTCTTTCGAGCAGGAGCTAAACAGCAAAATGGCTATTAATAACTTACCTGTGTTTAAAAAAATATTTTTCATAAATCAATGTTTTATTTAATTAAAAGTTTAATCCTAATGATAAACCCATACTCTTGGTAGAAGGGATACTTAAAAATTCTGTACCAGGTAATATTTGTTGACCTCTTAATGCCAGCGTTTCAGGATCTACATCTTTATTTTGGGTAAACTCTAATATATTTCTTGCTACAAATGAAAGATTCATATTGGCTTTAGAAGTGGCCCCAAATAAATTTTTGAAGGTGTAACCAATTCTAAATTCTCTTAATTTAACATAGGTAGCATTGTACATAAATGCTTCATTATTGGATGCATTATAGTAACCATTATAATACGTAGCGGCATCCACCTTAACATTATTCGGTACATATTTGCCACTACCATCTAACATAACACCTTTACCAACAATACCGGTTTCTCTGCCGGGTAATGTTTCAACCGACATACCACCGGCTAAAACGCCTAATGCAGTATATGAATAAAATTTGCCGCCCTGGTGCCAATCCCATACAAAACTCATATTGAAATTTTTGTAAGTAAAATTGTTGGTCCATCCCAACACAAAATCAGGATTATAATTACCCAATAATGAATTTTGACTGGAAGTAAATTGAGGTACGCCATTTTTATAAACAATATTTCCCTGGGGGTCTCTTACAAAAACATTCCCATACATATTACCAATTCTTTGACCAACAACCGCATCATATTGAATAGCACGGAAGTAACGGTCGTACTGTGTTACCTGTGCATATACATATGTATTGATACCATCAGGCAATGCTGTCACTTTTGAAATATTATGACTAAAGTTCAAATTCATATCCCAGTTAAAACCATTGGGCGTTTTAGAACGAATGGGTGAAGCATTGATCATAATTTCAATACCCTTGTTGTTAATAGATGCTCCATTTACATAAGCATTTGAATAACCTGAGGAAACTGGGATAGGCAATTGCACCACTTCATTTTTGGTATTGGAATTATACACTGTTGCATCAATACCAATTCTGTTATTCAGGAAACGGGCTTCAAAACCTGCTTCTGTGGTAGTAGTAGAAGAAGGCAACAGGTTGTTGTTAGCCAGTACATTATTGCCTGTTGTTAGCGGATAATTGTTGAATGGCGTATTGGTAAGATAGGTATTGTTGATAGAATAGGGATCGGCATCTCTACCTACTTTAGCAATAGAACCTCTTACTTTTAAATAGGAAATAGCCGTAGGCAGCCTTACCATATCAGATACAATGGCACTTAATGAAGCGGAAGGATAAAAGAATGAATTGTGATTTACCGGTAAAGTACTGGATATATCATTTCTACCGGTAACGTTTAAGAACAACAGGCCTTTATAATCAACATCTGCAAAACCGTAAGCACTGTATACTACTTTATTAAATTGTTGAAAAAAAGTAGGCAACTGGCTTTGCGCATTTGAGAAATTGTATAAACCCGGTGTAATTAATGTATTGGCAATATTTCTGTTATAAGAAACATTCTGCATAAATCTGTTACCACCAACCGATGCATCAAAATTCCAGATATTGCTGTGTTTTTTGTTATAACTGACTAAGAAATCGGTATTGTTTTCAAAATAATTAATATCATCTGTTCTAAAGCCACCACTGGGGAAACGAACGGTAGTAAACGCACGGTGCCCTTCTCTGTGATCGCTATAATAATCTGTACCGGTACGTACCATTGTTGTCCACTGTTTATTAAACGCATATTTCAATGAAGCGTTTCCAATTAAACGGTTTTTATTAAAACTATTTACGTTATCATACATTGTTACATAAGGATTGTCGTGGTTATTCCAGTAACGAAACTGATTTTGTTGGTCACGACCTGTTTGCCATTGTTTTTTTAAAGAGTTCAAATCAATATTAATGGGCATGCCATAAACTCCAAAGAAAGTATACATTACACTTTCAGAACCATATCCAATATTGGGCCGATTGCTGCTGTTGCTGTTAATGAAATCGATAAAAACATCTGAAGTCAGCTTATCACTATACCTATGCTCCGTTCTTAAAGAAATACCATTCCTTCTCAAATCAGTATTGGGCAAAATACCTCTGTTATATAAATTGCTGATAGAAAAGTGATAACTTCCCTTGTCACTTACACCACCAAAACCAATATTATTTTGGGTAGTGATACCAGTTTGTAAAAAGTTTTTAAAATGATCGGCATGGCCAACCCATGGTGTACCCTGTGGCGTTAAACCCGGATTAATGCTACGTGCAACCAAATCGGCAGCCTGATAAGGTGTGCCCGGAATAGGACTATCAAATTGCACAATTTTTAAGTTTGGATCAAATTTTAAACCCCAGTTCGGTATATTGTTTTCATTAGAAGCACCACCATTCTGATAAACATACGTACTAGGGTTTCCGGATAAAGGATATGCATTAATACCTGCACCATATTGATTTTGCAAACGAGGTAATTTTAAAGGCGTTTCAAACGTTGTTGTTGAATTGAAACTAATGCCTTGCATTCCTTTTTCGGGTGTACCTTTTTTTGTAGTCAGTACAATGGCACCATTGGCAGCTCTTGAACCATATAATGCTGCTGCTGTAGAACCTTTTAAAACGGTTATTTTTGCAATATCGTTCGGATTAATTTCTGCAGCGCCATTGCCATAATCTACCTCAGCCCATGTACCCTGATTAGCAGAATTTTCAATGGCATTATTAAAATAAGTTTCGTTGTTGATAGGCACTCCATCTACCACAAACAAGGGTTGATTGGTACCGCTGAATGAATTTTCTCCCCTTATAACAATTCGTGATGTAGAACCAACACCTGCACCGCCATTGGTAATATATACACCTGCAATTTTTCCGCTTAAGTTGTTAATTAAGTTGGGATCTTCCGCCTGAGTAATTTGACGGGTATTTACCGATTGTACTGCATAGCCCAATGCTTTGGATTGTTTACTGATACCCAATGCAGTTACCACCACTTCATTCAACGATTTTACTTCTTTTTGTAAAGCAATAGTAACGTTCTTCCTACCCCTTAATGGAAATTTTTCAGGTGCATAACCCACATAAGAAATAATGAGCACCGCATTAGCACCGGTATTCAGGGTAAAATTTCCCTGTGCATCTGTAACTGTTCCTTTTTGGGTAGTACTGATAGAAACACTGGCACCTACAATGGGTGTTTGATCCTGTGCATCCAATACTTTACCGTTAATAATTTGATTGTCCTGTGATCGGCCCGCCATCGGTAAAAGAACCATTAAAAGGCTGATGATAAATGCTGGTAGCACTGTAAAATTGCTGCGCATAAATAAAGGTTTGTTTGAGTAGTTGATATGAATAAATTAAAAGGTTTGCATGGAAAAATATCCAACAGGCATGTGCCTGCATCGAATTCTGAGTGAACCAATACGAAAAAAGTAAGTTAGAATGTAATATGCTTTTTGAGGGAGAAAAAACAGATAAAGCAGGTAAGTCTGAACAATCAGGTACCGGCATTTTATGATGTACCATTGATACCTGAGAATAACATGGATTCAAGTCTCTATCCGTATCATCATCGCCATCTATAACATCTTGAATGATGGCTAATGGCGGGGGCAGTGAATGTTGCGAAGAAAAAACGGATAAAAAGGCAGGTGATTTTTCCTGCAGCGTGAAAAAAGTATGATTCACTTTTGAAGAATGCAATAAGGCAACTGCTTTTACTCCTGTATTTTGCAGTAATACAAAACACAGCAACAATAAACAATTCAGCAGTCTGTTATGCATAGGTTTCATCAGGTTGCAAAGCTAACAGCGCATGATTGTATGGTTGAAATAAATGAGATTAACAAATTGTAAACAATTAACAAAACAGCCAAATGATTACAATTTGTTAACATGGCTTTCAGCTTAAAGCAAAAAGCCTGCTGCAGTTGCAACAAGTGGTAGAAAACGGATAGCTGGCTAAAAATAGCGGCTATGAATGTAACACTGCTTAGAAAAAAATTTTATGCTTCCATATATTTAAACCAAAAAACTTTAATTAGAAAGAAAATAAACCCTGGTAATAATCTAATATTTTTTGCTGCAGCAACACATCATACCTGATAATAATAAGGTTAATTTTTGTATTATCCAGGTTATTTTTTGCTTTGATACAATCTACTTAAGTGCCTATACCTGCTTCAAATTTTACCGTGGCAGCATGGAAAGCGTTTTCGAAATCAGCATATTGTTGTTCCAGTGCATGCAACCGTTGCAGTGCCTGCTGCATATTGATATAAGCACCATAAACTGATTGCTGTAATTGGGTTTTAGTGGTTTTTAATAAAAAAGGAGATTGATAGGCCTGAATTTTTGCCTGCCTTATTTTGGTACGTACCTGCAATCCATTTTAAATGGGTATTTGCAATATCAAACTCAATGAAACGTTGAAATTATTTTTTCACTACTGTCCGTATGAAATATTTTGGCTGCTGTAATTATTTTACTGCATGTATAACTTTATGAATAATAATATCAGAAGAATTGCATAATTGGCCCTTTGATTAACATTGCCTTTAATCAAATTTTATTACTACACAAGGGCGATATTCAGGTACATTCCATCATCTATAAAGGAAGTATATTTACTTTACAATTCAATGAACATGTATGCAGCTAACACAGAGCAGATTTTAGTCTGTGTAATATCAAGCATTAAGCCCATGTTGGTTTTTCGAACAAGTTAACCTAAATTATTATTACGCATCATTAATTATAGTCTGAAATAATATAATCCTGATTATATTAAATTATTTTTTTTAAAATATTAATAGTATAATATTTTAATAAGTAATTGTTAACCCGGCACCCAAACCCATATCACTATCATAATGAGTAGATAAAGAAATATATTTAGTGGCAATGTACCGGAAACCTGCCATGTATTCTTTATCAGTATTTATCATCATATTAAAACGCAGACGTTTACTAATGGGTACATCTTCTCTGCTTAACTGAAACCGGAATTTACCATTACCGTCAATTCTTGCATCAGCTACAAACAACAAAGGCAGCGTGTAAGCAATACCGGCTATTATTGTATGGCGATCTAGTTTATCACTTGTTTGACCAAACCAATTCTTTTTTTCGCTGCCAAAAATATTTTTTGGTCCGCCTTCTACTTTATAATGATAATCAAATCCAATGTAAGGAAACCACCATTGCATTCTGCCAAGGTAACGGCCAAACATAGTTTCACTTTCATATCCTAATTTATCGTTTAGCCCCAAATTCCATAAGGTAGTTGCCTTCCAGCGTGTATTTGCAAGCATCAAATTCCCATCACTACCATTGCTTTCAAAACCAATTCTGGCCATAGTATGGAACATTCTCCCTTCGGCAAATAATTTTCTTTGTGCCAGCTTTGGATTAGGTATTTCCGGATTGGGTGGTGAATTTTCATAACTAAATACCCTTCCCATACCACTCATCATATGGTATAATATATGGCAATGGAAAAACCAGTCGCCGCTCATATTTGCAGCAAATTCTATCGTATCTCTTTCCATTGGCATAATGTCTAAAACATTTTTTAAAGGTGCATAATCACCCTGCCCATTCAGTACCCGAAAGTCATGGCCATGCAAATGCATAGGATGACGCATCATAGTATTATTATATAATATAATTCTAACATTTTCACCTTTTTTAATTAATATCTTATCTGCTTCAGATAATACCTTATTGTTGATACTCCACATATACCGATTCATATTCCCGGTTAATTCAAAGTTCAACTCTTTTAGTGGTCCAGGGGGTAAATCGGTAGGATGGGTGGCACGTAGCATGCCATAATTTAACGTTTGAATATCCGGATTATCATCATTCATATCCATACCAGCCATACTTTGATGGCCATGATTCGTCTGCATTTGTTTACCTTTGCGCATCTGCATGGAATCATTACTTTTATTTTCCTTTATATTGTCATATCCCGTTATTTCCGGGTACATTACCGTATTCATATCCATCTCCTGATTTTGCATATTCATGCCTTCCATCTGAACCATATTGCCCTTCATATCCATCATGTCATTCATCATTTTCATTCCTGCAAAGTATTTGAGTTTAGGCAATTTTTTCGCTGGCATTTTCATACCACTGCCCAACCATAATGACGCAGATTTAGTACGGTCTTCCGGCGTTGCCAAAAATTCATACTGCATATTGTCAGGTATTGTTACCACGACATCATAGGTTTCTGAAACCCCTATTATCAATCGATCAACCTCAACCGGTTCTACATCATTACCATCGTTCGCTACTACCGTAATCTTGCCACCTGAATAGGTTAGCCAGAAATAAGTAGAAGCTGACCCGTTTGAGATTCGAAGCC
This sequence comes from Hydrotalea flava, assembly GCF_001623405.1. GTDB lineage: Bacteria > Bacteroidota > Bacteroidia > Chitinophagales > Chitinophagaceae > Hydrotalea > Hydrotalea flava. The sequence continues at coordinate 28,854 of NZ_LUHG01000099.1, forward strand.
TGACTTTATCTCCCGCCTTGAACTGTGGCATTTCACTTTCACTTTTCCCATTCATGAAGAACTTGTCGTAAGCAACATCACTTACATCCATTGCATTCATCCTTTTCCACTCATTGGTTAGTTTTGTTTTAAAGTTGCCGCTTTTAATGGCTTCAATATAGCTTTGTGTAGTCCCTTTCTTTATTGCAAACCAATCAGTTGCTGCATGCAGGCTACGATCAATTTCGCTGGGATTCATGTTGGCCCAATCACTTAATACGATTGGAATTGCGGGCAAGTCATCTATACCCCGCCGGAAACTAGTATCATCATTTCTCTTTTTAAGAATCAATGATCCGTACATACCTATTTGTTCCTGCAATCCAAAGTGACTATGATACCAGTGGGTGCCATTTTGAATGATTGGAAACTTATATAGATAGGTAGTGTGGGGTTGAATAGGCATTTGTGTAAGATAAGGAACACCATCTTCCTTATTGGGTACATACAAACCATGCCAGTGCAATCCTGTTGGCTCATTGAGTTCATTGTGTACATAAATTTCTGCTGTATCACCTTCTGTAAAAGTAAGAGTTGGCATGGGTATCTGTCCGTTTACTGCAATGGCATGTTTTACTTTACCCGTAAAATTTACAATGGTATCCCTTACATATAAATCATAGCGAACGGTTTTTGGAGGCGCACTTTTCTGTACGGTTTTCGCAGGTGCTATTTTTAGCATGGGCATTGCCATATTATTTAGGTCTTGTTTTTGTGTACTGCCTTGCATTTGCTCCATATTATCCATTTTATTTAATGTGTCTTTTAAAGGCATCGGCATGGTTTGTTTCTTTGGCAATTGCGTTTTTTGCGTTGCTGTATTGACTGTTTTTTTATACAAAACCATTCCACACTTCACACAATTGCCTGGTTTATCTGTATGAATTTCAGGATGCATCACACAAGTATAATACGAGGTGATTTGCTGTTTTTTTGCGGTATCTTTTTGTTGCATATCCATTCCTTTCCTATCCTGTGCCTGAGCGAAGGAATAAGACGCAAAAAGCAATGTTATTAAGATTATTTTTTTCATTTCAATGTATTATTTTTTAAAACCTGTAAAACAAAAAATTCTGTTTCGTATTGAATAGCGTAATATTTGCTTCTTCGATACACTTTATTCTGTTAAAATTGTTCTCGAACCTTTTAGCCATAGCATCTTATAAATATTGTTTTGTTTCAATTTCGCAATAATTCTGGGGTCTGTTTTGTGCAAATGTTCCTAATATCAAATAGCCTTCAGATACGATTGATTGTGCTGCGATGTGTACATATTTTTCTATTTTATCTTCATTAATCAGACAATGAAATGCTGCTCAATCGTGCCAGAAATCGAACTTTACTGAAGGTGCAAACCCGGTAACATCTGAAACAATCCAATTTACTTTTGCCACATTTATGCCCAATCGTTTTTAGGCTCTTTTAATGGCATTGACAGAAATATCCAATACATAAATATTTTCATAATTTAATTCAATTAAACCATCAAAAAAACGCTGTCACCGCCACTAATATCAATAATATTGGCAGTTGTAGAAAGATGAAACAATGAAAAAAATTGTATTGAAGTTTTAGGATATTCCTGAAACCAACTGAAACCATTTTCTTCTTTGGTTATATAGATACTTTCCCAATGCTGTTTTTGATTTTCAATTTCCATTTTTAATAATTTTTTACTTTTAACATACTTGCATTGATGGCAACTACAATTGTACTAACAGCCATTAAAGCTGCACCTGCTGCCGGGCTTAATAAAATACCGTGTTTGTATAAAATTCCTGCTGCCAATGGTAAGGCAATTACATTGTAACCTGTTGCCCAAATTAAATTCTGTACCATTTTACGATGAGTAGCTTTGCCAAATAAAATCAGGCTTACTATATCTTTTGGATTGCTGTTCACTAAAACTATACCGGCAGTCTCTGCAGCAATATCGCTGCCACTACCCACAGCAATACCTACATCTGCAATGGCCAATGCAGGGGCATCATTCACACCGTCACCTGTCATAGCAACAAATTCACCTTTACTTTGCAACGCTTTAATTTCCTCTAATTTTTGATGCGGCAATACTTCGGCAATATAATTATCCATACCTAAAGTATCACTTACGCTTTTAGCAACATTGCTGTTATCACCTGTGAGCAGAATTGATTTAATATTATTTTCTTTTAATACTTTTATTGCTTCGGCCGATTCAGATCGTATTTCGTCTGATAAAGCAATATATCCGGCCAATTCACCCTCCATTATCACAAATACAACCGTTTCCCTTACGTTTGTAGAAAAATCTTTTGGAACGGCTAATTTGCTTTCTTTTAGATAAACCGGACTAACTATCATTATTTTTTTCCCTTCAACCATTGCCTCAACACCTTTTCCTGTGATGGCTTTAAAGTTATCTGCGGCCGGTACTTTGATGGCTAAGTCTTTTATTTTTTGCATAATACCGGTTGCAATAGGATGTTCTGAGTTTTGCTCCAATGCGGCAGCCATTCGAATGATTTCAGTTTCGCTTAAATTTTTATGCAGCGACTCAATTTTCGACACTTTGAATTTTCCTTCAGTTAATGTGCCCGTCTTATCAAATACTACTGTAGTTATTTTTCTTGCATTTTCAAAGGCTGTTCTGTTTTTTATGAGTAACCCATTTTTTGCGGATAGGGCTGTTGATTTTGCCACAACCAACGGAACAGCCAAACCCAAAGCATGTGGGCAGCAAATAACAATTACTGTAACCATTCTTTCCATTGCAAATGCCAAAGATTGCCCGGTAAAATACCAAAATAAAAAAGTGCCGATACCCGAAACCAAAGCAATAATCGTTAACCATTTTGCTGCTTTATCTGCTAATAACTGTGTGTTTGATTTTGATTTTTGTGCATCATCTACCAACCTGATAACCTGCGATAAGTAAGAATCTTTTGCCGTATGTGAAACCGTAACTTTAATGGAACCATTACCATTGATTGAACCGGCAATTACTTTATCACCTTTTGCTTTTTGTACCGGTTTACTTTCACCGGTAAGCATACTTTCGTTGAGGTAGCTTTCGCCTTCTAATATTATTCCATCTGCTGCCACCTTCTCGCCGGGCTTTACTAAAATAATATCGTTTGCTTGTAGTGTATCGGTTTTTACATCATGCACCATTTCAGGCATTACCATATGTGCATCGGCTGGCATCAACTGCACTAATAATTCTAATTCCTTTGAAGCGCCTGCAATAGATTTCATTTCAATCCAATGCCCTAACAGCATAATGAGTATTAGTGTTGTTAATTCCCAAAAAAAATCCATTCCCTTCAATCCGAAAACAATGGCTACACTATAAATATATGCTACCGTTATGGCAAAGCCTATTAAAAACATCATACCCGGGCTCTTGGCTTTTACTTCATCTAACAATCCCTTTAAAAATGGGAAACCACCATATAAAAAAACAATAGTAGATAAAGCGAACAGAAGGTATTGCGATCCTTTAAATTGCCAGCTGGCTCCTAAAAAGTTTTGTATCATGGGTGATAACAAAACGATAGGAATGGAGAGGATAAGCACCACATAAAACCTTTTTTTAAAATCAGCAATCATCATGGCATGGTGATTATGCCCTGCCATACCCATTGATGGTTTTTTTGTGTGCTGCATATTGCCCATTGCATGTCCGGCATGGTTCATTAAATTGTTTTGATGTTGCTGTTCCATAATATAAATTTTATTTGCAGCAATCTTTTTTGTGTATAAAAATTGCTTTAAAAATTTTAAAAATTATTTGCTTTATTGTTTTCATAAAAATTAATTTTTTGCTAAAAGACTATCGGCTACTTTATTGAACCATTGGGAAAGTTGTATGCTTTCTTCTTTTGAAAGCCGGGCTTTCCTGTGTATTATTTTATATGACAATAAGGGCATTTCATTATCCCTAACCTGATCAGCCATATCTCTCAGCTTACTAATTTGCCTGCGTGGTGCATAGCTGCCAAACACACTTAAATTTAGGTTTGCTTTACCATTTTTTATATGATTTGCCATCAACCATGCTACCGGCTGAAAATTTGCATACCATGGATAGCTGGTATTGTTGCTGTGGCAATCGTAACAGGCATTTATTAAAAGCTTGTGTACATTATCCGGAACAACATACATTTTACTAAAATCTGTAGGAAAGACCTGCCCGCTCTTATTTCGGGCAGGTTGTATCAGTTGAATCAAGACTAAAATAGCACCTAAAGAAATGAGTATATACTTTTTTGTAGGGCGCATGGTTATTTCATTTCTTCTTTTATTGTACCACAAGTAGGCATTGATTTTCCCAAATAAGGATTTTTAATATCTTTGGTTTCGCTAATCCATATTGCTCCTTTACCATTGTTTGCCATTGGACAAAAATCTTTATATAAAGTTTGTCCGTTATTACCAAAGGCTTTTATAAGGTCTGAAATATCGCTACTCAGCATCATAAAATGTTCTCGCTGGTGTTTAATTTTATCGGCATTTGAACCTATATGTTCTGCATTTTCTTTTATATCGTCATGTAAATCGGCATATGCTTTCATTTGATCCGCAGACAAATTTGATTGATTTACTTTATCTAAAAGTTCAACGATGGATTTACCAGCAGCAGCGGCATCATTTGCATTATCATTTGCCAGCGCATTCTTCATTTGCAGGTAACCTGCAATGATTGCTTTGATCGGGAACATTGCAGCATTTTGTGTACCTGTTGCATGGTTCGTTAACTGCTGGTGCATGGCCATTGATGTATCGCCGGTTTTATCATTTTCTTTTGATGTTGTTGTTTTATCGTTGCCGGTATTGCAGGCAGCAATGGATAAGGTAGTGGCTGCTATCGCAACCATTATTACTAAAGATATATATGTTTTCATATTTTAATTATTTTTATATTTTAAGTGTCAATTTTAAAATGCGTTTTCCAAAATAAATGTGAATTGTTCAATGCAGGTAAACCAATTACAAAGTTGTTTTTATGCTGCCACAAGAAAGCATTGCACTGCCGAAATATGGGTTTTTGATTGCCTTATTATTACTTAACCATATAGCCTTTTTCATGGGGCAATATTGCTGGTATATAGGCTCGGCAGAGAGCTTTACTTTTTTTGCCAACTCAAACATATTGTTCGATAAAGTGGCAAATTTTTCCCTTTGCAGTTTTATATCTTTTGATTGAGAAATAGCAACAGCCTCGTTTAACAGGCCGGCCTTTTCAGCATCATTCATCATTTGTAGATCGGCACCATTTATGGTTTTTACCAATATAGCTGCACTGTTTGCCGCTAATACAGGGTTACTGCTTACTAAAGCGTCTTTCAGATTATAATATGCATTGAGTAATTGAACTGGCTGTGTTTTTGTATTGCTTTGTGAAAAGCTGTTCTGAGCAAATGCCATTACGATAAGGGCAAGCATTATAAATGATTTTTTAATTGAAAACATTTTTATATTTATAACGCTTTTCAGCTCCTGAATTATTGATTTCATTTTAGTTTGATTTTTATGTTTAACGAAATAGGTATGGGCACAAGTATACCTTTATCATGCTACAAACATAAAATGAAATCATATTTGAAAACTCTGAATAGCAATTCGAATGTCCGGAATGGGGGGGTGATAACCACACACAAAATATTTATTAGACTTACTAACCTGTGAAGCAGGCAATATAATGGTGTCACGGTAAGTGATTACAAAAGCAGTAGAAAATACCGGGTTTAATTGCTTGACAACTTGTGGAACTACTTTATCAGCCCGTACTATTTTCAATACATCATCATTACAACAATTATTTTTACCGTCTGAATCTGAATGCGCATGTTGATGTGCTGCAACTTCCAGATGTTGTGGATGACCTTTGGTATGAACAAAAAATTCCGCTTCAGCCTCATGATGGTGTTCATTAAACCCCATATCTACCCCCATAGCACAAGCAAAACCCACCACCATATTCAGGGAGAATATGGTTAACAGGAAAATTGCTTTAAACTGTATGGATGATAAACTATATTTCATGTTGCCTAAAGTAAAATTACAATTATTATATCAAAATGTTTTTTTAAATGCAAAAATAGCCATGAAAACTACTTGTTTGTTACATAATTATTTGAAGAATTTGCAAAATTTTAAGCGCAGGAATAAAATTAAAACAATCCTTCCTCATTCAAAAATGACATTCAAGAAAACAATGACCAGATTAAAGTAAATATTGCCATTTTAGCTTTAAACATACTTAAACTTTTTTCAATTTAGACGCATTCCCATTGAAAGTATACAAAACTTAATGATGGGAAGAACACCTGCTTAAAAGCCATATAGAGTTTCGCTTACACCATAAGACCTTGAAAAGTAAAATATACCACTAATTTTAAGCGTTACAATGAATAAAAGCTCTTTAAAAGAGAAGCCATAACATTTCTTCTAAGAAAATGAAAAACTAACTCGGCCACCAAGTACCTGTTTTCATTACTATGCAATATTGAAGAATATGTGAGAGGTTGCAAATATTGCTCAGGTATTTATTTTAAAAACATCCTTAAAAATATGCAGGGGTATTACGCATGAAAAACAGGATATCCTATCCGTTTTAGGCAGCAATGTTTCTCCGGGTCATAAATTTTGTAAGGATTCTTATACTTCTGTAATTTTACCCGGAATATATATAACACTTCTTACAATATTAAGATGGGTTTTATATTTCAAGGATCTAAAACTTTTGTTCATTCAATCGTATGTTTTTTCAGCTCATTTTTATGTTGCTAACTAATAAAATAACAGCAGCCGATTGGGCTTACATCAATCAATAATTATGATACAACCATCTTCACTACCACCAACCTTTATTGTAGGCGGTGCTACTTCAGGACTTGGGAAAGCGATAGCGCTTCTTTTACTGGAAAAGGGGGCTAATCTTTTAGCACTTGGCAGAAGTACGGAAGCATTGCAGCAGTTGTATTACAACTACCCGAAACAGGTTACCACTATCTGCGGAGATATTACCCTTCCGGTTACACAGAACACTGTATTGGATGCAATACAAAATATGTACATAGCAGGCATTTGTATGAATGCCGGAGGCCCACCGGCAGCTACTATTAACGAAACAACAATGCAGGATTGGGATATGGCTTATCAATCTGTATTGCGCTGGAAAGTTGCGCTTGTTAAAACATTGCTGACAAAATTAGAAGCCCAACAATATGGCCGGCTATTATTTATTGAAAGTGCTACCGTAAAACAACCCATGGAAAATTTAGTATTGAGTACGGCTTTTCGACTGGCTGTAACCGGGTTTGTAAAAACATTGGCCAATGAAGTAGCTGCCAAAGGTATTACTGCTAATATACTGGCTCCAGGTCCACATGATACCCCGGCTATTGAACGGGTTTTTAAAAAGAAACAGGCACAAACCGGTTTAGATATGCCCACCATACAACAAACTGAAATACAAAAAATACCGGTTGGCCGGTTGGGTAACGCCAATGCATTTGCGCAATTAGCCGTATGGTTAATGAGTGAAGATGCAGGTTATATTACCGGACAAACCATTAGTGTTGATGGCGGATTGGTAAAAGGTATTTTTGGATGATGTTGTTTATATTGTTAAATATCCGTTACTTAAAAAATGATTGGAAGGGACTATTTATAAATTCAATTTTTGAATGTATAATAGAAAATGAAATTTCGAACAAAGTTATTGGTGGGGCAATTCAAGTACATGCTGCCCTGGGTCCGGGTTTATTAGAAAGTGCATACCAGGAACGCTTATTTTATGTGTTGAAAAAGGGAGGACTAAGCGTTGTAAAACAAAAGCCCATGCCATTAGTATATGAGGAAGTACAATTAGAATGTGGATATAGAATTGACTTATTGTTATAGAACAAAGTGGTAATAGAGGTGAAAAGTGTGGAACCATTAAACGATATTCATTTAGCACAAGTACCCACTTATTTAAAATTAGGAAATTTTAGGTTGGGCTTATTGATCAATTTTAATGTAACATTATTAAAACAAGGGGTTAAAAGAGTGGTGAATGGATTTTAATAAACAATCAGTCAACGAAACCAACTCTGTGCTCTTTGCGGTGAATCTCCGTGTGCTTTATGGTGAAACAACCACAGAACAGAAGAAGAAAATTATTTCAACCTAAACTGTATATGTATTTTACATCCTTTACCCGGTGCACTGTCAATTTCAACTACTCCATTGTACATTTCAGCGCGGCGTAGCATATTATTAATGCCTATTCCTTTTCGTTGGCTGTTTACATCAAATCCTATACCGCTATCTTCTATGCTAAAAAGAACATAGTTTTCATTTCGCTGCAAACTAAGTATTACTTTTTTTGCCCCTGAATGTTTGATGATATTATTGAACTGCTCCTGTGCTATGCGATAGATATTAATTTTAAATGGATAGGTTAAGCCTGTTTCTTCAAAGTCGGTTATTCTAGTTTCTATTTGCAACGACTTTAATTCACGAATATCCGCCGCTAATTTTTCCAACCCTTCCTGTAAACTCATTTCTGTTTCTAAAGGTGTAACAAGTGCTTTAGATAGTTTTCTGATTTCTTCAATACTCTTTAAAATAAAACCTGATGCCTGACTCAATAAATTTTCTTCCCGGTTAGGATGCTGCCTTGCCGACTCTACATAAATGCGAGAAGCAATGAGCAATTGATTAACATTATCGTGCAGCTCCTGACTAAATTCACTCCGTTCTTTTTCCTGCGCAGCTATTACGGCTTCCGCTATTTGTTGCTGTCGTAATAATTGTTCATTCACTAATTGCTGCTCTAATGCCAGCTTTTCAGTAACATTATTCAACATGGCCATTACCGCCTGCCGGTTATCATATACAATTTTATGCGATACCGTTTCCATCCACATTTTTTTGCCCAAAGCATTTTGATGTATCCACACACCTTTCTTTTTTTGTTTATCGGTATTCGCAAAATCAGCCGCAAATTTTAAAAAGTCCGGCAAGTTTTCCGGCGGATGAATATCTTTCATGGATAATTTTACAAAATCGCGCCGGGCATAACCATATTCTTTACAGGCAGCATAATTCACATCAATGATTTGCAGGGTTTCTAAATCCCACAATATTAAAGCCAGCGGATTATTTAAAAACAGGTAGCGGTATTTTTCATCGGCCGATTGCACCAATGCTTCATTGGCTAGTTTTTCACGCAGGTCAGTTATTTGTAACAGCAATAAGCATTCTTTTTCAGGAGCAAGCATGGTACAATGTACCGATACAGGAATGGCAGCTTCTCCCAAAATTTGCATATTGGTTGTAACCGATGCCACTGTATTGTTTTGCACATCAGCACATAATTTTTGCCAGTATGATATTTCCCAATTCAATAATTGTAGCACTGAGTGCCGTAACCCATCAGCTACAGGACCACCCGTTAATTGCACAAATGCCGGATTGTTTGCATGTACAGCCCCTTTTGCATCGGCAATTAACATGGGCTGCAATACATGCGCCCATAGCTGACCACTCCATTCATTACCGGCAGGTAAAGTTGTATCCATGCTGTGTTTAAATATTAAAATAATCTTAGTTTTAAACAACAATGCCAAAACAAGCAGTTGCGTACTAACAAATTATCTCATGAAAAGAAACAGCACCAACAAAGAAGTGAAACTGATTTTTCAAGGATAATGATGCAAATTACTTTGCTAATATCTACACAAATCTACAAGTTGCCAAATTTATTGGACTCGATTTTTATTATACATGCATTACTTGTTTTATATATTATGAAAATCTACTAACAATACTGTTCCATTTCCCGGCGAACTTTGTATGGTAAATTTACCCTTATACATCTCCGTTCTTTTTTGAATATTATTTAAACCAATACCCGATTTTACAGCATTTACATCAAATCCCTTTCCATTGTCTTCTATCCGCAATGCAATATGCCCGCCATTTCGTTTTAACTGAATTTTTACTTCAGTGGCTGCTGCATGTTTACTGATATTGGTTAATTGCTCCTGTATAATACGATACAAATTCAAGCGAAACTTTTGTTCTAATCCTGTTTCATTAAAATGCGTTAAATCAATTGCTACATTATTTTTCAATATAAGCGACATATCGTTCACCAATTTCCGGATGGCTTCTTTCAGGCTTACATCTTTCTCAACCGGGTTAATCAATGCTTTAGAGAGTTTCCTGATTTCTTCGATGGCCTGTAAAATATACCAGGATGATTGCTGCAATAACTCATTTTCTTCAGGATGTGCTTTACGTGCCATTTCTACATAAATACGGCTGGCCGTTAAAATCTGGTTCACATTGTCATGCAATTCACGCCCAATTTCCTGCCGTTCTTTTTCCTGCGCTGTTATTTCAGCATGTATTACCTCATTGCGGCGCTGCACCTGTTCTTCTGCCAGCCTCGCTTCTAATGCTAATTTTTCTGTAATGTTTGTACCAATACCCATCACACAATCTCTGCCTTCGTATTTTATTTTGTGCGAAGCAATTTGCATCTGCATGATACTTCCATCTTTTTTCTGATGTTTCCAGTTTTTAATATACATGATTTTGTCAGATAACTGAATTTGCCGTACAAATTGTTTCAAAGTTTCATGCTCGGAAGCAGGACGTAAATCTAAAATAGTCATTTGCAGTAATTCTTCTCTTGAATAACCATATTCTTTTATGGACGTATTGTTGACATCTAAAATCTTCAGACTCCCGATATCCCATACAAAAATAGAATTAGGGTTGGTATCAAACAATTGTTTGTATTTTTCTTCCGATACATGCAATTGCTCCTTTGTTTTTTTAGCTTCGGTAATATCTGTTTCAATAGCAAAAAACTGCAGTAATTTTTTTTGTTCATCAAAAATTGGTTGTACCTGTATGTGCAGCCAAATGGCCTCACCTGATTTGGTATAATTTTTAATTTCACATTCAAAAGGTTGCTGAGCGGCAATCTGTTGACGCATATAGGTCTTTACAGCTACATCACTATCAGGCCCTTGTAAAAAACGAGCATTTTTTCCGATACTTTCAGTTAAAGTGTAACCAGTAATTTTTGTAAATGCTTCATTTACATAAGTAATGTTTTCATGGGCATCGGTAATAATAACGGCATTGGTGGTTTCCTTAGCTACTATCGACAAGCGTTTCAATTCTTCTTCCTGCATTTTACGCTGTGTAATATCTTCTGTGGCGCCAATCATTCTTGAAACTGTTCCATCTTCATTTCTAATAATAAAACCTTTATCCCGCACAAATGCATAACTGCCGTCACTTTTTTTAAACCGGTACTCCGATTCCCATATATTTTGATTTTTATTTTTAAAAGCCTGCTTTCCTCTTTTCAGAATATTAGGCAAATCATCCGGATGTATATGGCTGGTCCAGAAATCACGATCCCACTCTAACACTTCCGAAGGATAGCCGAATAATTTTTCAAACCCATCTCCCAGTAATTCAACGGTATGATTGGCAATATTCCAATCCCATAGCGCATCGCTGGCGGCTTTGGCAATTAATTCGTACCGTAGTTTATTGGTAGCCAGTAACAGGTAGTTGTAATGGTTTTCCATGATAATACCTACCAGCTTGCTCATGCGCTCTAATGTTTGCAATTGCAAAGCGGTAGGTGTTTTGGGCACCTCGTAATAAAATGCAAGGCTGCCTAAAACGGTATTATTTTTATTGAGAATGGGGATACTCCAACAGGCCCGTAACCCATGCTGCAAGGCAATTTCTTTATACAGTATCCATCTTTTATCATTTGCAATATCATCTACAATAACCCTCTCTTTTGTGTACATGGCGGTACCGCAAGAGCCGGCTTCAGGGCCAATGGGTGAACCGTCAATCATTTTCAAATAACCGGCAGGTAAATGTGGTGCTCCCAAATGTTGTACGGTATTATTAGCTTGTAAGGTAAGTACCGAAGCCAACATGCCGGGATGTAGTTTTTCCAATTCAATCAGTAAAACTTCTACCACATCTTTAAAAGCAACCTGTTGCTGCAGGTTTAAGTTGTATACCAGTGATTCAATATCCTGAATTGATTGCTGGTATTTTTGTTGGGTAATGTCTTGCATGGCCCCAACCATGCGGTAAGGTTTCCCACTTTCATCTTTTAATATTTTACCTCTATCTATTACATAGGCCCAGGAGCCGTCTGCTTTTTTGTAATAATAGGCTTCCTGCCAAAATTCTGCAGCGTTATCAATTGCTTGTTGTAAACTGGCTGCAACCCGTTCTGCATCATCCGGATGCAATCTTGTTTTCCAATCCTGAATATTTCCCTCATGGTTGTTGGTAGGATAACCAAATAATTCAGTATAGCCATCACCCCAATACATTTGTCCGGTTAATAAATCCCAATCCCAAATTGCATTAAACGACACCTGTACAACATATTCAAACCGCTCGTTGCTTTGTAATAATTGTCGCCTTGTTTTTAAACGTTCCGTTACATCATTTACCAGAATTAAGGCAGCCGGTTGCTGGTTAAATTCTATCAGGTGCGAAATAATTTCTACTTCTAACCAATCTCCATTTTTGGTACGGTGTTTCCATAAACCCTGGTAGGCCAAAATTGCACCTTTTCTTTCACGTTGAATAAGTTGTAAGGCTCTGGCATCTTGTTCGTCTCTCAAATCGTAAATCGTCATTTGTAAAAACTCAGTCCTGCTATACCCATATTTCTGCACTGCCATTTCATTTACTTCTAAAAAAGCTTTGGTAATGGGGTGTATAATCCACATGGGTTGCGGATTATAATAAAACAGGTATTTATAAGTTTTCTCTGAAGTTTCCAATGCCTGTCTTACCTGCACTTCATATGTTATACTTCTAAAAAACAAGGTTATATCTTGTTGATTCGGATAAATCCGGTAACGCATCCATTCCTGCCATTGCGGATGAAAAATTTCCAGCACATTGGATTGTTGCAGTTGCAAGGCATTGGTGATTACCTGTTCAAATACCGGTCTCTCAGAGGCCGGAATGGCCGCAATAATATTGGCACTTTTCCCATCGAACGGAAGATGCAACAAGCGGCGGCCGTTAGAATTTAAAAATGTACTTATTCCGGTAGTATCAAATGTAGCAAATCCATCGGCCAATTGTTCTAGGCTATTAACAAAATAATTTCGTTCTTTCTCAAAAGTATTTTTTAAATACTCTGATGTAAGCAACAATTCCTGTAACTGCTTTTCAATATTTTTTTGTGCCGTTACATCCATGGCATTAATCATCACATGTGCAACCTCTCCCTCTGCATTTTGAATGGGTTTGTATTTGATTTGATAAAACAACACACTACCTTCAAATGGCAATTCAATAATGGTTTTATGCGGATGACCGGCCAATACATCACTATAAATTTGTTGCAATGCAGGTAAACGTTCAGGCTGTGCATATTCTAAAATAGAGCGCCCTACAGCTAAATTTTTACCCAGTAATGCTTCGCTTTTAATTTCGGCTGAAGCATTGATAGCAGCAATGTTTAGGTTACGGTCTAAAATAATAAACGACTCATCTGTATTATTTAAAATGAGCTGCATTTGGGCCATTAATTGTTGGGTAACGGCCGACTGTTGTTGGCGCTCGGAAATATCGGCAATAATAGCCGATGCCCTTTGTTCGCCAGAGGGAGTTGTAAACAGGCGGGAACACATTTCAACAGGAAATTTTTCCCCATTGCTTTTTATGCCGATAAACTGGCCCTGCACCAATCCGCTTTTAGATCGTTGTTCATATAGTTCAGCAAATCCGGGCATGTTTTCATCAATCAACCGGCTACGATGCATACCACGTAAGGCTTCTAAACTATAACCAAACATTTCGGCAGCTGCATGGTTGGCCTCCAACACCGTACCATCGGGTTTCGATAAAAAAACAGCAAGCGGTGCGTGTAATATGGTTTGATGATATATTTCTTGCATACACAAATGCTTATAGAATTGGATAAGTGCCATACTCTGCACTTTTATCTCCTTTAACGTTAAAGGTATTGGTTGAATATAGTAAAAAACAAATCTGCAAGGAAAAAAACTAAAAAATGGGTGAAAACACCTAAGTTTTGCACTTTCAAATGCCTATCCAATGCTAAAAAATATAGTAAGCCGAAATGCATTACTGGTCATATGCATTAAAACGCTGTTATGAAATATTTATTTTTAACAGCTTTGCAACCCATTGGTTTGCCCTAGCAAATTCACGTCATTATTGTTTGCATGCTTTTGTCTGTATGTGAACAAAATACCTACTCAACAGTTTTTATGTTGCCGGGTGTTTCGGATATATAGAATGATTGGTTTACAAATCATGGAACTAAACCCATACTTTGTACAAAAACTAAATGAGGTATGCATGAAAAAAAATCCGGCAAAACGATGATTCAAAAACTAATAATCACCAACCCTTTTGAACCTTTCACTTGAATAAAAAATGTAAACCTCAAACCCATGCAAAGACCCTGGAATTTACCCAGCCTGCCTGTTTACAGCCTGGCCACCTATTTAGATAATGGCATCAACATGAATATTTGTACTTATGTTTCACCGGTGAGCATGCAGCCGAAAATATATGCCATAGCGGTATATCAAAACACCCAAACACTCCAATGGATGAACCGCACAGATGAGGCAGTGTTGCAATTACTGCATGCAGACCAATATAAACTGGTACGCACATTAGGACAAAAAACGGGCATTACATTTAACAAACAGCAATGGCTGGAAAAGAACCATCACTTAACCCTTTGGAAGACATTTCCGGCACTGTCTGGCGCAGCGGCCTATGTTCGGCTAAAAAAAATAAACACTATTTCTATCGAAGGCGATCATATTTTATTTTTATGTAAAGCCCTTCAATACCAATCACTATCTGCCAATATTTTAACCACAGCCATACTATCCAACAAAAAAATCATCCGTATATGACACAGCAGGAAACAGACCGCATTTTTGAAATGGCCTGGGAAGACCGAACACCCTTTGAAGCCATTGCTTTTCAATTTGGATTAACAGAACAGGATGTTATTGTATTGATGCGCAGACATTTAAAACGCAGTAGTTTTCATTTATGGCGCAAACGCGTCAATAGCTGCATCAGTAAAAAACACTTACACAAACGACCTACTGGTATCAACAGATTTAAAAGTAATTTACAAAGACAAATTACCCTCAATAAAATAAGTAAACGATGAGGCATTGAAGCACCAAACATTCCATTGTGTGTGATGAATGTCCTTGCTCCTCAAATATAGCCAACAACTTACCCAATACCATAATATACAAAAAACTGTTAATGTTTTCAATACCATAAAAATCAGCAGCCCTTCCAAATGTGGCATTCATATTCCCTGCTTTCACTTCCTTCATTAAAGTAGTTGATAAATGGGCGCTCACTTTCCCTTTTACACTGCATGGATTATAGGGTGTATCTTCATCTATGCACCATTTAATTTTCCATACATGTACACATTGTCTAAAAAAATCAGTTTGGCCCGGGATATTTTAACCCTAGCTGTCCCATTGTTTATAGTAACCGGCCATTGTACTTTTATTTTTATCATAAGGCAGGCCAACAGTTAAATAATAGAAATGGATTGACTTCTGTTATAATAATAAAACATATAAATATAATATTATATTATACAAAAAAGAAAAATATCATTTGCAAAATTGACCGGGTGCTAAAAAGGCTGCAAATCAAAAACAAGCAATCCTGCAACAGGTTTAGTAAACTTTAAAATAAATTAGGAATGTTCTAATTATTAATCTATCTTGTCATTAACATTCTTTTAACAGATTTACGCACCTTCTTTTTTTATATTAATACCAACCTTTTCTTTAACTGCTAAATTTGAATTTATGAAAAAGATGCTTGCATTTATATTTTGTTTATCAGTCACTTTTATTAATGGACAAACAAATAAAAAATGGATGTTTAATTCCGGCTTGGATATTGGAGCATGGTGGGGCGGAACAGGAATTTCTTCTTTAAAAGCAACAGATAATCCAGTATTAACGGGTGATTTAAAAACACAAATAGCATATACTGGCGATCTATATATAGAATGGTTACATAGAAAATACAAAAGTTCTGGTCCGGATTTTGGGCTAAAAACAAAATTAGTATGGGATTATTTTACAGCAAATAATGCGCAGTCGGGTAATAGTTTAGAATCTTTCACACTAAACTATATATCTGCTCTCCGGTATTATTTGAATATTGTATTTCCTTTAAAAATAAAGTTACAAGTGCCCGCTATATAGCACCCTCATCTACTACACAAACCTATATTTACAGTCATTCATATGGAGATAATATTGTAAGCAACACTACGGTCAATCCGGGTGGGTATAGTCCAGGCGGAATTCCATTTTCTGATGCCATATTTTTGTATGCCGGGCCATCCATTAATTTTCTCGCTAAAGCTTTTCACAATCAAAATGGCAACGAATATGTTTTAAACAATAACCAACTAAATTCATCGTATGTTGGGTTTGTAGGTGGTGTATGTTTATATCTTTTTATGATTAACATAGATATATCATATCAAAGGGGTTTTACAAGTATTTATAATAATTCAAATGTTGTATTAAGTGGATTTTTAGTTAGACTGGGTTTTAACTTATCGAGAAGAAAATTTAATTAGTTGTTTGCACCTATATACAGGCAGTTTGCACCTATGTTTTTCTATAGGTGAAGCTGGCTGTAAAATGACTACATTTACAAATTCAACAATCCTTCCCTTACTGTATCGGCCATGGCGTTGCCGTGTCTGTATGCTGCCTTTTCTGTAATACCTATATTAATGCATTGTGTTAGTGTGGCCACAAGTTGCATAAAAATAGGCACAGGTAAAGCCACAGCACATTAATGCTTTTGATTGATGCATGTTAGTGTACTGCACAAAAAGCGAAAAATTTAAAACAATTCATACAATCATATCAACAAATAGCAGTATCAATTGACTATGGTAAATAATATTTCATTATTTCATAAGTTATAATTAGGTAATTACAGTATGCAATTACCTAATTATCAAATTATCAACTTTTAGGTTGATGGACAGCTAATCGCAACTCTTTTGCAGCATTTACCATTTCTACCAATGCTTTTTTTGTTTCATCCCAATGCCTTGTTTTCAGACCGCAATCAGGATTTACCCATAGTTTTTCAGCAGGTATAAACGCTTTTGCTTTTTCCATTAATGCTACCATTTCTGCTTTAGAAGGAACCCTTGGCGAATGAATGTCATAAACACCGGGACCAATTTCGTTGGGATATTTAAAATCGGCAAAAGCATCGAGCAATTCCATTTGTGAACGACTGCATTCAATTGTAATCACATCGGCATCCATGTCCGCAATATTTTGAATGATGTCGTTAAATTCAGAATAGCACATATGTGTATGAATTTGTGTTTCATCATGTACACCACTTGCCGATATTCGGAATGCTCCAACAGCCCATTGTAAATATTCCTGCCAATTTTCTTTTCGTAATGGTAACCCTTCACGAATGGCTGGTTCATCTATCTGTATAATTTTTATACCTGCTTTTTCCATATCCATTACTTCATCACGGATGGCAAATGCAATCTGTTTACAGGTTTCACTGCGTGGTTGATCATTACGAACAAAACTCCATTGCAAAATAGTAACAGGGCCTGTAAGCATTCCTTTAACACATTTTTGGGTTAACGATTGAGCGTAAGAAGTCCACCGCAATGTCATTGGTGCAGGGCGGCTTACATCGCCATAAATAATTGGTGGCTTTACACAACGGCTGCCATAGCTTTGTACCCAGCCGTCTTGGGTAAATGCAAATCCGTTTAATCGTTCACCAAAGTATTCCACCATATCATTGCGTTCAAATTCTCCATGCACCAATACATCAATACCCATTGCTTCCTGCCAACGGATGGCTTCTGATATTTCTTTTGCAACTAAATCATCGTATTGCTCTTGTGTAATTTCGCCTTTTTTAAGCTTAGTCCTCCAACTTCTTACCTCGGCAGTTTGTGGAAATGAACCGATAGTAGTAGTGGGAAACATGGGTAATTGCAAGGCTTTACGTTGCTTAATTTTTCTCAAAGAAAAATCATTGAAGCGCTGTGTATCTTTTTCAGTAATAGCAGCAACACGTTGTTTTACGCTTTGATTGTGAATAAGAGTTGATATTTTCCTACTTTGATGTGCCTCCATATTTTCCTGCAATTTTAAAATTGCATCTGCCTGATGTTCTTTATTTGCCAATTGTTTCAGCGTTACCACTTCGTCAATTTTTTGTTTTGCAAAGGCAAGCCACTGTTTAATTTCAGGTTTTAATGTTTTATTGTTTGTTTCTAATTCCAGATCGCAAGGTGAATGGATTAATGAACAAGAAGGAGCAACCCAAATCCTTTCTACTCCAATTATTTTAACTGCTTTATCAATTAATGCAAGCGATTGCTGAAAATCATTTTTCCAAATGTTTCTGCCATCCACTAAGCCTAATGAAAGATTGGTTTTTGTTTTCACAAAATCAGTTGCTAAGATATCGTCTAACTGTGATGGGCAGCGTACTAAATCAAGATGTATTGTTTGTACAGGAAGGCTTAATACGGTTTGTAGGTTTTGCCCATAACATTCAAAATAGCTTGTTAAAATTATATGAAGGCCGGGTAATTTATTCTTTATTTTCTGATATGTTTTTACAATAATCTGTTGTTCTGATTGGCTCAAGTCAAGTGCTAAACAAGGTTCATCAAATTGGATATAGTGGGCATTAGCATCATCTAATTTTTTCAATATTTCCAAATAAACAGGCAACAGTCTTTCGATGAGTTCAAGCCTGTGAAAGCCTTCTTCTTTTTCCTTACCCAAAAGTAAGTAAGATACTGGCCCCAGTAGTACAGGCTTTGCCTGAATACCATTTGCTTTTGCTTCTAAAAATTCATTTAACACTTTAGTTGAATATAAAGTAAATTTTTGAGTAGCAGTAAATTCAGGAACAATGTAATGGTAATTGGTGTCGAACCACTTAGTCATTTCCATGGCAGTAACATCATAGCCATCTTTTTGGTAACCTCTTGCCATTGCAAAAAGCAAATCAATGTCTGGCAATTGTTTTGTTTCCATCAATGAATGATACCTTTCCGGAATTGCTCCAACCATTAAGCTGATATCCAATACATGGTCGTAAAAAGAAAAGTCATTGCAAGGTATCAGGTCAATACCTAATTCTTTTTGTAATTGCCAGTTTTGCTGGCGAATGGTTTTACCTGTTTGCAGTAATTGCTGTACAGGAATTTTGCCCGACCAATATTGCTCGGAAGCTTTTTTGAGTTCACGTTGGCTGCCTATCCTCGGGTAGCCTAAGTTGTGTGTTTGCATTTTTTGATGCTTTTAAAATGATGAAATCAGTTTAAAGCTCTTTTGCTAAACCTCATAATGTTTTGTAGAAGAAGTGAAAGAAATGGTATGCACACAACGAATCCTGCAAGAGTCAATAATCCTGCAAAATAATGGGCACATCAATTCTGACTGTCTGCTTCATTCCACGAAAGCATTGTCAACACGGTAAAGGCAGGTCTCCTGACTTGTAACATTTTTACCGTCCTTCCCATCTCGCTCAAGGCAAAACAGTGGATACACAAGGGTAAAAATTTAACGTTACTTACAGTTGCGGGACAGTTTGTGATTTGCACACAATTCCCTATTAATTTACGTTAAGTAAAACCTTTTCCGTTTGATGAAGAAATGTAGTAAAGAACTATTTGAATACAAATATATTATAACTTTCTATTAAAATTTCATCTCTGCAATTTTACCCTAAATCAAATCAAGCCATACATGTGTTATCGATTAGCCTTTCTTTTGTTTTTTTTGTCAACTTTAGTATTGTTTCTGCTGTTGTGACTATATAACACAAAACTTTTATTTAGGGTTTTATCCTTTTGACAGCAATTGAATATAACATTCATTCCAAAATCAATACCTTTAAAAATGAACGGTTGGTAATATTAACGGTTATCACGATAGCAAACCATTATTTATGTCTGAAGCATTTCAGCTTACCTGCATCATTATTCTGCTTTTATAACGTTTAAGTTGGCAGTTGTTGGTGGTGCCATTATTTGTTTATAAACGCCATCCCACAGGCTGATACGCTTTTGTAAAGAGGTAATAATTGCCTGTTCTGCTTCTTTCCAACGTTGTTCATCAGTACCACATAAGTTTGTTGTCATTTGCAGGGCAAGCTGGCTATGGTGGTCGCCGTCAACTTCAATGTGCCTTTCCAGATAATATTTGAAAATTGAGATACTGTGGGGAAAGTTTTTATGTATATCATTAACCATTGAAACAAACATCCCCGGAATTAAATCTTCGCGCCCAAATGTAAAGATGGCTGATTGCAAATAATCTTTTTGGGTGTTAATGATTTCAAATGTAAAGTCAACAAATTCACGTGCTGCTGACGGCACCTCAGCTGCTGCAAATGCAGTAACCATATTACCGGTATTTTTTAACACGCGGATAAATGTTTCCATTGGCTTAGTATCGGCGCCACATTGCTGCATGGCATCCAAATAAAGTTCAAAATGACTTTTTCTATGACCAAAACTATCCATATCAGACTCTTCCCCCACTACTATTTCATTGATAAGGTATCTTGTATCAGCAGCACCTTTGGGAAACCAGGGGATGGCAGTACAGGTTAAATTATTTTGTAATGCCTTTAATAATGACATGAAGTCCCAAACAGCAAAAACATGATACTGCATAAAAACCTTCAGGTCATCCGTATTCCTAATGGCTGCATATACTTTATGCTGCATGATTTGTTGGCGGTAAGGCTCTATTGCCTTTTTTATATGCGCTATTGATTCGTTCATCTTTTAAATGTATTAATTTTCATTACTGTCCGAGATAATCTCAAGCAATAAAAAATGAGCCAAATTTTAGGATATAGCCCAAAACATATAGGTTTAGTTTACCACAACATAATCATATGAACAATCGTACAAATTTAATTGGTAATTCTGTTTTCGGACAGCTGATTTCTTGAATACCCATCAAATTCCCTTCGTAACAAGATTAAAACACAATGCATCCTTCAGGCGAAAGAAAGAATTTGAACTGGCCGCCGATAGCAATCAAGCCATTTTACTCGATGAACAAATTGTATTGCCCATCCGTGAAAATGGAAAAATCAATCGAGGGCTACCGCTTCGCAGAGTAGTTTATTGGGATGAGAAACATAAACTCTGCTATGAGTGTACCAGCAATATTTATGATCTGACAGCTGATCAAATTGCATTGACCTATAAATCCAGATGGCAGATTGAAACATTGCACAAGCAGTTGAAACAAAACCAGTCATTAAACTATTTTTTAGGAGACAATGTGAATGCTATCATCCTCAAATATGGTGTGCACTCATTTGGAATCTGCTTTTAACCGTGTTACAAAGGCAAATTAAAGCGAAAGCCTGGGCATTTTCCAATCTTGCCAGCGTAATAAGATTGCATCTTTTTAACTATATCCATCTGAACTCCTTTTTAAAGAATCCACAGAAGCCGTATCAACAAATAATAGCCGTAGAATTGAGTTTGTTTACCGGATGACACCCGCTTTGCAGAAAACCAATATTTTTGGCGAACTTGTATTGTCAATCTTTTAAAAAATAGCTGTTACCAGTTTATCTCGGACAGTAATGATAATAAAAATAAAATTATTTTTTAATGTTTATGTGATGGGCATAAAAAAGCCGCCTTAGTAGCTACTAAGACGGCTTTTGGATAAATACGGCAGCTACCTACTCTCCCAGGGACAAGGCCCA